>NZ_POSP01000003.1:1276058-1914087 GCF_002885975.1 Paucibacter aquatile | reverse complement strand
ACCGCATCTGCGCCGCGCTCGACTTGGGTGCTGCTGCCAGCGATCAGATGCTTGATCTCCAGTGCGGCATCTGCGCTGCGCTTGGCCAGCGTACGCACCTCGCTGGCCACCACGGCGAAGCCCCGTCCGGCCTCTCCGGCGCGCGCCGCCTCCACCGCCGCATTGAGGGCCAGGATATTGGTTTGGAAGGCAATGCCGTCGATCACGCCGGTGATGTCTGCAATGCGGCGGCTGCTTTGTTCGATTTCGTCCATGGCGCCGACCACGGCCTGCATGTCCGCACTGCCTTGGCGTGCCAAGCTGGCCGCTTGTTGTGAGCGCTCGTTGGCCTCGGCCGCCGAACTGGCGCCGACCTTGGCCTGCGCATCCATGGCTTGCAAAGCGGTGCCCGCGTTCTCCAGGTCGTGTACTTCCAACAGGGCACGCGCCGAGAGCTCTGCATTGGCTTGCGAGATATTGCGGGAGCTGCTGTCGATATGACCTGCGCCCTGCTGCACTCGCGCGATCAACTCGCGCAGCTTGAAAACCATGCTGGCGATATCGCCACGCAGCTTGCGCAATTCATTGCGGCTGTGGGCGTCGTTGGCGTTGCTGCGCTCTTCCAGGGCTTCCTGCCGCAGATCTCCCTCGGCCACGGTGCGGGCCACGGTGGATGCTTGCGTCAGGGCGCCCATGATGGAGCGTTGCAGGCTCCACAAGCTGCCCCCGAGCAAGAGCACGGCCAGGCCTCCGACGATCAGCATGCCCAGGTAGCCTTGCCAGCGGGTGCGGTCGAAACGCTGCATGGCCTGCTCGGCGAACTGGTTGCTGGTCTTGACGGTTTCGTCCACCGCCTGGCGATGGGCGAGGTAGCGTTGGTGGGCTTGATCCAGACCGCGGCGGGCGGCCTCCGGGTCCTGCCGGATCAAGGGCTTGAGCACCTGCTCACGCGCCAGATCGAGCAACTGCTGCGCCAGTCGGTGCTGTTCCCCCAGGAGTTGGCGCTCCAAGCCGTGAGGCGGGTGCTGGGTCCAATGCTGAACGCGGGCTTCGTACTCTGCTTGCAGTCGCTGGACTTCGGCCTGCGCCATTTGTAGGCTGATTGTTTGTTCCACTGCCTGGGACAGCACCAGCCGAAGCTCGATCAGATACATGGGGGGCGGCAGGATGTCGGCCACCACATCCTTGGCCACAAAGCTCTGCTGCGCGTCTTCGTGCAGCTGTTCGAACCCGCGCACGGCCTGGCCGAGCAGCAGGCCGGTGGCCAGCAGATTGGCGGCAATCAGCAGGGCGAAGCGGGTTTTGAGCGAGAGGCTGGACAGGTCAAAACGGGACATGCGAGCTCCATGGCAGTTGAGGCACCCAGCGATGGCCGCGACGGCTCGGTCGCGTGGGTCGTCCAGCTCATGTTTTCGACCGTCCGGCTGGAAAGTCTGAGCGCTGTTTGCTTTCGATTTGACACGAACTTCGTGTTTCACGGACTTCGTGTTACTCTGCGAGCCGTGAAAAACGTCACCATCTCCATGGAAGACAGCGTCGCCGAATGGGCACGGCTCGAGGCTGCGCGGCGCAACACCAGCGTTTCGCGCCTGGTCGGCGAGATGCTGGCCGAGAAGATGCGCCACGACGACGCCTACGAGCGCGCCATGCAGGACTGGCTGCACCGCGAGCGCAGCTGGGCCTCGGACGGCGCCGCCTACCCGCAGCGGGGCGACGCAGCATGAGTGCCGTGCTGGCCACCCGCGAGCCGGTGTTTGTCGACACCTCGGTGCTCATCCTCAGCGAAGACGGCGCCCAGCCCGAGGCGCGCGAGCAGGTCATGGCCGTGCTGCGCCTGCTCTGGCAGCAGCGCCGCGGCCGGCTCTCGACCCAGGTGCTCAACGATTTCTACCGCCTGGTCACCACCCGCATCCAGCCGCCCATGCCCAATGGCGATGCGCGGGCCGAGGTGCGGCGCTACCAGCGCTGGCAACCCTGGGCCATCGACCACGCCACGGTGGAAAGCGCCTGGTCGATCGAAAGCCGTTTCGGTCTGCCCTATGCCGACGCCCTGATCGTGGCCGCCGCCAAAGCCCAGGGCTGCACCCGCTTGCTCAGCCTGGAGCTCAAGCATGAGCTGCAGCTGGACAGCGTGCAGATCCTCAACCCCTTGCTGATGGCGCCCGAGGCCCTGCAATGACGACGACCATGAACCGCCCCAGCGACGCCCCCGCCGATCTTTTGCAGCAGGCCTTGGCCGCCATCCGGCCCGATGTGCGCGCGATGAGCGCCTACCCGGTGCAAAGCAGCGCCGGCCTGATCAAGCTGGACGTGATGGAGAACCCGTTTCGTCTGCCGGCCGAGCTGCAGGAGGCCCTGGGCCGCCGCCTCGGTGCCGTGGCGATCAACCGTTATCCGACCGAGCGCACCCGCGAGCTGGCCCTGGCCCTGGCCGCCCATGCCGGCATGCCCGAGGGCTGCGACATCGTGCTCGGCAATGGCTCGGATGAGCTGATCACCTTGCTGAGCATGGCCGTCAGCCAGCCGGGCGCTTGCGTGCTGACGCCGCTGCCCAGCTTTGTGATGTACGAGCATTCGGCCCGTTACCAGGGCCTGGGTTTTGTCGGCGTGCCACTGCGCGCGGAAGATTTCGAGCTGGACGGCCCGGCCATGCTGGCGGCGATTGCGCAGCACCAGCCAGCGCTGATCTACCTGGCCTACCCGAACAACCCGACCGGCAATCTCTGGGACCGGGCCGTGATCGAGCAGATCATCGCCGCCGCACCCGGCCTGGTGGTGATGGACGAGGCCTACCAGCCCTTTGCCGCTGCCGACTCCATGGCCTGGCTGCGCCGCCATCCGAATGTGCTGGTCATGCGCACCATGAGCAAGTTCGGCCTGGCCGGCGTGCGCATCGGCTATCTGATGGGCCGCAGCGAGCTGATCGCGCAGATCGAAAAACTGCGCCCGCCTTTCAATATCGGTGTGCTCAATGCCGAGGCCGGCCTCTTTGCGCTCGAGCACGCCGAGGTGTATGCCGCGCAGGCGGCCGAGCTGCGTGCCCAGCGTGAGCGGGTCCTGGCGGCGCTGCAAAGCCTGCCTGGCGTGCAGGTCTTCCCCAGCCAGGGCAATATGCTGCTGGCACGGGTGGCGGACGCGGCGGCCACGTTCGCGGCCATGAAGGCGCGCGGCGTGCTGATCAAGAACGCGTCCAGCGCCCACCCCTTGCTGGCCAACTGCTTGCGCATCACCATCGGCACGGCCGAGGAAAACACAGCCATGCTGGCTGCCCTGAAAGAAAGTCTCTGAGCATCATCATGACGAGCACCGATCTGGTCCTGAGCCCCACACCCGCGGCGCGCATCGCCGAAGTCAGCCGCAACACCAAGGAAACGCAGATCCGCGTGCGCGTCAACCTCGACGGCACAGGCGAGGCGCGCCTGAACACCGGCATTGGCTTCTTCGACCACATGCTGGACCAGATCGCCCGCCATGGCCTGATCGATCTGGAGATCGAAGCCAAGGGTGACTTGCACATCGACGGCCACCACACGGTGGAAGACGTGGGCATCACCCTGGGCCTGGCGGTGGCCCAGGCGGTCGGCGACAAGAAGGGCCTGACGCGCTATGGCCACAGCTATGTGCCGCTGGACGAGGCGCTGTCGCGCGTGGTGGTGGATTTCTCGGGTCGCCCCGGCCTGGCCATGGATGTGAAATTTACCGCCGGCTCGATTGGTGCGTTCGACACCCAGCTGGCGTTTGAATTCTTCCAGGGCTTTGTCAACCATGCCCTGGTGTCCCTGCATGTGGACAATCTCAAGGGGCATAACGCCCACCATCAGTGTGAAACCATCTTCAAGGCCTTCGGCCGCGCGCTGCGCATGGCCCTGACCCTGGACCCGCGCTCGCTGGGCGTGATCCCCTCGACCAAGGGCAGTCTTTGACATGAAGCGGACTGTTGCGGTTGTCGACTACGGCATGGGCAATCTGCGTTCGGTTTCGCAGGCCGTGCTGCATGTGGCGCAGGACTCCGGGCTGGAGGTGGTGATCACCTCCGAGCCCGAGGCCGTGCGCGCCGCCGAGCGCGTGGTGCTGCCGGGGCAGGGCGCCATGCGCGACTGCATGCGCGAGCTCAAGGATTCCGGCCTCCAGCAAGCGGTGCTCGAAGCCGCCGTCAGCAAGCCGCTGATGGGCGTCTGCGTGGGCATGCAGATGCTGCTGGACCACAGCGAAGAGCAGGACACGCCGGGCCTGGGCTTGATCCCCGGCCGCGTGCGGCGTTTCCAGCTGGATGGCCAGTTGCAGCCGGATGGCAGCCGCTACAAGGTGCCGCAGATGGGCTGGAACCGCGTGCGTCAGGCGCAGCCCCATGCGCTGTGGGCCGGCATCCCCGATGAGAGCTGGTTCTACTTCGTGCACAGCTTCTATGCCGCGCCGTTAGATGCGCGCCACAGTGCCGGCGAGACCGATTACGGCCTGCGCTTTACCTGCGCGATCGCCCGGGATAATATTTTTGCCACCCAATTCCACCCTGAAAAAAGTGCTGCGCTGGGCCTCGCCCTGTATCGCAATTTCCTCCACTGGAAACCCTGAGCGTCTCACCTCCTTGACCCAGCCATCATCGATATGCATCCATGCATGCGCGGTCCGCTCGGGCACTTGAGTTTCAGCGGCACTGACCCCTGTTCCTGTCCCTCCCCCCAACCCCATCTACTTCCTCACCACAGACCTCGGCCATGTTGCTGATTCCTGCTATTGACCTGAAAGACGGTCGTTGTGTGCGCCTCAAGCAAGGCGATATGAACGAGTCCACCACCTTCGGCGAAGACCCGGCAGCCATGGCGCGGCGCTGGATCGACGCCGGTGCGCGGCGCCTGCATCTGGTCGACTTGAACGGCGCCTTCGCGGGCAAGCCGGTCAACGAGCCGGCCATCAAGGCGATCCTGCGCGAGGTCAATGGCGAGATCCCCGTGCAGTTGGGCGGCGGCATTCGCGATCTGGACACCATCGAGCGCTACCTCGATGCCGGCCTGAGCTACATCATCATCGGCACGGCTGCGGTCAAAAACCCCGGCTTCCTGCAGGATGCGGCCACCGCGTTTGGCGGCCACATCATCGTGGGCCTCGACGCCAAGGACGGCAAGGTCGCCACCGATGGCTGGAGCAAGCTGACCGGTCACGAAGTGATCGACCTGGCCCGCAAGTTCGAAGGCTATGGCCTGGAAGGCGTGATCTACACCGACATCGGCCGCGACGGCATGCTGACCGGCATCAATATCGAAGCGACGGTGAAGCTGGCGCAGGCACTCAGCATTCCGGTCATCGCCTCGGGCGGTCTGTCCAATATTGCGGACATCGAAGCGCTCTGTGCCGTTGAAAGCGAAGGCGTGGAAGGCGTGATCTGCGGCCGCTCCATCTACACCGGCGATCTGGATTTCACCGCGGGCCAAGCGCGCGCGGACGAGTTGTCCCTGGGCTGAAGCACGAGTCTGCGACGGCTGACGGTACGAAGCAGCCCTTGGGTCGGTTGTTGATCTGGCCGACTGGGCACTTTGCTCCGTTCATGTCCCCCGCCCCCAGCCTGTGGCTGGGGTCTCCTCCTTTACTTCACTTCGCAAAGCACCCAGCCGGCCCGATCCAGCAAGGCTTTTCCCCTTCGACCAAGACGCCGATCGGTTGAACTGACAAGGGGAGTCGGGTGAGTGCTGAAGCGAAGTCAAGGAGGAGGGCCGCGCGTAGCGCGGGCCGGGGGACATGAGCGGAAGCACTCGCCCGGCGACCCTTGGCAACTGCGCACACTTCAACGACGGCTAGGTGCCAATTCCAAGTTGATCAGACCGACGTCTGCTCCTCACTTCTCTTCTCTCTCGCGAAAGCTCGTCATGCTGGCCAAACGCATCATTCCCTGCCTGGACGTGACCGCCGGGCGGGTCGTCAAGGGCATCAACTTCACCGAGCTGCGTGACGCGGGCGATCCGGTGGAGATCGCGGCGCGCTACAACGAGCAGGGCGCCGATGAGCTGACCTTTCTCGACATCACCGCGACCAGCGATGGTCGCGACCTGATCCTGCACATCATCGAGGCCGTGGCCTCCCAGGTCTTCATTCCGCTGACGGTGGGCGGCGGCGTGCGTGAGGTGGCCGATGTGCGGCGCCTGCTCAATGCCGGCGCCGACAAGGTCAGCTTCAACTCCGCTGCCGTGGCGCGACCCGAGCTGATCCGTGAAGCGTCCGACAAGTACGGCGCCCAGTGCATCGTTGTCGCCATCGATGCCAAACGCCGCGCCGAGGGCGATGCGCGCGGCCCGGGCTGGGATGTCTACACCCATGGCGGGCGCAAGAACGTGGGCCTCGACGCGGTGCAGTGGGCCAAGCAGATGGCCGAGTTCGGCGCCGGCGAAATCCTGCTGACCAGCATGGACCGCGACGGCACCAAGAGCGGCTTCGACCTGGCGCTGACGCGCGCGGTCAGCGACGCCGTGTCGGTGCCGGTGATCGCCTCGGGCGGCGTGGGCTCGCTGGAGGATCTGGCCGACGGCATCACGATCGGCGGTGCCGATGCGGTGCTGGCTGCCAGCATCTTTCACTACGGCCAGCACACGGTCGGCGAGGCCAAGGCCATGCTCGCCGCGCGCGGCATTGCGGTGCGGCAATGAGCGGCGGTCGCCCCCGTTCCAGCGCGGCCGCCAAGGCAGGCTCGGCTGCGCCGCAATCGAAAACCCATGGCGCGCCCCGCATGGCGCCGCGCGAGGTGCGCATCATCGGCGGTCAGTGGAAACGCTCCAAGCTGCCGGTGGCCGACCGGCCAGGCCTGCGGCCCACGCCCGACCGCGTGCGTGAAACCCTGTTCAACTGGCTGGGCCAGGACCTCGACGGCTGGCGTGTGCTCGATGCCTTTGCCGGCAGTGGCGCCCTCGGTTTCGAGGCCGCCTCCCGCGGTGCGGCTGAAGTGCTGCTGCTGGAGCGTGACGCCGAACTTGCACGCAGCCTGAATGCCAGCAAAGTTCGCCTCAAGGCCGACACGCTGCGAGTGGAGAGCAGCGACGCCCTGGCCTGGATGGCGCGTTGCGCGCCGGCGCGCTTCGAGCTGGTGCTGCTGGACCCGCCGTTTCAGCAGGACTTGTTCCTGCCGGCCCTGCGTGCGGCCTTGCCGCTGCTGGTGCCGGATGGCCTGGTCTATCTGGAGTCCGGTGAGCCCATCGTGGCGCCGGAAGAGCTGGGCCTGGAGGTCTGGCGCTCGGGCAAGGCCGGGGCTGTGCATTTCCAGGTCTTTCGGCGCAAGGGATAATTCCAACTCGCCAACGCCGTGGTCCAGAGCCTCTCCGCCGGACCGATTCCATGAGCCGACCTTCGCTGACCGCCGTCTACCCCGGCACCTTCGACCCCTTGACCCTGGGCCATGAGGACCTGCTGTGCCGCAGCTGCCGCATGTTCGACCGCGTCGTGCTGGCCGTGGCGGCTGCGCATCACAAGCGCACCCTGTTCAGCCTTGATGAACGCCTGGCCATGGCGCGTGAGCTGGCGGCGCCGCTGCCGCAGGTCGAGGTGATCGCCTTCAGCGGCCTGCTCAGCGAGTTCGTGCTGGCTCAGGGCGGCCAGGCGGTGGTGCGCGGTGTGCGCTCCAACAGTGATTTTGAATACGAGTTCCAGATGGCCGGCATGAACCGCCACCTGATGCCTGGCGTCGAGACCGTGTTCTTGTCCACCTCGGACGCCTACCAGTTCGTCACCGGCACCTTTGTGCGCGAGATCGCGCAGCTCGGCGGCGACGTCAGCAAGTTTGTCTCGCCGCTGGTGCTGGCGCGTTTGCAAGAGCGCTTGGCGCGGAAGGAGGGCTGAGACATGGCGTTGATGATCACGGACACGGGCGAGGGGAGTCCGCAAGGCATGCCTTGCGCCCTCGCACGCGGGCTGCGCATGCAGGCGCTGCCCGTATTCGTCGGTTTGGAGGAGGGTGCGTTATGGCGCTGATGATTACCGACGAATGCATCAATTGCGACGTCTGCGAGCCCGAGTGCCCCAACAACGCCATCTCCATGGGCGAGGAGTACTACCAGATCGCGCACGACAAGTGCACCGAGTGCGTGGGCCATTTCGACGAGCCGCAGTGCGTGCAGCTTTGCCCGGTCGCGTGCATCCCGGTCAATCCGGCCCATGTCGAGGACAAGGAAACCTTGATGGCCAAGTACCTGCGCTTGAGCGCGGTCTCGACCACGCCGGCAGCCTGATTTAGACCGAGCCGACCCGCAGCGCCCAGCATTCGCCGTAGCGCGGGGGCGCTGGCCACACGGCCGCGTTTGGGGTTTTGAGCAGCCCTTCTCGTTCCATCCACTGGCGTGCCAACATCCAGCCGCCATGGCTGATCAGCAGCCCGCCCGCCGGCACCGGCCAGGCGGCCGCGCGCGCCAGCAGCTGCCTCAGGGATTCGCCGCCGCCCGGCGCGTGGCCGGCAAAGTCCTGCATCCAGGGCTCGAAATCGGCGGCGCTCAGCTCGGCCCAGGGGCGGCCGTCCCAGGCGCCGAAGTCCATCTCGGCCAAGGCCGGATCGATGTGATGCCGCCAACCCCAGCGGCGCAGCCAGCGGCCCACATCGGCGCAGCGCTGCAGTCCGGAGCTGTGCACCACATGGGGCAGGCGGTGGCGGCGCGCGAAGCGCTGAATGCGCCGGGCCAGGCGCTTGGCGCGGCGCCGCTGAACCGGCAGATCCGTGCCCGCGCCGATGCAGCGCCCGGCCGCGCCCTCAGGTCTGGGGTGGCGCCAGACCCAGGCCCGGGGCGACTCAAGCGGCATGGGCCACGGCCAACAGACCCAGCAGCAGACCCAGCTCCACCAGCTGCTGCGTGGCGCCGAGGTTGTCGCCGGTGTAGCCGCCGAGGCGGCGTTTCAGCATGGACTGCATCCACCAAGTCAGGCCCAGGCCGGCCAGGCTGGCGGCGCCGAGCGCCGGCAGCAGGCCCGGCAGAAGAATCAGCATGCCGCCGGCCAGGGCCAAGGGCCAGAGCAAGCCCGCGAACACCGTGCCCAGGCTGGCCTCGGTGGCCAGAGGCTTGGCTTTGGCATGCTCGGCATCGCCGGCGTAAGGCAGGGCGTGCATCAGCCAGACCGGCGCCAGGCGCGAGGCGCTGTGGGCCCAGATCAGGGCCAGCAGGCCCAGCATGGGGCTGTGCTCGACCAGGGCCAGCAAACAGGCGGCCTTGAGCCCCAGCATCAGGATCAGGCCCAGGGCGCCATAGCTGCCGATGCGCGAGTCCTTCATGATGGTGAGGGCCTTCTCGCGGCTGACCGCGCCGCCCAGGCCATCGCAGCTGTCGGCCCAGCCATCTTCGTGGAAGCCGCCGGTCAGCCAGATGCTGGCGGCCATGCTCAGGCCCACCGCCACCATCGGTGGCCACAGGCACAGGGCCGCGCCCAGCACGGCGGCCGACCAGGCGCCGACCAGCAGGCCCACGGCCGGAAAGTAGCGCCCGCAGGCCTGCAGCCAGGACGGCTCAAAGCCGACCCAGGCGGGCACGGGACAGCGGGTGAAAAACTGCAGGGCGATGAAGAACAGGCGAAGCTCGTGGAGCAGGACAGGCATGCGGAGGGGAGAAGAGAAGAACAGGTGCGCGCTCGCAATCAATCGCGCAGGGGGAGATCGACACGGAAGCCCAGGCCGGGAACATGGGCCTCGTCCACCACGATCTGGCCGCCCATCTGCTCGCACAGCTTGTGCACGATGTAGAGGCCCAGTCCCGAGCCGCCGCTGCCGCGGCGGGTGGTGAAGTAGGGCTCGAACATGCGCGCCCGCACCTCGGGCGGTACGCCGCGGCCGTTGTCGCTGAAGTGCAGCTGCAGGCGCTCGCCTTGGCTGTGCAGGCGCACGCGGATCAGGCGCGGCCGGTCTTCGGGCTGCTCTTGAAACGCATGGGTCAGGGCATTGACGATCAGGTTGGAGACGATTTGCGAGAACTGGCCCGGCACCAGGGTGGCGTGCAGGTGCTCGGGCGTGTCCAGCTCGACGCGGGTCTGCGCGCTGCGCAGCACGGGGTTGTGGGCCATGACGATGCCGCGCAGATAGGGGCTGAGGTCCACATGCATCTCAGCGGCGCTGGACTGGTCCACGGCCAGGGTCTTGAAATTGCTGATCAGGTCGGCAGCGCGAGCCAGGTTGTTGTTGACCAGGCGGGCGCCGTCTTCCAGCTGGCTGGCCAGGGTTTGCAGCTCGCTGCGGCTGACCTTGTCGCCGCTGAGTTTGCGCGTCAGGCTGCGGGCGAATTCCTCCATGCCCGAAGCGGCGGTCACGGCGATGCCGATCGGCGTGTTGATCTCATGCGCCACGCCTGCGACCAGATTGCCCAGTGCGGCCAGCTGCTCCTGTTCCAGCAGGCGTTCGGTGGCGAGTTGCAGCTCGCGCTGCAGGCGCTGCAGCTTTTGCTGCGGCGTTTCGCCCGGGCCGGTGGGAACCGAGCTACTCATGTCGGAGGGAGTCAGGCTGCTCATGGCGGCCTCAGGAATCCGGATAGCGGACGTAGATGTCCTTGACCGCGGGCAGGTTGGCCATCAGCTTGGCCACCAGATCAGGGTCGAACTGCAGGCCGGCCTGCTCCTGCACATAGCTCAGCGCCTCGTCGAAGTTCCAGCTCTCCTTGTAGCAGCGGCGGCTGACCAGGGCGTCCAGCACATCGGCCAGGGCGACGATGCGGCCGGCGATGTGGATTTGCTCACCCAGCAGGCCGCGCGGGTAGCCCTGGCCGTCCCAGCGTTCATGGTGCTCATGGGCGATGATGGCGCCCAGCTGCAGGATGCGCTTGTCCGATTTGCTCAGCAGCTCAAAGCCGATGCGCGAGTGGGTCTTCATCACCTCCCACTCCTCGGCGTCCAGCTTGCCGGGCTTGTTGAGCACGCGGTCGGGGATGCCGATCTTGCCCACATCGTGCAGGGGTGCGGCCTGGCGCATGAATTCGACCTCGCTGCTGCGCAGGCCCGAGAGCTCGGCCAGCAGGGCGGCCAGTTCGCCGACGCGGCGCACATGGGCGCCGGTTTCCTTGCTGCGGCGCTCGACTGCCTCGCCGATGATGTAGACGGTGGAGCGCTGCGTATCCTGGATCTCCTCGCGCAGCAGCAGGGCTTCGTAGGTGATGGCGACATTGGCGCAGAAGATCTCCAGCAGCTCGCGCGACTGGGCATCCACCGGCTCGGAGAAGGTCATGTAGAGCAGGGTCTCGTTGCCGCTGCTGCTGCGGTAGTAGCCGACGAAGTGGTGGGCGTCGAAGGAGCTGACCTGGTCGTCCAGCGCGCGGTCCAGGGCCACCTTCACTTCGGCCGGCAGGTTGCTGATCTCTTCATCGACCAGCAAGCGCGAGTACTCGGTGGTGGCCGCCAGCACCTTGAGCCGCCCCTCGATGTGCGAGGCCGCGTAGGCCGCCACGCGGCTGGCGCACAGGCCCTGGGCTTCATAACCGAGCAAATGCGCGGCTTGCTCCAGCACGGCCGAGGCAAAGCGGCGCAGATTGTGCGAGTCGTAGATGCGGGTGATGGCGTCGATCGAGCGGCGCAGTGCCAGGCGCGACTGCTCGATGATCATGATGTCGCGGTAGCTGCGCAGCGCCGCGTAGAAGACCGTGATCAGCTTGCGCTTGGTCAGCTCGGTCTTCTCCTTGTAGTCATTGATGTCGTAGCTCTTGATGACATGCTCTTCCGGCGCCTGCCCCGGCTGGCCGGTGCGCAGCACGATGCGCACATGGTGGTTGTCCAGCTCTTCGCGGATGTAGCGCGCCAGGTCCAGACCGGCATGCTCGGACTCCATCACCACATCGAGCAGGATCAGGGCAATGTCGCGCCGGGTCTTGAGCAGCTCGCGCGCTTCGGCGCCGCTGTAGGCATCGAGGAACTGCAGGCGCCGGCCGCTGAACTCGAAATCGGCCATCACCAGCTGGGTGACCTGGTGCACGGCCACATCGTCGTCCACGATCATGACAACCCAGGGCTCCAGCGCCTTGGGGGCGTTGCCGTCGGTATCCAGCTCGGGGTTCTCGTCAGCAAAAACCAAATCCGTCATGGCGCATGTCCTGATGCAGCGTGGCTGGCCCGATTATGGCCACAGCGCAAGCCCTGTAAACAGAGCTTTGGGCAATGATTTCAGTGCTGTTCGCTGACGCCGGCGGAGGCAAAGCTGGCCATTTCGGCCAGGATGCGGCAGGCGGATTCCAGCAGCGGCCAGGCCAGGGCCGCGCCCGAGCCCTCGCCTAGGCGCAGGCCCAGGTCGAGCAGGGGCTCGGCCTGCAAGGCCTCCAGCATCAGCCGGTGGCCGCTCTCGTTCGAGCGGTGGGCAAAAATGCAACGCTCCAGCGCCGCCGGCTGCAGGCGGGCGGCCACCAGCACGGCACTGCTGGCGATGAATCCGTCGACGACGATGACCCGGCGCTCCAGCGCCGCCTGCAGCACCGCGCCCACCATCATGGCGATCTCGAAGCCACCGAAGGCAGCCAGGGCCTGCAGCGGCGCCTGGGCCTGGGCATGCAGGTCCAGCACCTCCTGCAGCACCGCCACCTTGCGCGCCAGGGCGGCATCGTCAAGACCTGTCCCCCGGCCGGTGCACTCGGCCACCGGCAGGCCTTGCAGCCGGGCCAGCAGCAGGGCGGCGCTTGAGGTGTTGCCAATGCCCATCTCGCCCAGCAGCAGGGCATTGCCTGGCTTGCTGCGCAAGAGGTTCTTGCCGGCGGCGATGGCGGTGGCGCATTGGTCGATGCTCATGGCCGCTTCGGCCGAAGCGTCCCGTGTGCCGTGGGCGATCTTGGCGATGATCAAACCCTCGCGCGGCGCAAAGTCGTGGGCCACGCCGGCGTCGACCACGCTCAGCGCCAGGCCGTGCTGGCGCGCCAGCACGCTGATAGCGGCACCACCAGCCAGGAAGTTTTCGACCATCTGCCAGGTCACATCGCTGGGGTAGGCCGACACGCCGCGCCGCGCCAGGCCGTGGTCGCCGGCGAACACCATCATCTGCGGGCTTTTGAGCTGCGGCGTCTCGCTGCCCAGGATCAGGCCCAGGCGCAGCATCAGCGTTTCCAGCTGCCCCAAGGCACCCAGAGGCTTGGTCTTGCCATCGATGCGGGCCTGCAGGGCGGCGGCGAGGGCCGGGTCTTGCAGGGAGGCGATGTCGGGGATCAGATGCTCGGCCATGGTCATGGGTTCTCCGTGGAATCTTGAAACAGGGATTGCAAGGCGGCCTGCACCTGGCGGGCGCCGCGCTCGATGGCCGTGGGGCCGGGGGCCAGGATGTCGGCCGATTTGATCTCGATCAGGCGTGCGCCCAGCTCAGCAAAGCCGGGCCGGGCCAGCACCCGCTCGGGCACGAAGCGCTTGCCGCACCAGCTGCCCAGGATCAGCTCGGGCCGGCGCGCCAGCACCTCCGCGGGGCTGACGATGCGCTCGCGCGCCAGGCTGGCGCGGGCGCGGTCGGCAAACACATCCTCGCCGCCGGCCAGCGCGATGATCTCGCTGACCCAGCCGATGCCCATGATCAGCGGCTCGTCCCATTCCTCGAAGCAGACGCGCGGCCGGCGCGGCAGCTGGCGCCCGATGGCCGCGATCTCGTCCTGCGTGGCCTGCAGCTGGGCGCAGAGCTGCTCGGCCTGGGCCTCGTGGCCGACCAGGGCGCCGAGGGTGCGCACCATGGCATGGATGCCGGCCAGATCGCGGTGGTCGAAGCAGAGCGTGGCCAGGCCGGCGGCCTCGCATTCGGCCAGCAGCGGCTTTTGCAGGTCCGAAAAGCCGATCACCAGATCCGGCTGCACGGCCTGGATCTTCTCCAGCTTCATGGTCGTGAAGCCGCTGATCTTGGGCTTCTCGTGCCGCGCCTCGGGCGGGTAGACGGTGTAGCCCGAGATGCCGGCAATGCGCGCTTGCGCACCCAGGCGGTAGAGCGTATCCACGGCTTCGGTGGACAGGCAGGCGATGCGTTCGGGGCGGCTCATGGCTTGGCGCTCGGGTCCTGGAGCAGGCCCATCAGGGCGCCGGGCTCGAAATGCTGTTCGATGTAGTCGGCCAGGCCCTCGAAGACCGCGTCCAGGCCGGGCAGGCTCTGGCCGAAGAGGGCGCGCAGCACCGTGTCCTGCTCAAACAGGCCGTGGGCGTAGAGGCCCAGCACCGAACCCTCGCGCCAGCCAATGGCCTCGCCCGCCTCGTTGCGCAAGGCCACCTGGGCCGGCGCCAGGCTGGGGTGCTGGACGGTGCGGCCATGGTGGATCTCGTAGCCGCCGGCGGCCACGCCGCTGAGCGGCGCCCATGGCCCGTCCAGCTCGGCGAAGCGCAGATCGCAAGGCCGCAAAAGCTTGTCGCGCTCGAACTGGGTGACCAGGGGCAGCAGGCCCAGGCCCGGCGCATTGCCGTCCAGGCCATGCGGGTCGAGCAGGCTTTCGCCCAGCATCTGCAGGCCGCCGCAAATGCCCAGCACCGGCCGGCCGGCGGCGGCATGCTGGGCGATGGGCAGGTCCAGGCCTTGCGCGCGCAGCCAGGCCAGATCGGCCGCCACCGCTTTGGAGCCGGGCAGGATGATCCAGTCCGCGCCCTCGAGCTCGGCCGGACTTCGCGCCCAGTTCAGGCGCACGCCGGGCAGGCTGCGCAGGGGCTGGAACTCATCGAGATTGGACAGGCGCGGGTAGGCGATGACGGCGATTCGAAGACGCCGAGCACTTGTCGAAGCTGTGAAGCCGTTCGCCGGGCCGCTCCCAAGAACGGCGCAGCCCCCTTGGGGGGCCGACTGCGTACTCGCAGGCGAGGGGCTCTCGTCAAAGACCCCGTCTTCCTCGGGCAGGCCGTGGCCGCGCCACATGGGCAGCACCGCCATCGTGGGCACGCCGGTCAGCGCCTGCAACTGCTCCGGCCCCGGGGCCAACAGGCGGGCATCGCCGCGGAAACGGTTCAGCACAAAGCCGCGGATCAGCGCGCGCTCCTCCGCGGGCAGCAGCTGGTGGGTGCCGAAGAGGTGGGCAAAGGCGCCGCCGCGGTCGATGTCGGTCACCAGCAGGCAGGCGGCATTGACCTCCAGCGCGGTGCGCATGTTCACGTAGTCGCTGCTGTGCAGATTGATCTCGGCCGGCGAGCCCGCGCCCTCGATCACGACCACGTCGTTCTCGGCCATCAGTTCATGCAGGGGCGGCCGGGCGCGCAGCCAGAGCTGCTCGCTGCGCTCGCGCCAGGGCCACTCGGTCAGCACCGGGTCCACCGCGCCGAGCACGATGACCTGAGATTTCGTGTCCGCCTCGGGCTTGAGCAGCACCGGGTTCATGCGCACCTCGGGCGTGCGCCGCGCGGCCAGTGCCTGGAAGTACTGGGCGCTGCCGATCTCGCCCAGCCGGCCGTTCAGGCCGGGCACCACTCGGGCGTTGTTGCTCATGTTCTGGGCCTTGAACGGCGCGACCTTGAGGCCTTGCCGGGCGTAGTAGCGGCACAGGGCGGTGGCCAGCCAGCTCTTGCCCGCGCCGCTGGTGGTACCCAGCACCATCACCGCCTTGGCGGTCTTTCTTGCTTGTTCTTCTTTTTGGGGCGTCATTGCGGGAGGTCCTTGATCGCTTGGTACAGGGCGGCCTGGGCGCTGGGCGGCTGGGTCGAGACGCGCAGCCAGCCCGGCAGGCCGAAGCTGCGGGCATCGCGCAGCTTGATGCCGCGCTGGCGCAGCGCGCTCAGCAGGCTGTCGCTGTCCTGTGTGGGCCGGGTCAGCCAGAAATTGCCGCAGCTCGCCTCACTTTGCTGCCAGCCCAGCTCGGCCAGCAGCGCACGCTGATCCTGCTGCCATTCGCGCAGCTGGGCCCTGACCTGGCTCAGATAGCGCTCAGTTTCCGGCTTGCACCATGCCTGCAGCAGGGCGCAGCCCTCGCTGGCCAGCACCCAGCTGGGCGCCAGCTGCAGGGCGAGCTCATGAAGCGGGCAGGCCGCCGGAGCGATCAGGTAGGCGGCGCGCACGCCGGTCATCCCAAGGGCCTTGTTGGGGCAGATCAGGCGCCAGGCTCGCTCGGCCAGATCGGCGGGCAGGGCGCAGGCGCCGTCCAGGCGCAAGGGCTCGTAGGCTTGGTCCACGGCCAGGATGGAATCGCTGTCTTGCAAGGCCAGGTCCAGCACCATCCACTCGTCGAGGCTGAAGCTTGCGCCCGTCGGGTTGCAGGGGTCGCAGACCCAGACCAGGGCCGGCGCAGCGCAGGGCAAGCCGTCTTCTTGCCGGCCCAGGCCCTGAACCAAATCCTGGCTCGCTGCATAACGGTGCACCTGCAGACCCAGGGCCAGAGCGGCGGCCTCGTAGTCGGCAAAGCCGGGGCTGGGCAGCCAGACATGGCGCAGGCCGGCGCGCAGGGCCGCCAGGCTCAGGCGCCGGATCGCTTCGGCCCCGCCCGAGGCCGGCAGCACGCGCTCGCCCTCTTCCAGGCCGTGCGCCGCAGCCAGGCGCTGGCGCAGGGCGCGGTACTGCGGATCGGGGTAGCGGCTGCGGTCGGCGTCCAGCACCGCCTGCCAGAGCGTCGGCGGCGGGCCCAGGGGGCTGGCATTGCTGGAGAAATCATGGCGCGGTGTGGGACCGCTGTCGGCGCCACCATGCTCGGGGATGAAAGGGAGCGCGGCGCTCATGACAAGCCGCCACGCAGCCAGGCCGCGCCAAGTGCCAGCAGGCCTGCGTTGAGGAGGAGGCTCCAGCGCGCTAGGCCCAGGGCCGGCGCCAAATCACCGAGCTGCGGCGCGCGCCCTGCTTCATTGAGGCGGTAGACCCCGGGCTTGCCCAGGCTCAGACCCAGGCGCAGGGCCAGGGCCGCCATGGGCCAGCCGCTGTTGGGCGAGGGCGTGCGGCGCGCCTGACTGAACAGCGTCAGCCAAAGCGTGGGTCGGCCGAGCAGCAGGCCCAGGGCGGTCAGGCGCGCGGGAATCCAGGACAGGGCATCGTCGGCGCGTGCCGCCCATTTGCCCGACCATTCGCGTCGGTCGCGGTAGCCCCACATGGCATCGGCCGTGTTGGCAAAGCGGTAGAGCGCTGCGCCGGGCAGGCCGGCAATCATGGCCCAGAACAGGGGTGCCACCACCGAGTCATTGAGGTTCTCGGCCAGGGTTTCCAGCGCGGCCTCGCGCACCTCGGCCTCGCTCAAGTGCGTGGTGTCGCGGCTGACCAGTCGCGCCAGCCGAGCCCGCCCGACCGGCAGCGATTCGGCCAGAGCCATCTCGACGGCCGCCACCTCTTCGCGCAACATGCGCCACGCCAGCAAGGGCTTGAGCAAGAGCCCTAGCAGGGCCGCACACAGCAACAGGCGCGGCCCACCCAGCCAGGCCTGTGTCTGCAGGATCAGCTGCGTTTCCAGCAGCATGGCCAGGCCGATGCAGAGCCCGGCGCCCAAGCACCAGGCCAAGGCGCCGCCGACAAACGCCAGGCCAGCCTGCTGCCGCGCCAGCGCTTCCGTGAACAGGCCCAGATACTTGCCCATGGCCACCACCGGATGCGCCCACAGCGGCGGCTCGCCGCAGAGGCGATCGATCGCCAGGGCGAAGGCAAACGCCAGCGGCAGCAGCCAGGCCATGCTTATGCTCATCTCGTCCTTCTCGTTTGACGCCCCGCTTGCAAGCGGGGCGTTCTTCGGCAGGCGTCGGTCCAGCCGCAGGGCTGGCCCTCGGTCCTGCCTCAGTCTTCTATGCCGCGCTGCGCTGGCACACCTGCCTTGAAGTGGTGCTTGATCAGCGTCATCTCGGTCACGGTGTCGGCCAGTGCTATCAGCTCGTCCGGCGCGTTACGTCCGGTCAGCACCACATGGACATGGGCCGGCCGTTCGCGCAGGGCTTGCAGCACCGGCTCGAGCGGCAGCCAGCCGTAGCGCAGCGGGTACATGATCTCGTCCAGCACCACCAGAAAATGCTCGCCGGCTGCGATGGTGGCGGCGGCGCGCGCCCAGCCATCGCGGGCCAGCTGGGCGCTGTGCTCCAGGTCCTTGCTCTTCCAGCTGAAGCCATCGCCCAGGCCTTCGATGGGCACACCGAGCTGTTCGAACATGCGGTGCTCGCCGAAGCGGGCGCTGGGCACTTTCATGAACTGGTAGATCTTGACCGCCTTGCCGCGGCCATGGGCGCGCAGGGCCAGGCCGAAGGCGGCCGTGCTCTTGCCCTTGCCGTCGCCGGTGTGGACCAGGATCAGGCCGCGGCGCTCGGCCGTGGGGATGATGCGTTCGCGGTCGACGGGGGGCTTTTCGATTTCCATGGTCAGCTCAATTCCAGAGAGGGTTCGTCCATCAGCATCTCGGCCAGTGGGCGGGCATCGCGCCAGCCCTGCTGCTCGAGCATGGGGCGTTCGTAAAAACGGGCCACCGGGCCCAGGCAGAGCAGGCCCAGGGGCATGGCGCCCTGCGGCAGCTGCAGCAGCGCGGCCAGGGCCTCTGGCTCGAACATCGAGACCCAGCCCAGGCCCAGGTTCTCGGCGCGCGCGGCCAACCAGAGGTTTTGCACCGCGCAGGCGGCCGAGCACAGCGCCATCTCGCGCGGCATGCTGCGGCGGCCAAACACCGTGCCGTCCTCGGGCGCGAGGCTCACCAGCAGCAGCTCGGCGCAGTCGCCAAGGCCCTCGACCTTGAGGCGCAGAAACTCCGCCGCGCGGGCGTCCAGCGCGGCGGCCGTGCGCTGGCGCTCGGCCTCCACCAGGGCCTGGATCTGCCTGCGCAGCGCGGGCTGGCGGATGCGCATGAAGCGCCAGGGCTGCATCAGGCCCACCGAAGGCGCTTGATGCGCGGCGTTCAGCATGCGCTGCAGCTGCGCATCGTCCACCTGTCCGCCGGGGGCAAAGTGGCGGATGTCGCGGCGCAGGGCGATGTTGGCGTAGACGGTGTCACGCTCCGCCGCGCTGAACTGGTGCTGGGCGCAGCGGATCACGGGCAAGCACCCGCCGAGAAGAAACGAGCCACGGCCGCCGGGTTGGAGGCGAAGTAGTGGTGCACATAGCTGGCCCGCAGCGAGCCCTGGAGGTAGAGCGCCTCAGCCGCGCGGCTGCCGGTCTTGGCATTGGGGTTGCTGGCGATGGCGGCAGGGGCCAGCGGCGTCTCCATCGTCGAGTGATGAAAGCTGTGGCCGCGCAGCGGGCCTTCGGGCCAGTCCAGCGCTTGCAGGCCGAGCGCGGCCAGGCGTTTCTGCATGCGCGCCTGGCCGGGTATCAGGCCGGCCATGGGGTGGACCTGGCCCTCGGCATCGGCCAGGCTGTCGAGCAGGCAGAGCATGCCGCCACATTCGGCCAGCAGAGGCTTGGCTTGTGCCAGGTGCTCGCGCAGCGATGCGAAAAAGCTGGGGTGGGCGGCCAGGGCCGGCGCATGCAGCTCGGGGTAGCCGCCGGGCAGCCAGAGCGCATCGCAGTCGGGCAAGACCTGACCCTGCAGCGGCGAGAAGGGGATCACCTCGGCGCCGAGCGCGCGCAGGCAATCGAGATTGGCTGGGTAGATGAAGGAGAAGCAGGCGTCCTGGGCCACGGCGATGCGCCGGCCGGCCAGGGCCTGCGGCGGCACCTCGCTCGCGGGCCAGAGGGGTTCTTGCAGATCGAAGCGCACCCGCGGCCATTCGAACTCGGGCCTCAGCGCCTCGCCCCAGGCATCGGCCCAGGCGTCCAGCTGGCTGTCCAGCTCGGGCAGCTCCATGGCCTGAACCAGGCCCAGGTGGCGCTCGGGCAGGCTCAGCTCAGGCTTGCGCAGCAGGGCGGCGGCCAGGGGCAGATCGGCCGGCAGGCCTTGGGCCACCATCTGGCCATGGCCGGGGCTGCCCACGCGGTTGGCCACCACGCCGCAGAGCTGGATGTCGCTGCGGTAGCGCTGCAAGCCGGTGGCCAGGGCGGCAAAGGTCTGGGCCATGGCCGAGGCATCGATCACGGCCAGCACCGGCAGGCCGAATGCGGCCGCCAGATCGGCGCTGCTCGGGTCGCCATCGAACAAGCCCATCACGCCCTCGACCAGGATCAGCTCCGCTTCAGCGGCAGCCTGGGCCAGCAGGGCACGGCAATGCGCCAGGCCGCCCATGAACAGGTCCAGCTGATACACCGGGTGGCCGCTGGCGCGCTCCAGCACCATGGGGTCGAGGTAGTCCGGCCCGGTCTTGAACACGCGCACGCGCTGGCCCTGGCGGCGGTGCCAGCGGGCGATGGCCGCGGTGACACTGGTCTTGCCCGAGCCCGAGGAGGGCGCGCTGATCAGCACGGCGGGGCAGAGGGTGGTGGTGTCGGTGTTCAGCGGCATGGCGAGTGAATTCAATCGGCTTTTTGTTTGAGAGGCACGACATTGCTGAAGGCGGCCGGGCTGGCTGCGGGCGCTATCAGCGGCGCCGTGGGCAAGGCCAGCCACTGGCCCTGCACCTCGAGCAGATGCAGGCGCTCGTCAAACACCTGCTGCAGGGCGCGGTGGCTGTCTGCCTCGCCGGGGCTGCCGTGGCAGAGCACGCGGCCGGCTTGCATGATGACCAGTCCGTCGGCCTGCAAGGCCATGTTCAGCTCATGCAGCACGCTGACCACGGCCACGCCGGCCCGGGCCAGGCCGCGCACCAGCTGCAGCCAGTCGGCCTGGTGGGGCGGGTCCAGATGGGCCAGGGGTTCGTCCATCAGCAGCACCTGGGCCTGCACGGCCAGGGCGCGGGCCAGCAGCACGCGCTGGCGCTCGCCGCCCGAGAGCTGGCCCAGCGGGCGCTGGCGCCAGTCCCAGCACTGGGTCTGCAGCATGGCCTGCTGCACGGCGGCCTGGTCGGCGCTGCTCGGCGGCGCCAGCCAGGCGCGATGGGGCAGGCGGCCCAGCATCACCACATCTTGCGCGCTTAGCTCGTCGCCACTGCTTTCGTTCTGGCCCAGCCAGGCCAGCTCGCGGGCGCGTGCCTTGCGCGGCCACTCGGTCAGGGGGCGGCCGAGCAGCTCGATGCTGCCCAGTCTGGGGATCAGCCCGGCCAGGGCGCGCAGCAGGGTCGATTTGCCGGCGCCATTCGGGCCGACGATGGCCGTCCATTGCCCGGCCGGCAGCTCCAGCGAGAGCCGGTGCAGCACCGGCTGGCCTTGCAAGCTGGCGCTGAGGTCTTTGCAGCTCAGCGCTGTTGCGTGGGTCGTGCTCGTCATGCGCGGCCTCCGTATTTGCGCTTGTGCATCAGGCGCAGCAGATAGCCGCCGCCCAGGATGGCGGTGATCACGCCCACCGGCAGCTCTTGCGGCGCCATCAGCCAGCGCGCGAGGATGTCGGCCGCCAGCAGCAGCAGGCCGCCGGCGCAAGCCGAGAGCAGCAGCAGCTGGCGGTGCGAGCCGTGGCAGAGGTTGCGCACCAGATGCGGGGCCACCAGGCCGACGAAGGCAATCATGCCGGTCTGGGCCACGGCGGTGCCGGTGGCCAGGGCGAAGGCGCCAATCAGCAGCACCCGCACCAGGCCCAGGCGCACGCCCAGCGATTCGGCGGTGGCCTCGCCCAGGGTCAGGGCATCCAGGGCTTCGCTGGCGCCGAGCGCCACGGCCAGGCTGAGCAGCAGCACACAGCCCATCAGCACAATGCTGGGCCAGCCGAGAAAACTGGTCGTGCCCAGCACAAAGGCCTGCATGGTGCGCAGGATGTCGGGGTCGGCCAGGGTGACCAGATCGGTGACGGCGCCCAGCACCACACCGACCACCACGCCGGCCAGCAGCAGGCGCAGCGTCTGCTCGACGCCGCGCGCCATGGCCAGGGTTAGGCTGACGCCCATCAGCGTGCCCAGAAAGGCCACGCCGGTCAGGCCCAGGCGTTCCAGCCACTGCATGCCGGCCGGCGTGGTGCCCAGCAGCGAAAGGCTCAGCGCCACGCCCAGCCGTGCGCCGGCGGCGCTGCCCAGCAGATAGGGGTCGGCCAGGGGGTTGCGGAACAGGCCTTGGGTGATGGCGCCAGCCAGGCCCAGCAGGGCGCCAGCCAACCAGGCACCGGCCGAGCGGGGCAGGCGGATATCCCAGAGGATCTGCGCCTGCATGGCATCCTCACCGCGCCAGTCCAGGGTCAAGCCGGTGCTGCCCACGGCCACGCCCACAGCCAGGGCCAGGACGCTGGCCAGCAGCAGGCCGGCCAGCAGGGGCCAGGCCCGCCAGGACGTCGGCGCGGCCGGGAGCGACGCGGCTGGCGGCGACACGGGCGTGGTGGACGGGGCGCTCATGGCTTGCTGCCGTATTGCTCGCGCAGGCATTGCGCCATGATCTGCGCTGCCTCGCCCATGCGTGGGCCGGGGCGGGCCAGCACATCGCTTTGCTTGGCGTCGAAGACGCAGACGCGCTGGTCTCGGATCGCGGGAATGCGCGACCAGCCGGGGCGGTCCGCCAGGCCATCGGCATTGCGCTTGCCGATCATGATCAGCTGCGGTGCCGCGCGCACCACATACTCGGGGCTGATCTTGGGAAAGGGGCCCATCTCGGGCGTGATGATGTTCTTCACGCCCAGGCGGGCCATGGTCTCGCCCATGAAGGACACGGGGCCGGCGGCATAGGGCGAGCGGTCGACTTCGTAGTAGACCAGGGCGCCGCGTGCCTGCGGCGGGATGCTCTGCGCGGCGGCGCCGACCAGGGCCTCGATGCGGCGCCAGACGGCCTGGGCATCGCGCACCTGCAGCAGGGTGCCGATCTTGTCGAGCACGCGCTGAACGTCGGCATAGGACTTGGCCTCCAGCGTCACCACGGTCAGGCCCAGGCTGCGCAGCCGGTCGGTCACGCGAGACGACGGCGCCAGCAGCACCACATCGGGCCGCAGCGACACGATGGTCTCGACCTGGGTGTCATCCAGGCCGCCGAGCTTGGGCAGCTTGCCCACCGACTCGGGGTGGTTGGAGTAGCGGTCCACGCCCACCAGGCGATCGCAGGCTCCCAGGGCGCAGATGGTCTCGGTCAGCGAGGGCAGCAGGGTGACGATGCGCTGCGGCGGGCGGCTCCACTGGGTGGTGTGGCCGAGGTCGTCCTTGATCTCGACCTTGGCAGGCGCTTGAGCTTGCGCAAGCGCCGGGCCGAGTGTCAGCGCGAGCAGCGAGGCCGCGAGTAGGGATGCGAAGCGAAGCTTCATGGCAGATCGGTCTCCACATGCACCGGCCGGGTCCAGGCCTGGCCGGCCACCATCAGGGTCAGGTCTTGACAGCGGCTGGCCACCGCCTGGTTGAGCCGGCCCAGTTCATCGACAAAGTCGCGCACCTCGCGCCCCAGCGGCGAGATGCCCCAGCCCACCTCGTTGGACACGAAGAGCACGGGTGAGGCCAGCTCGGGCAGCGCGGCCAGCAGCGCGCTGCGCTCGGCCTCCCAGCTCGCGCGGTCCGGCCGGCCGCCCATGGGCATCAGCCAGTTGGTCAGCCACAGGGTCAGGCAGTCCACCAGCAGCAGCCGGCCCGGCGCGCTCTGGGCGCGCAGGGCGCGGGTGAGCGACAGCGGCACCTCCACGGTGGCAAAGCCGGCCGGCCGGTCGGCCTGGTGGCGGGCAATTCGCTGGCGCATCTCCTCGTCCCAGGCCTGGGCCGTGGCCAGCACACAGACCTCATGCGCCGGCGAGGCCTTCAGCCAGCGCAGGGCCAGGCGCTCGGCATGGCGGCTCTTGCCGCTGCGCTGGCCGCCGACGATGAGCTGGTGCCTCTGAAGCTGATCAGCCGCCATGGTCGCTTTTGCCTGCGTCAGATTTACAGCGAGGCGGGGCTGTAGCGCAGGCCGACGAAGACCGTGCGCGGTGCCTGGGCATAGCCGCCTGCTGTCTGGTAGCTGCGGTTGAAGGCATTGTCCAGATTCAGCTGCAGGCGCAGCTCGCGCGTCAGGCTGTACTGGGCGTCGAGGTTGAGCAGGGCATAGCCCGCCAGTGGCTTGCTGTTGGCCGCGTCGTCATAGCGTTGGCCCGAGCTCTGCACGGCCGCACCCAGCTTCCAGTTCGCCACCGTGGTGTCGGCACGCAAGGTGCCGTACACGCGCGCACGCCGGGCCAGCAGCTTGTCGTTGCTCATGTTCTTGGGGGCCTGCAGGTCCAGGGTGCTGGAGAGGCGGATGCCGGCGATCTCGGTGCTGCCTTGCAGGCTCAGACCTTGCAAGCGGGCCGAGGCGACGTTTTGATAGCAGCCACGCTTGTTGACGCAGCTGCCTGGCGCTCCGTAGATGATCAGGTCGCGGATGCGGTTGCGGTAGGCCGTGAGCGAAAATTCGCTGTGCTCGGTGTTGTACTTCAGGCCGAACTCGAGGTTGCGGCCGCGCTCGGGGTCCAGCGGCTTGATGCCGGGCTTGCTCAGATCGGGGCTGTATTCGCTGGCGCGCTGAAACAGGGTCGGTGCACGGAAGGCCGTGCCGACGGAGCTGACCAGGCGCAGGCCCGAAGCGAGCACATAGCCGGCCGCGACCGTGCCGGTGTTGACGCCGCCGAACTGGCTGTCATCGTCATGGCGGCCGTGTACTTGCAGGCTCAGCGCATCCTGGTTCCATAGCCAGCCCAGGGCCAACCCATGCTGGCGGCGCTTGTCGATCTTGTTGTCGCTCAGCAGGTTCGGGTTCTCCAGGCGGTCCTCGCGGCGCTCCAGGATGAAGTTGAGTTGCTGGCCTTTGGCGATCTGGTAGCTGCCATTGAGGCTGATATTGCGCAGCTGGGTTTCGGTCAGGTAGACCGAGGGTTGGGTCTCGTACTTCTCGGTCGATTCAGCCAGGCTCAGCTGGGTCTGCAGCGCCGGCAACCATTGCGCACTCCAGCTCAGCTGGGCCACGCGGGTGTCCTGGATGCTGTGGTCGTCATTGTCTGGCGAACTTTTCGATCCATCGTATTGGGCATCGGAGTGGCTGCTCAGAGCGAGGGCCTCAAGCCGGTGGGCCGTGTTCAGCTGCAGGCCGATGCGGCCCTTGAGGTTGTGGTTCTTCCAGCCATCACGGTCGGCGATGTAGCTGAAGCTGCTGGGCGAGTCGATGGTGCTGTTGAAGCCGTCACTGCGCTCGGCCGCGGCGCTGAGGGCGAAGTCCAGCAGGCCCGCGCTGCCGGTGAGGCCGGCGTCGAGCTTGCGAGTGCCCAGATTGCCCAGACCGGCGCCCAGCTCGGCCTGCAGGCGCGGGCCGCCCTTGCGGGTGAAGATCTGCACCACGCCGCCGACTGCGTCGGAGCCGTAGATGGCGCTGGCTGGGCCTTTGAGCACTTCCACGCGTTCGATTTGCGACAGCGGGATGCCTTGCCAGGCCGTGCCGCCGCTGGCTTGCGAATCGACACGCACGCCGTCCACCAGAACCACCGTGTGGCGGGTGTCAGCGCCACGCAGGAAGAGCGATGTCGTGGTGCCGGGGCCGCCGTTGCGGACCATCTCCACGCAGCCGCTGTTGCGCAGCAGATCGGCCAAGCTGCCAAAGGCTTGGCGTTCGATGTCGGCGCGGGTCAGCACGGTCAGGTCGGTCAGGACCTCGCTCAAGCGAATGGGCGAGCGGGTGGCGGTGACCACCACCGAATCGAGCTTGTTGGGGCCAGGGCCTTGTGCCTGGGCTTGGCCCTGGATGGCCATGGCAAGCAGGGCCAAGGCGAAGGGCAAGGCTTGGGCGCGAACAGCAAAGGACGAAGGTGCGGCGGGCAGGAACGCGCGCGCCTGAGTGCGGGCCAAGGGCCGGACGGAAGAGGTCATGAGCAAAAGAAACAGCAAGCAGAACTGCCAGGCACCAGCTCACCCGCTGAGCGCCTGTGGAACGATGTGCTGCAGCACCCGCCCGTAGAAGGGCAGGGGACGCGGCGCACCACGTTGTTGGCCGGTATCCGGGCTGGTGAACCTCAGCAGCTGTGTCCTTCCCAAAACCCGGGGGTTTCAGTGGACCGAGGACAGCGCTTGAAGCGCGCTGGCGGCTGTCGCGATGAGGCGTGCGGCCAGGGCTCCGTTCACTTACCGTTGCGGGGACAGCTCAGGTTGGGCTTGCTTGCGAGCGTGGCAGCGCGCCTTCCTGATTCCCGTTTAACTGTGCAAGACGCAATGCTTGCACGAGCACCAACGGGCTGGATTCTAGCTTGCGGCCGAGGCGGCCCGGCCGGGCTTGGCGCCGATGGATGCGGGCGCAGGCGGCGCTTTTGCCTTCGTGTCTGCCGGTGTCAGGGGCTTCAAGGGTTTGGGCGCCTTGGGTGCTTTGGGCGGTTTGGGATGAGCGGCTTGCGCGGGTTGGGTCTGCGCAGGCGCCGAGGCAGGCAGGCCGCGGCCATGGATGGCCACCGAGCCGGGCGCCCGACGCAGCGCTTCCGATTCGTCTTTCAGGCGACGAGCTTCCATCTCGCGGGCGCGATGCGCATCGTCTCTGGCCAGGGCTTGGGCGGCGCGCCGGTCGGCGTCGCTCGGTTGGTCAAAGGCGATGGTCTTGGGCGCTTGCGCGCTGCCTTCGGGGCAGGGCGAGTCGCGCAGATCGCGGCCCTGTGGTCCGCAGCGGTAGACCTGGGCGCTGCGCGTCTCCGTTTGGGCTTGTGCGGCAGGGGGTAGACCCAGCAGGGGCACGGCCAACACCGCAGCCCAGGCCGCGCCATTCAAAACCAGGACGGGGCGGGGCAGGGTGCGGTGGTGCATGGGCTCAGCTTTCGGTGGGGGCGGCTGGGGTGGTGGGCTGACCGGGGCTGCCTTCGGGCTTGGCGGCCAGGGCTGCCGGCTTGGGCGGTTTGGGCCGCGGCGGCTTGGCGTGGATCTTGGCCAGGGCCTTGTCCATCTGGCCCGCCAGCATCAGCTCGACGGTGGCCAGGGATTTGTCGATGCAATCCTGCACCGCCTCGCGCTCCGACAGGGGCGGCTTGCGCAGCACATAGGCGGCCACTTCACCCTTGTGGCCGGGGTGGCCGATGCCCAGGCGCAGGCGCCAGAAATTGGCCGAGCCGAGCTGGGCCTGCATGTCCTTCAAGCCGTTGTGGCCTCCGTTGCCGCCGCCTTGCTTGAACTTCATCTCACCAGGCAGGAGGTCCAGCTCGTCATGGATGGCCAGGATCTCCTCCGGCGCAATCTTGAAGAAGCGCGCCAGCGCCGCCACCGATTTGCCCGAGAGGTTCATGTACGTCATGGGCTGCAGCAGCCAGATCGGCCCTTCGCAGCCGGGCGCGTTGTTGATTCGCGCGCACAGGCCGTAATAGTTGCGTTCGGCCTGCAGCGTGGCACCCAGCTTGCGCGCCAGCTGATCCACCCACCAGAAACCGGCGTTGTGGCGCGTGTCTTCATATTCCGCCCCGGGGTTGCCGAGGCCAACAAACAGTCGAATCATGGGCGGAGATTATCGGTGGGCAGGGTGGCCGAGAGAAAGGGGCGAACGGGGCGGGGCTTGCAGATGGGGCGGGCGCCGTGCGCCGCCGAGCGGGCAAGAAAAAGGCCCTGCAGTGCAGGGCCTTTTCGTGAGGCATGAAGCCGTGGGGAAGAAGGATTACTTCTTGCCCTTCTTCTTGCCCTTGCCGTCGTCGGCGGGAGCGGCAGCAGCCACCACCACTTCGACCACAGGCTCCACCGGGGTGGCGACCACGGGGTTCGGCTTGCCGTGGGTCACAACCTTGATGCCAGCGGGGATCTTCAGGTCGTTCACGTGCACCGAGTGACCCTTGGTCAGGCCGCTCAGGTCCACTTCGATGAAAGCGGGCAGTTGCTGGGCCAGGCAGGTGATTTGCAGCTCGGTGATCACGTGGTTGACCGTGCAGCTGTCGGTCTTCACGGCCGGCGAGTTTTCTTCGCCGATGAAGTGCAGCGGCACCTTCTTGGTGATCTTGGTGGTGCCGTCCACGCGCTGGAAGTCAGCGTGCAGGACTTGCGGCTTGTAGGGGTGCAGCTGGAAGTCGCGCAGCAGAACTTGCGTGACCACGCCGTTCAGTTCCATCTCGAGGATGGTGCTGTGGAAGGCTTCCTTCTTCAGGGCATGGAACAGGGCGTTGTGGTCCAGTTCGATGTTGGCGGGTTCGCCAGCGCCGAAAACGATGCCAGGAACGCGACCAGCAATGCGCAGGCGGCGGCTCGCTCCGGTCCCCTGCAGCTTGCGATCAAAAGCGGTGAATTTCATAGTGACTCCAAATGGCTGAACACCGCATGCGGTGTCCATGGTGTTGAGCGCCCGCGACCAGGCTGCTCAGTGAAATGCAGTCCGTACGGCGACTGCATGTGATTCGGGCGCCGCAGCTTGCACCGCGTCGCCCGAAGAACTTAGAAGTTGTTGTTCTGCTCGCTGAACAGCGAGGTGACCGACTCACCGTCCGAAATGCGGCGGATGGTTTCGGCGAACAGGAAGGCGACCGACAGCTGGCGGATCTTGCCGCAGGCCTTGGCTGCATCGTTCAGCGGGATGGTGTTGCTGATGACGACTTCGTCCAGGTGCGACTTGGAAATGCGCTCGATGGCGGGGCCCGACAGAATCGGGTGGGTGCAATACGCGAACACGCTCTTGGCGCCGCGGTCCTTCAACACTTCAGCGGCCTTTACCAGGGTGCCGGCGGTGTCGATCATGTCGTCCATGATCACGCAGTTGCGGCCGTCGATTTCGCCGATGACGTGCATCACTTCCGAGACATTGGCAGCCGGACGGCGCTTGTCGATGATGGCCAGATCGCAGCCCAGCTGCTTGGCCAGGGCGCGTGCACGCACCACACCGCCAACGTCGGGGCTGACCACGACCAGATTGCTGTAGTTGCGGGCCTTCAGGTCCGACAGCAGCACCGGCGAGGCGTAGATGTTGTCGACCGGGATGTCGAAGAAACCTTGGATCTGGTCGGCGTGCAGGTCCATGGTCAGGACGCGCTCGACACCGACGGTTTCCAGCAGATTGGCCACGACCTTGGCCGAAATCGGCACGCGGGTCGAACGTGGGCGGCGATCCTGGCGTGCGTAACCGAAGTAGGGGATCACGGCGGTGATGCGGCGAGCGCTGGCGCGCTTCAGGGCATCGACCATGATCAGCAGTTCCATCAGGTTCTCGTTCGTCGGTGCGCAGGTGGGCTGGATGACGAACACATCGCGGGCGCGGACGTTTTGCTGGATTTCGACGGTGACTTCGCCGTCAGAGAAACGACCGACCACGGCCTTGCCAAGCTCGAGGCCCAGGTGGGTGGCGATTTCTTGGGAGAGAACCGGATTGGCGTTACCGGTGAAGAGGACGGTATTGAGCAGCACGGGCCATCCTTTGGGTCAAGGACCCGTGGCCAGCCAGCGTGTCCGGGTGGGTATTCAAGAGAAAGAAATTTGGCAGGGGAAGAAGGATTCGAACCTTCGCATGTCGGAATCAAAATCCGATGCCTTAACCAACTTGGCGACTCCCCTACACAGGACACTGCAGAGCTGCAGCACCCTATAACTTGTGTCTTTACTCAGCCCAACCCTGCAAGGGGTGGCGATTCAGACTGCGGCAAATTCTACCAGACCAGTGAGTGGGCAAACCCGAAATCAGCTGATTTTTTTCACGGTAGTCAATCCCGTTTTTCCCGCCCTCAGGCTTATTGAAAGTGTCGAGCGTTGCAGCATCAACTCTTGCAAAAACCGCACTGCCTGAACCCGTCATCCGGCTGTTGCAGAATCGCGATTCCAGCAGTTCGAGTGCCTGAACCACCTCAGGGCAGAAATCCTCGGCCGGCTTTTGCAGGTCATTGCGACCGAAGCCATTCAAGAATTTCTCGACTCCTTCAGCATCCAGGCTCACTACGCTTGTCACGGCGCCAGCATCTTCTGACTCGGTCGAGCGGCTGTCGCTGCTCGTTTTGTCGTCGCTGCTGTTGTGTGCAGGAAAGCCCGCTACTATAGCCACAGAATTCGACCTTGCCAAGAGGGGACTCGAAAATATTTTCTGCGTGGGGATGCTGGCGGCCGGTTTCACGACGGCAAACGTCATTTCGGGCAGCTCGATCGGATGCAGGATTTCGCCGATGCCTTCGACGAAAGCGTGGCTGCCGCCAAGGAAAAACGGCACATCCGCACCCAGGCTCAAACCCAGCGGCAGCAGGCGCGAGAGCGGCCAGTTCAGGCCCCAGAGGCGGTTCAGCGCGAGCAGGGTGGAGGCGGCATCGGAGGATCCGCCGCCCATGCCGGCGCCCGCGGGCAAGCGCTTCTCGATGTGAATGTCAGCGCCCAGCGTGCAGCCGCTTTGCTGCTGCAGTGCGCGCGCAGCCCGCAAGCACAAGTCGTCCTCGGGCAGGGCGTCGCCCTGGTCGTGGCGCTGCAGGCGGCCATCGCTGCGGCGCTCGAAATGCAGGGTGTCGGCCCAATCGATCAGGGCAAAGATGGACTGCAGCAGGTGATAGCCATCGGGCCGCTTGCCCACCACGTGCAAGAAGAGATTGAGCTTGGCGGGGGCGGGGACGTCGTAAATCGCTTGCATGGAAAAAGGCCGGGGCCGGTGCGGGAGGGAAATCGGGGTGGTGCGGATCTTGAGGCGCGGATCTCGTGGGGTTCAGTTCGAAGCATCCAGTCGTGCACGCAGGGTCACGCTGGGCTCGCCGTTGCGGCTGGCGATGATGAGACCATCGGCGCGGCGTGCCAGATCCAGGCGCCAGCCCAGTTGCTCGAAGCCGCTTTGCGGCGCCGGCAGGGGCTCGTGCGCGGCCTGCGGCCAGGGCTGGCCGCGCAGCCAGTCGAACAGGGCGGCCAGGGGGATGGTCTCGCCCAGCATCTCGCGGGTCAGGGCGTCGAGATCTTCAAAGCGGCGCTCGCCTTCGGGGGTTTGCAGGCTCACTTCGCCGCCGCCCCAGCGCGCGCGGGCGACTAGGGCGCCCAGCGGCGTGCTCAGCTCCAGTTGGCCTGCGGTCGGGCCGCCGCTGAGGTCGAAGCTGACATTGCCGCCACTCGGTCGGCCGCTGACACCCGTCACCTGTACGCTCAAGCGGCCGGTTAGGTGGACGGCGTCGGGTGCGTTCAGAAGAGCAGCCGGCGGCGCCTGTGGCGCCAGGCTGGCACAGCCGCTCAAGACCGGCAGCAGGGCCAGCGCCAGAGCCCCTGCCATGCCGGCACGCCGGCCGGGCAGGGCGCGTGTCATCCAGGTCATGGTTTGACCTTGAGGCGCTTGAGCGTGTCCAGCAGCGCTTCGTTCTTGGGGTCGCGTTTCAGGCCTTCGGCCCAGACGCGGCGCGCTTCCTCGGCCTTGTCGCTGGCCCAGAGTACCTCGCCCAGGTGGGCAGCGATCTCGGCATCGGGTCGCGCCTCGAAGGCCAGCCGCAGCAGGCGCTGCGCTTCTTCCTTGTTGCCCAGGCGGAACTCCACCCAGCCCATGCTGTCCAGGATGAAGGGCTCGGAGGGCACGAAGCTCAGGGCCTTGGCGATCAGGCCGCGCGCTTCGTCGAGGCGAATGTTGCGATCGGCCAGCGAGTAGCCCAGGGCGTTGTAGGCGTGGTGGTGATCGGGCTTGATGGCGATCACGCGCTTGAGCAGGACTTCCATCTCGTCAAGCTGGCCCAGCTTTTCGGCCATCATCGATTGCTCGTAGACCAGATCGGCGTCCTCGGGCAGGCGCTCGGTGGCGCGGGCCAGCAGCTCGTAGGCCTGCTTCCATTCACGCTGGTCGCGCAGCAGCTGCGATTCGGCCATGACCTTGGCGCGCAGCGCATCGGGGGTGTTTTCGGGCAGGCCTTGCAGCAGCTTGCGTGCCTCAGCCATGCGCCCCTGTCGGGCGATCAGCGAGGCGCGGCGGTACTGGGCCTCAAAGCGGCGCTGTGGGCTGTCCACCTTGATCAACCAGGCTTCGGCGCCCTTGAGGTCGCCGCGCAGCTCGGCCGCCTGGGCCAGCATCAACCAGGATTGCTGGCGGGCCTCCTGGTTGAACTCGGCCTGGCTGTTGTCGCTCGTCTCCTTGGCTGCGCCTCCGGGTTCCTTGGCCTCTTTCGCGGCGGCGAGGTCCAGGCGGCGCAGGTACTCGCGCAAGGCATGGTCGGCCGCTTCGGCCTGGCGCAGCTCCAGCTCCAGCGTGCCCAGGGCAAACCAGGCGCTCAGTTGCTCGGGGTCCTTCAGCGTGACTGCGCGGAACTCGCGCGCTGCGTCCGACGGCTTCTGTGCGCGGGCCAGGGCGCGGCCGTAGGCCAGGCGCAGCTTGGTGTCATCGGGCGAGGCCTGCAGCCGCGCTTGGATCAAGGCCTCGGCCGCCGGCTCGTTGGGCATCAGCTCCAGGGCCAGCTGCATGGCGTCATCGCCCTCCGGGAATTGCTGGTTCAGCGACTGCGTCAGCTCCAGGGCCCGCTTGCTGTCACCAGCCGAAAGGGCCAGGCGCGCCAACACTACCTGGGCGGCCACGCGGGTTTCCTTGGCCTGGCTGGCGTTGTGCAGCAGGGGCTCGAGCGCGCTCAAGACCTTTTTGGGCTCGGGCGCGCGCTGGAACAGGCGGGGCAGGCCGGCCAGCACCGCGCCACGCAGCTCGGGTGGGTTCAGGGCCAGCAGGGCGCGCAGCGGCTCCACCACCTCGGCCGGGCGGTTCAGCAGGGCCAGCAGTTGGATGGTCATCTGCTGCGCCGCCAGTGAGGTCGGCAGGCTCTCGCGCCAGGCGCGTGCGGCGCTCAGGGCCTGGTCACCAGCACGAGCCTGCAGGGCGATGTTGACCACGCGCTTGAACAGCTCTTCGTCCTTGGTGCGGCGGGCGGCGTCCAGCAGCACTTGGTAGGCCACGCCGGTCTGCCCGGTGCTGAGTTCCAGCTCGCCGACCAGCAACTGGTAGAACAGCGGCGCGTCGAGTTCGGAGTTGTGGATGGTGGCAGCAGTTGCAGCGTCGCTTTTGGGCGCGGCCGGGGTTTCGGGCGCACGGGACGGCGCACTGGCGGCGCCTGCCAGGCCGTGAAGCAGGCCGGCCGCCAGCAGCACCAGCAGGCTGGCGTTCAATTGGGGGCGGCGGCGGACGAATTCGGGCATGCAACAAGCTCCTGCGTGATCACAAAGCCCGGGCTAGGCACACGCGGGCTGCGGCCATTCTGCACCGATATGATCGCCGCCATGCCTGAGCTCCCCGAAGTCGAAGTCACCCGCCGCAGCTTTGCCGATGCCATTTGCGGCGCCACGGTGCAGTCGGTTCGCCTGGGCAAGCCGCTGCGCTGGCCCTTGGGCCTGGAGCCGCAGCGCCTGGTTGGCGCCCGCGTGGGTGCCACCACGCGGCGAGGTAAATATTTGTGGTTGCCGCTGAGTTCGCAGCTCGCCCCGGGCGGCTTGCTGCTGCACCTGGGCATGTCGGGCAGCCTGGGCTTCAGCGCCGATGCCTCAGCGCCAGCCGGCGCGCACGACCACTTTGATTTGCAAACCGACCGCGGCTTGCTGCGCCTGAATGACCCGCGCCGCTTCGGCGCCGTTGTTTGGTCGCCGGGCCTGGAGGCCGACCCGGCCGCCAAGCTGTTGGCCGGCCTGGGGCTGGAGCCTTTCGACGCCCGCTTCGACGGCCCCCATCTGCATGCCGGTCTGAGCGGCCGGCGCGTGGCGGTCAAGCAGGCCTTGCTGGCCGGCGACATCGTCGTCGGCGCCGGCAATATCTACGCCTGCGAGGCCCTGTTCCTGGCCGGCATCGACCCGCGCCTGGCGGCCTGCAAAGTGAGCCGCCCGCGCGCGGCGCGCCTGGCCACCGCCGTGCGTGCGGTGCTGGCGCAGGCGCTGGAGGCCGGCGGCAGCACCTTGCGGGATTTCAAGGATGCGCACGGCGTGGCCGGCAGCTTCCAGATGCAGGCCCAGGTCTACGGCCGTGAAGGCCAGCCTTGCCGCGTCTGCGGCACGTCCATCCGCCGCATCGTCCAGGGCGCCCGCTCCACGTTTTTCTGTCCCCAATGCCAAAAGAGATGACGAAGAAGACCGCAGCCGGCGATGCGACCGTGCTGCCGCTGGAGTTTGGCGAGCGCCTGGTGGCCTGGCAAAAGCGACACGGCCGGCACGAGCTGCCCTGGCAGAAGACGCGCGACCCTTACCGCGTCTGGCTGTCCGAGATCATGTTGCAGCAGACCCAGGTGACGACGGTGCTGGGCTATTACCAGCGCTTTCTCGAGCGCTTCCCGACCGTGGCCGATCTCGGTGCTGCCTCGCTGGATGAGGTGCTTTCGCTCTGGGCTGGCCTCGGTTATTACAGCCGGGCGCGCAACCTCCATGCCTGCGCGCGCGCCGTGGCCGCCCGGCCCGACGGGCGTTTCCCGCCGACCGCGGCCGAGCTGCAGGAGCTGCCCGGCATCGGCCGCTCCACCGCCGCGGCAGTGGCGGCCTTCTGCTTCGGCGAGCGCATCGCCATCCTCGACGGCAATGTCAAACGCGTGCTCGGCCGCCTGCTGGCCTTCCAAGGCGACCTGGCCAGCAGCGCGCAGGAAAAGCTGCTCTGGCAGCATGCCCAAGCCCTGCTGCCGGCGGTGGGCATCGAGGCCTACACGCAGGGGCTGATGGATCTGGGCGCGACGGTCTGCACGCCGCGCTCGCCGCAATGCCTGATCTGCCCGGCCGAGAGCTTGTGTGCCGGGCGCAAGACGGGCGAGCCGACCCAGTTCCCGATCAAGACCCGCAAGCTCAAGCGCAGCCGGCGCGAGAACTGGTGGCTGTGGCTGGAGCATGAGGGTCAGGTCTTGCTGCAGCAGCGGCCGGACACCGGCGTCTGGGCCGGGCTCTGGAGCCTGCCCTTGTTCGAGGACGAGGCGCAGCTGCAATCGCATGCGCAAAGCCTGGGCGCCACACCCGATGTGCTGCCGCGCATCGAGCATGCGCTGACCCATCTGGACTGGGTGCTGCACCCGCGCCGCGCGGTGCTGGGTGCCGAGGCCGCGCAGCGTGCCGGCCAGCAAGGGCAATGGGTGGCGCGCGAGGCCCTGGCCAGCTACGGCCTGCCGGCGCCGCTGAAGAAGCTGCTGGGCTGAGCGCTGAGGCTCGCCGCCAGCGATCCGCGAGGTGGTATCTAAGCGGTATGCATAAGCAAACAAGTTTTTATTGTTTGGGTGAAGTAAGGGTTTCCACTAAATTTCAGGGGCGCCAACAAGAGCGTGCAGTTGAACAAGAGCCCCCGCGATGCCATCCCTCGCTTTGCAGTTTGTTGATTTGATGACCCTCCCGGGTCCAGCCCTCGCCCCCATCGGCCGAATGTGTTGATGGCCGGCCGCGGCCGCGGGGCCGAGCTGCGTTGACCGTCGACGCGACGGATCGAGCCGCGGCGCCCTCCGCCCGCCTCACAACCCCCCCCCCTCCGTTTGAAGCTCTGCAGCTGCCCGCCGGCAGCCCTTGCAGACGGCTTCACCACGCCTTTTTTTCCGTGTGCCCCGCGCAGCGACCGATCGGCGCTGTCGCTGGCTTGGCTTCGCCTTGCCTCCTTTTCGCTGCGCAGGTTTCACCTCGTTTCCATCCTTTCGCCGTCACCCATCATGTCTCTGAAGCCTTCTCTCCTGGCCGCCGCCCTGGCCGCGGTCTTTCTGCCGACCGCCCATTCGCAAACCACCGAGCCCGAGGGCGCCAAGCGCCTGGAGCGCGTCACCGTCACTGGCTCGAACATCGTCAGCCTCAAGCGCGAGGGCGCCAACCCGGTGCAGGTGCTGAGCGCGGCCGACATCAAGGCCAGCGGCAAGACCAGCCTGCCCGAGGTGTTGCGCCTGATCGCCGCCAACAGCGGCAACAGCTTCAACGAGCAGTTCACCGGCAGCTTCTCCGCCGGCACGGCCGGCCTGTCCCTGCGTGGCTTGGGCCAGCAGAACACCTTGGTGCTGGTCAACGGCCGGCGCGTGGCGCCCTATGCCACGGCGCAGAACATGCAGGATGTGTTCACCGATCTGAACAGCCTGCCTCTGGCCGCCGTGCGCCGCATCGATGTGCTCAAGGACGGCGCCTCGTCCATCTACGGCTCGGACGCCATCGCCGGCGTGGTCAATATCGTGCTCTACGACGACTTCCAGGGCACCGAGGCCCGCGTGGGCCTGGGCCGTTCGACCGAGGGCACGGGCCAGAGCGAGCGCAGCTTCGAGCTGCGCCATGGCTTCGGCGATCTGGCACGCGAAGGCTTCAACCTGACGCTGAGCTTCGACGCACTCAAGCGCGACCGCCTGGACCAGAGCCAGGTCGCCTGGCTGCGCGACAACGATTTCCGCGGCGAGCCCGGCGGCACCCTGGCCTGGGTGGCGACCAACTACCTCGGCAGCGATCCCACCAACAAGCTCGGCGGCGTGCAAGGCCCGCTGCAGCTGATCAACTACGGCGACCTGACCCCCGGCAAGACCGGCACCGTGCTGGCCTACAACCCGGCGGCCTACAAGACCCTGATCCCCGGTGCCGAGCGCTACCACGGCTCGGCCCGCGCGACCTGGCGCCTGACGGAGGACGTCGAGGCCTATGCCGAGCTGCTGCTGGGCAGCTCGCGGGCCGACCTGATCTTCGGTGCGCCCCTGTCCGTCTCTAGCAGCCTGCGCGCCTGGAACGACAAGACCCAGTCGCTGGACACCATCTCGGTCGCCCTGCCCAAGAACCATCCCAACTACCCGACCAGCGGCTCGGCCGTGCTGAACGCCACCTTGTTCGACCTGGGCACCCGCTTCAAGCAAGACGCCGTGCAGTTCCAGCGTGTGCTGACCGGCGCCCGCGGCACCACCGGCCCATGGGATTGGGAGGCCTCCTTCACCCAGTCCAGCAGCCGCCTGCGCGAGACGGTGCAGAACTTCGGCAACCGCTATGAGTTCGAGCGCGCGCTCAAGGCCGGCAGCTACAACTTCGCCGACCAGAGCTTGAACAGCGAGGCCCAGCGCCAGGCCCTGCGCATTTCCACCCTGCGACCGGCCAGTGCCGAGCTGATCGCCCTCGACGCCAGCGCCTCGACCGAGCTGACCCGCCTGCCGGCCGGCCCCCTGGGCTTCGCGCTGGGTGTGCAGCTGCGCCGCGAGAGCATGGATTCGCGCACCTCGGAGCAGGTGCTCAGCGGCACCGAGCTGCGCCCGGCCATCAACATCATCCAGGGCGGCCGCACGGTGGGCGCGGCCTTTGCGGAATTCAATGTGCCCCTGCTCAAGAGCCTGAGCCTGAACCTCGCCGCCCGCGCTGACCGCTACAGCGATTTCGGCTCCGCCGTCTCGCCCAAGGCCAGCCTGCGCTACCAGCCGCTGGACAGCCTGGTGCTGCGCGCCAATGTCTCGCAAGGCTTCCGCGCGCCCTCGTTGCCCGAGATCACGCAGAGCACCGGCGTCAGCTACGGCTCGGTGATTGACCCTCGTGACCCGATCTCGCCCACCGTGGCCCGCGGCGTCACCAACCTGACCGCCGCCAACCCGAACTTGAAGCCCGAGCGGGCCAATAACTTCAACTTCGGTGTGGTGCTTTCGCCCGATGCGCAAAGCCAGATCAGCGTCGATTACTTCAACATCCGTCAGAAGGACTTGATCGACACCGAGACGGCCGACTTCATCATCGCCAACGAGGCGCGCCTGCCCGGCCGCGTGCTGCGCGACGAGCAGGGTCGCATCGTCTCGCTGACCCGCCAGTTCAAGAACCAGGGCACGCGCCGCGTCTCGGGCTTTGACATCGAGGCCAGCCGCAGCTTTGCGCTCGGCGGCGCCGGCCGCCTCAAGCTCAAGACCCAGCTGAGCCGCCTGCTGCAGTTCACCCTGCCGCCGGCCGAAGGCGAGGCCGCCGTCAACGGCGCGGGCAGCAACGAGTTCGGCTCCCTGCCGGCCTGGCGCAGCAGCACCAGCGCTGTGTGGAGCCTGGGCGACTGGACCAGCACCCTGAGCTGGAACCGCGTCGGCAGCTACACCCAAACCTACCGCCCGCGACCCGAGATCGCCGAGCGGGTGCGCGCCATCAACACCGTGGATCTGAATGTGGACTGGCAGCTCAGCCGCCAGCTGCAGGCCACGCTGACCCTGCAAAACTTCAGCGATGCCAAGCTGCCCTGGGATGCCTCGACCGGCAGCTACGACTACAGCCAGGGCGACCCGCGCGGCCGCTTCCTGAGCCTCAAGGCCAGCTACCGCTTCTGAGCTTCCTCCTCACATAGACAAAAGCCCCGCATGCGGGGCTTTTTTCATGGCGAAAGCAAAGGCGCTCAGCGCGCGTCCAGCTCGCGGTGGCGTTTGAGCACCGGCCCATGCTTGCCGAACAGGCGGGCCAGGGTTTCGACCAGATAGACCGAGCGGTGCTGGCCGCCGGTGCAGCCGATGGCCACGGTCAGATAACTGCGCTGATCGGCGGCAAAGTTGGGCAGCCAGCGGTTCAGGAACTCGCCGATCTGCTTGAACATCACCTGCACCTCGGGCTGGGCCTGCAGGAAATCGGCCACCGGCTTGTCGCGCCCGGTCAGCGGCCGCAGCTCGCGGTCGTAATAGGGGTTGGGCAGCACGCGCACATCGAACACAAAGTCGGCATCGCTGGGCACGCCGTGCTTGAAGGCAAAGGACTCGAACACCAGGGTCAGCTTGTTGCTGGGCGCCAGCACCAGATCGCGCACCCAGGCGCGCAGCTGGGCGGGGCGCAGCTGGCTGGTGTCCAGCACGGTGGATTCCACGCGCAGGGCGGCGAGCATCTCGCGCTCCAGCTCGATGGCTTCCAGCAGGGCGCGGTGGCCGTTGTCCGAGCCACCGTGGCCGCCGCGGGTGCGCGATTCGCCGCCGTCCAGCTCGCCGAACTGGCTGGTCTCGTCGATGCGCAGCGGGTGCGGGCGGCGCGTTTCCGAGAAGCGCCGCATCAGGGTCTCGGTGTTGGCATCCAGAAAGATCGAGCGGATGGACACGCCCGAGGCGCGCAGCTGCTTGAACAGGGGCAGCAGCAGGGGCAGGGAGCCGGCGCTGCGCACATCGACCGCAATCGCCACCCGGCGCTCGCCGCGCTGGGCTTCGAGCTTGAGGAAGTCCAGCAGCAGCTCGGCCGGCAGGTTGTCCACGCAGAAGAACTCGGCATCTTCCAGCGCATGCATGGCCAGCGACTTGCCGCCGCCGGACATGCCGGTCACCAGGACCACCGAGCTGGCTTCGGCTTGGGCGGCATCGTAGGGGGATGTCGTCGTGCTCATGAACGTGCTTTCTTGGCCTTGCCGGCGGAAGGAGAAGAGGGGGAAGAGAGAGAAGAAGGGCTCGTGTTCGCAGCGTCCAGGGCCGACAGGTCCAGCATCTCCTGGGCATGGGCCTGGGCGGCCGAGGAGAGGCGCTCGCCGCCCAGCATGCGCGCGATTTCGGCCACGCGGGTTTCGCCCAGCACCGGCTGCACATCGCTGCAGGTCTGGCCGCCGCGCAAGGCCTTGGCCACCACCAGATGGTGGTCGGCACAGGCCGCCACCTGGGGCAGGTGGGTGACGGCCAGCACCTGGCGGCTGCGGCCCAGCTGCTTCATCAGCCGGCCTACGGTCTCGGCCACGGCGCCGCCGACGCCGGCGTCGATTTCGTCAAAGATCAAGGTGCCCACGCCGGCATTCACGCCGGTGCCTGTCTTCTGGCAGGTGGTCACGGCAATCGCCAGGGCGATGCGCGAGAGCTCGCCGCCCGACGCCACCTTGGCCAGCGGCCGCGGTGCGCTGCCGGCATGGCCGGCCACCAGGAACTCGGCCGACTCCTGGCCGTAGCTTTGCGGCTGTTCCTGCGGCAGCAAGGCGATGTCGAACTGGCCGCCGTTCATGCCCAGCAGCTGCATGGCCGCGGTGACGGCGCTGGCCAGGGCCGGGGCCGCTTGCGCGCGTGCCGCGCTGACCCGGCGGGCTTCGGCATCAAAGGCCTTGCGGGCCGCGGCCAGGCTGGTTTGCAGGGCGGCCAGATCGGTGGCGGCGTCCAGCGCGGCCAGCTCCTCGCGCCACTGCGCATGCAGGGCCGGCAGCTCCTGCGGCGGGCGGCGGTAGCGGCGGGCCAGGGTCAGCCAGGCGGAGACGCGCTCGTCCAGCTCTTCCATGCGGCCGGGTTCACCATCGGCCTTGTGCAGATAGGCGCTGAGGGTGTGGCTGGCGTCCTGGATCTGGGCCTGGGCGCCACGCAGCGCTTCCACTGCCGGGGCCAGGCGGGCGTCGTACTCGAGCACATCTTCCAGCCGGTCCAGTGCGTCGCCGGTCAGGCCTTCGGCCGTGCTGTCCTCGGCTTCGCTGAGCGCGTTCAGCGCGGCGCGCACCGCGTCGAGCAGCGATTGCGCATGCGAGAGCCGCTGGTGCTCGGCATTGAGTTCGTCCCACTCGTCGGCGCCCGGGGCCAGGCGGTCGATCTCGCCGATCTGCCAGGCCAGGCGTTCGCGCTCGCTGAGCAGCTCGTTCTGGCGCGTCTGCGCGGCGTCCAGCGCTTCGCTGGCGCGCTTCCAGTCGGCGAATGCGGCGGCCAGGGGGCGGGTGTCGAGGTCGGCGTACTGGTCCAGCAGCTCGCGCACCGAGGCCGGGCGGGTCAGGCCTTGCCAGGCGTGCTGGCCGTGGATGTCCAGCAGGCTGTCGGCCAGCTCGCGCAGCTGGCTCACGGTGGCGGCGCTGCCATTGATCCAGGCGCGGCTCTTGCCCTGGCTGTCGATCACGCGGCGCAGCAACAGGCTGGCGCCCTCGGATTCAAAACCGGCTTCGTCCAGCCAGCCGCTCAGGTGCGCGGGGCAGTCAAACTCGGCCGAGATCTCGGCGCGCGCCGCGCCTTCGCGCACCACGCCGGCATCGCCGCGCTGGCCCAGGGCCAGCTGCAGCGCGTCGATCAGGATGGACTTGCCGGCTCCGGTCTCGCCGGTCAGCACCGAAAAGCCGGCGCCAAAATCGAGCTCCAGCTCGGGCACGATGACGAAGTCACGCAGACTCAGGCGTCGCAACATGGTTCAGCTCACCCCTTCGTACCAGCGCAGCTTGCGGCGCAGGGTGGCGTAATAGCTCCAGCCCTTGGGGTGCAGGAAGCAGACCTGGTGGGCCGAGCGGCGCACAGTGATGCGGTCGCCGTGCAGCAGGCTGGCCAGGCTTTGCATATCGAAATTGACGCTGGCATCGCGCCCGGCCACGATCTCCATGCGCACCTCGCCGGTGTCCGGCAGCACGATGGGCCGGTTGGACAGGGTGTGCGAGGCGATCGGCACCAGCAGCCAGCCGCCGATGCTGGGGTGCATGATGGGGCCGCCGGCCGAGAGGGCGTAGGCGGTGGAGCCGGTGGGCGAGGCGACGATCACACCGTCGGCCCGCATATTGGCCACGAACTCGTCGCCCACATCGATGCGCAGCTCCACCATGCTGGCGGTGGCGCCGCGGCTGACCACCACATCGTTCAAGGCCAGGCCGTCGAAGATGCTCTCGCCATCGCGCCAGACCGAGCCTTCCAGCATGGAGCGCTTTTCGGTCTCGAAATCGCCGTCCAGAATCGGCGCCAGCGCTTCCTGAAACTTCTCCAGCGAGATGTCGGTGATGAAGCCCAGGCGGCCCTGGTTGATGCCCACCAGCGGGATGCCATGCGGCGCCATCTCGCGCGCGAAACCGAGCATGGTGCCGTCACCGCCGACGACGATGGCCAGGTCGCAGCGCGAGCCCAGCTCCTCGGTCGTCAAGGCCTCGAAGGCCGTCATGCCGGTGTTGAGGGCGGTCTCGCTTTCGAGGGAAACATCGAGGCCTTGCCGCATCAGAAAATCGGCAATCTCCTCCAGAATCGGGCGTATGCCGCGGGCCTGGTGTTTGCCGACGATTGCCACATGTTGGAAACGTTTGGCCATAGCGAAGAATTACACCACAGCACTATGTCAGTCCGCTGAAGGCGGGCGCCAGTCCCTACAATGCCGCCATGCTCGACGAGCGATCCAAATCCCTGCTGAAAACCCTGGTCGAACGCTATATCGCGGACGGCCAACCTGTCGGTTCCCGCACCCTGTCCAAAGCCTCGGGCCTGGAGCTGAGTCCTGCCACCATCCGCAATGTGATGGCCGATCTGGAAGAGCTGGGCCTGATCGCCAGCCCCCACACCAGCGCCGGCCGCATCCCCACGGCGCGCGGCTACCGGCTCTTTGTCGACACCATGCTGACCGCCCAGCCCGGCCTGGTGGTGCCCGATGACCGGCCGATCGAGGCCCAGATCCAGCCCGACCAGCCCCAGCGCGTGATCGCCAGCGCCGCGCATCTGCTGTCCAGCCTGTCCAATTTCGTCGGCGTGGTCACCGCGCCGCGCAAGCCCAGCGTTTTTCACCACATCGAGTTCCTGCGCCTGGGCGAGCGCCGCGTGCTGGTCATCATGGTCTCGCCCGATGGCGATGTGCAGAACCGCGTCATCTTCACCGCCCAAGACCACAGCCAGGCCGAGCTGGCCGAGGCCAGCAACCGCCTCAACGCCAGCTACGCCGGCCTGAGCCTCGAGGCCGTGCGCGAGCGCCTCAAGAGCGAGGTGGACCAGCTGCGCAGCGAAATCTCCGGCCTGATGAGCGCAGCGGTCCAGGTGGGCAGCGAAGCCATGGCCGACGAGCAGGAGCGCGTCATCATCTCCGGCGAGCGCAATCTGCTCACCGTGCAGGACTTCTCCAACGATATGGGCAGCCTGCGCCGCCTGTTCGATATGTTCGAGCAAAAGACGCAGCTCATGCGCCTGCTCGACGTCTCCAGCCGCGCCGAAGGCGTGCGCATCTACATCGGCGGTGAGAGCCAGGTCGTGCCCTTCGAGGAACTCTCCATCGTCTCCTCGCCCTACGAAGTCAATGGCCAGGTCGTCGGCACCCTGGGCGTCATCGGCCCCACCCGCATGGCCTACGACCGCATGATCCAGATCGTGGACATCACCTCGCGGATGGTGAGTCAGGCGCTGTCGCAGAAATAAAGGGCGGGGAGGGGCGCACCGCGTGGGTGGTGATTGAGTGAACGGGTGAACAGGTGAACACCTGCGGGTCAGGCTGCTTCACGATTCACGAGCCCCTTAGGCCCCCAGCCCTCGCCCGCGGCGCCCCCTATACAATCGCGGGCTTCGTCGGTGCAAGGCCGGCGATTTTTTCATCTTCTCCAAGGGTCGCAAGTCCCCCGGGGGCCGTTAGCTCAGTTGGTTAGAGCAGGGGACTCATAATCCCTTGGTCACAGGTTCAAGTCCTGTACGGCCTACCAGTCATCCCATCCAAGCCACACCCATTTCGCGGTGCGCGGTCGAGGTTTGCCGCCGTTTGCCGCACTCTTTGCCTCACTTTTTCAGGAATCACCGGGTCAGGGGTGGCTGGATGTTTATTGCAATCTCCCTTTCGCGAAAAAGCCCGCAGTTGCGGGCGTGAAGGCAAGGCGTGAAGCCGTGCGAGATGAGGAATCGGGAACTCTGAGGGCCCGGAGTGGGTCAGCGCTGAGGTGAGTTTGTCGGAGTGGCCTTGGCACGGCGGCGGCTGAGGACGCCCAGCCAGCCGAGGCCGCCCAAGGTCAGCACCCAGCTCTCCGGCTCCGGCACGCTGGACACCAGGGTCATTTGGTAGGCATGGACCTGGCCGTTGTGGACGGCTGTGCCGATGATGCTGCCGTTGTCGGCGATGGCCATGGCGGAGGCGCTGGTGTTGGTGCTGAAGTCCCAGTCGCTGCCGGCGGGCAGCAGGCTTTGGAGGGTGTAGGTGTTGCCGTCGGCGTAGAGAAAAGGGATGGAGAACTCGCCGCCGGCGTTGCCGACCACCCAGCCTTTGTCGTTGACGCCGCTGCCCGAGCCGTTGGAGGTGTTCGGGGGCAGGCTGATGGCTTTCATTCCTTGGCTGGCCGACCAGATGAAGGGGCTGCTCTCGCTGCTGTAGATGCTGCTGGAGCCGACCACAGAGCCGTTGTTGCTGACGCCGAAATTGATGGCCGAGTTATGGCCGGGCAGGGCGCCGAGGCTGCTCATCTCGCCGGTGGCCGAGTTGTAGACCATGCCGACGATGAGAGCGAGATCGCTGGGATCGGTGCCGATGCCCACCACCAGGCCGGCGTCGTTGACGCCAAAGGCCTCGGTCATGAAACTGCCGTTGGCCGTGGTGGCGTTGATGATCTGGCTGCTGCCGGTGGCGGCATTGAAGAGCACGGCGCGGTCGCCGTCCTGCGAGCCGGCGCGGCCGACGATGAGGCCGCTGTTGTTGACGGCGTTCGCGGCACCCCAGCCATAGCCCTCGGGCAGGGCCAGGGCTGTGACGCTGCCGTTCGGGTTCCACATCACCGGCAGGGGGGCGGTGCCGAACCAGGTGGCGGCCGACACGCCGACCGTGAGGCCGGCGTTGTTGACACCGTGAGCGGTGGCGAACTGGCGGCCGTCGATATTGCCCAGCGCCTGCATGCCGCCCTGAGCGCTCCAGCGATAGGCCTGGTCCTGGCTGTCGGACGAGCGGCCGACCACAAAGCTGCCGTTGCGCGAGCTGCCAAAGGCTTGCGAGAACTCGCCATTGCCGATGACGCCGAGGTCGACGATGGTGTAGCTGGGCGCATCGGCCTGTGCGCCGCTGGCGAAGGCGGCCGCGGCACTGAGGGTCAGGGCCTGGATCAGAAGGCGGTGCTTGCGGTTCGAGGAGGTGGGCATGTTGGGATTCATACGGCGTGGGCTGTGCTGAGAGAGAAAGGTGGAAAAACAGGGGCCAGAAAAGCAAGTGAAGGCCACCCGATACCGCGATGCGGCGGGGTTAGGTCTGGCGAACGGTTTTCACCTTAGCAGCGCGGCCTGGGCGCTGGAACCGGGTTTGGCCGCAGCGCAGCGCAAATTGACGATGGCGGGACAGGCCTGACGATTTCGGGCCAGTGGGCGGGAGCCTGCGGCAGGCGGGGCTGAATCAGCGGCTCTCGCTCGGCCGCTCGCCAAAGCGGCGCAAGTAAGCCTGGCTGAACTTGCCGGCGCTTTGAAAACCCCAGCGCTGCGCCAGCTCAGCAATGCGGCCGGCCTGACCCTGGCGCAGCTCGGCGCGGGCGCGGTCCAGGCGCAGCTGGCGCAGGTAGGCCATGGGCGTGAGGCCCAGATGCTCATTGAAATGGCGCAGCAGGCTGCTGACGCTGACACAGGCGGCTGCGGCGATATCGCTCAGCAGGATCTCGCTCTGGGCATGGGCGTCGAGGTAGTCCAGCGCGCGGCTCAGGCTGCGCGGCAGCAGGGGCTCCTCGCGGCGCTTGTGCTGGGCCGCGGCAGCGGGGCCGAGTGCGGTCTGCTCATGCAGCAAGCTCAGTCCCATCATCTCCACCCAGCGCTCGATCAGCAGGGGCGGCATGGCGCCATCGCCCTGCTGCAGCAGGCCGCTGGCTTGCCGCGCCATGAAGTGCAGCTTCTGCGCCAGGCCGGGGGCGAGCTTGGGCTGCAAGCGTGCAGGCGGCGCCTCTGCGCCCGGCACGGCCCACAGGGCGGAGCTCAGGCGCAGCAGGGGCTCGCGCGGCAGGGCGATCTCCACAAAATGCGAATCGGCCGCGAACTGGGCCCGCTCCACCTCGGCCGGGTTGAAGACCAGGCCTTCACCGGCGCGCGCCAGGCATCCGCCCTCGTTCAGCATCTGCAGGCGCACCGAGCCGGACAGCACCAGGCCCACCAGCAGATGCGGCGCGTGCTCAGCTGGCGCGCTGCTGTCCTGAGAGCGCACGTTCAGGACAAAGCTGTTGCGCGATTCGGTCAGAAACAGCTGGGGCGCCGCGCCGGCTTGCAGGGCGCTCGGCGCCTGCACCAGCTCCAAGTTCAGGCGCGCGGCCCGGTCCCGGCCCCAGGACGCAATCTCGCGATGCGCCGAGGGCGCGCGTGCGTTCAGCTCGGCGAAATAGTGTTCGATGCCCTCGCGCGAGGCGAACTGGACGGAGCGCAGCACCGGCGGTCGGGGCGGTGGTGGAGTTGCTAACTTGCGCGAGGCCTGGCCTCGGGCGGCCGAGGGTTGCGATGCATCATTCATGCCGAAAGAGTCGTGCGCTGAGCCGGGGTCCGCCTGCATCGGCGGGCAGAGGGTTCGGTCCAGTATGAAGCAGCGCAGCCGGTGCACCCTCCCGGCATAACCCGCAGATGCGCGGTGTGCGCCCGCGAGGGGCAGCTGGGGGGGGCTGGCCCTAGACTCCGCATCTATGTCTCTTGTGTCCCCCTTTGATCTGGAGCCCGCTCTGGATCTGCTGCTCGCTGACCATGCGGTCGCCCGCCTGCGCGCGGCCTGTCTGCTGACGGACACCGCCAACACACGGCCGCGCCTGGACCGAGGTGAGCCGCGCATCGAGCGCTGCGCGCGCTGCCGCCTGATCCCCAGCCACTGCATGTGCCATCTGCGGCCGGTGCTGAGCGTGCCGCCGCAAGGCCATCGGCCGGCGGCGGTGTGCCTGATCATGGCGCCTTTCGAGGCGCTCAAACCCAGCAACACCGGCTGGTTGATTGCCGACGTGCTGCCCGAGACACAGGCTTTCGTCTGGTCGCGCGTGCAGGTGGAGCCGGGGCTGCTGGCGCTGCTGGCCGATCCGCAGTGGCAGGCCTTTGTGGTCTTCCCGGGCGAGTTTGCCGATCCGGGGCGTGAGGTGGTGACCGAGCTGGCACCGATCCTGGCTGAAGCCGCCCAGGTGCCGGAAGGTCGGGCCAAGCGCCCGCTATTCATCCTGCTCGACGGCACCTGGTCGGAGGCACGCAAGATGTTCCGCAAAAGCCCCTACCTGGCCCGTCTGCCGGTGCTGAGCCTGCAGCCCGAGCAACTCTCGCGTTACCGCCTGCGCCGCTCGCACCACGAGCACCATTTCTGCACCTCAGAAGTGGCGGCCCTGTGCCTGGCCCTGGCCGGCGATGAGGTGGCGGCCCAGACGCTGGAGGCGTACCTCGATGTCTTCAGCAGCCGCTACCTGCGCGCCAAGCAAAGCGTGCCGGCGGATGAGGGCGATGAGGGGCACCAGCGATTGCGGGTGTTGGCGGCGGAGCAGGCACGACGAGCCTGAAGAACTCGGCACCGCCGACAAAGGCGACAAACCCGACAATGCCGCATGGCCCTGCAACTCCGCACCAAATTCATCCTCCTCGCCGTCCTGCCCCTGGTGGCCAGCCTCTTGCTGATCGCGCTGGCGGTGCGGCATCAGGAGCGGGAGCTGGTGCAGCGCGAACATGCGCTGGTGGAGCGGGCGTATATGGAGGCGCGGCGGGCGGAGCTGAAGTCCTACGTGGCGCTGGCGGTCAGCACGGTGAAGCCGTTGTACGAGGCGCCGGGGGACCCGCTGGCGCAGCGGGCGCAGGCGCTGAAGCTGCTGGCCTCGCTGGACTATGGGCCGGACGGTTACTTCTTCGTCTACGACCTGGACGGCAACTCCCTGATGCACTCGCGCCAGCCCGAGTTGGTGGGCCGCAATTTGTGGGACATGCGCGATCCGCAAGGCCGGCCGACCATCCAGGAGCTGATCGCGCAGGCGCGCCAGGGCGGAGGCTTTGTCGACTACCTCTGGCGCCGGCCGTCCAATGGCCAGGTCGAGGCCAAGCTCGGTTATGTGGTGCCGCTGGAGCGCTGGGGCTGGATGATTGGCACGGGGCTCTACCTCGGCGACCTGCACGCCACCATGGAGCAGCTGGACGCCCAGGCCAGCAGCAATATCGCCACCACCTTGCTGTGGATTGCCGGCATCGCTGTCTTCGGCGTGGCCTTGATCAGCAGCACGGGGCTCTTGCTCAACGTCAGTGAGCAGCGGGTGGCCGATGCGAAACTGCGCTTGCTGGCCCACCAGGTGGTGCAGTCGCAAGAGGATGAGCGCGCCCATCTGGCGCGCGAGCTGCACGATGGCACCAGCCAGACCCTGGTGGCGACCAAGCTGCTGGTGGAATCGGCCGTTGATGCGCTGGAGGCCGGGCGGCCGCTGCCGGCGCGTGTGCTGGCCACGGCGTTGGAGCGGCTCAAGACCTGCCTGGACGAGGTGCGGCGCATCTCGCACCGCCTGCGCCCGGCCATGCTGGATGACAGCCTGGGCTTGCCGGCTGCGCTGCAAACCCTGGGCCGTGAGTTTGAGGACGATGGCGGCGCGGGTTCGGTGGCGGTCAGCGTGCAGGGAGAGCCGGTGGAGCTGCCCGAGCTGGTCAAGACCGTGCTGTTCCGCGTGGCGCAAGAGGCGCTGACCAATGCGGCCAAGCATGCGGCGGCCGCGCATCTGCAGCTGGATCTGAGCTTCGAGGTCGGCCGGGTGCGGCTGCAGATCAGCGATGATGGCGCCGGCTTTGACGAAGCCGCCGTGCAAGAGCATCCGCGCCAGGGCATCGGCCTGCGCAATATGCGCGAGCGCCTGGCCTCTATCGGCGGGCGCTTGCAGATCCGCTCTCAGCCGGGCGCGGGCACCGAGGTCTGGGCCGAGGTGCCGCTGTCTTTGAACCCTGCCGCTTCCATGGCCTCCGCATGAACTCAGTTTTCGCTTCCGCCCCGATCCGCATTGCCCTGGTGGACGACCACCCGCTGGTGCGCGACGGCCTGCGTTTGCGCCTGGGCGCGGTGCCCGAGTTTGCGGTGGTGGGCGAGGCCGGTGATGCGCGCGAGGCCCTGGCCTTGCTGGCGCACACGGCGGTGGACATCGTGCTGATGGATGTGGGCATGAAGGAGGTCAGCGGCATCGAGCTGGCCGCCGACTTGCTGCAGCGCCAGCCGGGCCTGCGCGTGCTGATGCTGAGCATGTACGACAACCCCGAGTACGTGCAGCGTGCCCTGCAGGCTGGCGCCCAGGGCTATGTGCTCAAGGACGCGCCGGCCAGCGAGATCGTGGCCGCCATCCAGGCCGTGGCGGGTGGGGGCACGTTTTTGAGCCCGGCGGTGTCGCGCCGCCTGTTCCGCGCCCAGACGCCTCGCCCCTTGCTCTCGCCGCGCGAGAGCGAGGTACTGGCCGCGCTGGGCCGCGGCGAGTCGAGCAAGCAGATCGCCGCTGCCATGGACCTGAGCGTGCGCACGGTGGAAGCGCATCGGCAGAACATCAAGCGCAAGCTCAATCTCGAGGGACAGGCGGAGTTGATCAAGTATGCCGTCGAGCATTCAGGGCAGGCGTGAACAGGTGAACAGGTGAACAGGTGAACGGTTGAGCGTGCGAGTTGAATCCTGGCGCTTCAAACCAGATCATCAGGGTTGACCCTTAAGTGATGCCACGCGCCGCCGCGCGTGGTCTGACGGATGCGCGCAGCCGGCCGCTGGCCGAGACTGCGGCCACGCAGCGGTCCCCCTCGTTTTTCCTCTCTCGTTCCCACAGCCAAGACCGCGCGGATCAGGAGACAAAACTCATGTCCTCGAACATCAGGCGCCACCTCGGGTGGCTTCTGGTCGCGGTGCTGGGCGCTTTTGCGCTGGCCACCGTGGCCCTGGGCCGCGGCGAAGCGGTCAGTGCTCTGTGGGTGGTGGTGGCCGCGATCTGCGTCTACCTGATCGCCTACCGCTACTACAGCCTCTTCATCGCCAGCCGCGTGCTGGAGCTGGACCCGCGGCGCCAAACGCCCGCCTGGCGGCACAACGACGGTCTGGACTATGTGCCGACCAACCAATACGTGCTCTACGGCCACCACTTCGCCGCCATCGCGGGCGCCGGCCCGCTGGTCGGCCCGGTGCTGGCCGCGCAGATGGGCTATCTGCCCGGCTTGCTGTGGCTGCTGGCTGGTGTGGTGTTCGCGGGCGCGGTGCAGGACTTCATCGTCCTCTTCATCAGCACCCGCCGCGATGGCCGCTCGCTGGGCGATCTGGTCAAGCAGGAGATGGGCCTGGTGCCGGGCCTGATCGCGCTGTTCGGCGCCTTCATGATCATGATCATCATCCTGGCCGTGCTGGCGCTGATCGTGGTCAAGGCCCTGGCGCATTCGCCCTGGGGCACCTTCACCGTGGCGGCCACCATTCCCGTGGCGCTGTTCATGGGTGTGTACCTGCGCTATCTGCGCCCGGGCCGCATCGGCGAGATTTCCATCATCGGCTTTGTGCTGCTGATGCTGTCCATCGTCGGCGGCCAGTGGGTGCATGAGAGCCCGGTCTGGGGCCCGATCTTCACCTTCGAGGGCACGACGCTGACCTGGATGTTGATCGGCTACGGTTTTGTCGCCGCCTCCATCCCCGTGTGGCTGCTGCTGGCCCCGCGTGACTACCTGTCCACCTTCCTGAAGATCGGCACCATCGTGGCCCTGGCCATCGGCATCGTCTTCGTCGCACCGACGATGCAGATGCCGGCCATCACCCAGTTCGCCGCCGGCAATGGCCCCGTCTGGTCGGGTGATCTCTTCCCCTTCCTGTTCATCACCATTGCCTGCGGTGCCGTCTCGGGCTTCCATGCGCTGATCTCTTCGGGCACCACGCCCAAGATGCTGGAGAACGAAACCCACGCGCGCTTCATCGGCTACGGCGGCATGTTGGCCGAGAGCTTTGTGGCGGTGATGGCCCTGGTGGCCGCCTCCTGCATCGAGCCGGGCGTGTACTTCGCCATGAACAGCCCGGCCGCCCTGGTGGGCAAGACGCCCGAGGCCGTGGCCGCCACGCTCTCGACCTGGGGCTTTGTCATCACGCCCGAGATGCTGGTGCAAACCGCCAAGGACGTGGGCGAGAACACCATCCTGGCGCGCGCCGGTGGTGCCCCGACCCTGGCCGTAGGCATGGCGCAGATCCTGCACCAGGCGATTGGCGGCAAGGCCATGATGGCCTTCTGGTACCACTTCGCCATCTTGTTCGAGGCGCTCTTCATCCTGACCGCCGTGGACGCGGGCACCCGCGCCGGCCGCTTCATGCTGCAAGACCTGCTGGGCAGTTTTGTGCCCGCCCTCAAGCGCACCGATTCGCTGCCCGCCAATCTGATCGCCACCGCGCTGTGCGTGGCGGCTTGGGGTTATTTCCTCTACCAGGGCGTGGTCGATCCGCTGGGCGGCATCAACACCTTGTGGCCGCTGTTCGGCATCGCCAACCAGATGTTGGCCGCCGTGGCCCTGATGCTGGGCACCGTGGTGCTGTTCAAGATGAAGAAGCAGCGCTATGCCTGGGTGACGGCCCTGCCGGCCCTGTGGCTGCTGATCTGCACCATGACCGCCGGCTGGCTGAAGATTTTCTCGTCCGACGCAAAGGTGGGCTTCCTGGCCCATGCCAGCAAGTACAGCAAGGCCCTGGCCGAAGGCCAGCTGCTGGCCCCGGCCAAGACGCCCGAAGCCATGAGCCGCGTGGTCTTCAACGACCGCCTGGACGCCGCCCTGTGCGTGCTCTTCATGTTCGTGGTGGTTAGCGTGCTGATCTACAGCGTGCGCGCCATCCTGGCCGCGCGGGCCTCGGCCCAGCCCACGGCGCAGGAAACGCCCTTTGTGGCTTTGTCGGCTGCCGCTGCGGCACGCTGAGTGTCAAGCCATGGCTGCTGCTGACGACGTGATCGAACAGGCGCGCGAACTGCGCCAGCGTGTCGGCCAGGCCGGCCGCTACCTGGCCCAGGGCCTGCGCCTGATGGTCGGTTTCCCCGACTTCGACACCTACCGCGAACACATGGCCCGCACCCACCCCGACCAGCCGGCCATGACCTACGAGCAGTTCTTTCGCGAGCGCCAGGCCGCTCGTTACGGCGGGGCGGATGGGCGGATGAGCCGCTGCTGCTGACCCGGCGGGCGGTTGCCGGCATAGAGCAGCCGTTGATGATGGGGCTTGTGCCAAGGGGCGTCGGGCGAGTGCTTCCGCTCATGTCCTCCGGCCTGTGCTGCGCACAGGCCTCCCCCTTTACTTCGCTTCAGCACTCACCCGACACCCCTTGTCAGTGCGACCGCTCGGTGTTTTCGTCGAAGGAGCAAGGCCTCGCTGGATCGGGACGGCTGGGTGCTCTGCGAAGTGAAGTAAAGGAGGAGACCCCAGCCGCAGGCTGGGGTCGGGGGACATGAACGGAGCAGAGCGCCCAGTCGGCCCGATCAAAACCCGACCCAAGGGCTGCAATGTGCCGTTTTCGGCCGTCGACCTCAGACCTTCTTGCTGTTGAAGGCCTGCGTTACCAACTGCTCCAACGCGCCTGCGTTCACATCGGCCAGCCGCTTCAAGTAGACGCAGCCCTTGCCGCGCTTGAGCTTGCCCAGCGCATCCAGCAAGGGCTCGGCCTCGTCAAACCCTGTCAGGCCGTAGAGTGCGATGTCCGCCGACCGAGAGGCAAAGCCCACGGCGCAAATTTCCCCGGTCTTGCCGCCCGCCAGCGGGTAGCGGTGCAGGCCGAAGCCGACGATGGCGCTGCCCCACATCACGGCAGGCTGGCCGGTGGCGCGCTGCATCAAGTCGGCCAGCGCGAGGCAGTCAGCGCGGCGGGTGGTATCGGCAATCGCGTTCAGGTAGGCGGCCACATCGGCGGCTGTGGCTTGGGTTTTGTTGGCAGGCATCGCTCGGGGCTTTCAAGTCTCGGTCGGGGGAGATGGTGAGGGGCAGGCCAGCGTCGGCTTCCTTCAGGGCAGCCGTTCGTCAGCCTCCTCGTTCAATCGCAAGAAGGTGCCCGCAGCATCGAACTTCAGGCCGAGCTGGCCGATCCAGACAAACCCCTCCTTCTCAAAAGGCTCGCTCTCGGGCACGGGCTGTCGCGCAGCCTCGATCAGGGCCTGTCGGGTGTACGAACCCTTGGCCATCGTTCGAACCAGGGCCCTGGTTTGCGCCAGCGCCTGGCGAGTTTCTGCTGCAGAGATTTCGGCATAGCTTCGGGTGATGCCGGCGTCGATCGCTTGATACGCCCACCAGGCGTTGGAGCCGATCAGGGCGGCGATGAGCGCAAGGACGAGGTGGCGAGGGTGTCGCATGGGCAAGAGGCTCCTGTTGTGAGGAGGGGTGAGCGCATTCATCGGAATTGTGCGGTCGCGGCCAGCGCTCTCGACCTCCCGCCGCGTTCCCTGAGAATGAGTGCGCCCCACTTCTTGCGAATGCTCCATGTTGTCCCCCGATCCATCCCAGGCTGTCTATCGCGCCCACGGCCTTAGCCTCGCCCATCCCGACCCCGGCCAGCCGCCCCTGATCCAGGACCTGAGTTTCGAGCTGCGGCCGGGCCTGAGCCTGCTGCGCGGCGGCGATGGCCGAGGCAAGACGCGCTGCTTGCGCTTGATCGCGGGGCGGCTGGGTGCGCCGCTCGCGGGCCAGATCGAATGCAGCTTGGCTCCTGCAGACATCTTTTTCGAGGACCCGACCGACCCGGCGCTGGACGCCCAACTGGCCTCGGCGTGGCTGAGCGGCCTACGCCAGCGCTATGCCGACTGGCGCGCCGACCTGGAGCCGGCCCTGGTTGAGGGTTTTGCGCTGGCGCCGCATCTGGACAAGCCGCTCTACATGCTTTCCGCCGGCAGCCGGCGCAAGCTGGGCTTGCTGGCGGCCGCTGTTTGCGGCGCGCGCCTGACCCTGCTGGACACGCCGTTTGCCGCCCTCGACGGGCGCTCCATCCGCCTGCTGGGCGAGCTGCTGCAAGAGGCCGCAGCGCAGCGCGAGCGTGCCTGGCTGCTGGCCGACTACGAGCGGCTGGCCTGTCTTCAAGGCATATCGCTTCAGACCGAGATCGATCTCGGCGACTGAAACGATCCGCAGCGCGCCACTATTCACGCGGCACCTGGGGATGGCCGGCCGGCTCGTGAGCCCCTAGCGTCTGACTCGCCCCGCAGCGTCGCGGGAGTTCAGCGAGCAAGGAGCATGGCATGGCATACGGTGATCGGGTCCTGCAACAAGGGCTCAAGGGTGAGGATGTGGTGGAGCTGCAGCTGCGCCTGGCGGGCTACCGCGGCACGCTGCTCGATGGCGACTTTGGCTCGGGCACCGAGCTGCAGGTCAAGAGCTTCCAGCGCGACTACATGAGGCTGAGCGCTCCCAGCGGCGTGGTGGACCGCGCCACTTTTCTGGCCATCGACGAGCTGGCCAGCCGCTTCCCCATCGACTTTGCGCAGCTGCGCTGCCCTTGCGGGGTCTGCAGCGGTTTCGGCCAGGGCCGCTTCAAAGGGCGCTACATGCCCGGCGGCGAGGGCCAAGAGAAATTCCACCGCTACGAGTACCCCGGAATCCACCGCCTGATCCTCTGGGCGGCGCGGGCCTTGTTTGCCTACCGCGAGGACATTCGCTTCAGCTTCTCCTCGGGCTACCGCTGTGCGGTCGAGAACGAGCGCAAGGGCCGCACCACCACCAACCACCACGGCAAGGCGGTGGACATCGACACCGTGCTGGCGCCCGGCATGGGCAAGCGCGAAGACCTGGAGCGCTGCAACGCGCTGCGCAGCCTGCTGGTCGAAAAGTCCAACGCCCAGATCGGCTGGCTGGCCCGCAACCGCAAATCGCTGGAACCCTCGGACATTGCGCCCACCTGGGTCCACTACGACGTGCGCGAGTACGAGAGCAAATACCTGCGCGACGAGTTCTTCTGCCGCGATCTGGCCGGGCTGGACCGGCGCCTGCCGATCACGGTCTGAGCGGCTGGCAGCGAGCACAACCATCGCCAACGCGACAGCATGCGTTCATGATTCAGGAGTTACGCCATGCAGACAGATATCGGCTTCGTCATCGAAGGACAGCTCCACACAGTTGACGGCAAAGATCTCCTGCGCCTTTTGCAGCGCTGCACCGCGGCGCTGCAGAACCGCGTGCCGACCGGCCAGGACCTGGGAAAGGGCACGTCGCAGGAGCCGTTTCGTCTGACCTCGGCCCAGGCTTGGTTGTACTGCGCGCGTGCCAAGTTCAAGGGTGGCAACAAGTACGTGGCCGTAGCCGGCCGCATGATCGAGAAGCAGGACAAGGGCTTTTACGTCTCCGACCAGGGCCCGGTCTGGCAGCACAAGGAGGGCTATTCGCCCGCCAAATCGGTCAAAGCCCTGGGCGGCGGCGACCCGACCTATCCGACCTTGGCCAAGCTAGCCCAGGATCCGATCAACCTGTTCCCGGCCACTGCGGCGGCGCGCAGCGAAGGTCGACTCGACAGCCGCAGCCTGGCGCCAGCCTGGAACGATGTGGCCGGCACCGACAAGGCCGTCGCCGCCATGCGCGCCATGCTTAAGGGCACGGAGTTGAGCCGGAGCGATTTGGGCCGGCATTACGCGCGCATGCAGACCATCCTGCCGGTGCTGACGGTGGCCATGTTTCTGTCTGAGCCGGCGCGCAACGGCCGCGCATTCGCGATCAATCTGATGTTGCTCGATCTGGCCGCGCATGGCGAGGCTTTCACCGAGCATGGCTTCAATCGTTTCACCCTGGACCAGATGCTCTGGCATCCGGACGGCCTGGACGACTGCGCCACCGGTGATCTGCTGGCCCGGCCACTGCGGGCTCCTCGGTCAAAGAACGACCGCACCTTCGACCAGATCCGTACCAAGGGCCAGCTGCATCTGGTCGGCGGAATCATGCCGGCCAGCCCCACGGGTGGGGCGCTGAGCACCGAGGCGGTAGCCGAACGTCCCGCCAGCGGCCAGACCCTGGCTCCCCGCGACTACCGCTTTGACTTCATCCACATGAAAGAGCTGTCTGTGTTGACACGCTGGTTGCAGCGCCAGGTGCCCGGCTGTCGTTCCTTGAGTCGATTCCGCCTGAGGCGGAATGAACAGGCTTTGGACTACAACAGCATCGTCTTTCCCGAGGACGGTAAGACCAGCCCGGTCCGGCAGAAGATGCGCGAAATCAAGACGGCGATCGAACGGCGCTTGGCCAGTCTGGATGCCCTTTGAGCTCGATTCGGGGACTGGATGAAAGCCGGCCGAGCCAGTCCGCCGGGTCATTCCGGTGAGCCGGCGTTGGCCTTGCGGACATTGCCGCCGAAGTAACGCGCGCGTTCCGGGTGCCTTTGCTGCTGACCGGCCTAGCGGGCAACGCCTACTTCGACGACATTGTTGATCGCCTGATGCCGCTGCTGGACCTGGTCTGGTTGCCGCTGGCGGCGGCCCCGCAGCTAGACTTCCCACTGTTCGGTTAGCCGGTGAGTGAGATAGAAAAATGAGTGAACAGCAGCAGCAGCGCCTGATCGTGGGCGTCGACAAATTCGAGAACATCGTCGCCTTGTTGCTGGAAGAAGCGGGCTTTTGGGTGCGCCGGGGTTTCAAGGTGGCGCTGACGCAGGATGAAAAGCGCCAGATCGGCAAGACCTCGGCGCCCAAGCCCGAGATCGACATGCTGGCCTACCACCCGGGCCGCCAGGAGTTGCTGGTGCTGGAGGTCAAGGCCTACCAGGACACCCCCGGCGTCAAGCTGGCGCAGATGCAGGAAGTTCACGAGGTGCCCACCGGCCGCTTCAAGCTCTTCACCAGCGATCTCTACCGCCAGGTGGTCTTCACCCGTCTGCAGCAGCAGCTGCTGGAGCTGGGCCAGATCGCTGAGCACACCCAGCTGCGACTGGGCCTGATCCCGGGCAAGGTCAACCAGGGCCAGAGCGAGGCCTTGCGTGCGCTGATGCAGGAGCGCGACTGGTTCTTCTGGTCGCCGGACGAGGTCAAGGCCAAGGTGGCGGCGCGCTCGGCGCAGGGTTGATGGCCGTGGCTGAAACCGGCATGAGCGCTTCGCTGGAGGACGCGCTGCCGCAGCGCAGCGCGCGGGTGCTTTTGCGCCGCTTGCGTGCCGGTGATCTGGCGGACTTTCAGGCTTACCGCCAGGACCCGCAGGTCGGGCTGTACCAAGGCTGGCAGGCGCAGAGCGATGCCCAGGCCCTGGCCTTTTTGCAGGAGATGGCCAGCGCGCCCCTGTTGCAGCCCGGCGCCTGGTGCCAGCTCGGCCTGGCCGAGACGGGCAGCGATCGCTTGATCGGTGACATCGGCCTGTGCCTGGCGGCCGACTCGGCGTCCGTCGAGATCGGTTTCAGCCTGCATGCGGCCCGCCAGGGCCAGGGCCTGGCGGCCGAAGGCGTGGGGGCGCTGATCGCTTTGCTGTGGGCGTGTTCGCCGGCGGCCGACGTTCGCGGCATCACCGATGCGCGCAACCTCGGCTCCATCCGCTTGCTGGAGCGCCTGGGCTTTGCGCGGGTGGACAGCCAGGCTGCGGTGTTTCGCGGCGAGGCCTGTGTGGAGCATCACTACCGCTTGCCTCGGCCCGCTTGAATCGCCCGCTCAAGTCACCAGGTAGCTCCAGCTGCCTTCGCAGCGAACGGTGCTGCGCACCGAGTTGGCGATGAAGCAGTGCGTGTGTGCGGCATGGTGCAGGGCTTGCACGGCTGCCTCGTCGGGCGCCTTGGCGCCGCCAAACTGCACTTCGGGCCGCAGCATCACCTCGGTGATGGCGTCCTGCCCGGCTTCGTTCTTGGCCATCAGGCCTTCGGCCGGGTCCTCGTAGTGGCTCACCACATAGCCGGCACGCGCCGCCAGGTCCAGGAACCAGAGCATGTGGCAGCTGGACAGGGCGGCGATGAAGGCCTCTTCGGGGTCCACCGCGCTGGGGTCGGAGAAGGGCAGGCGCACGACGCTGGGCGAGCTGGAGGCCGGCACCTCGGCGCCGCCGTCGAACAGCCAGCGGTGGGCACGGCTGTAGCGCCGGCCGGTGAAGTCTTCATCGGGGCCCAGTGCCCAGCGGATGGTGGCGTGGTGCGTCGACATGGGAGCGATCCTTTGCGGCGGTGGCCCGCATCTTCCGTCATCCCGCGCAGCGCAAGGTCAGGTTGATGCGCTGCTCGCCCAGCAGCGGATGGCGTCCAGGCGCCAGCGCCTGCACCCCGTGGAAGGCCAGGCGCGAGGGCCCGCCCCAGACGAGCACATCGCCATGCTGCAGCGGCCAGCGCGCCGGCCGCTCGCTGCGGCTCAGACCACCGAACAGAAACACGGCCGGCAGGCCCAGGGAGATGGAGACGATGGGCTGGCGTAGGTCCTGCTCGTCGCGGTCCTGGTGCAGGCTCAGCGGCGTGCCGGGCAGGTAGCGGTTGACCAGGCAGGCGTCGGGCCGAAAGCTGGGGTAGCCGGCCTCCTCGGCCACCGCCACGGCCAGCTCGGCGATCACCGGCGGCAGGGCCGGCCAGGGCTGGCCGCTCAGCGGGTCCCTTGATTGGTAGCGGTAGCCGCGCGCGTCCGAAACCCAGCCCAGGGGGCCGCAGTTCGTCATCGCCACCGCCATGCGCCGGCCGCCGGGGGTGAGCCAGTGGCGCAGCGCGGCCGCGGCCATCACGCCCTCGGCGGCGGCCAGCAGCTGGGGTGCCTGGGCCAGCGCCCGGCCGCGCAGCAACACGGCGCCAGGGGCCAGGTCTTGCCGGGCCGGCGGCGGCTCCAGAGCGTCATCAAACAGGTCGAGGTTCATGTGGCGCGAGCCTGGGTGCTTGTCAATTGGTGAAATCTTTTTTGGGTCAAATTCAGCAGCCAAGTTCGCTTGCAAAAGCTTGCAAACCCGAATTCCCGAGGCTTGAAAAGCGAGTGGCCGCTGACATCTTTATTTTTGCGCGGACGCCGCCCAGGCCGGGCAGGGCCATCTGCTGATCCGGGTCAAAACGGGCTCGCTAAGATGCTTGCAGCATGCGCAGCCGGGCTTTCATGGCCCGGCCAGCCGCCACGATCCCGCCACTGATTTTGCTTGCGCTCCCGGAGTACCTCGCATGAGCTCGTCCATCACCCCCCAGGCCACCCAGTTTGATTTCGACAGCGTCCCGCAAGCGCCCCGACAGCCCCTGGCGGCGCCGGCCGCCCTGCCGGCTCAGGAGATCAGCGCCGAGGTGCTGCTGGAGAAATACGCGAAAGGCGAGGAGCAGACCCTGGACGAGCTGCGCCTGCGCGTGGCGCGCGCCCTGGCCCAGGCCGAGGCGCCCGAAGCCCGGGCCGAATGGGAAGCGAAATTTCTCGATGCCCAGCGCCGCGGCTTCGTGCCGGCCGGTCGCATCAATTCTGCCGCCGGCACCGAGCTCAGCGCCACCTTGATCAATTGCTTTGTGCAGCCGGTCGGTGATTCGATTGCCTCGCTGGACGATGGCCACCCGGGCATCTACACCGCGCTGACCGAGGCGGCTGAGACCATGCGTCGCGGCGGCGGTGTCGGTTACGACTTTTCCCGCATCCGCCCGCGCGGCGCCTGGGTCGGCTCGACCCAGAGCAGCGCCTCCGGCCCGGTCAGCTATATGCGGGTGTTCGACCGCAGCTGCGAGACGGTGGAATCGGCTGGCGCCCGCCGTGGCGCGCAGATGGGCGTGCTGCGCTGTGACCACCCCGATGTCGAGGAGTTCATCCGCGCCAAGGACAAGGGCGATCTGAAGAACTTCAACATCTCGGTCGGCGTGACCGATGTGTTCATGCAGGCGGTCGAGGCCAATGGCGAGATCGAGCTGGTGCACAAGGCCGAGCCCGGCGCCAAGCAGCGCGCGGCCGGCGCCTACCAGCGCGGCGATGGACTCTGGGTCTACCGCAAGCTGCAGGCGCGCGAGCTCTGGGACATGGTGATGCGCTCCACGTATGACCATGCCGAGCCCGGCGTGCTCTTCCTGGACCGCATCAACAACGACAACAATCTGTACTACTGCGAGTCCATCTCGGCCACCAACCCCTGTGCCGAGCAGCCCCTGCCGCCCTACGGCTGCTGCTGCCTGGGTTCGGTCAACCTCACGCATTTCGTGCGCCAGCCCTTCGGCCTGGACGCCAGCTTCGACGGCGAGGCCTTTGCCGAGGTCTGCCGCACGGCCACCCGCATGCTGGACAACGTGCTGGACGTGACGCCCTGGCCCCTGCCCGCGCAGCAGCAGGAGGCTCGCAACAAGCGCCGCGTCGGCCTGGGCTTCACCGGCCTGGGTGACACCCTGGTGATGCTGAACCTGCGCTACGACAGCGAGGCCGCGCGCGCCATGGCCAGCGAGATCAGCACCCTGATGCGCGACGCCGCCTACGAGGCCTCGGCCGATCTGGCGCTGGAGCGCGGTGCCTTTCCGCTTTTCAATGCCGACCTCTACCTCTCGGGCGGCAACTTCGCCTCGCGCCTGCCGCAAGGCCTGAAGGACAAGATCCGCGCCCAGGGCCTGCGCAACTCGCACCTGCTGTCGATCGCGCCCACCGGCACCATCAGCCTGGCCTTTGCCGACAACGCCTCCAACGGCATTGAGCCCGCCTTCAGCTGGAGCTACACCCGCAAGAAGCGCATGCCCGATGGCAGCTACAAGGAGTACGCGGTCGAGGACCATGCCTGGCGCCTGTACCGCCATATGTTCGGCAGCGATGCGCCGCTGTCACCGGCCTTCGTCACGGCGCTGGAGCTCTCGGCCTCCGACCATGCCTTGATGGTGGCGGCGGTGGCGCCCTTTGTGGACACCTCGATCTCCAAGACCGTCAATGTGCCGGCCGATTACCCCTATGCCGATTTCCAGGACCTGTACACACAGGCCTGGAAGAGCGGCCTCAAGGGCCTGGCCACCTACCGGCCCAATAGCGTGCTCGGATCGGTGCTCAGCGTTGAATCGGCCCAGCCGGCGCCGGCTGCCGCGGTCAGCTCGCCCGAGCCGCTCAAGCCGGTGGCCTCGGACGGCGGCAACCAGCGCATGTTGGTCTCGCGCCTGCCCAATGCCGTGCTGGCCTCGCTGCGCTGGCCCAGCCGGCCCGAGCTGCCGAATGGCAACCCGGCCTGGAGCTACATGATCCGCCACCCGCATGGCGACTTTGCCCTCTTCGTCGGCGAGCTGCCGGCCGAGGGGCCCGATGCCGGCCTGTTCGGCAAGAACCTGCCCTTTGAGGTCTGGGTCAACGGCGCCGAGCAGCCGCGTGGCCTGTCGGCCGTGGCCAAGACCTTGTCCATGGACCTGCGCAGCAATGACGCGGCCTGGCTGCGCCTCAAGCTCGATGCCCTGGCCACCGTGGCCGAGGAGCGGTCTTTCGAGATGGCCATGCCTCCGGGCGGCGAGCAGCGCCTCTTCCCCGGCGTCGTGGCGGCCACGGCTGCGGTGATCCGCTGGCGTTGCGAGCAGCTCGGCGCCCTGGCCGAGGGCGGCGCCACCCCGGTGATCGATGCCATGTTCAGCCGCGAAGAGCCGCGCACCAGCACCATGGGCACCCTGGCCTGGGCGGTGGACGTGGACAACCCGGCCACCAACGAGCAATTCACACTGACCCTGAAGGAGGTCAGCCTGCCCACGCCGGACGGCGGCTTTGTCACCCGGCCCTGCGCCATGGGCTTCTCGGGCAACTACCCCAAGGCCCTGGACGGCATGGCCCGACTGCTGAGCCTGGACATGCGTGTGATGGACCCGGCCTGGATCGGCATGAAGCTGCGCAAGCTGCTCAATGTCGGCGAGCCTTTGGGTCATTTCATGGCGCCGGTGCCTAACCTCTCGGGTGAGCGGCGCCAGCAGATCTGGCCCTCGACCGTGGCCTATGTCGCGCGCCTGATCATCCACCGCTACGCCATGCTGGGCGTGCTGGACGAACAAGGCCTGCCCCTGGTGGAGATGGGCTTGCTGCAAGCGCCCATCAGCGCGCGCAAGGCCAGCAGCGCCGGCGCCCTGCAGGCCCAGGCCGGCAAGCCCTGCCCGGAATGCGGCAATCGCACCATGATCCACAAGGACGGCTGCGACTTCTGCACCGCCTGTGGCTATGTGGGGCAGTGCGGCTGATCGAGTGAAGCGGTGAACGGGCTTGACGTCCGTTCGCTCAGCCGGCCATCGCGATCAGCACCACGCGCCGGTTCTTGGCACGGTTGGTTTCGTTGCTGTTGTCGGCGATCGGTTTCTCGTGGCCGAAGCCCTGGGTTTTCAGCGCGCTGCTGGGCCAGCCCGCGCCTTGCAGTGCGTGGCTGACGGCGCTGGCTCGGCGCAGGGACAGCTGCTTGTTGTAGCTGGCGTCGCCTACGGCGTCGCTGTGGCCCTCGATTCGCAGCCGTGGCACCTCGACCTCGCGCAGCTGCTGGCCCAGCTCGATCAGGCGCTTTCTCTGCTCCAGCTGCAGGCGGTCGGAATCGAAGCCGAACAGCAGGCTGGTGGCCAGGTTCAACTCCCACTCATCGCCGTTCGGCACAAAGCCCAGCTCTTGCAGGCGGCGCCGTTGCTGCTCGTTCCAGGGCGAGGGCGGTGTGATGACGGCTGCCGTGCCGGGGCTGCTTTGGCAGGCCTGCAAGAGCAGGGGCAGCAGGGGCAGGCCAAGCAGCGCGCGACGCTGCGTCAGGCCGGCGGCCCGGTCATGGGTGTTGAGGCCGGTCTCAGTCCGGGCTGGGTGTGGGGCGTGTCGGGGCTGCTTCAAGTGAACTCCTGCTTGATGAGCCAGGGGCCGGCACGCTGCGTGCCGCCCGCTTGCGCTGGTACATGTCCTGGTCGGCCGCCTTCATCAGCTCGGCAGCACTCAGGCCATGGGTGGGGAAGATCGCCAGGCCGACGCTGATGCCGGGCACCACGATGGATCCATTGGGCAAGGTCACCGGCTGGGCCACGGCACTGCGCAGCTGCTCTGCAATTGCCGGGGCATTGGTAGCCTGGCGCAGGCCATGGACCAGGACCACGAACTCGTCGCCGCCCAGGCGCCCCACCAGGTCCTGTGCGCGCACGCTGCGGCTCAGGCGCTGGGCCACGGCCACCAGCACGCAGTCGCCGGCCTCGTGGCCATGCTCGTCGTTGATGGTCTTGAAGTGATCGGCGTCGATGAAGTAGAGCGAGAAGCAGCCGCCCGCGCGGCTGGCTTGTGACAAGGTGCTGGCCAGCACGCGCTCGAAATGGGCGCGCGTGGCCACGCCGGTCAGGCCGTCGCGAGCGGCCTGGTCGCTGAGCTCGGCATGGGCATGTCGCAGCGCGTCATGCTCGCGCAGCAACTGCTGCTGGTGCTCGCTGAGCTCCTGCAGCAGGGCGTCGAAATCGGCGCTGAGCTGGTCCAGCTCGCGCACGCCCGCACGCGGGGCCTGGCGCAGGGCCAGCAAGGGGCTGTGGGGCTCGCGCAGCTGGCGCATCTGGCGGCTGTGCTCGGCCAGTGCTTGCAGGGGCAGGACCAGGCGATCGGCCAGGCGGTGCGACACGCGCAGCACCGCCACTCCGGCCAGGCCCATGGCCAGCAGCACGCCCGCGGCGGCCCAGCTCATCAGGCTGAGCAGGGCGCTGGCATCGGCCTGCAGCTCCACCACGGCCTGCACCTGGCCCTGGGCCAGCACCGGTGCCTCGGCGCGCACCGGCCAGAGCGATTCGGCCAGCCGGGCCCAGCTGCCCTGGGCATCGGCCTTGCGGTAGCAGGCGAAGTCTTCATCCAGCAGCGTGCCGGCCGCGCCCGGGCGCGGCAGATCGCGCAGGCTGTGGGCACCCAGGCGCACCCGCGCGGCCGACACCGGTTCGTGGAGCAGCAGCTCTTGCAGCAGGGTTTCGGTGGCCTGCCGGTCCTGGAACACCACGGCGGCCTCCACCGAATAGGCCAGCGAGCGTGCCTGCAACTCCAGATTGCGCACCGTGGACAGGTGCAGCAGCAGGGCGGCGCCCACGGTCAGCACCAGACCGACGCTGAGCACCGACAGCCACCCGATGCGCCAGCTGGCCGCACGCATCAGCTCGAGCACGCTGGGCACCGGCCGGGCGTGATGGGCTGGGCCTTGAGCCCAGAGATGGCGCCAGTGCTTGCTCATGCCTTGCGCCCCTGGGGCTTGGCCAGGCGCAGCACCTGAGGGTGCACGCGCAGGCCGCTGCGGGCTACGGCGTCGAGGTTGACCTCGAAGCGGGTGCGGCCGTCCTGGGCCTCGAGGCAGAACATGCCGCCGTCGCTGCAGAACTCGGGCCCACGGCCCAGGGTCAGCACCGCTTGCTGGGCCAGGCTGCGCAGCAGCTGGCGCAGCGGCTCGGGCTGCCAGCCTTCCAGGTAGACGGCCTGGCAATGGGGCGGCAGGGCGCTCTGATTGGCCTCGATCAGATGGACCTCGAGCTGGCGGCCGTCGTGCAGGGGCTGGACCTGGCGGGCGATCTCCTGTGCATCGCTGGCGCTGCGGCTGACGCACAGGCCCAGGGTGGCCGGGCCTTGCGGCCAGCGGGTGTAGCTGACGATGGCTTGCAGGATGGCGCCGGTGGCCAGGGCCGATTGCGCCACCACGGCCTGCTGTGGCAGGGCCTGAGCCTGGCAGGGGCCGCCGGCCAGGCCGCCCAGCAGCAGACCCAGGCCCAGCTCGAGCCGGCGCCGCAGGCGCCCGCGCAGCCACCCGGGCGCGCGCCGCAGCGGGGTCGAGCAGGAGACAAAAAAGGCAGCCAACATTCAGATTCCAAACCAGCCACGCAGGGCCCGGGCCGGGGCCCGGGGACGCGCTTCATATTTCCGAATGAAGACGAGATCGGCCCAGTATAGGCAGGGCTGAAGCCCGAGCCCCGGGCATTCCTGCGCGCTTGGCCTGGCTCACCCCCGCAAGTGCAGGGGGTCTTGTTGCAGCGTCGCGGCAACCGGGCAAAGCGCGGGCTTTTCCGCGGATGGTTGGGGCAGGTCAACGGCTAGGCTCTTGGCCATCTGAATCCCTTGCCCGGGAGGCCTGGATGGCATTCGCACATGAGCTGCTCCTGTTTCCTCTGGAACGTGAGGTGCAGGCCGCGGCCCAGCAGCTGCAAGACAGCTCCGACTGGAACTCACGTCTGGCGGTGGCCTGGGGCCTGCGCCAGCTCAACAGCCCGCGCGCCCAGGCCCTGGCCACGGCCCTGCTCAAGGAGCTGGAGGAGTCGCAGGAGCAGACCGCCTTCATGGACCCGGCGGCCCTGAGCACCATGCGCGCCCGCCTGCATCTGGTGCAGGGCGAGGTGGCCATGCTGATGATGCGTCTGGACGACGCCCAGGCCTGCGTGGAGCGTGCCCGCGCTGAGCTGCAAGCCCACCCCAACCCCTGTGTGCAGGCCGATCTGCATGGGCTGCAAGCCAGCATCCATGCCGACCGAGGCGATGTCGACCTGCAACGCGACGCCCAGCAGAGCGCGCTGGACTGGGCCGATCAGGCCCAGGACGCCGAGCGCCAGCTCTACTACCGGGCCTGCCTGGCGCGCGCCGATCTCTTCCTCGATTTCGAGCTGGCCCGGGCCACCTGGTCCGAGCAGCTGCCCTCCAGCGGCGAGGGCCTGTCGGCCATGTGCCGCGCGGCGTTGTCGGACTACCGCGCCCTCGAACATGGCCTGGGCTCCGAGTATGTCGAGGCGGCTGCTTTTCTGGAGCAGTCCTACGAGGCCAGCCTGGAATCGGGCCAGGTGCGGCGCGCCATCGGCGCGGCCTCCAATCTGGGCTACAGCTACACCAGCATTTCCGATTTCGAAACCGCCCTGGCCTGGCTCAAGAAAGGCCTGGCCGTGGCGCGGCGCGTGCGTTGGCCCGGTGCCATCGGCCTGTGCCTGGCCCAGACCGGCGAGGCCTTGCGCCGCGTCGGCCAGACCGAGTCGGCACGCGAGCTGCTGCGCGAATGCCTGCAGACCCTGGCCCAGCATCCGCACAGCCGCACCGCCATGATGGCGCTGGATTACCTCGGCCAGGCCGAGCTGGACCATGGCCACTACGAGGAAGCGCTCAAGCATTTCGAGCTGTTGGGTCAGCGCGAGCGGCATTCGCATTCCAGCGATATGCGCACCGGTGTCGTCCTCGGCCGGGCCCGGGCTTTGATGCACCTGGGGCGGCTCGACGAGGCCAAGTCTGTGGCCCTGGAGGCCATCAAGGCTGCCACCGCCCAGCAACAGCGCAGTGATCTGGTGGAGCTGCGTGCCCTGGTGGCCGAGATCGAGCGGCGCAGCGGGGCCACACCCGACACGGTGCTGAGCTGGTTGCAGCTGGCCCTCGAGCAGGCGCAGGCGCTGGAAGCCTACCAACCCAAACCTGAGCTTCTGGACGCTGCCGCGGAGGCCCTGAGCCAGGCCGGCCGGCCCGAGGAGGCCTATGCCATGGAGCGCCGCGCCATGGCCGCGCGCCAGGCCGCCTGGGCCACGGCCTCACGCCATGCCCGCCAGCAGGTCGAGGTGGCGCGCAACGAGCGCCAGCATGCCCGCCAGCAGGCCCAGGCCAAGGAAGAGCGCCTGGCCAAGCTGCAGGCCGCCCACGAGCAGTTGCAGCAGCTGGTGGTGCTGGGCCGTGAGATCTGGCGCCAGCGCAGCCCGGGCCTGATCTTCACCGTGCTTTGCCGCGAGCTGCGCTCGGTGCTGAGCGCCGAGGTGCTGGCTGTCTACCGCCGCGATGCCAGCGGCCAGACCCTGGTGATGGGCGAATCGTCCAAGGGCGAGCATGAAGGCCTGCCGCTGAAGATCGCCGTCAGCGACCCTGACAGCCCTTGCGCCGCCTGCAGCCGCGACTGGACCGAGCGCCATGAGACTCTGGAGCGCGGCCCCACCCGCATCTTCGCGCCCATGGTCGGTGACGATGCCAACCCGGCCGTGCTGGTGCTGGAGCTGCCCGAAGGCCAGGCCTGGGGCACGCGCGAGCAGGGCATCCTGCGCCACCTGAGCACCGACGCCGCCCTGGCCTTCAAGCGGGCCATGGCTTGAGCTCACTGTCGACCGGCCGAGCCCCTTCTCTTGGTTGCGGCGCTGCCTTCTCCAAGGTCTGCCAGCCGAAGAAGCGCGCCACCTTGTGACCCTGTGCCCAGGTGTCTGCTTGCCCGAGTGCCATCAGTTCGCGCGTGTAAGGTGCTTCGAACAACAGGTAGCTGGCCAGGGCAGCCCCCTGTGGTCTTGGTCCGCCGGGCGCAGTCTTGCCCACCCCGGTGCCGCGCAAGAGGGTCCGCACAGCGCGCGGCAGGCTCTCCAGATGGCGAGCGGCGATGTCGTCCAGGCGCTGCGAGGGCGCGATCACCAGGGCGTCGAGCGGCCGCAGCGGTGTCTCGGCCAGGGCCTCGGGCGGCAGCAGGGCCAGGGTGCGGTTGATGCGCTCCATGCGCTCGATGTCCACCGCCAGCGCGTCGAGAAAAATGCCCGAGAGTGCATGGCCGGCCACCTGGGCCAGGCTGGGGTAGGCTGAGCTGCTCTCGCGCTGCAGGGCCGGCTCGTGCATGCGACCGGCGCCGATGATGAGCAGGCGGCGTGCGCCGAGATGGATGGCCGGCGAGAGCGGCGCCGTCTGACGCATCGAGCCGTCGCCATACCAGGCGCCGAGGCCGTCGTGGTGCAGGCGCGTGGCCGGAAAGATGAAGGGAATCGCCGAGGAGGCCAGCAGATGCTCTTGCGTCAGCATGGTCGGCACGGCCAGGCGGCTGGAGCGCAACCAGGGGGCGATCGGCCGCGCGGCCTGGTAGAAGCTGACATGCTCGCCGCTGCTGTAGCTGGAAGCGGTCACCGCCAGCGCTTGCAGATGGCCGCGCGCCAGCATGCTGGGCAGGCGGCTCATGGGCACCAGGCGGCTGAGCAGGCCGCCCAGCGGCGTGTTGTCCAGCAGCGAGCGCGGGCGAAAGCGCGCCAGCGCCCAGCCCAGCGACATCATGCTCAGCCAGCGCGCGCCGCTGCGCGCCACGCCCAGCGCGTCGCTGCGGTAGACCTGCTCGGCGCTGAATTGCGACCAGACCTCGGCCAGCTGGTCGACCCCGGCGTCGTAGTGGTCGGCATGGCAGGCCAGGGCCGCGCCGTTGATGGCGCCGGCCGAGGTGCCGACGATGACGCCAAAGGGGTTTGCTGGATCACCGCGGCTGTGCTGATGCTGGCGGCGCATGGCCGTGATGGCCTGCAGCACGCCCACCTGATAGGCCGCCCGCGCGCCGCCGCCGCTGAGGACCAGGGCGGTGGTGGCAGGCTGGTTCATGGCGCGGGTTCGGGGCTAGGGGACTCACGCCCGATTGAGGGTCAAGCCGCTCAGCCGGGGAGCAGGGGGCGGCAATGTCGCTCCGCTGGACATGGCTTCTCTCGTCCTGACCGTGTCGCATGCGGAGGTGAGCCGGCTCATGAAGATACTCCTTGAAGCGTGCGTGGGGCGGCGGCTGGAACAGAACGATGGAGCGTGCCGGGCGCCGCTGTCAGCACAGCCACCCTTGCCTGCAAGCGCGATCTACGCGAAACCTGATGCCGATGGGCTGGTTGTGATTTCACTGCAAATGATAAAAATACCAAGTGACCAATTGCACGAATTTAGCAATTCGTCGATCCGTGACGCCGGAAATGCGATCAAGCGCATCGGCTCCGTGTTGGCTTGCGCAAAAAGCAAGACGCCGCCGCGCGGGGCGGCGACCTTGGGGCTTGATCCGTGAAAGTTGGGGTGGGTCCTATTGATCAGCGCTGCGAATCGGCCAGGCCTGGCTCAGGCCCCAGAGCATCTCGGGCAGCAGAAAGACCAGCAGCAAGGGGGCCTGGGTCTGCCACCAGGCCAGGGCCATCCAGAGCGAGAACAGTGCGCGCGCCGCGGCATCGAATCGGCCCAGATGAATCTGCGGGCGCCACAGTCGCAGCAGGGACCAGACGGTGACCAGGCTGCCCATCAGCTGGCAGAACAAGGCGTGCAGGGGCTCGAAAGCGGGGAAGGCCTGGCCGCCCAGGGCCTGATTCAGGGCAGAGAGCTGGGGCAACAGCCAGGCCAGGGTCCAGGGCGTGGCAAAGCCGACGGTGAGCAGCAGATCGTAGAGCCCGCTGGCGCGCACCAGGTGCAGGTAGCGGCTTGGGTGGAATCGCGGCCATGTGATGCTGAGGACAGAGGACGGGAACATGGAATCTCCAGGACGTTGAACGGGCTTGAAAGTGCCAAGGGTTGGGCTTGAAGCCGGGCGCGACAGGCCCATCTCCACAGCCAGGGCCGCAGCCTCGGGCCTGGAGTACGCTCCAGGGTCAAGCCCTGGCCTCCGCCTTTTTTCTCCGACCTTGTGAACCCACCCTCCATCCGCCATGCAGATCGGTGAACTCTCCGCCCGCACCGGCTTGAGCCGGGACACCTTGCGCTTCTACGAAAAGCGCGGCTTGCTTCGCGCCCGCCGCAGCGACAACGGCTATCGCGACTACCCGCCCGAGGCCGTGCGCTGGCTGGGCTATGTGCGCATGGCCCAGGGCCTGGGCTTCAGCCTGGCCGAGATCGAGGCCGACTTGCCCCGGGTGACGGATGCGCAGCCGGCCGCCACGGCGGATGAGCTGCAGGCTGTGCTGGCGCGCAAGCTGCAAGAGATCGATGCCCGCATTGCCGGCCTGCAAGGTCTGCGCGCCGAGTTGCTGGCCCAGCTGCAGGCGCCGCAGCCGGCCTGCCCTTTGCGAGGCGTGCGCGGCGAGGTGCTGGCATGAGCGGCGGCGGCCCCTTGATGATCCCGCCCGCAGGCGAGGGCTTGCCCGATCGCATCGCCCAGGCGGTGCTCAGCCTGGTGGCGCAGCGGCCGGAGTCGCAAGCCCTGCCCAGCATGCGCCCGGCCGATGCCGCGCGCCAGGCCACCGGCGAGGCCGCGGCCAAGGCGGCGCTGGCGGCCGGCTCTCTGGCCCTGCCGCCCGGGCCGCTGGGCTGGCTCACGGTGCTGCCCGAGATGCTGGCAGTCTGGCGCATCCAGTCTCAGCTGGTGGCCGATATTGCCGCGCTCTACGGGCGCACGGCCGAGCTGGGCCAGGCGCAGATGCTGTACTGCCTGTTCCGCCACACGGCCGCCCAGGCGGTGCGTGACCTGGCCGTGCGGGTGGGCGGGCGCTGGCTGGTGCGGCCGGCCACCACCGCGCTGCTGCAGCGCGTGGCCGGCCAGTTGGGCGCCAAGCTGGGCGAGAAGCTGCTGCAGAAGACCGTCTCGCGCTGGGTGCCCGTGCTGGGCGCGGCGGCGGTCAGCGCCTACGCCTTCTACGACACCCAGCAGGTCGGTCGCGTCGCCATCGAGCTGTTCGAGCGCGAGCAGGTGCTCGACAACCCTGTCTGAATTTCGGCCGCCGCGGCCTACACTGCGGCATGACCGCGGTCCTGCACAGCCCCAGCCCCCTGGCCCTGCGAGCCCCCGCCATCCTGGATGTGGAGGCCTCGGGCTTTGGCCGCGGAAGCTACCCCATCGAGGTGGGCTTTGTCGAGCCCAGCGGCACGGTCTTTTGCTCCCTGATCCAGCCCGAGCCCGACTGGTTGCACTGGGACCCGAGTGCCGAACTGGTGCACGGCATCAGCCGCGAGATCCTGCGCCGCCACGGCAAGCCGCCCGCTTGGGTGGCTGCCCAGATCAACGAGCGCCTGGCGGGCCAGACGGTCTACTGCGACGCCTGGGCCCATGACTACTCCTGGTTGGCGCGGCTGTTCGACAGCGCGGACATGATGCCGGCCTTCCATCTGCAGGATTTGCGCTGCCTGCTCAGCGAGGCCGAGGCGGCCTGCTGGCATCAGCTGCGCGAACAGGTGCGCGAAGAGCTCCAGCTCGACCGCCACCGCGCCAGCGCCGATGCCCGCGTGCTGCAGACGGCCTTGCTGCGCCTGCGGGCGCCGGCGCGCGGCTGAGGCCGACACGCCGCCTCAGCCCAGCTGGTCGAGATTGCCGCGCGCGCAGTTGCGGCCGGCGCGTTTGGCTTCGTAGAGCTTGGCATCGGCCTCGGCCACCATGGGCTCGAGCAGCAGGCGGTGGTTGGGGCTGATGCAAAAGCCCACGCTGATGCCGATGTGCAGTTCCAGCTGCTCGATACGGAAGGGTGTGCCGATGGCCTGGATGATTTTCTCGGCCACGATGCGCGCGGCGCCTGGATCTTGCAGGCCTGGCAGCAGCACGGCGAACTCGTCCCCGCCCAGGCGGGCCACCAGGTCTTGCGGCCGCAGCACATGGCGCAGGCGCCCGGCCACGGCCTTGAGCAGGGCATCGCCGACCGGGTGGCCATGCTGGTCATTGACCGGCTTGAAACGGTCCAAATCCAGGTAGAGCAGGGCGGCATAGCCGCTGCTGCGCCGGGTGCTGACGGCATCGAACAGGTCTTGCGCCTTCTTGTTGAAACCGCGTCGGTTGAGCAGCTGGGTCAGGGGGCAGGTTTGCGAGGCGTCACGCAGGCGCTGCTCCTCGCGCCGCGCCTCGGTCACATCGTGGGCGATGCAGATCACGCCTTCGATGGCCTCGCTCTCGCTGCGCAGCGGTGCGTAGCGCAGCTGCAGCACCAGGGCCATGTCCTCGCTCGTGGCCTGCGAGCGGGCATCGGCGGCCTGGGCCGTGCTGCGGTCATAGACGCGCTCCAGCTGGGTGGCCAGGCCTTGCAACGCACGATCGATGGCCGGGCGGCGCGCCTGGTATTCCTCGTCGCCCAGCAGTTCGGCCACATGGCGGCCCAGCCAAGCTTCGCGGCGGACGTTGTAGCGCCGCTCGAAGGCCTGGTTGAAGAAGAGGAAGCGGGCTTCCAGATCGAGCACCGAGATCATGGCCTGCGAGGTCTGGGCAATGGCCCGCATCATGGCCTCGGTGCGCTGGCGCTCACGCTGGGCGCGCACATCGGCCGAGATGTCGCGAAGGATGACCGAGAGCGTCTCCACCGCGCCGCTGGCCTTGCGGTGAAGCAAGACGGTGGCCATGCAGGGCACGGGCTGGCGCTGCCCGTCGAGCACTGTGCCCTGGCCCTGCCACTGGCCCTGGGCCAGCACGGCGGGCAGGATCTCCTCACGGAAGCGTTCAGCGCCGCCGGGGGCGAAGAAGTCGGTGTAGGCAGTGTCGCTGAGATCGCTGTCCATGGGCACGCCCAGGCGCTGGCGGGCGGCCGGGTTCATGTAGATCAGGCGGTGGTTCTGATCCAGCTGGCAGACGTAATCGGGCGTCAGGGCAAAGATGGCGTTCAGGGTGCGGGCGGCGCGCTGCTGCTCGGCCAGCTCGGTGATGTCCTCGACCGTGCCGACCTGACCCTGCAGCTTGCCATCCAGGCGCAGCGGCGCGGTGCGCACGGCCAGCAGGCGGCGCTGTCCATCGGGGCGCTGGATGCGGCTGAAGGCCTTGAGGCCCTCGCCGCGCCGGATCATCTCCAGCCAGTTGCTGCGCACGCGCTCGCGCCGCTCCGGCGCTTGCAGCTCCAGCCAGCCCCAGGCCAGCTGATCTTCGCGCAGGCCTTGCAATTGCAGATAGGTCGGGTTGGCGTAGACCATGCGGCCGCTCTGATCGCAGCGGAACAGGCCCAGGGGGGAGGCATCGCTGGCGGCGCGCTGGATCGCCTCTTCCAGGCGCACGCGCCTTTGCGTGCGCGCCAAGACCGCCGTCATCAGCAAGGCCAGGCCGCTGACCACGACACTGAAACCGATCACCACGAGGCGTTCGATCCGGTGCCGCGCCAGCGCCGCGTTGTCGCCCTGCGAGACCAGAAGCTGCAGGCCAAACACATCGAGGCTGCGGTAGGCACCGTGGCGCGGCTGGCCGTCGCTGGCCGCGCCGCTGGTGGCAAAAAAGCCCTCGCGGCCGCTGAAGTCAGCGCGGCGCTCAGGCCGATCGGCGAACACATCCCGGCCGATGAAGCCGGGCAGCTCGGGCACGCGCGACAGCGCCACGCCGTCCGCGCGCAGCAGGGTCACCGCGGCGGCCGGACCACGGGCGAAGAAGCCATGCAGGCGCTGCAGGCGGGTCAAATCAATCAAGGCCACGGCCATGGGCAGACCGGAGTCACTGGCGCTCAGGCGCATCAGCATGGGAATCTGCATGGGCCCATTCGCGCGCAGCTGCAAAGGCAGACCGAGCACAGGCTTGGCCTCTGCATGGTCGGCCAGCAGGGCGAGGTAGGCCTGCTGCTGTGACAAATCGGCCGCCGGCTGGCCGCTGATGGCCGGGATGCGGAAGGCCAGGCCCTGGGCATCCAGCAGCAGCACATCGACCATGCCACGCGAGGTCTCACGCAAGGTGTCGGCCAGCTGGGCCAGGGAGACATCGGCCAGAGGCTCGCGCTGACCGCGGGTCAGCAGCCACAAATCGATGGTGCGCAGGCTGCGCTCGGCGTCGCGGAACACCGCCTCGGTCTGGGCGGCTGCGGCCTCGGTGGCGCTGGCCATCTCGCTGCGCTGGTCCTGCAGCAGCTGAGCCGGGTAGAACAGGGTGAACCAGACCACAAAGCCCCAGAGCATCACCAGCACCAGGCCGATGGCCGCGAAAGGGCCGAGCGTCAGCAGCCCGGCCAGGCGGGAGCTTGGCAGCTCAGAAGGGGGCGGCGGCGTGGATTCTTCGGGCATCCGGCTTCGTGGCCGGCCACGATGGGGGCCGGATGCAAACATTGTGCGGCAAGCGGGCCGCCGGATATCGAGCGAAAAACAGCCGGCCGGCCCCTTTCGTGTCTGCGGACGGCGTTGCCCGCGCGGAGCCAGCTCAGCGCCGCTGGCCCAGCAGCATGGGCACGGGGCTGAGCCGCTGTTCGGCCAGAAAGCGCTGGCGCACCTGCTCGATCAGGCGTTCGCCGTCCAGCCAGCCTTGCTGGCGCAGCAGCTGGGCCAGGTGCCAGGTGAAGACGCCGTGCAAGCGGGTGTTGGCCAGGCTGCCGCCCTTGGGCATCCATTCCTCGCGCACCCGCTCGTGGCTGCGGCCGGCGAAGAGCAGGGTGCGGCCGTCGCTGCGCGGGCTGCCGAAGCGGCCGGGGGCGCGTGTCGCCTTCGCGTCTGCCGCGCTGCTGCGTGCATGGCTCAGGGTCAGGCCGAGCTCGGCCGGGTGCAGGGCGCGCACGCGTGGGCCGGGGCTGGGTTCGCCTGGCTCGCTGCGCGCCATGCCGGCGGCATGGCAGGTGTCGAAGACGGCCCAGACCTGGGCGCCGCGGTCGACCAGGCGGTCGATCCATGTGCCGATCTCGTCGTCGAGCAGGGCGTTGGGAATCTGGCCGCTGGCGCCTTCGCCGCTCCAGGACTGCACGTCGGCGGGCAGCAGCACTTCGTCCAGGCCGTCGGCTTCAGGCCAGCGGGCCTCGCCGGCTTGTGGTTGTTGGCTGCCGTGGCCGGAGTAATAGAACAGCAGGCGCTCGCCCGCCCGAGCCTGCTGGGCCAGGTCTTCCATGGCTTGCAGGATGTCGGTTCGGCTCGGTGCGCCACTGAGGGCCTGGATGCGGCCGGCCTCCAAGCCCTGGCTGCGCAGCAGCTCTTGCATCAGGGCCACATCATTGTCCGGGCCATGCAACCAGAGCCGTGCCGGCAAGGCCGGGTAACGCGACACGCCGATGAGCAAGGCCCGGTCCATGCCGGGCAGGCGGGCGGTGGGGGCTGCCCCGACCTGGGCCGGTGCCCAGCCCAGGGCGGCCAGAGTCAGCAGGCAATGGCGGCGTGAATGGCGTGGAGAGCAGGCGTCAAGAGCAGGGCGCACGGCGAATTCGTTCAATGAATCCAGGTGAAGGCGGCCCAGAAATGCGGGTGGGCGCGGGTATGGCCGCGGTACTGCTGCAACCAATGCCGCTGGGCACGAGCCAGCAGCGCGGGGCCGAGGTTAGCACGCGCCTGCGCGCGCGCCGAAGCGGCTTGCCACGGAGGCTGGGCGTAGAAGGCGCTCAACCAATCGGCCGTGCTGTCGTCGGCCACCCGCCACTGGGTGGCCATCAGCTGCTGCACGCCCGCCCCGCGCAAGGTGGCCGCCAGGCCCAGCCATTCGCGGCCGCGCCCGCGCCGGCTGCTGGCACCCTCGTCCAGCACCAGGGCGGTCTCGCAGGCCGAGAGCACGGCCAGCTGCACGCCGGCCCAGGGCAGGCGACCCAGCTCCACCAGGTTCAAGCTCTGACCGTCACCCAGCAGCAGATAGGACTGCTCACGCCCGGCCGGATCGAGCACGAAATGGCTGGCCAGATGCACCAGGGCCGGGCCGGCTTCCAGCGCGGCTTGCAGGCGACGGGCGGTGAAATCATGGTCCAGCTGCAGCAGGGCACCGGTGTGTTGGCGCAGTGCCGCCAGCTCGCGCCGCACGGCCGGCAGGGGCGCCAGGCGGCCGTCCTCGCTGGCCAGGCTGCGGCCCAGGCCCAGCGCGCCCTGGCGCAGCTCGGGCGGCGGTGTGGCGGCGGCCGGCAGGCCGCTGTCCATGCTCAGGCTGACGCGTTCGACCAGGTAACGCTGGCCATCATGCAGGGCGGCAAAAGGCAGGTAGCGCAGCACATCATCCGCCGCGATGTCGAGGTGCTGGGGCTTCGGTGAAACGGGCAGCAGGCGCAGGGCAGGCGCCATCACAGCCAGGTAGAGCGCCTGCGAGAGGGTCAGGTCTTGCTCGCAGCGGCGCTCCAGGCATTGACGCAGGGCCAGGGTCTGCCGTGCCAGGGCGGTGCGCGTCAGGGGCAGCTGCAGATGGCGGGTGGGCTGGCCGGCGGCTTGCACCCGCAGGCTCAGCCGGCCCTCGCGCAGAAAGAAGTAGCTGAGGCGGGCATGGCCGGGTGCCAGGGCCGCTCTGCGGCTCGGGGCCGGATCGGCTCTGGCGTTTTCAGCGGTTTCGGTCGGCTCGGCCTCGTCTTCCGCCAGCTGACGCAGTTGTTGCACGGCGGCGTCCAGTGCTGTCTGGGCGGCCTGCGAGCGCACAGCTGTGCGGTCCAGCAGGCCCACGGTCTGCTCGATCTCGCTGTCGATGCGGTCGGAGGCTTGGCGCAGCTCGCGGCCGATGTCGGCCAGGGCTCCGTGCCAGTGGCGTTCTGCGGCATTGAGCCGCAGATGACGCTCGCCGTCGCTGGCGCTGCGGCGCCCGCCGCGCAGCAGCTCGCCGCGTTCTTCCTCCTGCAGAAAGGCCAGCGCCGCTTCGCTGTCCTTGAAGCGGCCTTGGTCGATCAGCAGCTCGACCCAGGCCCGCAGATGGTGCTCGTAGCGGGCCAGACCGGCACGCTGCAGGTCGGCGCTGTCTTGCGGCAAATCGCTGCGCAAACGCCGCAAGGCCAGAGCACCGAGCTTGTAGAAGACCAGGGCCAGGCGGGGCTGGCTTGCGCTGAGGCGCTGGGCGTTCTCGAACAAGGCTTGGGATTCATGGGCCGGGCTGCGGCCCATGGCCCCCAGGGCCAGGGCGCGCCACTGGTGCCAGGCGCGCAGCCGTGGCTCCAGCCGTGCCCGGGCCAGGTGCAGGATGGCGCGGTTGCTTTGCAGCGGTGTGCTGTGCTTGGTCACGATGCGCTCGACCTCGCCTGCGGCCCAGCGCATGAGCTCGGTGTCACCCTCGCGTTCGGCCAGAGGCAGCAGGGCTTCGGAAAAGAACAGGGTGTAGTTGCTGCCGAATCCCTCGCCCTCGACGATGTCCCGACCCCGTGCCAGCGCCTGCGCATCACCCAGATGGTGGCGGGCCAGCTGTTCGTACAGCCGGGTGGGCAAGGCCTCGGTGTAGACCAGGCCGAAGGCCTGGCCGGGGCTGCGTGCGGCTTTCTCGGCCACCTGCAGCACCCGTGGGTAGTCGCCCGCGGCATGGCTGAAGCGAACCAGATTGTTGTAGGCCCGGCCCAGGCGCATCCAGGCCGGTCGGCCGGCGGCCTGCTCGGCCTCCCAGTAGGCCACCACCTGCTCATGCTCGCGGATCGCCTCCATCACCTGGCCGCGCTCGTACATCACGATGGAGCGCTCGCTCTGCAGCAGGCGCAGCAGGCGTTCGTCGCCGGCTTGCTCAGCCTGGGCGCGCTGGAAGGCGGTGTCGATCAGATGCCAGGCCTGGTCGATGCGGCCGAGCCGCCGGTGGTAGGCCGTCAAGGGCCGGGCGAGGATCAGGGTCGGCGCTGCATCGGGACCGAGTTCCCGGGCCAGGGTCTCGGCCAGGGCTTCCATCTGCGGCCGCGCGCCGACGGTGCCGTAGAGGCTTTCGCTGAGGCTGACCAGCTCCTCCTGGGCCCGCTCGGCGGCGGGGCTGCGGGCACCGGGTCCGGCCGCTCGCAGGACCTGCACGCGGGACTGGATCTCGCCATCCAGCAGGCTTTGCGCTTCGCTGAGCCGGCCCTGGTTCAGCAGGCCGCCCCAGAGCATGCGCAGCATCTGCATGCGGGTTTCAGCGTCGCCAGAGGCCGCAGCCCGCGCCTCGTGGGGGCGATGAAGGTCCAGCAGTTCCGGCAGCGGCCGGTCGGGCCGCTCGCTGAGGATCTGATGGAGCCGAAAGCCATGCAAGGCCCAGAGTGAAAAGCCGGCCACTTCGTCGGGCATCAGCTGCCAGGCGCAGTCTTCCCAGGCTTGGTAGAGCCGGTGGCGATCCGACAGGGTCTCGATGTTGAAGGCCTCGCGGTTCATGGCCGCCAGGCCGGGGTGCGGCTGCCGCGCCAGCGCCTCGGGATCGCGCGCGCAGGTGCTCTCGGGATTTGCCCGCAGGGGCCCGAAACTGAGCAGGCTCAGGGTTACAGTCAGCGCCCGTGCGAAGCGCAAGCCTGCGCGTCGCACGCTTTGATTGTTGCGCTGGAGGCGCGGCCTGCGGTGTTCTCCCATGTGCCCGATTTTTCTTGTCCCGTTGCCGTGCCTCTTGGCCGGCCCCTCGTCTGGCGCCGGCTCGCCCGGGCCGAATCCTAACCAGCCCCATGTTCGATCGCACCGAGGATGAACCAGAAGCACCGGCCCCGCGTGCCGGTGCCAGTGAGGCCGATCTGGCCGCGCTGTATCCGCAGTGGTATCCGCGCCTGCTGCGCTATTTCGTGGGCACCTGCGGCTGCAGCGAGGCCCTGGCCCATGAGCTGGTGCAGGACAGTTTTGCCGCGGCCCTGCGCGGCCTGGCCGGCTTTCGCGGCGAGGCCCAGCTCTCGACCTGGCTCTGGCAGATTGCCGGCAACGCCTTGCGGGCCCATCTGCGGCGCCAGCAGCCCCTGCAGCTGGGGGCCGAGCCGGACGAGGACGCCGTGGCGCAAGACCTGACCCTGGGCCCAGGCCTGAGCTTTTCCGAAAGCACGCATCTCAATGATCTGAGCGACTGTGTGCAGCGAGCTTTTCGACGTTTTCAGGCCCAGGAACCCGAGCGAGCCGAGGTTCTCTACCTGGCTTATGTCGAGGGCTGGACCCGGGCCGAACTGGCCCAGCGCCTCGGTCGCAGCGAGCACGCCACCACGGTCTACCTGGCCCAGTGCCGGGCCAAACTTCTGCCCTTGATGCAAGACTGCCATGACTGCTGAGCACCCACCCCAACTTCCGCCGGACGCGAGCACGCCCGATGCACAGGCCTTGCGTCAGGCCGGCGATTGGCTGGACGGTCTGGCCGGCCGGCCGCAGCCGGCGCCCTCGGAAGGCGCTGCCGAAAGTGAGTCGAAGGAGGCCTGGCAGCAAGGCCAGCGCCTGCGCCGCGGCCTGGATCGACTGCCGCAGCCGCCGCTCGCGGCCATGGACTGGGCTGAGGTGCGCGCCCGTGCCGGCCTGCAGCTGCAGCCCGCGGCGGTGACGGCGCTGAAGAATCCGCCGCCCGAGTCGGCCAATCACAGCCCGCTTCGCCACAGCAAGCCCAGCGGCGGCCGCTGGGCCTGGGGCCTGGCAGCCTCGTTCATGCTGGGTGGTGTGCTGCTCTGGCCGCTGCTCTCGTCGAAGGACCCGGGGAGCGCCGAGGGCGCCTGGCGCGGGGCGCCCCCGACGCCAGAGGCGGCCGTGGCCGTCTGGAGGGTGGCGGACGTGGCCGAGATTTCCCGTCTCAGCGTGGACCTGAGCGCGCAGCTGGAGGCTTTGGGTGCGAGCGTCGAGATCGCCTCGCGCATGCCCTCCGGGGCGCGCGATCGTGACGGCCTGTGGCTGCACATCCGCTGTGCCGCGGCTTGCGATGCGGCCCGGGTGGACCAGCGTCTGGCCGAGCTTGAAACCGCGCTGCAGCCGGCTGCCGATGGCACGCGCAGCTTGAGCCTGAAGCTGCTGCCGCGCTGAAGCCTGCTGTGGCGTGCGTGCCGTTTTTGGCACGATCTCGCTTGCTCTGCGTGCGCCCAGGCCCGATATTGGGGCTTGGCATCAGCAGGGAGACACGAATGAAATTGCGGTTTCAGGTCTTGGCTCTGGGTTTGGCCGGCACCTTGCTGGCCACCCTCACCGGCGGCATCGGCTTGTGGTCGGCCAATCGTCTCGGCGGCAATATCGAGGACGCGCTCCATGCCGCCGCTGCGCTGCAGGCCAGCCAAGAGGCGGACATGATGCATGACGCCATCCGCGGTGATGCTCAGCTCGCCCTGCTGGGCGCCTTGGAGCAGCAAGCAGCCCGTATCTCTGAAGCGGAGGCCGGGCTCAAGGAGCATGCTGCCACCTTCGAGAAGAACCTGGCCCTGCTGGACCAGGCCACGCTCAGCGAGGAGGCCCGCCAGGCCTTGCGCACGGTCCGGCCCTTGGTGGCGCGTTACGTGCAAGCGGCGCGCGAGATGGTCCAGGCCGCCCACAACGATGCCGCCGCGGCGCAAAAGGCCGGTCCGGCTTTGCAGGTCGCGTTCACCCAGCTGGAAGACCAGATGGCGGAGATGTCCGATGCCATCGAGAAAACCAATGAACGCCTGAATGAGCAGGCGGGGCAGGGAGTCAAGATGACCCGGTACCTGATGGCCGTGGCCTGGCTGGCCTCGGCCCTGGCCATGTTGCTGGCCTCGCTGTGGCTGGCCCGCCAGATGACGCGGCCCATGAATCAGGCGGTGCGCGTCGCCCAGGCCCTGGCCTCGGGCGAGCTGGGCAACCGCATCGAACCGGCCGGCAACGAGGAAACCCAGCAGCTCTTGCGCGCCCTGGCCGAGATGCAAGGCAGCTTTGCCGACATCGTGCGCGAGGTCAAGCGCAATGCCGACGAGGTGGCCAGTGCCAGCACCGAGATCGCCCACGGCAACCAGGATCTTTCCGACCGCACCGAGCAGCAGGCCAATGCCTTGCAGCGCACCACCTCGACCATGTCCGAGCTCGATGCCAATGTGCGCAACAACGCCGACAACGCCGAGCAGGCGCGTCAGCTGGCCGAGCAGGCCTCCAAGGTCGCGCTCAACGGCGGCGACATGATGGGCCGGGTGATCTCCACCATGGGCGGCATCAACGACAGCTCGCGCCGCATCGCCGACATCATCGGCGTGATCGATGGCATTGCCTTCCAGACCAACATCCTGGCCCTCAATGCCGCGGTCGAGGCGGCGCGTGCCGGTGAGCAGGGGCGCGGCTTTGCCGTGGTGGCCGGCGAGGTGCGCGGCCTGGCCCAGCGCAGCGCCGCGGCGGCGCGCGAGATCAAGGATTTGATCGACACCAGCGTCGGCCAGGTCGGGCAGGGCACCGAGCTGGTCAACCAGGCCGGCCAGACCATGGATGAAATCGTCAGCGCCATCCGCCGGGTCACCGAGGTGGTGGCTGAGATCAGCCGTGCCTCGGGCGAGCAGAGCGCTGGGGTGCGCGAGGTCGGCCAGTCGGTCGCCCATATGGACCAGGCCACGCAGCAGAACGCAGCCCTGGTCGAGCAAAGCGCGGCCGCCGCCGACAGCCTCAGCCAGCAGGCCCAGCAACTGGTCAAGGCGGTGGCCGCGTTTCGCTTGCCGGGCTGATTTTCAGGCGCTGCTGCGCGGTTCAGGCCGCAGCGGCCAGCTCGGCGGCGATTTCCTGCCGTGCTGCAGCGGGCCAGGCCACGGCGCGCGGTGCGCGCGCCGGGGTCCAATCGGGCCTTTGCTGCAGCGAGGGGCGCAGCTCGGGCACGGCGGTGGTGCGGGTTCCTGGCGCCAGCGCAGCAGATCCACGCGTTCGGCAAAGTTGAGCGAGGGCCGGGCCGCCAGATGGAGCAGCAAGGCCGGTGGGATGACCGCCCAATCGCCGGCATCGAGCTGCAGGGTCCAGCGCTGGTCGAGCCCCTGCAGCTGCAGCAAGACCTGACCCTCCATCAGCAGAAATAGGTCTGGCGCGTCCGTCAGTGAGCTCTGACCCGGTGGGGCTTGGACAGATCATGTCGGGTGGCATGGCGGCGTTGTGCCTGGTGCCGCGGACCTAGTTGCGCACATTGATGGCGGTGATGCTCATGGCAGTCTCCTGATGAGGTTGTGTTGGCGCTTTGGCCTTCGAGAGTTGCCAGCTTAGGACGCGGTTTCAGTCAGGAAACGAAGCGAAACGCGAGAGCTCATGCGCGCGGCAGATATCGGGGCGGGGCGTGGCCGCGACCCTCGGCATGCCGCGGGGGGGCTGAGCGCTCGGGCAGGGTTTGGCCTGGCAACTCGTGCGGGCGCGATCGCTGGCCGGGCGTGCTTTTGTGCCTTTGCCGCCTGGTTCTGTGGCCGCGATCGCGCGTTGAGCCCCCCATCCCCCTAGAACCTCAGTGCCCCTCATGGCAGCGCTTTCGGCGCGAGGCCCTGCACTGCTTTGCCCAATGCTGGCGGGGCTTGCGGGCGATCGACAACGAAAACCCCCGCACGCGCCTGCCAGGTCGGTGCACCGCGCATCATCAAATCTAATGATGTTGTGCGGTCAACGCCCCTCATAGGCTGCGCGGGCCTGATGCAGCCATTCCCGGTCGTGACAGGCAGCGTGCCGCCGCGGCCCGGTGCTGCGGTGGGCGGATCGAGTCCCGAGCGTCGCGTCGTGCGCCTTGTCGAAACGGCGCCAGAAGGAGTTTTCCATCATGCCTGCGCAACTGAACTATCCTGGCGTCTACATCGAGGAGCTGCCCAGCGGGGTGCGCACCATCAGCGGCGTGGCGACGGCCATCGCGGCCTTCGCCGGCTCCGCGCCCCGGGGGCCGATCAACAAGGCGGTGCGCCTGTTCAGCTTCTCGGACTACGAGCGCCGCTTCGGCGGCCTGGCCCTCGACTCCGAGCTGGGCTATGCCGTGCGCCAGTACTTCCAGAACGGCGGCACCGAGGCCTATGCCATCCGCCTGGTCAAGGACGCCAGCACGGCCGAACGCAGCCTGCGCAATGCCGCCGCCGCCGATGTGCTCAAGCTCACGGCGCTGGACGCGGGGGCCTCGGGCAATGGCATCGAGATCCGCGTCGATCACCAGAGCGCCAACCCGGGCAGCAGCTTCAACCTCTCGCTGTTCCGCGCCGAGGATGGGGCGGCCGAGAGCTATGCCAATGTCTCGATGAACTCCGCCGATGCGCGCTATGTGCTGGATCTGGTCAATGCCAGCTCGCAGCTGGTCAAGCTCAGCCGCCTGGTCAGCAAGGCTGCGCTCGATGCCCTGCCGGCTGGCACTTCGCGAAGCCTGCCCCTGGCCGATGTTGCGACATTGCTGGACGCCAACCACAACGAGTTCCGGGTCTCGGTCAACGGCCTGCCGCCGGTCAAGGTGCTGATCGCTTTGCCGGGCGACATCGGCGGCGGCACGGCCACGCAGCGGTTGGATAGCTTGTGCGCCGCCATCCAGCTCCAGGTGCGCGCCCAGGCCAACAGCCAGCAGGCCTACGACCTGTTCACCTGCGCCCGCCCGCCGGGCACCCAGCAGATCTTGATGACCTCGGGCCAAGGCGGCGAGTTCTCGCAGCTGCGGGTGCTGGCCGGCCAGAAGAACAATGCCAGCGGCGTGCTCAAGCTGGGCGCTGCCTCGGGCGGTCTGGAGGTGGACGCGGTGGCGACCATCCGCCCGGCACCCGTGCCCGATCCGGCCACGCTGAGCAGTGCTGTGTTTGCGGCCAATGACCTCAACACCCTGCCGGATGCCACGCACAGCGCGCTGCGCATCAGCCTCGATGGCTATGGCCCTGATGTGGTCGATATCGGCAGCGCAGCCGCCGCAGGCGCTGACCTGGCTGCCAAGCTCGACGATGTGGCGGCGCGCCTGCAAGCCGCCGTGCGTGCTTTGAAGCCGGGCCACCCGAGCTACCGTGATTTCACGGTCAAGGTCAGCGGCACAAGCCTGGTGCTGGCCACCGGTTCGCGGGGTGCCGGCAGCAGCATCGCCGTCAGCGCTGCCCCGGCCAAGAGCATTGCCAACGAGCTGCACCTGCTGGCCGGCGCCACCAGCACCCAGCCGGGTAATCTCTACCTGGCCGGCGGCACCGAGACGCCCTACGCCGAGGCCGATCTCTACCCCACCTTCATTGCCGACCGCGCCAAGCGCCAAGGCATCTATGCGCTGGAAGAGGTGGATCTGTTCACCTTGCTCAGCCTGCCCGGTGTGACCGAACCCGGCGTGCTGGCCGATGCGGCCGCCTACTGCGAGGAGCGCCGCGCCTTCTTCGTGATCGACGCGCCGCCCTCGGCGCAGGACCCGGCCCAGATGGTGGCGGCCGTCAACGGCACCGGCCTGCCCAAGTCCGACCATGCGGCGGTCTACTACCCCTGGGTTTACATCGCCGACCCGCTGCGCAATGGCAAGCTGCGCCTGACCCCGCCCAGCGGCACGGTGGCCGGCCTGTTCGCCCGCACCGATGCCGAGCGCGGCGTCTGGAAGGCGCCGGCCGGCACCGAGGCCACGCTCAGCGGCGTGCAGAAGACCGCCTACACCCTGACCGATGGCGAGTGCGGCGCGCTCAACCCCCTGGGCGTCAACTGCCTGCGGGTGCTGCCGGTCTACGGCGCCGTGTCCTGGGGCGCGCGCACCTTGCGCGGCGCCGATCAGATGAGCTCGGAGTACAAGTACGTGCCGGTGCGTCGCCTGGCCCTGTTCCTAGAGGAAAGCCTCTACCGCGGCACCCAGTGGGTGGTCTTCGAGCCCAATGACGAGCCGCTCTGGGCGCAGATCCGGCTCAACCTTGGCGCCTTCATGAACAGCCTGTTCCGCCTCGGCGCCTTCCAGGGCAAGAGCGCCAAGGAAGCCTACCTCGTCAAGTGCGACCGCGAGACCACCACCCAGGACGACATCAACCGCGGTGTCGTCAACATCCTCGTCGCCTTCGCGCCGCTCAAGCCGGCGGAGTTCGTCGTCATCCGCATCCAGCAGCTGGCTGGTCAGATCCAGGTTTGAGTCAAGGAGTCGCGTCATGGCCCAGTTCACCGTCAATGCCCAGCGTTTCGATCCCTACAAGAACTTCAAGTTCCGCGTCAAGTGGGATGGACGTTATGTCGCCGGCATCAGCAAGGTCTCGGCGCTCAAGCGCAGCACCGAAGTGGTCAAGCACCGCGAGGGCGGCGACCAGAGCAGCAGCCGCAAATCACCCGGCCGTACCGAGTTCGATGCCATCACCCTGGAGCGTGGCGTCACGCACGACACCGAGTTCGAGAAATGGGCCAACAAGGTCTGGAACTATGGTTCCGGCCTGGGCGCCGAGGTCTCGCTCAAGGACTTCCGCAAGGACCTGATCATCGAGCTCTACAACGAGACCGGGCAGCTGGTGCTGGCCTACAAGGTCTTCCGTGCCTGGGTCAGCGAGTTCCAGGCCCTGCCGGACCTGGACGCCAATGCCAATGCCGTGGCCATCGCCCGCCTCAAGCTCGAGAACGAGGGCTGGGAGCGTGATTACGAAGTGGCCGAGCCCAACGAAGTCAGCTTCACCGAGCCGAGCTGAACCTTCGCGCCTGATCGCACCGAGGGTCTTTGAATCATGGCTTCCCTGAGCTCCGCCGACTGGCTGGACCTGCTCGACAGCAGCCACGGCCTGCCGCCGCCGCTGCGCGCCTGTGCCTTGCTGGACCGCGTCTGGCAGGCCGAGCCCGGCTGGGCCGCGAGCCTGCCCCTGGGCCAGCGCGACCGCCAGCTCCTGGAGCTGCAACAGGCCTTGTTCGGCCCACAGCTGGAGCTGCTGGCCATATGCCCGCGTTGTGGTGAGAGCTTGGAGCTGGCCTTGCAAGTGCCCGAGCTGATGGTGCCGGAGCAAACCTCGGGCAGCGCAGAAGCCCTGACGCTGGAACTCGACGGACGCCTGTTGCGCTGCCGCCTGCCAGATAGTCGCGACCTCTGGGACGCGGCGCAGCAGGCAGACGAGGGCCAGGCCCGCGCCTTGCTGATGGCGCGCTGCCTGCAGCTGAGCGAGCAAGACCAGGCCGAGGCCGCCGCGCCGCTGGCTCTGAGCGAGGAGGCAGTGCAGCGGCTGAGCGCGGCGCTCAGCGACGCCGACCCGCAGGCCCACACCGAGCTGGCCCTGCAATGCCCGGCTTGCGAGCATGGCTGGAGCGAGGGCTTTGACATTGCAAGCCATTTGCTCAGCGCCCTGGCGAGCTGGTCCGAGCGCTGCCTCGATCAGGTGCATCTGCTGGCCCGGGCCTATGGTTGGAGCGAGGCCCAGGTGCTGGCCCTGAGCCCCGGCCGCCGGGCGCGCTATCTGGAACGGGTGCTGGCATGAAGACCCAGGGCATGGCCTCGGACTTCTTCGCCGCGCTGGCCCGCAAGGCCGTGCAAGCGCCCGGCTTGCAGCCGCGCCGTGCCTCGCGTTTTGAGGACGCTCCAGCGCCGAACGGACCTGCGCGATGGGGGGCGGATCCTGCTGCGTGGGCCGAGCCGGGTGAGGGCGATGGCCTCGGCGTGCCGGCGCGCGGCCCGTCCCCGCAGCCCTGGACCAGCCCCCGCGCAGATGCTGCGCCTCAGCCGCACGGCCCTGTGATGCAGGCCTTGTCAGACGCCGGTTCATCGGCGCGCTCCGCCCCGGCGACGAGCGAGCGTGACCCGGCGCCGCGCGCCGCAACCGCGCAGTCGTCTCCTGCGGAGGCTCGTGTGCAGCAGCCTTGGCATCACGTGACGGCCCCGTCGCGGCCCCAGGAGAGTGGCTGGGCCGATGCCAGCCGGAGCCCGGCTGAACGCCGTCCTGCGCGCGATCGCGGGCTGGAATCTGAGGCCGCGCTGCAACCGGCCGATTCACAGCGGGGCCGCTCGACAGCTGTGACGCCATCGCGTCCATCACGCATGGCCGCGCTGGATCGCCTGGAGCCGGCAGCCACTGCGGACGACAGCTCGGCGGCGCGCGGTCCAGCGCTGCCATCGCTGGCATCCTTGAAGCTTCAGCCGCTGGATGCCGTGCAGGCCCCGCGCGAAGCTTCCCTGCATACGCTGCCTGAACGGCGCGAGAGCGCCGCTTCGGCGCACTCCATGCGGCATGAAGCTCTGGCACCGCAGATCGAGATCCACATCGGCCGCATCGAAGTGCAGCCGATCGGGGCCCCGGCGCCTGCGGCCGCTCCGCAGCCGAACCCCGCGCAGGCGCAGGCGCGTGCGCCGCAGTCGCTGGAGTCCTATCTGGCAGAACGGCGGCGCTCATGAGCTCGGCCCTGGGATTGGCCGCCACCTCGGCGGTCTTGCAGCAACTGATCAGCGATGGCTTTGTCGCGCTCAAGCTGGCCGATGTGCTGGGCGCCAGCCCGGCGGTGACCTGCTTGCCGCCCGAGAAAGCCCAGGCCCAGGCGGACCTGCCTTCGCTGAACATCGTGCTCTACAACCAGACCCGCAACACCGGTTGGGCCAATCTCGACCTGCCCAGCCGCGATGGGCGCGGCGAGCGCAGCGCCAATCCGGCCCTGGCCCTGGACCTGCACTACCTGCTGGTGGCCTACGGCCTGCAGGATTTCCATGCCGAGATCCTGCTTGGCGCCGCCATGCAGGTCTTGCACGACACGCCGGCCCTGGGGCGTGAGGCCATTCGCCGTGCGCTCAAGCCGGAAGCCAATAAACCCAATCTTCCCAAGCAGCTGGAGCTGGCGGGCCTGGCCGACCAGCTGGAGCAGCTGCGCATCACGGCCATGAACCTGGGCATGGACGAGGTCTCGCGGCTCTGGGGGGCCATCCAGCTGCCAGCGCGGCCCAGTGCAGCCTATTCGGTCAGCGTCTTGCTGACGCAGACGCCGCGCAGTGTGCGCACACCGCTGCCTGTGAGCAGCCGCCAGGTGCATGTGCTGACCCTGCGCAGCCCCCGCATCGACCGGGTGGAAGCCGAAGGGCCGGCGGGCACGCCCATCCTGCCCAACAGCATCGTGCGCATCAGCGGCGCATTGCTGAAGTCGCCACAGCTGACGCTCAAGCTCAACGGCGTGTCGCTGCCGCCGGCTAGCCTGCTCTCGGTCAGCGACGAAGAGATCCGCCTGCAGCTCAGCCCCGCCCTGGACTTGCGCGCGGGCCTGTGCAGCGTGCAGGTCTGCCATGCCCATCTGATGGGTTCGCCACCGCAGCCGCATGGGGTGGTGGAGTCCAATCTCGGCGCCCTGGTGTTGCATCCGCAAGCGCTGTTTGCGCTGGAGCCCGGTGCGGGTCAGGACGTGATCGACGGCCAGGCCTATGCCAAGGGCCGCATCAGGGCCACGGTGACGCCTCCGGTCGGCGCGCGCCAGCGGGTGCGCCTGCTGCTCAACGAGAAAGACCCGCCCGCCGACCGGCCGGCCCGAGCCTACAGCTTTGATGCGCCCGAGGGCAATGGGGTGATTGCGCCGGCCCCCAGCAATGGCGTGCTGCGCATTCCGTTCCAGCATGTGCTGCCCGGCCGCTATCTCGCGCGCCTGCAGGTCGATGCCGGCGTCAGCCCGCTGACGGTGGCGGCCGATGGCCGCTTTGCCGGCCCGGAGTTGCTGCTGTGAACACCGCCTCGGCCCCATCGAGCTCGCCGATCGGCAAGGGCAGCAGCAGCCACCGCGAGCAGGCGCGCAATGCCCGCGTGCTCACGCAAGCCCTGGCGCGCATCGAGCAGCATCTGCAGCAGGCGCCGGGCCAGCCCATGCCTTTGCTGTCGGGCGAGCAGGTGCCGCCGGCCCTGGGGCAACTGGCGCACAGCCTGGGCCTGAGTCCGTTTGAGCGCGATGCTTTGTTGCTCGCCGTGGCGCCGCAGCTCGATGCCCGCATCGGCCCGCTGCTGGCGCAAGCGCAGGGCGAGGGCGGGCAACCCTGGCTGAACGGCCGCCTGGCCCTGGCCTTGCTGGCCGAGTCGCGTTGGGAAGCCCTGACGCCGGTGGCGCCGCTGCGCCGCTGGCAGCTGATCGAGTTGGTCGGCGGACTGGGCCCGCTCGACGCACGCTGGGCGGTGGACGAGACCGTGCTGCACGCCCTCGCCGGGGTCCGCTATGCCGACCCGCGCCTGGCGCCTTGGTTGCAGCGCCAAGCGGCGCGGCGTGGTATGGAGTCGGAGGCGGAGCTGGGGGCGCAGCAGGATGCCGGCCTGGCCGCACTGGCCGCCGCCTGGGAGGCGGCACCTTCACTGCTCCAGACCCCGGTGGCCCACTACGCCGGCCGTGAGGCCGAGGTGCTGGTCCACACTTTGGCGCAGCGCCTGGGCCTGAGCCTCTACCGCCTGCAAGAGCTGCCCCCATCGGCCGAGCGCGAGGCCATGACCCGGCTCTGGGCCCGCGAGGCGCTTTTGCACCGCGGCCTGCTCTGGGTGGATCTGGATGCCATGGAGGAGGGCGGAGCGTCCGGGGGGCAGTTGGCCGTCTGGCTCGACGGCCTGCCCAGTCTGCTGCTGCTCAGCAGCCGCGGCGAGGCGGGTCGCCTGCCGCTGCGCCGGGCGCAGCGCTTGCTGCCTTCCACCGAGCTGAGCGCGGAACGCCGCCTGGCCTTGTGGCGGGACAGTCTGGGCCAGAGGGATGTGAGCACCGAGCTGCAGCGCCAGATGCCGGCCCTGGCCGAGCAGTTCCAGCTGTCCCAGACCCAGGTTCTGCAGCTGGCCGGGCAATGGCGCGCTGCGCTGGACGATCATGCGGGGGAGGACGAGCGTGCCCGGGCCAGCCGCTTGTGGCAGGCCGCACGCGAGGCGGCGCGCGAGGCCGCAGGTGAGCTGCTGCGGCCCTCCACGCGCACGGCGCCGGGCATGACTGCGGGTTCGGGGGGCGCCGGGCTGGACGACCTGGCCCAGCGCATCGAGGCGCGCGCGCAATGGGCCGATCTGGTCCTGCCCGAGCCGGCCCTGCACAGCCTGCGCAGCATGGCCGCCCAGCTGCGCCAGCGCCACCGGGTCTACCAGAGCTGGGGCTTTGCCGAGCGCAGCAGCCGCGGCCTGGGCCTGAGCGCTCTGTTCAGCGGCGGCAGCGGCACGGGCAAGACCCTGGCCGCCGAGGTGCTGGCGCGCGAGCTTCAGCTCGATCTCTACCGCATCGATCTGGCCAGCCTGGTCAGCAAGTACATCGGCGAGACCGAGAAGAACCTGGCCCGCGTCTTTGCCGCCGCCGAAGCCAGCGGCGCCATCCTCTTGTTCGACGAGGCCGATGCCTTGTTCGGCAAGCGCAGCGAGGTCAAGGACAGCCACGACCGCTACGCCAATATCGAGGTCAGCTACCTCTTGCAGCGGGTGGAGAGCTACCGCGGCCTGGCCATTCTGACCACCAATCTCAAGCAGGCCATCGACCCGGCCTTCCAGCGCCGCATCCGCTTCATCGTCCAGTTCCCCTTCCCGGACGAGGCGGCCCGCGCCGCGATCTGGGAGCGCGCCTTCCCGGCCGCCGCGCCGCTGGGGGCCATCGACATCGGCAAGCTGATGCGGCTCTCGCTCTCGGGCGGCCACATCCGCAATCTGGCGCTCAATGCCGCGTTTCTGGCCGCCGACGAAGACTCGGTCATCACCATGCGCCATCTGCGCGATGCCGCCGCGGCCGAGTTCGCCAAGCTGGAGCGGCCCTTGCCCGCCGCCGATGTGGGAGATTGGCTGTGAACAAGCCTGTCTCAGTGGCCACCTCGGTTCAGGCTGTGCCGCGGAGCAGCGCCGCGCCGGCTCCTCGGGTGCAGCTGCATATCGGCAGCCTCGCCTTGCCGGGCTACACGGCGCGAGAAGGCGCGCGGCTGGCCGGAGCCTTCGAGCAGGAGCTCGGGCGCCTGCTGGCTCAGCAGGCTTCGCAGCTGGCCCTGCAGCCCAGCATGGAGGCCGATCTGCTGCGCATCCCGCGTTTTCGCCGCTCGGCCGCCGAGTCGCCTGAGCGCACCGGCCAGCGCCTGGCCCGCGCCTTGATCCAGGGGCTGCCGCGATGAGCAGCAGTGCCGTCCACGCCGCCAGCCCCAAGGTTGCGGAGCGCGAGCAGGCGCCGCGCGGCGAGAGGCGCCCGCCTGGCAAAGAGCCGGCGGTTCGCCCCTTGCTGCAACGCCGCTGCGCCTGCGGCAGCGGCGCCGGTGCCGGCGGCGAATGCGAGAGCTGCGCGGCCAAGGCCTTGTTGCAGCGTTACAGCAGCAGCGGCAGCCCTGCCTCCAGCCAGAACGAGGCCGCCTGGCCCGGCTCGGTCAGCGACACCTTGTCGCGTGCCGGCCGGCCGCTCGATGCCGACACGCGCAGCTTCATGGAATCGCGCTTCGGCCCCGGCAGCGATTTCTCGGCCGTGCGCGTGCACGACGACAGCGCGGCGGCCGCTTCGGCCCGTGATGTCGATGCCCAGGCCTACACCGTCGGCCAGCACATCGTGTTCGGCGATGGCGCCTACCAGCCGCACAGCGAGCCGGGCCGCCACCTGCTGGCCCATGAACTGGCCCACACGGTGCAGCAGCAGGGCCTGCAGCGCAGCGGCATCAGCAATCTGGCCGATCACGGCCCCGACTACCGCCGCCTGGAAATGGAGGCCGACCAGACGGCCGACCGGGTGATGCGCGGCGGGCTGACGGAGGGTTTGAACCTGGGCCAAGGCCTGAGCCGCAGCGGCCCGCGCCTGTCGCGCAAGCCCAGCGCCACGCCGGCCGCCAAGCCCGCAGAGGCCAAGGATGAAGACACGGGCAAGGCCAAGCCGCCCAGCTTCGAGGCCAATTACGAAACCACCACCTACAACCGCAAGTTCTCGCTGACGGGAACGGCGGTGCCCGAGCAGGCCACCGGTACCGTGGACAAGACCGAGGCGGCCTACAAGGTGGACACCCTGGTCCTGCCGCCGCAGAAAGGCCAGAAGGCCCTGGACTATTGCAAGAAGAACACCAGTGCCTTGCACGCGGTGTTCGACTGGTCGGGCGGCCCGGTGCCGACGCAGAACAAGGCCGGCAAGAACGAGGCCCGTGATCCAACCGAGAAGCTGCAACGCTCCTGGCTGGAAACCGTGGGCCACAAGCTCGACAAGAAAGCCCATGCGCGCTGGGCCGAGGTCGGGGGTGAAAAACAGTTCCCCAAGCCGCCCATCGGCCCCAGCTGCGAACTCGACCATATGCAGGAGCTGCAGGTCGGTGGCACGAACGCCGGCAGCAATCTGCAAGTCATCGACAAGGTGGACAACGCCTCCAGCGGCGGCCTGATCCAGCAGCAGCTGCGCCAGCTGGCCGAGCAGGCTTTTGCCGATGCCAAGGACGCGCTTGGCGGCAAGCGGCCCAAGCGGGTGTCGTTGACCTTTGGCGGTGTGCTGATGCAGGGCTCGCCGACCTGTGGCATCTGCTGCCAGCTCTCTCAACGCTTTGTCGATCCGGCCGTCACGGCCGCCACCGACAAGCCTTCGGTCGATGTCGAAGTGAGTGTGCTGGGCAAGCCCTTCACGCTCAAGCTGCCGGCGGACAAGAGCAAGTCCATTCCGCTGACCGGGGTCAATGCCGCCATCGCCAGCAGCGTCAAGGGTCTGACGATCATCAGCTACGAGCGCGATCCCAAGGGCAAGGGTCACGACAAGCTCAAGGCCACGCTGGACGATGCCGCCATTGGTGCCAAGCCCGGCACCAAGAGCACGGTCGTGACCCTGGCCATCGGCCCGGATGGTGTGGTCAAGCCTCTTTCAGGCAAGCTGCCGGCGCCCATCAAGGCCGAGTTCGCCAAGCTCAGCCCCATCACCTTCACCACCCTGAGCATGGACGCCTCGGGCGTGACGGCCGCAGGCACCATCAAGCCCTCGCTGCCCCTGCTGCCCACGCTCGATGTGGTGCTGGACCCCCAAGGCTTCCGCATGGGCAAGGCGCTCGATCCCAAGAAGATCAAGCCGCCCTTCCCGGGGATGAAGGTCACCGAGGCCAGCGTGATGATGGAGCTGGCGCCGGCCTTCAAGCCGGTGGGCACCCTGGCTTTCGAGATCGGCGGGGCCAAGAAGGTGGCCGATGTGAAGCTGACGGCCAGCGCCGACGATCAGGGCCTGGTGCTCAAGGGCGATCTCTTCGTCTACATCCCCGGTGTCGACGAGGCCAAGGGCACGGTGCTCTACCAGGCAGGGCAGTGGAGCGGCGGCGCCAAGGTCGAGGCCAGCAAGCTCAAGCTGCCTTTTGTCACCGGGGGTGCGGTCGATGTCAGCCTGAAGAACGGCAAGCTCGATGCCAACGGCCGGGTCGATCTGGAGCTGCCTGGCAAGAACCCGGCGTCGCTCGAGGTCAAGTACGCCAACAACCGCTTCAGCTACTCGGGCCGCGGACGCATCGAAACCAAGAGCAAGTATCTGAAGCCCATCGATGCCAAGCTCTCGGTCGATGGCGATCTCTTCCGTGCCACCGGCAGCACCGGCATTGCCTTCTCCGGCCTGGACGGCACGGTCAGCGCGACCTACGAGAACCAGGGCGGCAAGGAAAAGGTCTACGGCGACGGCAATATCAAGATCGACAAGGGCCGGGCCAAGGGTTCCATCGACGTCAAGCTCCACCCCAACCAGACCCTCACCGGCAGCGGCAAGCTCAGCTACGAGATCAAGAAAGACATGGTGGCCTCGGCCGCCATCACCATCGACGAGAAGCAGAAGATCACTTTCGATGGCGAGCTGAGCTTTCCCGACATCACCCTGTTCCCGCGCTTTCCGAAGGACGAGACGCCCAAGAGCCTGTTCAGCGCCTCGGGCAGCATCCCCATCCCCGGCGCGTCCATCGGCCCCATCGGCCTCAAGGTCGAGCTCTACGGCGGCCTGGGCTATTACTACTACGTCGGCCCGGGTGTGCTCACCGGCATCAAGGCCACGGTCAAGTTCAGCCCCTTCGAGCCCGACCCTGACTTCGCCTTCAGCATGAAGGCCAAGGCCAGCATCCCGGCCGGCGGCGGCATCACCGGGACGGTGGGCGCCAATGTGGTGCTCGATGCCTTCATCGGCAAGGTCGGCGGCGGGCTCAGCGTGGAGGCGCGTGCGGGGCTCAAGGGCAAGGCCGAGTTGGGCGGCGAGATCGCCTACGCCAAGGACCGTTTCAGCGTCGATGCCAGCGCCTACATCGGCGGCAGCATCGAGCTCGGTGCGGCGCTCAAGGCCAAGGTGTTTGCCGAGGCTGGCGTCTCGGTCTTCAAGGTCAGCACCGAAAAGGTCTGGACGCTCAAGGAGGCCAAGTTCGACACCGGCCTGAGCCTGGGTGTGCGCATGCCGCTGCACTATGACAGCGTCGAGGGCTTCCGCATGCCCAAGCTCTCGGACATCCAGCCCGAGCCCGCCGAGTTCAAGCTCGACACGCAAAAAATGCTCGGCAATCTGTTCGGTGCCGCCAGCAGCGAGGAGAAGGAAAAGTGACCGGCCTGACCCGCTCGCCCAAGCTGCTCAAGGGCGGCATCATCTTGATCGACCCGTCCAGCGGTGCGGTGCAGCGCGTGATCGCCCTGCAGTACAACCCCGATCTGCTGACCCGCTCGCTGACGCCCCAGGGCGCCGGCAGCAGCACGGCGCTGAGCCAGCCGCTGCGGCTCAAGGGCCCGCCGATCGAGACCCTCAAGCTCGACGCCGACATCGACGCCACCGACCAGCTCGCAGCGCCCGACCAGCATGCCGCCGTGGTCGAGGTGGGTCTTCATGCCCAACTGGCCGCGCTCGAGGTGATGGTCTACCCCGACAGCGGCACCTTGATCCGCAACAACGCCCTGGCCAGCGTCGGCACACTGGAGATTGCGCCGGTGGAGGCGCCGCTGCCCCTGTTTGTGTGGAGCAAGGAGCGGGTAGTGCCGGTGCGCATCACCGATTTCTCCATCGTCGAGGAGGCCTTCGACGCCCAGCTCAACCCCATCCGTGCGCGCGTTTCGCTGGGCATGCGGGTGCTCAATATCAACGACCTGGGTTTTGGCAGCAAGGCCGGCCACCTCTACATGGTCTACCACCAGGGTCGCGAGCGCCTGGCCCGCAAGGCCTCCAGCGCCTCGCTGGCCAGCCTGGGCCTGAACGCCTTGTTCTGAGACCTGCGCCCCCACCGAGAAGCACACCATGAGCACCGACCAGCGCTACCCGCCCAACAGCCGCTACCACGGCATCGAAACCGCCGAGTGGAGCGAGGCCGACGGCCGCACCGTGGTCTATCTGCGGCGCCGCTTCGTGCCCGACCCGGCGCGCTTTGTCGGCTTTCAGGAGTACCGGGTGGTGGAGGGCGACCACATCGACCGCATGGCCGCGGCCGTGCTCGGCGACCCCGAGCAGTTCTGGCGCCTGCCCGATGCCAACGGTGATCTTGATGCGCGCGATCTGGAAGAGATCGGCCGCCGCATCCGCCTGACCCTGCCCGAGGGCATGGGTGGCGGCTCGGGTGGCTGGGGAGGGGCGGGCGGTGCTTAAAGGCATGCATGTCACCCTGCTGGTCGGGCCGGCCGTGCCGGTGCCCGTGCCGCAGCCGGTGATGGAGGCCTTGCAGAGCTTCCAGGTGACCTCGGCGGCCGGCTCGCGCAGCGGCTTCCAGATCAGCTTTGCCATCGAGAACCGTTCCCCTCTGCACACCTTGCTGGTGCTGGCCGGCGGCCAGGTGCCCTGGCTGCGCGTGCTGATCGTGCTGACCATCAACAGCCTGCCGCGCGTGCTGATGGACGGGCTGATCACCAAGCAGGAGATCAGCGGCTCCAACGAGCCCGGCGTTAGCACCCTGACCATCACCGGCGAAGACCTGTCGGTGGCCATGGACCAGCAGCAGTTCAACGGCCTGCCTTACCCCGCCATGCCGGCCGAGGCTCGCGTGGCCCTGATCGTGGCCAAGTACGCCATGTTCGGCATGGTGCCCCTGGTCATCCCCCAGGTCTTCAACGATGTGCCGGTGCCGGTGGAGAAGATCCCCACCCACCAGGGCACCGATCTGTCCTATCTGGAAAAGCTGGCCAAGGACGCCGGCCATGTCTTCTACATCGTGCCCGGCCCGGCGCCCGGCATGAACACCGCCTACTGGGGCCCGGAGATCAAGATCGGCCTGCCCCAGCCTGCGCTCAATCTGGGCATGGATGCGCACAGCAATGTCGAGTCGCTGAACTTCAGCATCGACCATGCCAAGAAGGCCATGCCCGTGGTCTTCATCCAGAACTCGCTGACCAAGTTCCCGATCCCGCTGCCGATTCCCGATGTCAGCCTGCTCAATCCGCCGCTGGGCCTGCTGCAGTCCTTGCCCAAGTCCATCAACCTGATGAGCGACACGGCCAAGCTTTCGCCCATGGCCGCGCTGTCCAAGGGCATGGCGGCGGCGGCCGGCTCGGCCGATGTGGTGCAGGCCACGGGCTCCGTCGATGTGCTGCGCTATGGCACGGTGCTGCGCGCGCGCGAGCTGGTCGGCGTGCGCGGCGCTGGCGTGGCCTTCGACGGCATGTACTACGTCAAGTCGGTCACCAGCAGCTTCAAACCCGGCGAGTTCAAGCAGAACTTCACTCTGACCCGCAACGGTCTCATCTCAACCCTTCCGATGGTGCCCCCATGAGCAGCGAAGGCAAGTACTACGGCAAGTACCGCGGTGTGGTGCTCAACAACATCGACCCCATGCAGATGGGGCGCCTGCAGGTGCAGGTGCCCGATGTCATGGGCCTGGGCCTGTCCAGCTGGGCCATGGCCTGCGTGCCCTTCACCGGCAAGCAGGCCGGCTTGTTCTGCCTGCCGCAGATCGGCGCGGGCGTCTGGGTGGAGTTCGAGCAGGGCGACCCGGACCATCCGGTCTGGGTCGGCGGCTTCTGGGGCAGTGCGGCCGATGTGCCGGCCCTGGCCTTGGCCGGCCTGCCGGTCTCGCCCAGCATCGTGCTGCAGACCGGTAACCAGAACGCCTTGATGATTTCCGACCTGCCCGGCCCGGCCGGCGGCATCCTGCTCAAGACCACCGCGGGCGCCCTGATCTCGATCAACGAGCTGGGCATCACCATCAGCAACGGCCAGGGCGCCACCATCATGCTCAACGGCCCCAGCGTCAACATCAACGCCGGCGCCTTGACGGTGATCTGAGCGCAACAGGAGCTTCGACCGCCATGCCAGGCTTCATCGTTCATGTCGGCGCCACGGTGCTGTGCTCGCACGGCGGCCAGGCCAATCCCAGCGTGCCTTTTCCGCGCGTGCTGGTCTCGGGCCAGCCGGTGGTCACCATCGCTGCGCCCTATCTAGTTGCCGGCTGCTCCATGCCGCCACCAACCGCCGGCAATGGCCCCTGCGTCACCGGCCAATGGCTGACCGGCAGCACGCGGGTGCTGGCCGGCGGCCAGCCGCTGGTGCTGCAGTCCAGCAGCTCCGTCTGTGCGCCCACCGGCACGCCCTTGATCATCGCCATGACGCAGCTGCGCGCGTCGGCACTCTGAGTGAGGAATGGCAGCGATGACCCTCGAGTTCCCCTACCGCATCGACAGCCGAGGCCGCAGCGCCGAGCGCGAGGCCGATGCGCGCATCCGCCAGATGATCGAGCAGGTGCTCTTCACCCAGCCGGGCGAGCGCGTCAACCGGCCCGATTTCGGCTGCGGCCTCTTGCAGCTGGTGTTCGCGCCCAACAGCGATGCCCTGGCCGCCGCCCTGCAGTCCACCGTGCAAGGCTCGCTGCAGCAGTGGCTGGGCGAGCTGATCGAGGTCGAGGGTGTGCAGATCGAGCATGTGGACGAGCGCTTGCAGGTCAGCGTGCAGTACATCGTGCGCCGTGATCGCGAGCGCCAGCTCGCCAACTTTTCGAGGGCCTTGCCATGAGCGGCGCCAGCAGCCAGCGCCGCCAGGCCCGCAGCGAGAACCCGCGCCGTCTGCAGCTGCTGCGCGAGCAGACGCTGCCGCCCGCCCTCAACGGCATCGACTACCTCGAGGTGGCCAGCAAGGACCAGCGCACGCTCAAGCTCGTCTTCGTGTTCCCGGTCAGCGGTCTGAGCGTCGCGCATTGCCGCATCGTCGGCGGCGTGCGCATCCAGGGCGTCCGCGTGCTGACGGCCCAGGCCAGCGGCAAGGTGCTGACCCTGACGGTGGACCAGGCCGGGGATTTCTCCTGGTACGAGCTGCAGCTGATCGACCCGGCCGCGCCCGAGTTTGCGCCCGCCGGCATCGACCCGGTGCTGGCCAGCATCCGCTTCAGCTTCAAGGCGCAATGCCCCTCGGATTTCGATTGCGAGAGCGCCCACCACTGTCCACCCGCCAGCCTGCCCGAGCCCTTGCTCGATTACCTGGCCAAGGACTACGCCAGCTTCCGCCGCCTGATGCTGGACCGCATGGGCCAGCTGATTCCCGGCGGGCAGGACGCCCATCCGGCCGATTTCTCCACCGCCCTGGTCGAGATGCTGGCCCATGTCGGCGACCTGCTCAGCTACCGCCAGGACGCCGTGGCCACCGAGGCCTATCTGGGCACGGCGCGCCGGCGTGTTTCGCTGCGCCGCCATGCCCGCCTGCTGGACTACGCGGTGCACGAGGGCTGCAACAGCCGGGCCTTTGTCTGCGTGGAGGTGGCGCCCCAGGCCGATGGTCGCAGCCTGCCCGCGCGCAGCATGCTGCTGACCCGTGGCGGCGACCCGGATGCTCCGGTGCTGCGCAGTGACGAGCTGGCCCGCCTGCCCGAGGACGGCAGCCTGGTGTTCGAAACCCTGCATGCCCTGAGCCTGCATTCGGCCCACAACCGTATCGCCCTGCACGACTGGGGCGAGCTGCGGTACTGCCTGCCGCGCGGCGCCACCAGCGCGGCCGTGGTCAACAGCCCGGTGCTGGCCTTGCTGCCGGGCCAGGTGCTGATTGCCGAGGAGATCCGCAGCGCCACGACGGGCCGCGAGGCCGACCGCGAGCGCAGCCACCGCCACGCCCTGCGCCTGCTGGCCGTCGAGCCAGCCCGCGATGAGCTGACCGGCACCGATCTGCGGCTGCTGCGCTGGCATGAGGACGATGCCTTGCCCTTCCCGCTGTGCGTCAGCGCCGAGTTCGAGGAAGGCGGCAGTCTGGTGCGGCGCGCCATCTCAGTGATGCGCGGCAATGTGGTGCTGGCCGACCAGGGCCTGAGCCGGCGAGCCGAGAGCCTGCTGCCGCCCGAAGTGCCGGCCGATCGCCCCGGCCGTGCGGCGCGCCCCTATCGGCCGCGGCTGCAAGAGCCCGGCATTGCCTTTGCCGAGCCCTACAGCCACGATCAGGCCCAGGCCGGGTCGGCCGCGCGCGCCCTGCGCCAGGATCCGCGCCGGGCGGTGCCGGCCGATATGCATCTGGAGCAGGATGACCCGGCCCAGTTTGGCGACCAGATCCTGCTTGGCGCCAGCCGCTGGACGCCGCGCCGGGATCTGCTGGCCAGCGACCGCTTTGCGCAGGAGTTCGTGCTGGAAACCGAGGCCGATGGCCGCGCCAGCCTGCGCTTCGGCGACAACCAGTTTGGCCGCCGGCCCGAGCCCGGCGCGCGCCTGCTGGCCAGCTACCGCCAGGGCGGCGGCGCGGCCGGCAATGTCGGGCCGGACAGCATCGTCCGGCTGGTCTGCGACGAGCCCCTGATCCGGCCCTTTGTGCTGCGCGTGCGCAACCCCCTCTCAGCCCAGGGGGGCTGCGATCCCGAGAGCGCCGACACCGTGCGCCTGTTTGCGCCCGAGTCCTTCCGCAGCCAGGAGCGCGCCGTCACTGAAGACGATTACGCCCGCATGGCCGAGCGCCACCCGCAGGTGCAGCGCGCGGCCGCCCGCCTGCGCTGGACCGGCAGCTGGTACACGGTCTTCGTCAGCATCGACCGGCGCGGCGGACTGCCTCTCGATGCCGCCTTTCGCGCCGAGATGCTGGCCCATCTCGACCGCTACCGCCTGGCCGGCTACGACCTGGAACTGCAGGAGCCGGCCTATGTGCCGCTGGACATCGAGCTGGCGGTCTGCGTGCTGCCCGGCTTCATGGCCGCGGCGGTGGAGCAAAGCCTGCTGGCGCGCCTCTCCAATGGCCTCGATGCCCAGGGCCAGCCGGCTTTCTTCCACCCCGATCACTTCAGCTTCGGCGGCAGCCTGGCGCTCTCGGCCCTGGTCGAGGCGGCGCAGTCCCTGGTGGGGGTGGCCTCGGTCGAGGTGCTGCGCTTCCAGCGCTGGGGCCGCACGGCCCAGGGCGAGCGGGCAGCGGGCGTGATCCTCGCGGCCAGTCTGGAAGTGCTGCGCCTGGACAACGACCCCAATTTCCCTGAGAACGGCCGGCTGCGGCTGAGCATGCGAGGTGGTTTGTGAGCGCCCCATCGTCACCCTCGAACTTCAGCGGCGCGGATGCGCAATGCGGCTGCTGTGCCGGCGTGTCGGTGCTGACGCCTGTGGATGCCATCAACCCGCCGGGTCAGCGCAGCCTCTCAGCCCGGGTCGGCAGCCAGGCGCGTTTCATGGAAAGCCAGCTGGCCCTGCTGTCCCAGGCGCCGGCCCTTCAAGCCCTGAGCACGCGCGAGCGCAGCGACCCGGCCCTGGCCTTGCTGGAGGCCTGGGCCGGCGTGCTCGATGTGCTGAGCTTCTACCAGGAGCGCCTGCTCAACGAAGGTTTTCTGCGCACCGCCACCGAGCGCCGCTCGGTGCTGGAGCTGGCCCGTGCCATCGGCTACGAGCTGCGCCCCGGCGTGGCGGCCTCCACCTATTTGGCCTTCAACCTGGAAACCTCGCCCGGCGCGCCGCTGCAGGCGCGCATAGCGGCCGGCAGCAAGACCCAAAGCATCCCGGCCCAGGACGAGAAGCCCCAGGTCTTCGAGACCCTGGCGCCGCTGCAGGCCCGCGCGGCCTGGAATGCCATGCCGGTGCTGAGCATGGAGGCCGTGCCGCCGCACTGGGGCGGCACCACCTTGTACCTGGCCGGCCAGTCCACACGCCTGGCGCCGGGCGATGCCTTGCTCATCATCGGTGAGGAGCGCCGCCTGCAGCCCGACAACGAGAACTGGGACTTCCGCCGCGTCGCCCGCGTGCAGCTGGTGGCGCCCGAGAACCCCGGTGTCGATCCGCAGGGCGGCTACACCGTGGTCACCCTGGACCGGCCGCTGGGCAACCACTCGCCCACGGTCCATCCGGCACGCGTGCAGCCTCGCTGTTATGCCTTGCGCAGCAAGGCGGCCTTGTTCGGCCATGCGGCGGCCGATTGGCGGGCCATGCCGCGCAGCCTGCGTGCGGCCTTTCTGGGCCTTGACGACCCGGACGACTCCAAGGTCAACATCCAGACGCAGCCCGAGTGGCCGGCCTTCAGGATCACCGGCGTCTCGGGGGATCAGGAGACGGTCATTCATCTGGATGCCAGCTATCCGCGCATTACGCGCGGCAGCTGGGTCGTGCTGTCGCGGCCAGGCTATGAAGAGGTCTACGAGGTCGAGGCGGTGCAGGAGGATGCGCGTGCCGCCTTCGGCCTGGCCGGCAAGAGCACACGCCTGAAGCTGATGGGCGAGCAGCTGTACGACAAGTTCAACAACGCGCTGCGCGAAACCTCGGTCTGGGGCGAATCGGTGGAGCTGACCTGGGCGCAGCGGCCGCGCTCGGGCTTCATCAGCGGCCATGAGCTGAGCCTGGCCGGCACGGAGCCCGAGCTGGAGGCCGGGCGCTGGCTGGCCTTCAGCGGCCATGTGCTGGCCGAGCGCGAAGAGAACCGCGTGCTGCGCCGCCGGCTGCGCACCGGCGAGCACCTGGCCGCGGTCGAGCTGGCGCGCGACGAGCGCAGCGCTGTGTTCAGCTTCAGCAATGGCGATCGCCTGCTCGGCCATCTGGAGCGTGTCAGCGAGGTGGTGCAGCTGCTGCGCCAGGACTTGATCGAGGGCCGCAGCCGCCTGCTGCTGGCCAGCGATCTGGTGCATGACTACCTGCCTTTGACCCTGCGTATCAATGCCAATGTGGTGGCCGCCAGCCATGGCGACAGCCGGCAGATGAAGGTGCAGGCCGAGGTGCTGGGCAGCGGCCGCGGCAGCGCCGCTTTCCAGCGCTTCAACTTGCAGCAAAAGCCTCTGACCTACATCTCCGCCGCCACACCCTCGGGCACCGAATCGACGCTGGAGCTGCGCGTGGACGGCGTGCGCTGGCAGGAGGCCGCCCGCATCAGCGAGATGGGCCCGCGGGACAGCCGCTACCTGCTGCGCCGCGCCGATGACGGCACGGTCAGCGTGATCTTCGGCGATGGCCACCATGGCCGGCGCCTGCCCAGCGGCAGCATGAATGTGCAGGCCCGCTACCGCGTGGGCATTGGCAGCGAGGGCAATCTGCCGGCCGGGCAGATCAGCCTGCTGCTGGAGCGGCCGCTGGGTGTGAAGGAGGTCAGCAACCCGGTTCCGGCCGCGGGCGGCGCCGACCCCGAGCGCCTGGAGGATGCGCGCCGCAATGCGCCGCTGACCGTGCTGGCCCTGGACCGCATCGTGTCCCTGCGTGATTTCGAGGACTTCGCCGCGGCCTTCGCCGGCATTGGCAAGGCCCAGGCGGTCTGGCTCTGGGATGGCGAGCAGCGTCTGGTGCACCTGACCGTGGTCGGCCTGGACGGCGCCGACATTGCCCCCAGCTCGGCCCTCTACGCCCATCTGCTGGCCGCCATCGACCAGGTGCGGCCGGCCCACCAGCCGCTGCGCGTGGCCACCGGCGAGCTGCTGCGTTTTGGCCTCAGCGCGGGGGTGCGTCTGCAGCCGGCCTATGCCGCCGAGACGGTGTTCCCGGCCCTGCGTCAGGCTCTGGCCGAGGCCTTTGGCTTCCAGGCGCGCGGCTATGGCCAGTCGCTGGCCGGCAGCGAGGTCCTGAGCGTGATGCAGCGCGTGCCCGGCGTCGAACGGGTGGACCTCGACCGCCTGCGTGCCCAGCCCGGAACCTCGGTGGCCGGGCCCGATGGCCGGCTGCGTGCGCGCGGCGCCCGCTGGCAGGGCACGCAGATCCTGCCGGCCCAGCTGCTGCTGATCGATCTGGCCGATGTGCGCCTGACGGAGTTGAGCTCATGACAAGCCCCAGCAAGACCCTGGATGTCGACTTTCTGTTCAGCCGGCTGCCGGCCTTTTACCAAACCCGCGATTCCGAGCAGGGTGGCCCGCTGCGTGCCCTGCTGGAGGTGCTGGCCAGCCAGGGGCAGCTGCTCGATGAGGACATTTCCCAGCTCTACGACAACTGGTTCATCGAGACCTGCGAGGACTGGCTGATCCCCTACATCGGTGACTTGCTCGGTGTGCGCGGCCTGTACTCGGTGACGGGCACCCAGGCTTTTGGCCAGCGCGCCCACGTGGCCAACACCCTGGCCCTGCGGCGGCGCAAAGGCACGCTGCCGGTGCTGGAGCAACTGGCCCAGGACACCACTGGCTGGCGCGCCCATGCGGTCGAGTATTTCCAGCAACTGGGCTGGACCCAGCATCTCAACCATGTGAGGGCCTTCAATGTCCGCACGCCCGATCTGCGCCAGGCCCTGGCCCTGGAGCGTGTGGACGGCGCCTTCGACACCAGCGCCCACACGGCCGAAGTGCGGGCCCTGCCGGCCGGTCGCTACAACATCCCGCACATCGGCCTGCACATCTGGCGCCTGCAGGCCTATGCCGTGCAGCGGGGCACGGCGGCGGTGGGCAGCGTGGCGGGCTTTTTCAGCTTCGATCCGCTGGGCCGCGATGTCGGCGAAGCGGCGCCGGCCGGCGAATCCTGGCTCTTCAACCGCCCGCGCACCGAGGCGCAGATCAGCGATCTGGCCCAGCCCATCCATGTGCCGGAGCCGCTCTCCCGCCGTGCCCTGCATGAGGAGCTGAGCGCCATCCAGGCCGACCTGGCCCAGGGCCGCGAACCGCAACGGCGCTACTTCTCGCAGGAATCGGGCGGGCCGGTGCTGCGTGTGTGGCTCGATGGGGTGGAGGTGGCCGAGACGGCCTTGCGCGTCTGCCATCTGGGCACGATCCCGGGCCTGGCGCCGCCGCAGTGGCGTCGCCCGCCGGCCGGCTGCGTGGGCTTTGACCCGGTGCTGGGCCGCATCGCTCTGCCGGCGGGTCAGGCGGTTGCTCGGGTCGAGGTGGCCTATGCCTACGGCTTCCCCGGTGACATCGGCGGTGGCCCCTACGACCGTCGCCCGGCCCGCGCCGAGGACGAGGCCAGGCAAGGTCTGTTCTCGGCCGAGGGTGCGCGTCTGATCCGTGTGCCCATGGATCAACCGAGCCTGGCCGCCGCCCTGGCCCAAGTGCAGGCTGGCCAGCGCACCCTGATCCGCATCGACAGCGATGCCACCGAGGCGCTCATGCCCAACCTCAACCTGCCCGACAGCGAGCTGCTGATCGAGGCGGTGAACCAGCGCCGCCCGGTGCTGGTGGGCAGCTGGAAGCTGCGCGGCAACAGCAGCACACGCTTTGGCTTCTCCGGCCTGTGGATCGATGGCGAGCTGCAGCTGCAAGGTGGTTTGCGCGCGCTCGATGTGCGCCACTGCAGCCTGCGGCCCAGCCGCGGCGGCATCCGCCACAGCGGCAATGGGCCGGAGTTGCAGATCCGCCTGAGCCACAGCATCTGCGGGCCGATTCAAGCGGCCAAGGCCCTCGGCGGCGTGAGCCTGAGTGCCTCCATCATCGATGCCGATGTGGCCGCGCAGCCGGCGCCGATCGACCCGCAAGCCCTGGTCCTGCCCGACACCGCGCTCGAGATCGACCGCTGCACCGTGCTCGGCGCCTGCAGCGCCGGCCAGCTGGAGGCGGGCAACAGCCTGTTCAACGGCGCGGTCGAGATCGAGCGGCGCCAGCAGGGCTGTGTGCGCTTTTGCTACCTGCCCATCGATGCCCTCACACCGCGGCGCTACCGCTGCCAGCCCGAGCTGGCGCTGCAGGGCTTGTCGCCGGCACAAAAAAAGGGCGAGCTGCTGCGCATCACGCCCAGTTTCAGCTCGCTGCGCCACGGCCATGCGGCCTATGCCCAGCTGCGCCTGAGCTGTGCGCCAGAGATCCGCCGCGGCGCCGAGGACGGTGGCGAGATGGGCGTCTGGAACCTGCTCCAAGAACCGCAGCGCGAGGCCAATCTGCGCCAGGCCCTCGATGAATACCTGCGTTTCGGCCTCGAAGCCGGGCTGATTTTTGTCAATTGATCTGAAGCGAACCATCACGGGACACCACCATGAAAGCCGACCTGACCCGATCGACCGACCGGCCCGACCAGCATTACCGCGCGGTGCGCATGCAGCAGGGGCGGGTGCAGCTGGATGCCGAGTGGAATGAGCAGCAGGACATCCTGAACCGCCGCATCGAAACCGAGACCGTGGACAGCCTGGGCGCAGGCGCGGCCGTGCCCATTGATGCGGCCGGCTTTTTGCTCACCGGTGCCGGCGAGAACATCAGCATCAGCGCCGGCCGTTGCTATGTGCAGGGCCTGCTCTGCGAGGCGGCCACCGGCCAGACGCTGATCACCCAGCCCGGCCTGGCCAGCGCCATCTCGCCGGTGCTGCCTACACAGCCGGCGGGCCAGAGCTTGCTGGCCCTGCCGCCGGCCCAGGCCGCGCCGCTGAGCCAGATCCGCGTCTACAACGCAGCCGGTGCCGCCGTGGCGCCAAGCGAGGGCGTCTACATCGGCTATGTCGAGGCCTGGCTGCGCCACATCACGCCGCTGGAGGCGCCGCACATCCGTGAGGTGGCTCTGGGCCTGCCGGACACCAGCACGCGCGACCAGCTGGTCTGGCAGGTCAAGCTGCTACGCGCCGGCGATGTCAGCACCTCGTTGAACTGCCTGAGCGTCGAGCCCTGGGCCAGCTTCAGCCAGGCGCCCGATGGCCGCATGGCCGCGCGCGCCGAACCCACGGTGCCGCCCAAAGACCCCTGCCTGCTGACCCCCGAGGCCGGCTACCGGCGCCTGGAGAACCAGCTCTACCGCGTCGAGATCCATGACGACGGCAGTATTTCGGGCAAGCCGCGTTTCAAATGGTCGCGTGACAACGGCAGCATCGTCAGCCGCGTGACGCGCTGGCTGGGCGAGCCCACGGCCAATGAGTTCGAAGTGGCCAGCCTGGGGCGCGACGCCGTGCTCGCCATCCAGGCCGGCAGCTGGATCGAGTTCTACAGCGAGCTGCACGAGCAGACCGGCCAGCCCGGCACCCTGGTGCAGGTGCTCAAGACGGCCGGCAATGTCGTGACGGTGGATTTGAGCAGCAAGACCGGGCCGCTGGACAAGGGCTTGTTCAGTGTCAACCCGCGCGTGCGGCGCTGGGAAGGCTGGGGCCAAATCAACCCCGCCGCGCCCAACACCAACACCGGCTGGGTCGAGCTGGAAGACGGGGTGGAGCTCAAGTTCGCGCCCGGCCGCTACCGCATCGGCGATTTCTGGCAGATCCCGGCCCGCACCGCCACGGCCAACATCGAGTGGCCACTGGACAGCGCCGACAAGCCCCGCTTCCTCGCGCCGCTGGGCGTGCTGCGCGCTTTTGCGCGCCTGGCCGTGCTGCGCTACCAGGGCAATCAATGGACGAGGCTGCATGACTGCCGCCAGCTCTTTCCCAGCTTGAGCGAGCTGCGCAACCTCGTCTACGTCGGCGGTGATGGCCAGCAGATCGCGCCCAACCCGATCGCGCCGGCGCCCGTGCCCTTGCCGCGGCCGCTGGAGGTGGCGGTGTTCAACGGCCAGTTTCCGGTGGCCGGGGCGCGAGTGCGTTTCACCGCCAGCCACGGTCAGCTTCCGGGCGGTGGCCTGGTGGCCGAGGTGGACACGGGGCCGGACGGTCTGGCCAGTGTGAGCTGGTCGCTCTCGCCCACGGTGCTGTCGCAGACCTGCAGCGCCGAGCTGCTGGAGGCCGGTGCGCCGGCAGCGGGCAAGTTCAATCGCATCCATTTCAACGCCAGCCTGCTCACCGCCGCCCAGGTCGCTTATGACCCCAGCAACTGCGCCGAGGCCCAGGCGGCTCAGGTCCACACGGTGCAGGACGCGATCGATGCCTTGTGCAAGCGCGGCCATGGCGGTGGCTGCAGCAAGACGGTGGGCGAGGGCGGTGATTTCGCCACGCTCGACGAGGCCATCGAGCGGCTCATCAATGAGAAGCAGCGTGACCTCGTGCTCTGCCTGCTGCCCGGTGATCACCACTTCAAGGACAGCATCGATGTGCAAGCGCCCAGCGGCACGCGCCTGCATGTGCATGGCGCCGGGCAGGCCAGTCGCCTGTTCGTGCAGGAGCAGGAGTTCAATCTCTTCAACTTCGCCTCGGTGGAGCTGGACCAGTTCGAGCTGGTGTGGAGCGAGAGCTGGGCTTCGTTGCGCATCGAAGGCTGCAGCCAGGTGCGCCTGAGCCGTCTGGGCTTAAGCGGCTTCACCCCCAAGGGATTGAGCCTGCTGCAGATTGCCGGCGCCAGCGCGCTGGAGATCAGCTCCTGCCGCATCAAGGCCTACACGGGCGAGGGCCTGCCGGCGCGTCTGAAGCAGGTGTTTGAGCTGCTGCCCGACTTCAAGCCCTTGCAGTCCAGCTTCGAGGTCAAGGAAGGGCGGGTGTTCGAGCCGCTCGATCTGCGGGTGGCCGAGGCCTATGCCCAGCTCAGCGCAGCCCAGCGCAAGAGCCTGGGAGCCCAGATCGCCAACTACCTGCGCATGGCCGACACGGGCGCCTTGGCGCTGGCCCCCGAGGAGCGCGAGGCGCTGCAGCAGTTCCAGCGAGAGCTGCAGGATGAGCAGGTGCCGGCTCAGCAGCTGTTGGCCACGCTGGAGCGCTGGCGTGTCGGCGTGCTGCTGAGCCAGGGTGGCTCGGCCCTGACCCTGGCCGATGCGCGCGCAGACACCTTGTTGGCCGACAACCTGTTCCACGGCCAGCTGGCCTTGTACGGCGACGCCAGCCTGCCCGAGTTCCCGCAAGCCCTGTTCCAGGGCCTGAGCCAGGCCCTGAAGGCCGGACGGGTCAGCCTGGCCCATGGCAACGGCCGGCTGCGCCTGCGCAACAACCGCTTGCGTGGCGTGCGCCTGGCGGACGAATGGGTTCAGCGCATCGACAGCTTGATCAAGAACGGCGGTGTGCTGGATGGGTGCTACCGCAGCCTGGTGGGCGATGCCAATATCGCCAGCGCCCTGAGCCTGGATCTGCTGGCCTACGAGCTCAGCCTCAGCACCACGGCGTTCGAGCGCAACGACGATGTCGGCGTGGTCATTGCCGATCAGGGCAAGTACCTCGGCAACTTCGCCCACAACGATTTCCGGCTGTTCGCCTTCGGCCATGTGCCGGAGAAGTTCGGCAACGGGCCGCTCAATATCGTGGCGGCCTGAGCCTCGGGCCAAGGTCTGGATTGCGGCCGCGCCCGGCCGGGCGCGCAGCAAGGGGCGCCGCGGCCGCCGCGCCCTCAGGTCTTCTTGAGCTTGCCGCTCAGGGGAGCCAGCAGCTGTTGCTGGGCCAGCTCCACCAGTTCGTCCTCGGGGTAGCCGTCCACGCGCAGCAGGCGGCGTTCGTGCAGGGCGGCGCGGCGCAGGGCCTGGCTGAAATGCTCATCGAACAGGCGCTGGTAGCTGCCGTTGCGCAGGGCATTCTGCAGGCCCAGGTGCAGGGCTTCGGCCAGCTCGGGCTCGTCCGGGCGCACGACGAAATAGTCGTCCAGCGGGTAGCGCAGGCCCAGGCCCGGCACCACCGCGAGGCCAGCGCCCACCAGCTTGCCATTGGCCAGCTCTTCCCAAATTTCGTTCAGGCCGCGCGAGAGGTAATCGCTGCGCCGCGCCTGCAGCATGCCGAACAAGCCGGCGTAGTTGGAGGCGCTGACGACCTTGAAGCCCAGGCGCTCGAACACGGGGCGATCGGTCCAGTCGACGCCATAACCCAGGCCCAGGGCCTTGAGCTCGGACAGGTCGCGCAGCTGGGACAGAGTCTGTGCGCGCTCGGCGCGACAGAGCAGCAGGCGCAGGCCCAGCAGGCCGCGCCGCAGCGGAATGGGCACGACCAAGCCTTCGCTGGCCGGCAGGTCGCGGCGCGTGACCATGGTGACATCCAGGCGGCCCTGGCGCAGCTCGGCCATGGCGCGTAGCTGGGTGTAGTGGTAGCGCTCCTCGACGCGCGGCTCGCGGCCTGACTGCTCCAGCACCAGCTGCAACAGCTGCAAGGGGTAGACGCGTCGCGGGTCCTCGCGCGGGTCGGCCACGGGAAAGCTCACACCCTTGCCCGTGCCAGTGCCCGGTAAGGCCTGGGCCCGCAGAGGCGGCACCGTGAGCAGGCTGCTGCCGGCCAGGGCCAGGAGGATGCGGCGACGATCGCTCATGCGCGTGGACGGATGCTCAGTGCCTGTGGGCGCGACGCAGCGGAGCAGGGCAGAGTGGCATGGTGGGTCCGTATCTTGGTGACTGCTGCCGCGGCGGCGCTGGCTCGGCTTGCTTGCGAGCGTGGCTTCTGGCAACGGGACAGCATTGAGCGAAAACTCGCGGGGTGTCTATCCCACCAAAGCGGGGTGTGCGCTTGCGAGCCCCGCCGTGCTGGTTGCCGCGCTCATGTGATGGTGTTGTGGGCCATCGCTGCGCTCAGCCCGGCCGGGCTTCAGGCTGTCTGGACAGTGTCAGCTAGCTTGAGTTCCAAGAGGCCCTGGTCGCTGCCGTCTGGTCAGCCGCGCTTGGCCGAGGTTTCGAGCTAGACCGCACTGGCTTTGTCACCCTGGATGCGCGCCTCCTTACGCGACTGGGCGGCCGGATTGCCGAGCAGGGCAATGTTGCGTGGCAGCCGCGCCGTCTGCCTTGCCACAATGTGCCACCCCTGCTTGCTCTGGAGCCTGCACCATGCCCTTCGACCCGCAACAGCGCTATGTCCACCTGGCCGAAGACGGCCATGCCATCGAGTTGCCCGGTGGCGATGCCTTCTGGAGCTTGCCTGCCGCACAGATGGAGGCGTTCGACCTCGGCTGGTTGGTCACTGAGTTCGAGTGCAGCGAGGACTGGCCCAATTGGGAGCGCCACCCTGAGGGCGATGAGTACGTCTACCTGCTCACCGGTTCCGTTCAGCTGCTGCTGGAACTGCCCGATGGCCTGCAGACCCTCTCCTTGGAAGGGCGAGCTGCCGTGCTCGTGCCCCGGGGTGTCTGGCACACGGCGCGGGTGAGCAGTCCCAGCCGCTTGTTGCACATCACGCGCGGCCGGGGCAGCGAGCACCGGCCGGTGCGTGCGGACGCTGCGCTGACCATGGCCAGTTGATGCCGGTATGGGGTGGTGCCGTTTCCGGCTCGTGCCTCCGCCTGCCCGCGGATGTAGCTGGCGTGACATAACGCGTGAATTGGTGGTGGCCTTTCCTGCGTGGCATGGATTCAGTTTCGAGCCAACCGAAAGCGCAGGGCCCTGTGCGGCCTGGCCGCTTGGTCTGTGGTGCTTTCCAACTGCGACGCCGCACAGGCGGCCATGGCTGACCTCCTGCGCCCGGCAGTGCCGCCTGACATTCGCTTTGTTCGTTTTGCCTCGCCCAAACAGGCCGCAGCGGCCAGCCCGCTCGGCAACCAGGGCAAGTTCCGTGTGCCGCGCCGGGCAGGGAAGGCGGGCGGCCAAGTCGCAGGCTGAGCCGATCCTGCACGGATCTGCCGGCAGCCTGCAGAGGGCGGTCGATCGCTCGTTTAGCTTGGGTACAGACGGGAGGGAGTGGCCACCTGTCGGCGATGGCATCCGACCGTGCGGGTGCACACAGTCGAAACAGCAGGTCAATCGCCGGGAAGCCCGCGCAGAGCATTGACTACGCCATCGAGGGTTTGGGTCTGCTTGAAGATCGATCAACCACAACCGTGTTCTCGCAAAGATTGAAGGCAAAAGCCCGGCGCGAGCACAGCATCACCCGCAGGGCGCCCCACATCTTGCTCGGACAGCGGCCTATTTTTGGAAAGTTTTCAGCGCCTGCTTCAAGCGCTTTCGCCCATCGCTGTTTGTTTCGCGATAGACCTTGAGGGCGAGTGCAAGGAACTGCTGCTCTCCTGGAGACAGCCCAGTTGGTTCACGCTCCACATCGAGCCAACCTGGCTCCTTGCCGCAATGTTGTTCAATCTGTCGCGCCAGTTTGTCGCCGATGGGGCGTGCGCCACTCTTGGCCATCGACCATGTTGCGCCACTCATCTCGACTTGTTTAGCCCAGGTGGATTCAAGCCCCTTGGGCGGATCGCCTGCGGCGATGCGTTCTTCCGCGAAAGTCTGGAAGAGCGCGATGGCGTTGAGTCGGCGGAACGTAGTGATGCTGGACACGGCTGGTGTTGTTAAAACACTTCACATGCATTCTATGTGATCGAATGTGTTGACGAACGCGTGAACACTCTTCACAATTCTTCTATTCGTTGATTCACCCCAACCCGCCAGATCTCATCATGCTCCGCACAGTCTCCATCGCCAACGCCAAACGACCCATGTCGGTCGAGATGGCTTTGTGCGTCGCTGCGGGTCGCCATGAGTTCGCGATGCTGTTCGCACTGAGCCAGCCGCGGCATGACCGATTTGAGGGTGACTCACCGTTACCGGGAGGAACTTCAGCCTACTGAAGTTCTTACATTCCAGGGATCCATCTCCGATCCCCTGAAGCCCGGTCTCCTGCAGGAACCGGGCTTTTTGTTTGGCTCTTGCAAATCGGATTGATGCCCTCTCGGGTGTGCCCGTGCACAAGCACCGGCCAGCTCGGTGTGCATGTGTGCCAAGCACGTTCTGCAGACGGAGCCGGCATGCAGCGATCTCGGCAACCATGTCGAGATCGCGTGCGGACACAGCCGAGAGTGCATGGCCTCGTTAGCTCAGCGGAGCAGAGCGCCGGTCTACGAAACCGGAGGCCGGAGGTTCGAATCCTCCACGAGGCGCCAGCTTTCATTTCTGTCCCGTTGGACTTCCGGTGAGGTCCTCGGCCCTTCAAGCCGAAGAGGCGGGTTCGACTCCCGCACGGGATGCCAAACCCAAGCCTGTCGTCGAGCTCTCGCTTCGATAGGCGCAAACCGGCCGCAAAGATTGGGCGGCGTCGGAACCCGTCACCGACAACCCTTGGGAGCAGGACCCGTGTGTGGCGCAAGTGGAAAGCGCAACTGCTTTGGGAGCAGAACCGCCATCACTACCAGCGTTGAGCAGCGCTGCCGCCCATTGGTCAGTCGTGGCCTCGCTCTGCTGGAAGAGCACTAAGCCTTGAATCCGCTGGGCGCAGCTTGGAGCCTCGCCGCCTTCGTCGTTGAATTTCAGTCGTGCCCAGTCGCAGAAAGGAGGACGCCATGCACGATGTATTGCAGTTGGACATCACCGGCCAGCCCCAGGCCTGGATCTCGGTCGAGCAGGGGGCGGTCCATGTGGCCTCCCGCTCCGTGGCCTGGTCGCTCGGTGATACGCCGCTGGCCGTCCTGCGCGGCGGCATGAACGTCCACTCCGGCCTTCAGTCCAGGATTGAAGTTCCAGCCATCCTGGCCTTGAGCGGCAGTTCGCGCTTGAACCTCTTCGAGCGAGAGCCGGGCTTCAACAAGCTCAAGCTGATCCGGCGTGACCGACAGACCTGTGCCTACTGTGGCGATGCGCATGACCTGCGCGAACTCACGGTCGACCACATCCTGCCGGCCTCGCGTGGCGGCCCTCTCAGCTGGATGAACACGGTCGCTGCCTGCCGCGCTTGCAATGCGCGCAAGGCCGACCGCACGCCGGAGGAGGCCGGGATGCCGCTGCTGTTCACGCCTTATGTGCCCAGCCGCTTCGAGGACTTCCTGCTCAAGGGCAGGCGGATTCGTGCGGACGTGCATGAGTGGCTGGCCGCACGGCTGCCGAAAGAATCGCGCCTGAGTTGATCCACGAGGTCGGCCCAGGCGCCAACAGATCTGCCTTGGAAGGCAGGGCTCACAGGTAGGGGGTACCACCCCACCGGTGCGCTGTGGCCGGGTCCGTCCCGTCGCTGCGGCGCATGCCGCTCTGCTGGAAGAGGCCGATACGGTGAAGCACGGTTGTCCCGCAAGGGTCCGGGTTCGACTCCCGGTTTCGCCACCACTGGATAGCTCAGTCGGGTAGAGCAACGGATTTGGAATCCGTGTGTCGTGGGTTCGACTCCCACTCCACAAATGGCCTGTCACGCCAGTGAAAAACGGTCGAAAGACCACCCCGCCGAACGTGCCGGTCTGCCTTCGGGTTTGAACGGCATCAGCGCGGCCACCTGAGCTTCGGGCACGCGGGGTCTGCGTCCACGGTCAGTCCGAGGCTTGTCCAGAAAGGGCATGCCGACGACGCACCGTGGCACCCAGTCCCAGGCATCCGAGGTCCGTGTCCGCGCTGTAACGGCACCCTATTTGAAACACACGCTGCAACAAGGAGAACACCATGACGATCAAGCGTGTCAATGTGAAGAAGAACGAGCGCGGCCTGCTGCTGCGCAATGGCGACTTCGAGCGTGTGCTGCAACCTGGCACACATTGGCTCCTGTCTGGACTGGATCGGCTTCAGGTCGAACTGGTCGCCATCGGAGCTCCGGCTTTCGTGCACCCGCTGACGGACTACTTGCTGGCCAAAGAGCCGGCGGTGGTCGAGGCCGAGTTCGTTCGTGTTGAGTTGAATGCGACGCAGGTCGGCCTGCGCAGTGAGAACGGTGTGCTGGTTGAGCTGCTGCCGCCTGAAACCCGCCGGCTGTACTGGAAGGGCTTGGTGGATGTGCAGCTTGAGGTGATCGACCTGGCCAGCACCCCAGAACTGTCGCCTGCGCTCACCGCCCGCCTGTTGCAGACCCAGCTGCGTCCGCGCAGCATCACCGGCCTGGCTGGTGTGCTGCAGGTGGTCGTGCCGGAACACGGCGCGGGCATTCTGTGGGTCGACGGCAAGATCGAGCGCTTGCTCGGTGCGGGTTCGTTCGCCTTCTGGAAGTTCAACCGCAGTGTGAACGTGGAGCTGGTGGACCTGCGCTTGCAGTCCGTTGAAGTCACGGGCCAGGAAATCCTGACCCGAGACAAGGTGGCGCTGCGACTCAATCTCTCGGCCACCTGGCGCTATTCGGACGTGCTCAGCGCCTACAAGGCGCTGGCCAAGCCGGCCGAGCACCTGTACCGCGAACTGCAACTCGGCTTACGCGCTGCGGTGGGCACACGCTCGCTCGATGAGCTTCTTGAGAACAAGAGCGTCATCGATGAGGTCGTGACCGCCCAGGTCAAGGACAAGCTCGCCGCCCTCGGGCTCGAGCTGACCAGCGTCGGCGTCAAGGACATCGTGCTGCCGGGCGAGATGAAGACCATCCTCGCTCAGGTGGTGGAGGCCGGGAAAGCGGCCGAAGCCAACGTGATCCGCCGCCGCGAGGAAACCGCTGCAACGCGCTCGCTGCTGAACACCGCCAAGGTGATGGAGGACAACCCCGTCGCCCTGCGCCTCAAGGAACTGGAAACCCTGGAGCGTGTGGCGGAGCGCATTGACAAGATCTCCGTTTTCGGAGGTCTGGACCAGGTGCTCAACGGGCTCGTGAAGCTGCGTTGATCACCGCCCCGGCTGGGCGCAACTTGAATCTCGCTCGGCCGGGGCTCTACATTGGAAACTAGATCATGGAACAAGAACAAACTCAACATATCCACGAGGACGTCCCCGGCGGTGTGCCGCTGAAGATGTGGACGCGTGGCGTGCCCATCGAGCCCGAAGCCAAGCGCCAACTCACCAACGCGGCACGCCTGCCCATCGTCTTCAAGCATGTGGCTGCGATGCCGGACGTGCACTTCGGTATCGGCGCTACCGTGGGTTCGGTCATCCCGACCATCAAGGCCATCATTCCGGCCGCCGTGGGTGTGGACATCGGCTGCGGCATGATGGCCTGCAAGACCACGCTGCGCGCTGAGGACCTGCCCGACAACCTCGCCCCACTGCGCGCGGCGATTGAGCGAGCGGTGCCGCATGGACGCGCGCCAGGCAACCGTGACCCGGGTGCTTGGCAGAAGCCGCCAGGTTCTGTAGACACGGCTTGGGCGCAGCTCGAGCCTGAATTCAAGGAGATCTGCCGAAGCTATCCCAAGCTGGATAAAACCAACCACCACAAGCATCTGGGCACGCTCGGAAGCGGCAATCACTTCATTGAGGTCTGTCTCGACGAGGCTGGTGCCGTTTGGTTCATGCTGCACTCGGGCTCGCGAGGCGTGGGCAATGCCATCGGCACCATGTTCATCGAACTGGCCAAGAAGGACGCGATGCGCCACCAGGCCAATCTGCCGGATCGCGACCTGGCCTACTTTGAGGAAGGCAGCCGCTACTTCGGCGACTACGTGCGCGCCGTGAGCTGGGCACAGAAGTACGCCGCGATGAACCGAGAGGTCATGATGCGCCGCGTGATCGAAGCAGCGAAAACGGTGCTGCACAAGAACTTCCAGAGCCATATCGAGGCGGTGAACTGCCACCACAACTATGTGCAGCGCGAGCAGCACTTTGGCGAGGACGTATTCGTCACCCGCAAGGGCGCCGTGAGCGCCAAGGCTGGCCAACTGGGCATCATCCCAGGCAGCATGGGCGCGCGCAGCTTCATCGTGCGCGGCAAGGGCAATCCGGAGTCTTTCGAATCCTGCTCGCATGGCGCCGGCCGTGTCATGAGCCGTGGCGATGCCAAACGCAGCTTCACCTTGGCTGACCATCGTGCCGCCACTGAAGGTGTGGAATGCCGCAAGGACAAAGACGTTCTTGACGAGACGCCTGCAGCCTACAAGGACATTGACGCCGTCATGGCCGCGCAGGCGGATCTAGTCGACGTGGTGCATACCCTGAAGCAGGTGGTTTGTGTGAAGGGCTGAACTTCTGGGTTGATCGATACCACCATGCCGATGCAAAGGTCGCTCAACCCGCGCTCGGCCGCAGTCGGGCATGCGCCCTGGAATCGTTCGATGCTGCAGGGCGGTTTTGCGCTGGTTGGAGCCGGTTAACTGGTGGCCACGCCGAATGTGGCCTCAGCCGGCATCCATCACCGCAGCTGCCCCCTCCCACACAGCTCCCCGCCCGCTTTTCCCAAGCGCGACAACTCACTTCGAAACTTTGACTTCACGCCGTTCGCTGCCGCCCCCTGAGACTTCGATAATTTGCCAGTCACTTCGAAACTTTGTTCTCAGCCTCCTTCATCATGACCCTGCGCTACCAAATCATTCCCGTCACCGCCTTCCAGCAGAACTGTTCCTTGGTCTGGTGTGACGAGACGCTGGAGGCGGCGGTGATCGACCCCGGCGGTGATCTGGCGCGCATCCGGGCGGCGGTGCAGCAGCAGGGTGTGACGCTCCAAGCGATCTGGTTGACCCATGCGCACATCGATCATGCCGGCGGCACAGGGCAGCTCTCGCGTGAGCTGCAGCTGCCCATCATCGGGCCGCATCCGGGCGATCAGTTCTGGATCGATGGGCTGCCGCAGCAGAGCCAGATGTTCGGTTTTCCCGCCGCCGAGCCCTTCACGCCGACACGCTGGCTGGCCGACGGCGATACGGTGCAGATCGGCCGGCAGACCTTGAACGTGCGCCATTGCCCGGGCCACACGCCGGGCCATGTGGTGTTCCATTCACCACAGATTGCGCGTGCCTTTGTGGGCGATGTGCTGTTCGCCGGCAGCATCGGCCGCACGGATTTTCCCGGTGGCGACCACGCCACCTTACTCGCTTCGATCCGCGAGCGGCTCTGGCCCATGGGCGATGAGACCGTGTTCATCCCTGGCCACGGGCCGGAGAGCAGCTTTGGCGCGGAACGGCGCAGCAACCCGCATGTGCGGGATCGCTGAAGGACATCCGCTCACAGCTGATTGTGGACGCGCAGCGACTCCAGCCGCAGGCTCAGGCTTTGCTCGAGCTGGCTGAGCTGGGTCTGCAGATCCCGTCGCAGGGCCTCGTCCTCGCAGGCGGCGATGCGTGCTTGCAGCGCCGCCTTGTCACGAAACAGGCCCACCTCGGCCGGCGCGTGGCCTGCGTTTTTCAGGATCTTGAAGCTCATGCGCAGGCTCTCGGGCGTGGCCTGCCAGGCCTCGTCCTCGGGCAGGGGCTGCCCAAAGCCTTGGGCTGATTGCAGTTCGCCCGACTTCAGTGCTTCTTGCAGGTGCTGGGCAATTTCGTCGTCACGCATGACTTGACCCTTCAGTTTTCGCTGGCTGGCTTGACAACAGGCCATGCCAGCACCCAGTGTAGAAAACATCGGGCGGGCGACATGCGCCCCGTGGCTGCGCTGAACAGGCGCGTGAATAAACCCAAGCACCCAGTTGCGGGGGGTGTGGCGCGTCGGTGCGCCGGCAAAATTCGCATCCGGTCAAACCCGTGTCTTTCAGGGGCCTGCCGCAGCGCTTGTTTCTGGTGCTGGCGGCAGCCCGGCGGCCGCGAACAAGGACCGAGAACACGCCGGAGAACACCACACGGCATCGATGCATTTCACCCCCGAGGGAGAACCAACACCATGGCCTTTACATCCACGATCTTCAGCAAGACCTTGATCGGCGCCGCGGCCGCCCTGACCCTGATGTCGGCCCAGGCCGCACCGGTCAGCCTGAGCTATTCGGGCCATGGCACCAGCAGCTGGTGGACCGCAGCCAAGGCCACCGGCACCGGCTCCTTTGAAACCAACTCGGGCCAGTTCAGCGGCGACATCAGCTATACCGATCTCAAGAGCTTCAGTTTCCATCTGCAGATCGAGCTGGATGGTGTGACCGAAAACTTCTTTTACGGCCTGGATCAGCTGAGTAATTTCTGGGCCACCGTGGACAACAGCGGCTTCACCAACTTCTACTTGCGCACGGAATACGTCCGTGGTGATCAGCGTGGTGGCCAAGGCCTGAACTTCGAGGGTCTGGGCGCCGATGAAGCCCGCACGCACCACTTCGACATTCCTGGCCCCTTCACCATCGGCCAGCTCAAGGCCACCTTCGGCCCGGACAACCATGTGCCCGAGCCGGCCACCCTGGCCTTGACCCTGGCCGCCCTGGGCCTGGCCGGCGTGGTGGGCCGCGGCCGCCGCAGCAGCCAAGGCAAGGCCTGAGGCGCAGGCGCGCGAGCTCCTGTTCTGGTTTTTTGAACCGGGGTGGCGCCAGGCGCTGCCCAAGAGCGCGCCGCGCGGCACTGCCTCCGGCGCGCTGTTGTTTTCAGGGCTCGGCTTTCAGAATCGGCCGTCCGCCGAGCCGGCGTGCGCCCTCTCGTGGGTCGATGTGCGAGAGCCCAGGGCGCCGCTGACGCGGCCCTGCCGGGGCATCTGCCCGGGCGCAGCAGCACAAGGAAAGACGATTCGCCATGAAAGTCCATTCATCCACCTCCACCCTGGCCCGCCGCGGCCGCGCCGCATTGGCCTCGGGCTTGCTGGCGCTGATGGCCATCAATCCGGGCCTGTCCCTGGCCGCCGATGCCAGCGCGCCCGACACCTTGATCCGTGAGCTCTCGCAGGAGACGGTGGAAGCCATCAAGGCCGACAAGGCCATCCAGGCCGGTGACTTGCAGCGCATCGTCAAGCTGGTCGACGAGAAAATCATGCCGCACGTGGACTTCGACAAGACCACGCGCAGCGCCCTGGGTCGCCACTGGAACCAGGCCACGCCCGAGCAGCGCGAGCGCCTGAAGACCGAGTTCAAGGGCTTGCTGCTGCGTGTGTACGCTGGTGCGCTCTCGCAGTTCAAGGATCAAACCATCCGCCAAGCGCCGCTGCGCCCTGGCGCCACGGAAGGCGGCCAGGTCGAGATCAAGACCCAGATCGTCGGCAAGGGCGAGCCGGTGCAGCTGAACTACAGCCTCGAGAAATCGGAGGCCGGCGTCTGGAAGATCTGGGACTTCAATGTGCTCGGCGCCTCCATGGTGCAGACCTACCGCAATCCCTTTGCGCAAGAGGTCAATGCCAACGGCATCGAAGGCTTGATCAAGATGCTGGCCGAGAAGAACAGCAAGAAACCCCTGCCGGCCAAGGCCTGAACTCAGCGGGTCAGGGGGTGGCTGGCCACAAAGCCGGCCAGCTCGCCCACCAGGCGCCGCAGCCGGCGCTGTGCCGCTTCATCGCGCAGCGCCAGCGCGTCATCAAAGTCGCCGTCGTCCAGGGTCAGGCGTGTCGGCGCCAGCCAGGCACGCAGCTCCTGCACGCAATGGGCCATGCCGCCCAGGGGGGAGCTGTCGGACAGGCTCACCAGGCCGACCGCACAGCCTTGCAGATAGGGCCGCGGGTCGCGGGCCAGCAGCTGCATGAAGTCCAGCGCGTTCTTGAAAACCCCGCTCATGGCGCCGTGGTAGGCCGGGCAGGTCCAGAGCATGGCGTCGGCGCTGCGGAATGCCGCGACCAGGCGCTGCAGCGAAGCCTGGTGTTCGGCCGGGTAGTCCGCCAGCGCCCAGTCGGGCCGGTACATGGGCAGCTGCAGCTCGCGCACATCGAGGGTTTCACAATCCAGCCCCAGTTCAGCCGCCATGGCCATGCCGGCGCGCAGGGCAGCTGCCGACAGAGAGGCAGCTCGCAGGCTGCCGCCTAGGCCGACGATCTTGCCGCGCGGTTGATGTGTGGCTTGTTGCGTGTCACTCATGCTTGGATTCCGAAATGGTCGAGCAAGGCCTGTTGACAGGCCGCTTCCGAAGGCAGCAGGCTTTCGGTCTTGAGGCCTTCGGCCGAGGTGAGGATCAGGCGCCGATCACTGAGGCTGATGCGGCCTCCATCGTCCGTGGCCCGAGAGCAGATGCGCTTGCGCGTGAAGTGCGAGTCGGGCGAGCTTTGGTGGAAGCGGCACATCGGCTCGAAATCACTCAAGTCTCGTGCCTGCAAGTTGAAGCGGTATTCGTCGCTCCAGCTCGCGCAGGCCTCGTGCTCAGCGGGGAGTTGCTGCAGTGTGCGAACGCCGCCCAGCGCCTGAATGCGGTAGACATGGCGGCCCTGTCGGCTCGGTGCTGCTTCGGGTTCAAGCGGCAGCGGCTGCAGGAAGCAATCGCCGAAACCGACATCGACCAGGTAGGCGCCGTCTTCCAGGTGCACGGCGAGGCAGAGGTGGTCGAACTCCGGCCCAAACATGCCATCGGCCCCGGCCACCTGCGCCGAGAGCAAGCTGACCCGGTAGCCCAGCTCACGCAGCAGCGCCGCGAACAAGCCGTTCAGCTCGTAGCAAAAGCCACCGCGGCGCTGCTCGACGATCTTGCGGAACAAGGCGGTCTCTTCGAGGACGATGGCTTCGCCCCGATGGATGCTGAGGTTCTCAAACGGGATCTGGCGCAGATGGGCCCATTGCAAGGCGGCCAGGGTGGCGAGATCGGGCTGGCGGTCGCCGCAGTAGGCCAAGCGCTGCAGATAGGCGTCAACGTTCATGCTCATGGGACACCATTGTGCGCAAGTGCGGCGCCCTCGCCCAAGGTCATGGCCGCTGGGCATGGCGGACTCTTTTCCAGAGCCGACCCAGTTCTGTGCTTGAATTTGGCCCGGCGCGAGGAACGCCGACCTTCGGCCAGAACAAGACCCTATCCCTTCCATGAGCGCACTCCCATCCACCGACATCACCCCCGGCCTGCTGGTCCTGCACGGCAACCGCGCCGAGCTGCTGGGCGATGCGGTGTTCGAGTGGCTGCGCCGCAGCCCTTTGCGCCCGCTGGAAGAAGAAGTGCTGCTGGTGCAGAGCAATGGCGTGGCCGAGTGGCTGAAGATGCAGCTGGCCAGCCTGCGCGGCATTTGCGCCGCCACCCGGGTGGAGCTGCCCGCCCGCTTCATGTGGCGCAGCTACCGCCAGCTGCTGGGCCGCGAGACCGTGCCGCCGCAGTCGCCGCTGGACAAGCTGCCGCTGACCTGGCGGCTGATGCGCTTGTTGCCCGAACTGCTGGAATCAGCGGCATCCGACCCGCAAGCGGCCGAGGTCTACGCGCCCCTGGCTGATTTTCTGCGGCGCGGTGGCCTGGACCGGCGCCTGCAGCTGGCCCAGCGCCTGGCTGACCTGTACGACCAGTACCAGATCTACCGCAGCGACTGGCTGGACGCTTGGGGCCTCGGCCACGATGTGCTGCCCGCCCAGCTGGCCCCGGCCGGTGAACAGCTGGACCTGCGCCAAGCCCCGCCGCTGGCGCCCGATCAACGCTGGCAGGCCTGGCTCTGGCGTGCCTTGCTGCAGCCGCTCTCGGCGGCCGAGCGGGCCGGCACGCGGCCGGTGCTGCACCAGCGCTTCATGCAGGCGCTGCAGGACGAGAGCCAGCCGCCGCGCGGCTTGCCGCGCCGCCTGGTTCTGTTCGGCATGACCCATGTGCCGCAGCAGACGCTGCAGGCCCTGGCCGCGCTGGCCCGCCACTGCCAGGTCATCCTGGCCCTGCCCAACCCCTGCCGCTACCACTGGGCAGACATCATCGACGGCCGCGAGCTGCTGCGCCAACAGCTTCGCGAGCAGCGCCGCCGCCAGCCCCTGCGCCAGGGCCGCGATCTGGCCGAGCTGCCGCTGGAGGAGATGCATGCCCACGCCCACCCCTTGCTGGCCGCCTGGGGCCGCCAGGGCCGCGATTTCGTGCGCGCGCTCGATGCCTTTGATGATGCGGTGCAGACCCAGGCCCGCTTTCCCGCGGCCAAGATCGACCTCTTCGATGAAGCTGCCGCTGAAGGCGAGGGCGGCAGCCTGCTGCAGCAGGTGCAGGCCCGCATCCGTGACCTGGTGCCCCTGGCCGAACATGCCGGCTACGGCCGCAGTGCGCCCGAGCCGGCCCTGCTGCAGGACCGCTCCATCGTCTTCCACATCGCCCACGGTGCCCAGCGCGAGGTTGAGATCCTGCACGACCAGCTCTTGAGCCTGCTGGCCGCGCCGCCACCGCCGGGCCTGCCGAAGCTGCAGCCGCGCGACATCGTCGTCATGCTGCCTGATGTCGAGGGCTTTGCGCCGGCCATCCGCTCGGTCTTCGGCCAGTACGCGCGCAGCGATGCGCGCCACATTCCTTTCGACATTGCCGACTTGAGCGAGCGCGGCAACAACCCGCTGATGGTGGCGCTGGAGTGGCTGCTGCGCCTGCCGCAAGCACGCTGCACCGCCAGCGAGCTGCGCGATCTGCTCGATGTGCCGGGCCTGGCCCTGCGCTTCGGTCTGGAGCCGGCCGATCTGCCGCGCCTGGCGCAGTGGATCAGCGGCGCCGGCATCCGCTGGGGCCTGAACGCCGAGCAGCGCGCCAGCCTGGGCCTGGCGGCCTGTGGCGAGCAGAACAGCTGGGCCTTCGGCCTGCGCCGCATGCTGCTGGGCTTTGCCAGCGGCCAGGGCGAGGCCTACCAGGGCATCGAGCCCTACGGCGAGATCGGCGGGCTGGAGGCGCATCTGGCCGGGTCGCTCGCCGATCTGCTCGGCGCCTTGCTGGACTGGCAGGCGCAGAGCGCCAGCCTGGCCACGCCGGCCGAGTGGGCGGCGCGCGGCCGCGCCTTGCTGGAGACTTTCTTCGAAGCCAGCGACGAGCGCGAACGCCTGAGCCTGGCGGCGCTGAACGCCGGCCTCTCGGCCTGGCTGGAGGCCTGCGAGGCGGCCGGTTTTGTGGATCAGCCGGTGGACCTGGCCGTGGCCCGCGAGGCCTGGCTGGACGGGGTGGACGAGCCCGGCCTGAACAAGCGCTTCCGCGCCGGTGGCGTCACCTTCTGCACCTTGATGCCCATGCGCGCCGTACCGTTTGAAGTGGTCTGCCTGCTCGGCATGAACGATGGCGACTACCCGCGCCGCAGCACCCGCAGCGATTTCGATTTGATGGGCCTGCCCGGTCAGCTGCGCCCGGGCGACCGCTCGCGTCGGCTGGACGACCGCCAGCTGCTGCTGGAGGCCTTGCTCTCGGCGCGGCGCCAGCTCTACATCAGCTGGAGCGGCCGCAGCGCGCGCGACAACAGCGAGCAGCCGCCCTCGGTGCTGGTCTCGCAGCTGCGCGACTATCTGGCCGCCGGCTGGGGTCAGGGCTTGCCCGAGGCGCTCAGCACCGAGCACCCGCTGCAGCCCTTCAGCCGCCGCTATTTCGAGCAGCCGGCCGACCCGCGCCGTTTCACGCATGCCCGTGAGTGGCGCGATGCGCATCTGCAAGCGGAGCCCTTGAGCAGCGAGTCCATCGGCATGGATGCCGCGGCCGAGGAGGAGCAAGCGCCGCTCAAGCTCGCCACCCTGGTCAGCTTTCTGCGCAACCCGGTGCGCGAGTTCTTCCGCCGCCGGCTCAATGTGCACTTCGAGGATGCGGAAGACGAGGCCGGCGAGGACGCCGAGGCCTTCGCGCTCGATGGCTTGCAAGACCACAGCCTGTTGGCCGGTCTGCTGGACCAGGTGCTCAATGCCCAGGAGCAGCGCCTGCAAAGCGCTGCGCCGCCTCTCAATCAGGGCGATCTGGCCGCGCTGATCCGCCTGCAGGCTGCCCGCCTGCAGCGCGCCGGCCGCCTGCCCATGGCCGAGCTGGGCCGCCGTGAAGAACAGCGCCTGGCCGAGGAACTGTTGCCCATGCTCGACCGCTGGCTGCGCCTGCAGGCCGACTACCCCGATGCCGCGCCCAAGGCCCCGCTGCGCCTGGGCCCGCTGGACGATTGGCTCGACGGGCTGCAACAGGCCGGCGAAGGCCTGTTTGCCGAGCGCGTGTGGCTGCAGCTGCTGCCCAGCCGCCTGTGCGGCAAGGCCGCAGCCAAAGGCAAGCCGCCGGCGCTGCGCATGGAGCGCCTGATCGCCCCCTGGGTGCGCATGTTGGCGGCCAGCAGCTGCGGGTTCGACACCGTGCCCGGCGTGCTGGTCGGGCGTGATGCCTGGCTGCAGCTGCAGCCGCTGGGCCAGGAGGAGGCGCAGCCCCTGCTGGCCGATCTGATCGCCCTGTGGCAGCAAGGCATGCAGGAGCCTTTGCCGCTGGCGCCCAAGACCGCGCTGGCTTTTCTCGATACCGAAAAAGGCAAGCCGGTCGAGGTCTTCGAGGGCGGCGGCTTTGCCTCGGCGGGGCGCCAGGCCATGCCGGGCGAGGGCGAGGAGATGAGCCTCACCCGCGTCTACCCCAGCTACGCCGCACTCAGCGCCGACGGCCGCTTTGCCGATCTGGCCCAGCGCCTCTTCGGCCCTCTGCGTGCCTGGGCCGAGCAAGGCGTGGTGATGCAGCTGCATGAAGCCGTGCAGGGCGATGTGTCGAACCTGGAGGCTCAGCCATGATCGCCTTCGTGAACACCCCGGGCATTCCCCTCGACCCCCTGAGCTTCCCGCTCTGGGGCAGCCGCCTGATTGAGGCCAGCGCCGGCACCGGCAAGACCTGGACGATTGCGGCCCTCTACCTGCGCCTGGTGCTGGGCCATGGCGGCGAGGAGGCGGCTTTTGAGCGGCCGCTGCAGCCGGCCGAGATTCTGGTGATGACCTTCACCCGCGCGGCCACGCGCGAGCTGTCTGACCGCATCCGCGCACGCTTGCTGGAGGCGGCGCGGGTGTTCCGCGGCGAGTTGGCCGCCCCCGATGGGCTGCTGCAAGCCCTGCTCGAGGCCTACCCCGAAGGCCCCGGCCGCCGCGCTGCAGCCTGGCGCCTGGCCGCCGCGGCCGAGGGCATGGACGAAGCGGCCGTGCACACCATCGACGCCTGGTGCCAGCGCATGCTGCGCGAGCATGCCTTCGACAGCGGCTGCCTGTTCGACGAAGAGCTGGTGGCCAACGAGCGCCTGCTGCTGGACGGCGCCACCCAGGACTACTGGCGCCAGCAGGTCTACCCGCTTGCTGGCGAGCAGCTCGATGCCGTGTTCGAGGTCTGGCCTGGTGTGGCCGCGCTGGGCGCCGATGCCCAGGCCTTGATGGCTCAGGAGTTGGACCAGGCGAGTGAGGGCGCCGGTTTTCAGCAGGCGCTGCCGGGCTCGCTGGGCGCGCTGATCGAGGCGCTGCAAGCCCGGCGGCGTGAGGCCTTGGCCTTGTTGAAGGATGGCTGGGTCGAGCGCGCCGAGGCCATGCAACGCTGGATTGATGTGCAGCTAGCACCCAAGCAATGCGCCTTCGACAAGCGCAAGCTGGCGACGCGGCATTACACCGCCTGGCTGAAAACCCTGGCCGAATGGGCGCTCGATCCCGAGCAGGAGACGCTGGAACTCAGCGATTCGGCCCTCAAGCGCTTGCCGCTCCGCGGCATGAAAGAAGCGCTCAAGCCCGATGCTGCGGAGCCCGACTGGCCGCCCGAGTTCGCCGCCTTCGAAGAGTTGCTCGCCGGCCTGGCCGCCTTGCCCTCGGCCAGCGCGCCGCTGCGCCTGCATGCGGCCCTGCACATCCGCGATCGCCTGGCCGAGCTCAAGCGCCAGGACGGCAGCTTCGGTTTTGCTGACATGCTGCAGCGCCTGGACGAGGCCCTCGATGAAGCGCGGCATGGCGACCATGCGCGCCGCCTGCGCGAGCGCATGCGGGCCCAGTACCCGGTGGCCTTGATCGATGAGTTCCAGGACACCTCGCCGCTGCAGACCCGCATCTTCGACCGGCTCTACCGCATCGCCGGCAACGCGCGCGACAGCACGCTCTTGCTGATCGGCGACCCCAAGCAATCGATCTACGGTTTCCGTGGCGCCGATATTTACAGTTATCTGAACGTACGCCGCCAGACCGAGGGCCGCCACTATCTGCTGGGCACCAACCACCGCTCGACGCAAGCCTTGGTTCAGGCAGTCAACAGCGTGTTCGCCCGGGCCGAGGCCTTTGACGCCGGCGCCTTCTTGCTGGGCAGCGCCGGGCTGGCCAGTCCCTTGCCCTTCCAGCCCGTGGCGGCGCGCGGGCGGGGTGAGGTGTTCGTCTGCAGCAGCGGTGCCGTTCCCGCGTTGCAGCTGTGGCTGGACCTGGATTTGCAGGACGGCCGCGCCAGCCTGCAGCGCTTTGGTGAGGTGTGCGCCGAGACCATCGTCAGCCTGCTCAATGATGAGAAAGCCGGGTTCTTGAATGAAACCCAGGGCAGATTCCAGCGCCTGCGCCCGGCCGACATCGCTGTGCTGGTGCGCAATGCCCGCGAGGCCTCGGCCGTGCGCGAGGCCATGCGGCGCCGTGGCCTGGCCTCGGTCTACCTGTCGGACAAGGACTCGGTCTTCGCCAGCGATGAGGCCCGCGACCTGCTGGCCTGGCTGCGCGCCGTGGCTTCCCCGCTCGATGCCCGCCTGGTGCGCGCCGCCCTGGCCAGCCCGACCTTGGGGCTGAGCCTGGTTGAGCTGGCCGAACTGGCCCGCGACGACGAAGCCTTTGATCTGCGCAGCGAGCAGCTCAAGGCCTTGCACAGTGTCTGGCAGCAGCAGGGTGTCTTGAGCATGTTGCGCCAGACCCTGCACCGTTTGCAGCTGCCCAGCCGTTGGCTGGCCGCAGGCCTGACGTTGCAGGTCAGCGGTGAGCGCCGCTTGACCAATGTGCTGCACTTGGCCGAGCTCTTGCAGTCGGCCAGCAGCCAACTGGACGGCGAGCAGGCCCTGATCCGCTGGCTGGCGGCCCAGATCGCCGAGCCCGGCAGCACCGGCGGCGAGGAGCAGATCGTGCGCCTGGAGAGCGACGCCGATCTGGTCAGGGTGGTGACGGTGCACAAATCCAAGGGCCTGGAGTACCCACTGGTGTTCCTGCCCTTTGCCGCCAGCTTCCGCGCCGTGGACAAGCGCCGCGCGCGCTACGTCAAGCTGGAGCAGCAGCTGCATCTGGAGCCCGATGCCGAGCAGATCGCCGCCGCCGATCTGGAGCGCCAGCGCGAGGACCTGCGCTTGTTCTACGTGGCCCTAACCCGCGCCCGCCATGCCCTGTGGCTGGGCGTCTCGGCCTTGAAAGTGGGGCAGAGCGACGATTGCCAGGTGCACCGCAGCGCCCTGGGCTATGTGCTCGGTGGCGGTGTGCCGCAGACGCCGGAGGAGCTCTGGAGCTCGGCCGAGGATCTGGCCGCTGGCGACCCGGCTGGCATTCACTTGAGCCGCCTGATCTACCGCCCGGACTGGCCCTGCAGCGCCTTGCAAGCGCGCGGGTCGGCGCCGCCGTTGCGCGAAGCCGAGGTGTACGAGGCCCAGTTCGAGCGCCGCTGGACGGTCAGCAGCTTCTCGGCCCTGGTGCGCGCGCTGAGCAGCGCCAAGGCGCCGGCCCTGGATGCCGGCCGCCTGATCAGCGACGCTGCCGCGCGCGACGACGAAGACCGCCTGGCTGACCCTGAGGCGGCGGCCCTGGCGGCGCAGGCGCCCGCTGAAACCCAAACATCAAGCAGCGTCAGCCTGTTGCCCGCCTGGCACCGCTTCCCGCGTGGCGCTTTTGCCGGCAATTTTCTGCACGATCAGCTGGAATGGTTGGCCGGTGAGGGCTTTGCCCTGGCCGAGTCTCCGGCCCTGCAAGCCCAGCTGCGAGCGCGCTGCGAGCGTCAGGGCTGGGGCAACTGGTCGGACGAGGTCTTGAGCTGGTTGAGTCGCCTGCTGCAAACGCCGCTGCCGCCGCTGAGCGAGGGCGCTTCGCTGGCGCGCCTGGACGCGCTGCTGCCGGAAATGGAGTTCTGGTTCCCCAGCAGCGGGCTGAGCTCGCAGTCCATCGACGCGCTCTGCCGCCAGCATCTGCTCGGCGGCCGGCCGCGTCCGGCCCTGCCGGAGCGGGCGCTGCAGGGTTTGATGATGGGCTTTGCCGACCTGGTTTTCGAGCAGGGCGGGCGTTTCTGGGTCTTGGACTACAAGTCCAATGCCCTGGGTGAGCGCGATGCCGATTACGACCATGAGGTCCTCGAGGCTGCCATGGCCGAACACCGTTATGACGTGCAGGCCGCGCTCTACCTGCTGGCCCTGCACCGCCTGCTGCGCCAGCGCCTGGGCGAGCTTTACGAGCCGGCCCAGCACCTGGGCGGCGCGCTCTACCTCTTCATGCGCGGCATGGACGGCCCCGAGGCTGGCTGCCTGTGGGTGCGGCCGCCGCTGGCGCTGTTGGAGGGGCTTGAGGATCTGATCGATGCGCAGCACCAGGAAGAAGAAAAAGTAGAAGAGGTATGACCATGGACCCGATCACGCCCTCCGCGCTGCAGCAGGAGTTGAAAGCCTGGGTGCAGAACAAGTGGTTGCGCCGCCTGGACGCGGCCCTGGCCGGCTTCATGCATGAGCTGGACCCGCAGGCCGATGCGGCCGTGCTGCTGGCCGTGGCCTTGCTCAGCCATCTGGAAGGGCGTGGCCATGCCTGCCTGCCCCTGGCGCAGCTCTGCGAGGACGCGCCCGACCTGCTGGGCTGGGGTGCCGAGCCGGCGCAACGTTTGGCGGAGCTGAACCTGCCGACGACGCCGGCCGAGTGGACGCAGTGTTTGGCGGCCAGCCCCCTGGTCTGGCAGCCCGGCGCGCCCGACAACCACAGCCCGCTGGTGCTGCAAGGCCAGCGCCTTTATCTGCGCCGTTACTGGCAGTACGAGCAGCGCGTGGCCAGCCAGGTGCTGGCGCGCGTGTCCGCGACCGAGCGGCTCGACACCTTGGCCTTGCGCGCCTGGCTGTGCCGCTTGTTCCCCATACCGGCCGCGGGCCTGGACTGGCAGCAACTGGCCTGTGCCGTGGCCTTGCGCAGCCGCCTGGCCGTCATCACCGGCGGCCCGGGCACGGGCAAGACCTACACGGCCGCGCGCCTGCTGGCTCTGCTGTTCGCCGTCCACGCGCAGCGCCAGACCCTGCGCGTGGCCCTAGCCGCCCCGACGGGCAAGGCGGCGGCGCGGCTCAAGCAGTCCATCGAGTCGGCCCTGCAAGGCCTGGCCGAGGCGCTGGCGCCGGACTTCGATCTGCGCGAGCTGGCCTCCCACATCGGCCCCGCGCGCACCCTGCACGCCTTGCTGGGCGCGCGGCCGGACACGCGCGCCTTCCGCGCCGATGCGGCCCATCCGCTGGAGTTGGATGTGCTGATCGTGGACGAGGCGTCCATGGTCCATCTGGAAATGATGGCGGCCTTGCTGGAGGCCTTGCCGCCCGGCGCACGCTTGATCCTGCTGGGCGACAAGGACCAGCTCGCCTCGGTGGAGGCCGGCGCGGTGCTGGGGGATCTCTGCCGCGAGGCCGAGCGTGGCGGCTACAGCGCGGCCACCGCGGCTTTTGCGCAGGCGGCGACGGGTCAGGTCTTGCCTGCCGAGTACTTGCAGGCCGAGCGGCCTCAAGCCCTGGCCCAGGCCACCGTGATGCTTCGCGAAAGCCGGCGTTTTGGTGGGCCGATCGGCCAGCTGGCCTTGGCGGTCAACCGCGGCGATGTGGCGGCGGCTCAAGGCTTGATGGCGCAAGCAGAAGATCAGGCCTTGCTGCAGCTGCCAGCGCCCGAGCCGGCCGATGTCTTGCGCCTGGCCCTGCAGGGGCGGCCCGGTGCGCCGGGCGGTTATGCCTCGTATTTGCAAGCCTTGCGCCAGCGCCCGCCGGCGGAGGCCGGCCTGCTGGCCTTTGAGGACTGGGCGCGTTGGGTGTTGGGCGAATTCGAGCGCTTTCGCCTGCTCTGCGCCGTGCGCGCCGGCGTCTGGGGCACCGAGGGGATCAATCTGGCGGTGGAGCGGGCTCTCGCCGAGGCGGGTCTGCTGAGCCGGCGCGGCGAGTGGTACGAGGGCCGGCCCCTCATGGTCACGCGCAACGACCCCAGCGTCGGCGTGTTCAACGGCGACATCGGCATCGCGCTCAAGCCGCACAAGCTGCTCGATGCCCAGGGCCTGATTCCCCTGCGCGCCTACTTCCTCGATGGCCCGCAGCTGCGCTCGGTGGGCGTGAGCCGCCTCAACGATGTGGAGACGGCGTTTGCGATGACGGTGCACAAATCCCAGGGCTCAGAGTTCGAGCACACGGTGTTGGTGCTGCCCGAGCAGGGTGGCAGCCATCTGAGCCGCGAGCTGGTCTACACCGGCATCACCCGCGCCCGCAAGTTCTTCACCCTGGTCAGCCCCCAGGCCCAGACCTTCCACCAAGCCTTGCGCCAGCGCACCCGGCGGGCCAGTGGCCTGCTGGACTTGCTGGCTGTTTGAGTCTTCCTCACTGAAATTTTTTCACGCCTGCAGCCCATGCCCAGATTCCTGCACACCGCCGATTGGCAGATCGGCCGCTGGTTCAGCAGCTTCGATCCCGAGGATGCCTTGCCCCTGGCCGAAGCGCGCTTGGCGGCCGTGGAGCGGCTGGCCGCACTGGCCTGTACACACGAGGTCGATGCGGTGCTGGTGGCCGGCGATGTGTTCGATGCGCAGACGGTGTCGGAGCGAACGATACGCCGCATGTTCAACGCCATGGCAGGCTTCAGCGGGCCCTGGGTGCTGATCTCGGGCAACCACGATGCGGCCCTGGCTGAAAGCGTGTGGACGCGTGCCCGGCGCCTGGGCGCGGTGCCGGCCCATGTGCATCTGGCCCTACGGCCCGAGCCCTTGCTGCTGGAAGCCTGCCGCACGGCCATCCTGCCGGCGCCGCTGAGCCAACGTCATACCTACGGGGACAGCACAGCCTGGTTCGACGCGGTCGAGACGCCGGCGGGCTGGTTGCGCCTGGGCCTGGCGCATGGCAGCGTGCAGGGCATCCTGGCCGAGTCCATGGTCGACGCGACCAACCCGATCGCGCCGGACCGCGCAGCGCGTGCGCGCCTGGACTACCTGGCCCTGGGCGACTGGCATGGCGGCAAGCGCATCGAGGCTCGCTGCTGGTACAGCGGCACGCCCGAGCCGGATCGATTCAAGGCCAATGACTCGGGGCAGGCCCTGCTGGTGGAGATCGACGCACCCGGTGCGGAGCCGCGCGTGCAGGCGCTGCGCACGGCGCAGTTCGACTGGCTGGAGCTGTCCGCCAGCCTGCGCGTGGCCAGCGATCTGGACGGCTTGCTGCAGCGCCTGGAGGCCTTGCCGGCCCACACCGTGTTGAGCTTGCGGCTCGAAGGCCAGCTGGCGCTGGACCTGCATCAGCGCTTGAATGCCGCACTGGCCGTGTTGCGGGGGCGCCTGCGCCACCTGAGCGTGGAGGCCTCGGCCCTGAGCTTGGCGCCGACCGACGAGGACATCGCCGCCCTGCAGGCCGATGGCTATCTAGCCGAGGTGATTGCGGAGCTGCGCGAACTGGGAGCGGCCGGACCGGCACCAAGCTCTGAGGAGCCGGGCGAGGCCGAGATCGCCCGCGAGGCCCTGGCCTTGCTGACTGCCACTCTGGCCCAGCGCCGCAGGGAGCTGTCGGCATGAACGCGCCTCTGCAACTGAGCCGCCTGCGCGTCGAGCAGCTGCGGCAGTTCCGGCAAGGATTCGAGCTGGCGAACCTGCAACCCGGCCTCAACATCTTTTGCGGTCCGAACGAGGCGGGCAAGAGCAGCCTGGTGCGCGCCATCCGTGCCGCTTTTTTTGAGCGGCACCGCTCATCGGCCGTGGGCGATCTGCTGCCCTGGGGCGACAGCAGCGCCGCGCCCAGCGTGGAGCTGGACTTTGCTTTCGATGGCCACCAGTACCGTCTGGCCAAGAGCTTCGGCAAACGGCCGCGCTGCGACTTGCGCATCGATGCACGCAGCCTGGAGGGCGCGGAGGCCGAGGACCATCTGGCCCAGCTTTTCGGCTACGGCTTCGCCAGCCGCGGCGCCAGCAAGACCGAGCATTGGGGCATACCGGGCCTGCTCTGGGTGGAGCAGGGCACAGGCCAAGAGCTGCGCGAGGCGGCCCAGCATGCTCGCGAACATCTGCACGGCGCCTTGCAAAGCCAGGCCGAGCGCTTGGGGCAGGGCGCGGCCGCCCAGGTGGCGGCCAGCGGTGGCGATGCGCTGCTGAGCGAGCTGCGCGCCCAGCGCGGCGAGCTGCTCACGGCCACCGGCAAGCCTCGCGCCGAGCTGGAGCAGGCCGCCCAGCGGGTGCAGGCTTTGCAACAATCGCTGCAGGATCTGGACCTGCAGATCGCCCGTTACCGCGAGGATGTGGACCGCTTGGCCCAGCTGCGCAGCCAGCACCAGCGCGATGAGCAAGAGCGGCCTTGGGAGCAGCTGCAGCAGCAGTTGCTTCAAGCCCAGCAGGCGCAAACGGCCCTGCAGCAGAGCGAACAGCAGCTGGGCGAGGCCCGCCAGCGCATGAACCAGTTGCAGAATCAGCAGCAACTGCTGCAGCGCCAGCTGCAGGCTTTTGCCGAACAGGAGCGTGCTGCCACACAGCGCGAGCAGGCCTTGGCGCAGGCCAGCGAACAGCTGCAGCGCGCGCAGGCTGGCCTGGCCCCGGCGCGCGATCAGTTCAAGCACAGCAGCGCCCAGGTGCGCCAGGCCCAGGCCCAGTTGCAACAGTCCCGCCAGGCCGAAGCCGCGCGCCAGACCCGACAGCAGCTGGAGGCCGCGCAGCATCAGCAAGCCCGCATGACCGAGGCCTTGCAACATGCCGAGGCGGCCCAGCAGAGCGTGGCTGCGCTGCGTGCGCCGCAGGCGCAGCAGCGGCCGCTCACCAAGGCTGACCTGGATACCTTGCGCAAGCTGGATCAGCGTCTGCGCGAGCTGAGCTTGCAGCGCCAGGCTTTGGCCACCCGGCTGGAGTTCAAGCTGGATGCGGGCCAGCAGCTGCGTTTGCGCCAGGAGGGGCAGGCCGAGGCGGAATCACTCGCGGGCCAGGGTCAGGTCTTGCTGGCTGCGCCTGGGGTGCTCGATCTGCCGGGTCTGGGGCGCTTGCGCATCACGCCAGGCGGCCAGGATCTGGACGGCCTGGAGGCTCGCTGGAGCGAGGCGCGAGCGGAACATGCCGCAGCGATGGAGCGTTTGGGCGTGCAGGACCTGGCCGAGGCGGAGAGTCGGTTTGCTGCCCAGCAGGAAGCCTTGGCCCAGCTCAAGCTGGTCGAGCAGGCTCTGGCCTTGAGCGCGCCCCAGGGCCTGGCGCGGCTGCAGCAGGAGCAGGCCGATCTGCAGGCCCGGCTCTTGGCCTTGCACGATGCGCTGGCGCAGCAGGCCGCCGGTGAAGCGGCCACTGCGCTCAGTGTGGCTGAGGCTGAATCTGCGCTCGATGCGACCCAGCGCGTGGAAGAAGCGGCCCGCCAGCAGCTCGGCCGCCTGGAACAACAGCACAGCGCGATGGAGGCCCAGCAGCTGCAAGCGCAGCGCGAGCTGGAGCTGGCCCGAGCTCAGTTGGCCGAGCCCGGTCGATTGGAGCGGCAGCGCGAGCATCAGCGGCAGTGGCTGGCCGGGGAGGCTGAGTTGGCGGCCGTGGCTGCCCGCATCGAAACTTTGCAAGCCAGCCTGGACCGCGCGCGGCCGGACATCGTCCAGCAAGACATCGCGCGCCTGCAGCGCAGCGTTCAACAAATGCAGCAGGCCCATCAGGAGCTTGCGGTGCAGATCCAGCTGATCGAGCAGAGCCTGCAGCAGGCGGGCGCGCAGGGCTTGGACGAGCAGCGCGAGCAAAGCGCCGGGGATCTTGCACGCGCCCAGCGCCGCTGGCATGAGCTGCGGCTGCGCGCTGCTGCACTCGATCTGCTCTGCCGCAAGCTCGACGGCAAACGCCAGGCCAGCCTGGCCCGCCTGCAAGCGCCGCTGCAGCAGCATTTGCAGCGTTATGTGCAACTGCTGTTCCCGGATGCCCGGCTCGATGTGGACGAGGCCTTGACGCCGGGCTTGCTCCAGCGCGGCGTGGAGAGCGGCGATTTCGAAGCACTGAGCTTCGGCGCCCGTGAGCAGCTCGGGCTGATCAGCCGTTTTGCCTATGCCGACCTCTTGCAAGAAGCCGGCCGGCCGACCCTGCTCATCCTCGACGACGCCTTGGTGCACAGCGATGCGCAGCGCCTGGCGCAAATGAAGCGCGTGATCTTCGACGCCGCGCAGCGCCACCAGCTGCTGCTCTTCACCTGCCACCCCGAGGACTGGCGCGATCTCGGCGTCGCCCAGCGCAGCTTGCGTTGATCGCAAGTGGCCTGCGCGTGCAGTCTTGTGCATGCCCGGGCTCTGTGCGCGGTTGCACGCGCAGGCAGGCAAACAAAAAAGGGATCTGGAAACAAAAAACGCTGCGAATGCAGCGTCGGATGTGTGGGCCAGTGGCCGTGGATTGCGAGGAATCCGATGGACGTCGTCAAAGCGACTTGAACAAGAATCAACTGGTCGGGGTGAGAGGATTCGAACCTCCGGCCTCTACGTCCCGAACGTAGCGCTCTACCAGGCTAAGCTACACCCCGATTTGTCTTTTGACTTGTTCTGCCGCTCTGCGCGGGTGCTATTCAAACGAGGTTTAAAAAGACCGCTCAACCGACTGAGCCGCAAATTCTAGCAGAGATTCTTGCCATTTGCTAGCAGGCAACAAATTCAGGCAATCTCGGGCCAGCTTGGCTTCGCCACGAGCGGCTTCGCGGGTGGCATCTAACGCACCGGTTGTGCGGACGATTTCCACGATCTCGCTCAGGCGCTCCAGCTCGCCATGCTCGATGGCATGGCGGATCAGCGCGCGCTGCTCGGGCGTGCCGCGTTCCATGGCGATCAGCAAGGGCAGGGTGGTCTTGCCTTCGCGCAGGTCGTCGCCGACGTTTTTGCCCAGGGCCTGGCTGTCACCTTCGTAGTCCAGCACATCGTCGATCAGTTGGAAAGCGGTGCCCAGGGCGCGGCCGTAGCCGGCGCAGGCTTCTTCCACTACGGGCGAGGCATCGGCCAGCACGGCGCCGAGGCGGGCGCTGGCTTCGAACAGCTTGGCGGTCTTGTAGCGAATCACGCGCAGATAGCTGTCGACCGTGATGTCCGGGTCGTGCATGTTCATCAGCTGCAGCACTTCGCCTTCGGCGATCACATTGGTCGCCTCCGCCAGCACTTCCAGCACGCGCATGCGGTTCACCGACACCATCATCTGGAAGGCGCGCGAGTAGAGGAAGTCACCGACCAAGACGCTGGCAGCGTTGCCGAACAGGGCGTTGGCGGTCTGTTTGCCGCGGCGCAGCGAGGATTCATCGACCACGTCGTCATGCAGCAGCGTGGCGGTGTGGATGAATTCGATCACGGCGGCCAGCTCGAAACGCTCCGGCTTGTCGTAGCCGAGGGCATTGGCGAACAAGAGCACCAGCTTGGGGCGGATGCGTTTGCCGCCGGCGTGGACGATGTAACCCGCGATCTGGTTGATCAGCGCGACGTCAGAGCCAAGCCGGCGGCCGATGACGGCGTCGACTTCGAGCATCTCGGCGTTCAGCGTGGCAAGGGCCTCGCTCAGCACGGGCTTGGGGGAGGGGGACGAAGCAGGCGCAGCGTGCACTCTCGGCTCTCAATTTGGCGAAGCTGCGATTATAGGAACAGCGCTGCCGCCCTTTCGCCCGGAGGTGCAAGTCTTGCTGCGCTGGTGCGATGGAAGGCAGGTCAGAGGTGTCGCCAAGGAAACGCTGGGAGCTTGGCGCTTGTGATCTGCGCTGCCCCGTGCTACACTCGCGGGCTCTGCGCAGTTCTTGCTGCAGAGCTTAGGCCTGTGCTGGTGCGTGAGAGGTGGGTGTCTTCTGGAGGCCTGCCGAAATCCGCAAGGGGTGCGCAACAAGCGCAGGTGGTTCAATTGAAAGGGCTGATATGTACGCGGTCATAAAAACCGGCGGCAAGCAATACAAAGTTGCGGCTGGCGAAAAGATCAAAGTAGAACAGATTGCTGCGGATGTTGGCCAAGAGATTGTGATCGACCAAATTTTGGCTGTCGGCAACGGCGCTGAACTGAAGGTTGGCACTCCCTTGGTTGCTGGCGCTAGCATCACTGCCACGGTTGTGGCCCACGGTAAGCACGACAAAGTGCGCATCTTCAAGCTGCGTCGTCGTAAGCATTACAAGAAGAGCCAAGGCCATCGCCAGACTTACACCGAGCTGCAAATCAGCGCGGTGAACGGCTGAGCAGCGGTCAAACGCTAACTTCTTCGCCAACAGTTCAAGGAGCTAATCCATGGCACAGAAAAAGGGCGGCGGTTCCACACGGAACGGCCGCGACTCCAAACCCAAGATGCTCGGTGTGAAGGCCTTCGGCGGCCAGACCATCTCTGCAGGTTCCATCATCGTGCGTCAGCGCGGTACCAAGTTCCATCCCGGCACCAATGTCGGTATCGGCAAGGACCACACGCTGTTCGCGCTGGTCGACGGCCAAGTGTCGTTCGCCATCAAGGGTGAGAACAGCCGTCAGACGGTGTTCGTGACTCCGGTCTGATCGTTTCCGAACGAGCACATCGAAGCACAGCGCGGGTGGAGGGCAGCAGCCGGCCACCCGTTGCCCAAAGCCCCGGCTTGCCGGGGCTTTTGCTTTTTGAGGCTGCATTTGCGATGCAGGGTTTTCACCCGCATTGCCTTACCATCGCCTCAAAAGGCACGGAGCAAGCGACAAGCTTATGAAGTTCATAGACGAAGCCACCATCGATATCGTGGCCGGCAATGGTGGCGCCGGCTGTGCGAGTTTCCGCCGCGAAAAGTTCATTCCTTTCGGCGGCCCGGATGGGGGTGACGGTGGGCGCGGCGGCAGCATCTATGCTGTGGCAGACAGCAACCTCAACACCCTGATTGATTACCGCTACGCACGCCGCCACGAGGCGCGCAATGGCGAAGCCGGCCGTGGCTCCGATTGCTACGGCGCTGCTTCCGAGGACGTGATCCTGCGCATGCCGGTCGGCACCATCGTGCGCGATCTGGAAACCGACACCGTCATTGCCGAGCTACTCGAGCCCGGTGAAAAGATCTTGCTGGCCAAGGGTGGCGACGGTGGCTTCGGCAATCTGCATTTCAAGACCAGCACCAACCGCGCCCCGCGTCAGAAGACGCCTGGTTGGCCCGGCGAGGCCAAGAAGGTCAAGCTGGAGTTGCGGGTGCTGGCTGACGTGGGCCTGCTCGGTCAGCCCAATGCTGGCAAGTCGACCCTGATCACGGCCGTTTCGAACGCGCGCCCCAAGATTGCCGACTACCCCTTCACCACCTTGCACCCGAATCTGGGTGTGGTGCGCGTCGGCCCGGAAAAGAGTTTCGTGGTCGCCGACATTCCCGGTCTGATCGAAGGTGCGGCCGAGGGCGCCGGCCTGGGTCATCAATTCCTGCGTCACTTGCAGCGCACGCGTCTGCTGCTGCATGTGGTGGATCTGGCTCCGTTCGACCCCGCGGTCGATCCGGTGGCGGAGGCCAAGGCCATCGTCAACGAGCTGAAGAAGTACGACCAGGAACTGCACGACAAGCCGCGCTGGTTGGTGCTGAACAAGCTGGACATGGTGCCCGAGGACGAGCGCGCCAAGCGCGTCAAGGATTTCATCAAGCGCTACAAGTGGAAGGGCCCGGTCTTCGAGATCTCGGCCCTGACGCGCGAGGGCTGCCAGCCGCTGATCCATGCGATCTACGACCATGTGGCCACGGCGCACAAGGTCCATGTCGAAGCCGACCCGCGCTTCCCCGACGGCAAGCCGGCCGCGGAGCTGGACGAAGCCGCGGAACAAAAGGCATGAGCCGCGCGCTTGCGGGCGCGCGCCGCATCGTCGTCAAAGTTGGCTCTAGTCTGGTGACCAACGAAGGCCGCGGCGTCGATGCCGAGGCCATCGGCAACTGGTGCCGGCAGCTGGCTGCCCTGGCGGCCGAGGGCCGCGAGGTGGTGATGGTGTCCAGCGGCGCCATTGCCGAAGGCATGAAGCGCCTGGGTTGGAGCACGCGACCCAAAGAGCTGCATGAGCTGCAGGCCGCAGCAGCTGTCGGCCAGATGGGCTTGGCCCAGATGTACGAGAGCAAGCTGCGCGAGCATGGCATGGGCAGCGCCCAGGTCCTGCTGACCCATGCCGACCTGGCCGACCGCGAGCGCTATCTCAATGCCCGTTCGACCCTGCTGACCTTGCTGCAGCACCGCGTGCTGCCGGTCATCAACGAGAACGACACCGTCGTCAACGACGAGATCAAGTTCGGCGACAACGACACCCTCGGTGCGCTGGTGGCCAATTTGATCGAGGCGGATGCCCTGGTCATCCTGACCGACCAGAAGGGCTTGTACTCGGCCGATCCGCGGCGCGACCCGAATGCGCAGTTCATTGCCGAGGCGGTGGCGGGCACGCCCGAGCTGGAGCAGATGGCCGGCGGTGCAGGTTCGTCGCTGGGGCGCGGCGGCATGATCACCAAGATCCTGGCCGCCAAACGTGCGGCAGGCAGCGGCGCCAACACCGTGATTGCCTGGGGTCGCGAGCCCGATGTCTTGCTGCGCCTGGCCGCTGGCGAAGCCATCGGCACGGCCTTGCTGGCCAGCCTGCCCAAGCTGACGGCGCGCAAGCAATGGATGGTGGATCATCTGCAGCTGCGCGGCGCGGTCTCGGTGGATGCCGGCGCCGTGCTCAAGCTGCAGGCCGAAGGCAAGAGCCTGCTGCCCATCGGCGTGATGGAGGTGCAGGGCGAATTCCATCGCGGCGATGTCATTGCCGTGCGCGACCCGGAAGGGCGTGAACTGGCGCGCGGCCTGAGCAACTACTCCAGCGCCGAAGCCCGCCTGATCGCCCGCAAGCCCTCGGCCGAGATCGGCCGTGTGCTCGGCTACGCGGCCGAGCCAGAGCTGATCCATCGCGACAACCTGGTGCTTCGCTGAGTCGACTGCGTCGAGTTCACACTTCAAAAGAAAAGCCTGCGGCGACTGAAAGGTCGGGCAGGCTTTTTTCAAGCCGGCGTTTGCATGGCGCCGCTTGATCGCTCGAGCAACTGAGCGCCGTGGGCTCAGTCCGGCTGGGCTTCCTGGCCTTGCGTGTCCGCAGAAGGGTGGGGGCCGGCCGGCGAAGCCGAGGTGGGCGCCGCGCGCGTGCGCGAGTCCGCGCCGCCGGGGCGCTCCTCGGCATGACCCTCGCCCGTCGGGCCTTCCTGGCGGCCATGCTGCGGGCGCATGCCCGAGCGCAGGTAGCGGTTGTGGTGGTTGATGCGCGGCAGGTAGCGGGCCAGTTCGGTCAGTGCGTTCTCGTAAACCCCGCGCTTGAACTCGATCACGGCATCCAGCGGCACCCAGTATTCGTTCCAGCGCCAGGCGTCGAACTCCGGGTGGTTGGTGGCACGCAGATTCATGTCGGAATCGCGGCCGAGCAGCTGCAGCAGGAACCAGATTTGTTTCTGACCGCGGTAATGCCCGCGCGCATCGCGCCGGATGAAGTGATCGGGCACCTCATAGCGCAGCCAGTCGCGTGTGCGCGCAATGATGCGCACATGCTCGGGAACGAGCCCCACTTCCTCGTGGAGCTCACGGTACATCGCCTGCTCAGGCGTTTCGCCATAATTGATGCCCCCTTGCGGGAACTGCCAGGAATGGGTGCGAATGCGCTTGCCCCAGAACACTTCATTCCTGTGGTTGAGCAGGATGATGCCGACGTTGGGGCGGAACCCTTCACGGTCGAGCATAATCAACCTCGAATCTATAGTTGGTTTGATTATTGCATTGCGGTGCCGCCTTGGCATCACTGTCTAACCCGCAAGCCAGCTGCGAGTCGACCCGCGCGGTCCGCGCGCGTTTCCATCCACTTTTGAATCCGGTTTGGCCCTTGTGGCCCAGCCCCGCCGCCGCCATGAAAGCCAGTCAGTTTTTCGTCTCCACCCTCAAGGAAGCACCGGCCGACGCCGAGGTTGTCAGCCACAAGCTGATGATGCGCGCCGGCATGATCAAGCGTCTGGGCGCCGGCATTTACAACTACATGCCCATGGGCTTGCGGGTGATCCGCAAGGTCGAGGCCATCATCCGCGAGGAAATGGTGCGCGCTGGCGCGGTGGAGCTGCTGATGCCAGTGGTGCAGCCGGCCGAGCTCTGGCAGGAAACTGGCCGCTTCGACAAGATGGGCCCGGAGCTGATGCGCGTGAAAGACCGCCATGGCCGCGACTTCATCATCCAGCCGACCTCGGAAGAGGTGATGACCGACATCGCCCGCCAGGAGCTGCGCAGCTACAAGCAGCTGCCCAAGAACTTCTTCCACATCCAGACCAAGTTCCGCGACGAGCGCCGCCCGCGCTTCGGCATCATGCGCGGCCGTGAGTTCACCATGAAGGACGCCTACTCCTTCGACCGTGATGTGGCCACCGCCACCGTCAGCTACCAGAACATGTACGCGGCCTACCAGCGCATCTTCGAGCGCTTCGGCCTGCAGTTCCGTGCCGTGGCCGCGGACACCGGCGCCATCGGCGGCGAGGCCTCGCATGAGTTCCAGGTCATCGCCGACACCGGCGAAGACGCTATCGTTTACTGCCCGAGCAGCGAGTACGCTGCCAATATCGAGCTGGCCGAAGCCCTGCCGCTGCTGGCCGAGCGCGCCGCCGCCAGCCAGGCCTTGAGCAAGACAGCGACCCCGGGCAAGAGCACCTGCGAAGACGTGGCTGCCCTGCTGGGCCTGCCGCTGACGCAAACGGTCAAGTCCATCGTGCTGGCGGCTGACGAGCTGAACGAGCAAGGCGAGGTCGTCAAGACCACCGTCTGGCTGCTGCTGCTGCGCGGCGATCACGAGATGAACGAGGTCAAGGTCGGCAAGCTGCCGGGCCTGAAGGCCGGTTTCCGCTTCGCCACCGTCAGCGAGATCGAGGCCCATTTCGGCAGCAAGCCGGGCTATCTGGGCCCGATCCAGCTGCTCAAGCCGGTCAAGGTGGTGGCTGATCGCACGGTCGCGCTGATGAGCGATTTCGTCTGCGGCGCCAACGAGGCCGATTTCCACTACACCGGCGCCAACTGGGGCCGCGACCTGCCCGAGCCGGACCTGGTGGCCGACATCCGCAATGTGGTGGCCGGTGACCCCTCGCCGGACGGCCAGGGCGTGCTCGCCATCCAGCGCGGCATTGAGGTCGGCCATGTCTTCCTGCTCGGCACCAAGTACTCGGCCGATATGAAGGCCACCTATCTGGACGAAAACGGCAAGCCGCAGCTGATGGTGATGGGCTGCTACGGCATTGGCGTGACGCGCATCCTTGGCGCTGCCATCGAGCAGAACCACGACGATCGCGGCATCATCTGGCCCGAGTCCATCGCCCCATTCCGCGTGGTGGTCTGCCCCATCGGCATGGACCGCAGCGAAGAGGTCAAGGCCGCCGCCCACAAGCTGCACGAGGACCTGCTGGCCCTCGGCGTGGACGTGCTGCTGGACGACCGCGGCGAGCGCCCGGGCGCCATGTTTGCCGATTGGGAGCTGGTCGGCGTGCCGCACCGCGTGGTGATCTCGGACCGCGGTCTCAAGGAAGGCCTGGTCGAGTACCAGGGCCGCCGTGACGCCGAGGCCCGCAAGCTGAGCCTGGCCGAGGTGCTGGACTTGCTCACGCCCAAGACGGCGTGACCCTCGCGGCGCTGCCTGCCGCGCCGCCTCCGGGCGTGCCGACGGGCATTCAGGTGCCGCAGCGCCACGCGCCCCTCGATGGCTTGCGGGCGCTGGCCCTGCTGCCGGTGATTGCCGTCAACTGGATCGGTTATGCGGCGCTGCCGGACGGTGGCCCCCTGGCGGCACCGAAGCCGGCAGACTCCCTGGTCGCTCAGGCCGTGCTGGCGTTGGTGGCTACCTTGCTGGCCGGCAAGGGGCTGGCCCTGCTGAGCTTTCTGTTCGGTTACAGCCAGGCAGTTTCCTTTCGTGAGCGGGGTCGGCATGCTGCTTCGTGTGCGGAGCCGGATGGGCATCGCAGCCGGCGCATGCGCCGGCTCTTGTGGATCGGCCTGGCTCATGGCCTGCTCGTGTATTCCGGCGACATCCTGACGGCCTATGCCCTGTGCGGCGTGCTGATGCTGCGTGGGCCCACGATGCGCTTGCGCCAGCTGCGCCGGCGCATCTGGGTGTGGGCCGGTGTTGCGGCGCTGCTCCTGATGCCCAGCCTATTCTGGCTCGTGTTCGACCACAGTTCGTTTGCGCCCGAGGCCCCGCGCTCGCTGGCTGCGCCCGCCTCATGGGCAGACTGGTGGGCGCTCAACGCGGGCCATTACCTGCTGATGCAGCTGGGTTTCGTGCTGCAGGGTCTGCCCTTGTTCGTGGCCTGGATGCTGGCAGGGCTGATGGCGGGCCGCCTGCAGCTCTTCACCCATGCGCGCTGGCGCCCCTTGCTCAAGCGCTGGGCCGAGCGTTGGCTCCTGCCCGGCTTGCTGTTCAATGCGATTTTTGGCTGGGCTTGGTCTCAGGCTTTGTGTGATCAGAACCATCAGCTGGATGCGATCTACGGCCTGCTGTCCCTGTTTGTCGCTGTGCTCATGCCGATTGGCCTGGTGCCTTGGCTGCTGCTGCATGGCCAGCGCTGGCTGATCGTGCTAGCACCGGCTGGGCGCCACACCTTGAGCCTCTATCTCGGCAGCTCGCTGCTGAGCCTGGCCTGCCTCAGCGGTGCGGGCTGGGCTCTGCCCTTGGGGACGCTGGCGTTGTTGGTGGCGAGCTTGCTGTACTGGGCTGGCTGGATGATTCTGGCCCGGAGGCTGGGGCCACGTCGGCGCTTGCCTTTGGAAACCTGGCTGGGCTCGGCTTGATTTCAAACTCTCTTTCGCCTTGAACTTTCACGCCATGAACTCATCCGGCACACCGCTCACGCCCGGCCGACGCAGCCTGATGCTGTCCGCCGCCGGTTTGCTGCTGTGCCTGCCTCGCACTGCTTGCGCGGGTGCGCAGGTCGAAGAGCCCTTGGCCGATGCAGTGCGCACGGCCCTGGCGGCTTCGGTCGCCAACAGTGCCCCCCCGCGCCCGCGTTTCGATCAGATCGACGAACGCCTGGCCTATCTGCGCTGGCTGGGCGCGATGAGCGAGAAGCTCAAGAAGCGCAAGAGCGAGGCGCAGATCCGCATCGAATTTCTGGAGACGCTCTGGTACGAGTCCAAACGGGCCGGCCTGGAGCCCAGCCTGGTGCTGGGCCTGGTGCAGGTGGAAAGCGGGTTTCGCAAGTACGCGATCAGCATTGCCGGCGCGCGCGGCTATATGCAGGTGATGCCTTTCTGGGCCAAGCTGATCGGTGATGGGCAAGCCTCACGGCTGTTTCATATGCAAACCAATCTGCGTTTTGGCTGCGTGATCCTGCGCCACTACCTCGACCGGGAGCAGGGCGATCTCTACCTCGCCTTGGGCCGCTACAACGGTAGCCGTGGCCGGCCCGAGTATCCGCGCGCGGTGTTCGCCGCACGCAAGCAGTGGCTGATGCCGGGTGAGGTCTGAGCCGCTGACGGCGCTCTGCTCAGGGGTCGCGGCTCAGGGCTTGAGGCCGGCCCAGCGCTTGGGTTCGGCGCCGGCGACGCCGGCCAGTTCCAGCACCCGTTCTGCGCTTTCGTTGACCAGTTCCTCGATGCTTTGCGGGTGGTGGTAGAAAGCCGGCAGCGGCGGAAAGACGATGGCACCCATCTCGGTGGCAGCCACCATATTGCGCAGATGGGCCAGGTTGAAAGGCGTTTCGCGCACCATCAAAATCAGGCGGCGTCGCTCTTTCAGCGTGACATCGGCCGCCCGGGTCAGCAGGTTGTCGCCGAAGCCGTGGGCCACCGAGGCCAGCGTCTTCATCGAGCAGGGTGCGATCACCATGGCCGCCGTGGCAAAGCTGCCGCTGGCCACGCAGGCGCCGACATCGCCGGGCGCATGGGCGTAAGACGCCTCAGCCTCCAGCGCCTTGCGATCCAGGCCCAACTCATGGTGGGCATTGAGCACGCCCGAGGGCGTGACGATCAGATGCGTTTCCAGGCCCAGCTCGCGGCCGCGCCGCAGCAGGCGCAGCGCGTAGGCAGCGCCAGTGGCGCCGGTGATGCCGACGACCAGTCGTTGTGTCATGAGAGGAAGGGCAGGCGCAGAAGCGGGGCGCGTGCTTACTCAGCGCCCAGCAGGGCTTGCAGCTCGCCGGCTTCGTACATCTCCATCATGATGTCCGAGCCGCCGACGAATTCGCCCTTGATGTAGAGCTGCGGGATGGTGGGCCAGTTGGCGTATTCCTTGATGCCCTGGCGCACGCCTTCGTCTTCCAGCACATTGAAGGTCTTCAGATCGCTGGCGCCGCAGGCCTTGAGGATCTGGATGGCGCGGCCGGAGAAGCCGCACATGGGGAACTGGGCCGTGCCCTTCATGAACAGCACCACGCGGTTGTTCTTGACCAGATCGTCGATGCGCTGTTGAACGTCGTTCATTGTCTTCTTGCCCCAAAGTGAAAAACTGGGGCAATTATCGGCCAGGCCGTCGAAGGCCGACTCAATAGCTGTAGGACAGCCCGAGCTGCAGTACGGGTTTGAGGCGCAAATCACGCAGCAGGTCTTCGGCGCCGCTGTTGCGGCTCGCCCCCAAACGCAAGCCCCCCAGCGACAGGGAGCTGACCAGACCCAGGTCCGCGCTGAAGCCCCAGCCGCCGCGCAAGGACTGGCCGCTGTAGCCGATGCCCAAGTAAGACAGCGACGCACCGGCATCTCCCATGCCGGCCTCGGGCACCATCATGCTAAGGCTGCGCTGACCTACGGCCAGACGTTGCCGGAAATCGCGGTTCAATGCCAAGCCGGCGCTGCTCAAGGACGCGCTGGGCGCGCCCATCAACATGCCGCCAGTGGCGCGCAGGCCGCCGCTGAAGCCACCCAGGCCCGAGCCGGTCAGGTAGTAGTCGCCCAGCAGATTGGCGCTCAGCAAACGGGCGCCACGGCCTTCCAGGCTGCTCAGCTGCACCCGAGCCTGCCAGGGGCTGGTCTCCAGCTGCAAGCCATTGCCATCCAGCGCCAGAGCGGGGTTGGTCGCGCCGGCCAAGGCGTAAGCCAGGCCCAGCTGAAGGGCAAGGATCGGGCGCATGATGCGGGCGTGGAACATGGCGGTCTCCCAGAGCGGTTGGGGTTTGGAACCCATGCTACTGCTTGCCGCGGACAAGCGACATGTCAAATTGCCAGCAATAACCCGGCAAATGAAACTTTGTGTGGTGTGAATCAGCCAGGCCAGCGACCACCGCTGACGCGCGGCTGGCCGCCCAGGTCGCGACGCAGGCTGACTTCGACAAAACCGCGGCATTCCAGCGCCAGGGCCACCGGCTCGGCCTGGTCGTAGCCATGCTCCAGCAGCAGCCAGCCGCCTGGGCTCAGGTGGGCCGGTGCACCTTCGATCAAGGCCATCAGGTCGCTCAGGCCGTCGCCGCCCGGGGTGAGGGCGCTCAGCGGCTCGTGGCGCAGGGCGGGCAGATGCGGGTCCTGGCCGGCGATATAGGGCGGGTTGCTGACGATCAGCTCGAAGCTGCGGTCGCGCAGTGGGTTCCACCAGCTGCCTTGCAAAAACTCCACCGCCAAGCCCAGACACGCGGCATTGCCGCGCGCCACCTCAAGCGCCCCGGCGCTCAGGTCCACGGCGCTCAGCTCGGCCGCCGGATGGCCGGCCTTGATCGCCAGGGCAATGGCGCCGCTGCCGGTACCCAGGTCCACCACGCGCGGCGCGGCGCCCAGGCCGGGCAGCAATTCAAGTGCCCAGTCGACCAGGGTCTCGGTGTCGGCGCGCGGGATCAAGGTGTCGCGGCTGAGGCGCAGACGCAGGCCGTGGAATTCTTTTTCGCCCAGCACATAGGCCAGGGGCAGGCCCTCGGCCATCTGCTGCATCTCACTCGCCAGCTGGGCGGCCAGGGCGGGGCTCAGGGCCTCGTCGTCGTGGCTGATCAGCCAGGCGCGGCTTTGCTGCAGGCGCTCGGCCAGCAAGGTCTGGGCATCACCCCGCTCCAGGTCCAACTGGCGCGCCAGGGCCAGGGCGGTTTTGACGTCGGTGGGCGGGTTCAGGCTCATGCCCGGCCCTCCTCCAGCAGGGCCAGCTGTTCGGCCGCCTGGGCCGCTTGCAGGCCGGCGGCCACATCGTCGAGGTCGCCGTCCATGATGGCGCCGAGCTTGTACAGCGTCAGATTGATGCGGTGGTCGGTCAGTCGGCCTTGTGGGAAGTTGTAGGTGCGGATGCGGTCGCTGCGGTCGCCGCTGCCGATCAGGCCCTTGCGTGTGGCAGCTTCCTTGGCAGCGCGTTCGTTCTTGTCCTTGTCGCGCAGGCGGGCGGCCAGCACGGCCATGGCCTTGGCCTTGTTGCGATGTTGGCTGCGGTCATCCTGGCATTCGGCCACCAGGCCGGTGGGCAGGTGGGTGATGCGGATGGCCGAGTCGGTCTTGTTGACATGCTGGCCGCCGGCGCCGCTGGCGCGGAAGGTGTCGATGCGCAGCTCGGCCGGGTTCAGCGTCACTTCCTCGGCCTCGTCGGGCTCGGGCATCACGGCCACGGTGCAGGCGCTGGTGTGGATGCGGCCCTGCGATTCGGTCGCCGGCACGCGCTGAACGCGGTGGCCGCCCGATTCGAACTTGAGCCGGCCGTAGACCCGCTCGCCTTCGATGCGCACCACCAGCTCCTTGTAGCCGCCCAGGTCGGACTCGCTGGCCGAGAGGATCTCGCTGCGCCAGCCCTGGCGCTCGGCATAGCGCAGGTACATGCGGGCCAGATCGCCAGCGAACAGGGCCGATTCATCCCCGCCGGTGCCAGCGCGTATTTCCAGAAAAGCCGGGCGCTCGTCATCGGGGTCGCGTGGCAGCAGGGCCAGCTGCAGCGATTCATGCAGTCGCGTGATGTCGGCCTCGGCGGCGGTGATCTCCTCGCGCGCCATCTCGGCCATCTCGGGGTCTTGCAGCAGGCTGCGGGCCTCGGTCAGGTCGGCCTCGCGCTGCAGGTATTGGCGGTACTGGCCGACCAGCTCGGCGGCCTCGGCCTGCTCCTTGGTCAGGGCGCGGTAACGCTTCATGTCGGCGGCCAGGGAGCCGTCGGCCAAGAGCGAGTCGAGCTCGCTGAGGCGGAAGGCAAGGCGGTCGAACTGCTGGCGCAGGGAGTCTTTCATGGGAGGCAATCGGCAAAGACAGAGAACGAGCGGATCTGGGGCATAAGCCCGCAGGGCAGGGGCGAAACCTGCTCGGTCGCTAATTCTCGGACGCCGACTTTTCCGGGCTGCGCGGGCTGTTGCGCAGGAACAGGCGCGAGACGGTTTGTGCCAGCTGCAGGCGCTGCTCGCCGTCGACGCTGTGCAGCTCGGCCAGGGCGCCGTGCAGCATTTTTTGCGTCAGGCCGCGGGCCAGGGCTTCCATGACTTCGTCGACATCGGCGCCCTTGGCCAACAGCTTGCGCGCGCGGCTCATTTCATGCTCGCGCCAGTCCTCGGCCTGGGCATTGAGGGCCTGGATCAGGGGCACGGTGTGGCGCTGGCCCAGCCAGTGCACAAAACTCTGCACACCGGTCTCTATGATGGCTTCAGCCTGCTCGACCGCGGCCTGGCGTTTTTCACCGGCCGACTGCACCAGGGTGGCGAGCTCGTCGACGGTGTAGAGGTAGACATCGTCCAGCTGCGCGACTTCGGGCTCGATGTCGCGCGGCACGGCCAGGTCGACCATGAACATGGGGCGGTGGCGGCGTGCTTTCAGCGCCCGCTCGACGGCGCCGAGGCCGATCAGAGGCAGGCTGCTGGCGGTGCAGGAGATCACCGCGTCGAATTCATGCAGACGCTGAGGCAGGTCGGCCAGACGCACGGCCTCGGCGCCCAGGCGGGTGGCCAGCTTCTCGCCGCGCTCCAGCGTGCGGTTGGCCACGGCCATGTGCAGCGGTGTCTTGGCGGCGAAATGGGTGGCCACCAGCTCGATCATCTCGCCGGCGCCAACGAAGAGCACGCGGATCTTGCTCAGGTCTTCAAACAGCTGGCCGGCCAGGCGCACCGAGGCGGCGGCCATGCTGATGGAATGCGCGCCGATTTCGGTCGAGCTGCGCACCTCCTTGGCCACCGAGAAGCTGCGCTGGAAGAGCTGGTGCAAGGTGGTGCCGACCGTGCCGGCATCGGTGGCCTCGCGCACGGCCTGCTTCATCTGGCCGAGGATCTGCGGCTCGCCCAGCACCATGGAATCGAGCCCGCTGGCGACGCGGAAGGCGTGGCGCGCCGCGGCGCTGCCCTCGCGCACATAGGCGTGGTCCATCAGCGCGGCCGGGCTGACGCCGCCGACCTGGGCCAGCCAGTCCACGGCCGGCTGCACGCCGGCGCCCGAGCCGGCGACATAGATCTCGGTGCGGTTGCAGGTGGAGAGGATGGTGGCTTCGGCCGGCGCGTTGCTGCTGCGGGCGCCGCGGCTCAGTTGCTCGCGAAATTGCAGCAGGGTTGGCGCCAGCTGGTCCAGCGAGAACGCAAAACGCCCGCGCAGATCCAGGGACGCGGAGTTGTGGTTCAGACCGAGGGCGAAGACCGTCATGGGCAGATTATAAAATTGACTCGGCACGCGCCCTGTCGCAGTAAGGCCATGCGCGGGCCGGAAAAGCTTGATATGCATCAAGCCTGCCGAAAAACAAAGCGAATACTCAGCCGATCAACGACCGAGTGCCTCTTGCCGATCCCGGCTGCACCGTCCACCCGAGCCCCGTCACCTTGAACGTCCTGGACGCCTTCTGGCACCTGAGCAATTTCTTCCTGCCCGCTTGGGCCGTTGCCGCCTTGATGGCGGGTGGCGCCAAGCTGCTGTGGCGGCGTGAGCTAAAGGCCCTGGCCTGGCGGCGCCTGACGGTCTGGGGTGGCTGGGGCGGCAGCGCGGCCTTGATCCTGGCTCTCGTGCTGCTCGGTCGGGACGGCAAGATGCTGGGCTATGGGCTGATGCTTTTGGGCATCAGCCTGCCGCAATGCATCTTGAGCTTCAGGCCGGGGCGCTGACGGTCTCCGCGGTCAGCACCTCGGCGCGCAGCGAGTGCGCGAAGGCCTGGGTGATGCGCACATCGACCAGCTGGTTCATCAGGCGCGGCTGACCCTTGAAGTTGACGATGCGGTTGCACTCGGTGCGGCCCATCAGCTCGCTGGCGTCCTTGCGGGCATTGCCGGTCACCAGGATGCGCTGGGTCGTGCCAACCATGGTTTCGCTGATGGCCAGGGTGTTGGCCTCGATCACGGCTTGCAGCTCCTGCAGGCGCTTGACCTTCACTTCGTAGGGCGTGGTGTCCTCTAGGGCCGCGGCCGGCGTGCCGGGGCGGGGGCTGAAGATGAAGCTGAAGGACGCGTCGAAGCCGATGTCGTGCACCAGCTTCATCAGCTTGGCATGATCCTCCTCGGTCTCACCGGGGAAGCCGACGATGAAGTCACTGGCGATGCGGATGTCCGGGCGGATGGCGCGCAGCTTCTTGATCGTGCTCTTGAACTCGAGGGCCGTGTAGCCGCGCTTCATGGCCATGAGGATGCGGTCGCTGCCATGCTGGACCGGCAGGTGCAGGTGGTTGACCAGCTGCGGCACACGGCCGTAGGCCTCGATCAGGCGCTGGCTGAACTCGTTCGGGTGGCTGGTGGTGAAGCGCAGGCGCTCGATGCCGGGGATCTCGGCCGCGTATTCGAGCAGCAGGGCCAGGTCGGCGTATTCGCCCGTGTCGCCCATCTTGCCGCGGTAGGCATTGACGTTCTGACCCAGCAGATTGAACTCCACCACGCCCTGGTCGGCCAGGCCGGCAATCTCGGTCAGCACATCGTCAAACGGGCGCGAGACCTCTTCGCCGCGGGTGTAGGGCACGACGCAGTAGCTGCAGTACTTGGAGCAGCCTTCCATGATGGAGACGAAGGCCGAGGCGCCTTCGACCTTGGCCGGCGGCAGGTGGTCGAACTTCTCGATCTCGGGGAACGTGATGTCCACCTGCGGGCGGCGCTCTTCGCGGCGCGCGGCCAGCATCTGCGGCAGGCGGTGCAGGGTCTGCGGGCCGAAGACCACGTCCACATAGGGTGCGCGTTCGATGATGGCTGCGCCCTCCTGCGAAGCCACGCAGCCGCCGACGCCGATCAGAACGCCTTTTTCCTTCAGGTGCTTGACGCGGCCCAGATCGCTGAACACCTTCTCTTGCGCCTTCTCGCGCACCGAGCAGGTGTTGAAGAGGATCAAGTCGGCCTGCTCGACATCGTCGGTTTTCTCGTAGCCCTGGGCGGCTCCCAGCACATCGGCCATCTTGCCCGAGTCGTACTCGTTCATCTGGCAGCCGAAGGTCTTGATGAAGACTTTTTTGCGGGTCGGGGTGGCGTTGTTGTCGTGGCTGCTCATGGCGGTGGCTCGCAGAAAAAATGGAGAGGCCGGCCTACGCAGGCCAGCCAGATCAAACAATGGAGGGAGGCGCGCTGAAGCGCGGGCTCAGCGCTTGAGCCAGGTCTGGGTGCCCGGCTCAAAAGCCCAGCTGGCCGCTTCCAGCGGCGTGCGGGGCCAGGTCTTGTTGGCCAGCTCCACCGGGTTCAGCACCCAGACATCGAGCACCTGGCCATCGGGCGCCACGGTGTAGTGCACGGTCAGCTTCTGGCCGGCCAGGCTGGCCGGCTGCTGCAGCAGATTGTTGGGGCCGTAGACGCGCGTGCCGGGCGAGAGCCGGGCTGGCTGGCCGTTGAGCAGCACATCGGGTGTTTGCACCAGCTGGAACTCGCCGCGCAAGGTCTGCGGGCTGAACTGGCGGTGGGTCTGTGCGTGCGCGACATAGGGCGCACTCAGCGCCAGACTGGCACCCGCTGCGAGCAGCAGGGCATGGGGAACACAGCGTTGCATGGTATCTGTCCAGGGGCTGCGTGAATCGGAGCGGCTGCGCGGCGGCGGCCAGGTGGGCGGCGCCGGCGAAGGCGCAATCGTGCATTTTAGTTCAGACGAGGCTCAGGGCTCCTGCTGGCCACGCCGGTTCGTCGCCAGTCCTTCACGGCATCAGCCGACCACACCGTCGAAGAAGATCTTCCATTGCCCGTTCTGCTCACGCCAGTACTGGCGCTTGAGGCGGGCGCGCTCGTCCTGGGCGCTCTGCTCACGGTAGGTGACGATGAGCACCGGCTCCGCATGCTGGCCCGGCAGCACGCTCAGGCGCTCCAGCGATTGCACCGGCAGCTCCTGGCGGGCCATGCGCGCCAGATTCGTTTCCAGCTTGTCGCTGCTGCTGTCCGAGCCGCGTTGCAGCCCCGGTTCGTAGAGCTGGCGAAGGGTGGCGGCATCTTGGCGCAAGCGGGCCTGCTGCCATTGCTCGAAGGCCGACTCGAAACCGGCATCCAGCGCCGGCGGGCTGCTGACGCTGCTTTTCTTGACCCAGCGGATCTTGTCCATCACCAGCACCGGCGTCTCGCGCGGCGTCACGGTTTCGGCCAGCAGGCGCATCTCGTCATTGCTGAGCACGATGCAGCCGTCGGTGGACTGCGGGCTGCGCGCGTAATTGCCGGCGCGCTCGCCATGCAGCCAGATGCTGGTGCCGCCGCGGCCGGCCAGGCGGTCGATCTCGTTGGGGTAGTTCAGCGGCAGGGCGGCGGCGCCGTAGCGCGAGGCCGCCTCGTCGCGGCGCAGGCCCACGTAGTAGGTGCCCAGCGGCGTGCGCTGGTCGCCTTCGACCAGCTTGCCGGTGCCCAGCTTGCCGATCGAGATGTAGCTGTCGCGCACCAGGCGCACGCCCTGTGCGCTGTTTTCGAACAGATACAGCCGGGCGCGGCTGGTGTCCACCATGATGGCGTGGCGCACGCTGGGCGAGAGTCCGAACATCTGCTCGGGCAGGGCGTCTTGCGGCGGCCGCTCGACCAGGGCGGCCAGGCGCAGGCGCGCCTCGGTGCGCAGCAGCGCCGCCGGGTCCGAGCTCTTGGCGCCACCGGCCGCGGCCAGCTGGCGCTCGACCGCCTCGCCCTGGCCGCTGCGGGCCAGCAACAAGGTGCCGTAAACCATTTGCGCCAGAGCGAAATCGGGCTGCCGGCGCACCAGCTGCTCCACCAGGGCAAAGGCCTGGCCTTCTTCGCCGCGGGCCAGCAGCTGGTAGGTCTGGATCAGCTGGCCTTCGGGCGTTTGTCCGTCGATCTGGGCCGTCAGCAGGTCGGGCGTCTTGCTGGGCGAGGGGCTTCCGATCTTGCTGTTGGCGCTCTTGCCGCTCAGCGCCGACGGTACGCTCAACTCCACCCGCGCCGAGACAAAACCGACGGCGCCGATGGCGCCCAGCACCGCAGCGGCCAGGCCGGCGATCAGCAGGGGGCGGCGGCGGCCGGCGCGACGGCGCCGGGAGGACAGGCGCTCGGCCAGGCGGTCAAGATCGGAATTCGGAGCCGGCATGGGACAGCAGATTCGCAACAGTGCGGACGGAAATAACGGGGCGCAAGAGGAGGGGCAGGGCGATGTGGCTTCAGACCGGGATCAGCGGTTGGTCTCGTCCGAAATCTGCCAGCGCCCGTTGCGGCCGCGGTTCAGGGTGAAGCTCTTGCCGCTCTTCACGCTCAGGGCGTCGGAGTTGTAGTCCTGGCGCAGGCTGACCGTGGCCTTGTCGCCGCTGACCTTGACCTTGATGTCGCTGAGCGTGACCTTGATGCTCTTCTTGCTGGTGATGCGGTCGCGGCGCTCCTGCTCCCAGGCCTTGCGGCTGGGCGATTTGCCCTTGAAGTCGGGCGCGTAGGCGGCGTAGTAGCCGTTCATGTCACGCGAGCTCCAGGCCTTGGCCCAGGCCAGCATGGTGTTCTCGACCGCCTGGCGGTCGGCAGCGGCGCTGTTCTCGGCCTTGCTCGCTTCAGGCTTGGCGGCGGGCGCAGGCGCTGGCTTGGCGGTCGGTGTCGGAGTAGGCGCCACGACGGCCGGGGCCGGAGCAGGGGCTGGCGCGGCGACCGCAGGTGCTGGTGCAGGCTTGGCCGCCGGCGCAGGGCTTGGTGCTGCAGCAGGTGCTGGCGCTGGAGCCGGAGTCGATGCGGGAGCAGGAGCGGGTGCAGGCGCAGGTGTCGCGGCCGGTGCTGTGCTGGGCTTGGGCGCCTTGCGCGGGTCCACGCTCGATTCAAAGATGTTCTGCACCACGGCCAGCTTCAGCGGCAGCACGCCGTCGTTCTTGTCCAGGGCCAGGGCTTTCTTGTAAGCCTGGCCGGCCAGGCGGGCATAGACATCGCCGAGGTTCTGGAAGGCGGTCGCGTAGGCCGGGTTGGTGCGGATGGCCAGCTCCAGGGCCTGGCGGGCTTTTTCATACTCGCCCTGGTTGCCGTAGAGCACGGCCAGGTTGTTGTAGGGGCCGGGTAGCTCGGGGTGGGTCTCGATCAGCTTCTGGAACACGCCGATGGCTTCGGCATTGCGGTTCAGCAGCGAGAGCGCAATGCCGCGTTGCAGGCGCAGGCGCGGGTCCTCGGGCTTGGCGGCCAGCAGCTGATCGACTTTTTTCAAGCCCTCGGCGGCCTTGCCGGCGGCCAGGATGGCCTGCACCTCGCTGACCTCGTCGGCGCGAGCGGGACCGGTGCTCATCAAACCCAGCGACAGGGCCAGCAGGCTGGCCAGTACGGTCGGGCGGAACGCGGTGCGTGTCACGGACAAGAGCTTGGAGGAGGGCATGGTCGCGGCCGAGTGGGAATTGGCGCCGATTGTAGTGGGCCGACCCCGGCGTCGCCCGGGCCGGCTGGCACCGGAACTACCCGGGTTTCCCGGCCTTGCTGGGGCTCTTGACCCAGGGGGTGCATGCTAGAGTCAGTCGCAGTTTCTGCTGGAGGCCCAGCAGCCTTGAACCGCCCTGGTGTGCATGCTGCATAACGTTGATTTTCACGAACGGATGTTCCCTCGGGCTCGCGGCCTGGCGCTGCCGGTGCTGTGCTTGCTGGCGCTGGCCGCCGGCCCCAGCCGGGCGCTGGACATCAGTCCGCCGCGTCTGCATTCGGCCCTGGGTCAGCCGCTGGAAGTGCAGATCGGCCTGCGCCTGAGTCCCGGCGACAAGATCAGCAAGACCCTGACCGACCCCTGCTTCAAGGTCGAGTTGAGCGTCGGTGAGCGCACGCTCAAGACCGCCGAGTTCATGCGTGCCATCGATTGGCAGGCGGCCGACGGCAGCATCCAGATGCGCTTGCACACCGCCGCGCCCGTGACCGAACCCCTGGTGCAGCTCAGCCTGGGCTGCCCACGCCAGCAATTCAGCCTGATGCTGGATCCTGCCCTGGCCTTGCCGCCAACGGCGGCCGGCCCGCTGCAGCCGGCGCCCGAGCGCGCGGCCGCTGGCCAATCGCCGGCCAAAGCCTCGGCACCGGCGCGGGGCCATCGCGGCGGCCCTGCCTTGCGCCTGGATGCCTCACTGTCCGAGCGTGCCCCTGACACACCCGCCGCCGCCGCCGGCGCCGGCGCCGACTGGTTTGCCCCGCTGGCCGGCATTCGTCTCTTGCTGGCCCTGGATGTCGGTGGCCCCGAAGGCGCCACGCCCGAGACCCATCCCGGTGTCGAAGGCCCGCGGCCCGATCGCATCAAGCAGGCCGAGGCGCAGTTCCTCGCTTTGCAGAACGAGCAAAGGCAGTTGCAGGCCGAGATGGCCCAGCTCAGCAGCGAGTTGCTGGCCCGTGAGCAGCGCCGTGCCGCTGGCCAGGCGCAATCCACCGGCTGGCTGATCGGCCTGGCCGCCCTGGCGCTGCTGGCGGGGGCGGCGGCCTGGTTCTGGCAGCGCCGCCAGGCCACGGGTCAAGGCTGAGCGAGACCGGCGTCGCCGCCGGACGCAAGACCCCAGAAAAAGGGCTCCCGCGGGAGCCCTTTGCTTTGCTCGCTGCTAGCGGCTGCTGCAATCAGGCCTGGGCCTGGCTGCGGCGGCGCGAGAACAGGCCGATGGCGCCCAGGCCGGCCAGCATCAGGGCGACGCTGGCGGGCTCCGGCACCGGGGTGGTCGGCACGAAGGGCTCGTAGCCCAGCTCCAGGCGGCCGTTCGGGCCGGCGCTCAGGGAGTTGGCGATCAGGGTGCCCTCCAGGTGGCCGCTGCCGATCACATCCGCCTTCACGGCCAGCACGCTGCCGTTGATGAAGCTGGCCACGTTCAGGCTGGTGGCGTTGCTGAAGTTGTAGAGGATGCGGTCGCGGTGCTGGGCCAGCGCATCGCTGGAGTTGACCTGGTGGCCGCCGTAGTCACCGCTGAGCACCACATTGCTGAGCGTGCTGTTGATGATCACATGGGCGCCGGCCTTGACGTTCTCGAGCGTGATGGTGGTGGCCAGCGAGGTGTTGCCGAGGTTGAAGACCTGCGGGTTGTCGCTGCCGTCGCCGGTCAGCTTGAGGCCGCCCGAGCCGGGCAGGGCCTGGAAGCTGCCGTTGGCGCTTAGGCTGGCGAGCTGGGTGGACAGGCTGCTCAGCTGGGTCTTGGCGGCGCCGAAGTCCAGGTAGCTGGCGTTCTGTACGGCGCTGCCGTACTGCCAGTCGCGGGCCGTCAGGCTGCTGCCGTAGACGATCTGGCCGAAGTTCAGGGCGCCCGGCACCCAGCTGGCTTCGGACGGGCCGATGCCGGCATTGGTGTCGATGTCGGTGTTGGGGCCGTTGTAGACGGTGCCGGCCGGTCCGCCCGAGCTGTTGGTCAGCGACACGCCGCCCTTGACCACCAGGCTGGGCTGGGTGGAGCCGTAGGCATTGCGATAGCCGATGTCGAAGCCGCCGGTCAGGTTGCCGCCGACCGCCAGGCGGCCTTCCACATCCGAAGCCGCGTTGACATTGCCGAAGAAGAAACCGCTGTAGCCGCTGGCCGGGCCCAGGTCGATCACCGAGGCTTGTGCCGAACCGGCCATCAGCAGCAGGGTCGCCACGGCAGATACCAGTTTGATTCCGCTGATTGTGCGGAGGCTGTTTGTTTTCATCATGAATCCCTTGGGTAAGAACGGCGTGCAGGCAGGGAAATGCCTGCGCTGCAGCCGGCGGGATTCTAGAAATAACGCGCTATTTACTCACCCCCGGTTTGAGGGATGTGGTTTTATATTGGTATTCTGTTTGGCGCATGGCTGGCGTCACAATTTTGACTGCTGCATGCGCTGGGACAGGGCTTCGGCGCTCTCCTTGCGCTCGCTGTAGCGGTCCACCAGGCAGGGGCCGATGTCTCGGGTCAGCAGGGTGAATTTGTAGAGCTCTTCCATCACATCGACGACACGGTCGTAGTAGCTGGAGGGCTTCATGCGGCCTTGCTCGTCGAACTCCTGCCAGGCCTTGGCCACCGAGCTCTGGTTGGGGATGGTCAGCATGCGCATCCAGCGGCCCAGCACGCGCAGCTGGTTCACCGCGTTGAAGCTTTGCGAGCCGCCGCTGACCTGCATCACCGCCAGGGTCTTGCCCTGGGTCGGGCGCACGGCGCCGCTGCTCAGGGGGATCCAGTCGACCTGCGCCTTCATCACGCCCGTCATGGCGCCGTGGCGCTCGGGGCTGCTCCAGACCATGCCCTCGCTCCACAGCACCAGCTCGCGCAGCTCCTGCACCTTGGGGTGGCTGTCGCTGCTGTCGTCCGGCAAGGGCAGGCCGCTCGGATTGAAGAATCGCACTTCGCCGCCCATGGCTTGCAGCAAGCGGCCGGCCTCTTCGGCCAGCAAGCGGCTGAAGGAGCGCTCACGCAGCGAGCCGTAGAGGATCAGAAAGCGCGGTGCATGCGTGCTGAGCTGGGCAGGGCGCAGGGCTTCGAGACTGGGGCGCTGGAACAGCTGTGTGTCCAGAGCTGGGAAGTCTTCGGGCTTGATGGGAAGAGCGTCAGTCATGGCGTGTGGGTCGAGGTGAGAGCGCGTGGTAGGAGCGCATGGTGCAGCGCCAGACCCAGCCCGGCGCCCAGCAGCTCGGCCAGCACAAAGCCGGGCGCGCTGGCCGGGGCGATGCCGGCAAAGCTGTCGCTGAACATGCGGCCGAACACGGCGGCGGGGTTGGCAAATGAGGTGGAAGCGGTGAACCAGTAGGCCGCGCCGATATAGGCCGCCACCAGGGATGAGGCCCGGCCTGCCGGCGCGCGCAGGATCACCAGCAGCAGGCCGGCGGTGGCGATGCCCTCGGCCAGCCATTGCGCCGGGCCGGCGCGCAGCTTGGCCGAGGTCTGCAGCAAGGGCAGCTCGAACATCGCGTGGGCCGCCCAGGCGCCGAGTAGCGCACCGAGCAACTGGGCGGCGATGAAGGGCGCCAGACTGGGCCAGGGCAGTTCGCGGCGCCAGGCCATCACCAGGGACACGGCCGGGTTGAAATGGGCGCCGCTGATGGGGCCGAAAACCTCGATCAGCACATAAAGCCCGCCCACGGTGGCGGCCGTGTTGGCCAGCAGGGCGAGGGCGACATTGCCGCCGGCCAGGCGCTCGGCCATGATGCCGGATCCGATGACGATGGCCAGCAACAGGGCCGTGCCCAGGGCTTCGGCCAGCAGTTGTTGAGATGACAAGCGATGGTGCATGGTGAACAAGGCCCCCGCCGACTCAGCTGCGCGCAATGGCTTGCAGGGCCGCGGCCAGCTCGGCGCCGCGCAGGTGCTCCAGCGGCAGGGCCAGCAGCTGCAGCATGCGGTAGGCAATTGCCTGGCGGGTCAGCTCGAAAGCGCGGCGCTTGCCCTCCTCGCCGCCCTCGGCGTTCGACGGGTCGGGGTAGCCCCAGTGCACCTTCACTGGTTGTTGTTCGCCGCCGGAGAAGAACACCGGGCAGGTTTCGGCCGCGGCGCTGTCACAGACGGTGATGACGATGGACAGCGGCGGCGCCTCCGGGCCCGTGAACTCGTCCCAGCTCTTGCTGCGGTAGCCCGCGACATCGACGCCGGCATTCGTCAAGGCTTCCAGCGCGAAGGGGTTGAGCCGGCCGCTGGGCGCGCTGCCGGCGCTGTGCGCGCGTACATCCCGGCCGAGCTTTTGCGCCCAATGATTGAGCATGCCTTCGCTGAGTACGCTGCGTGCGGAGTTGTGGGTGCAGAGGATGAGGACGTGGGTGGTCATGGCTTGGGTGAAAAGGTGAAAAGGTGAAAAGGTGAAAAGGTGAAAAGGTGAAAAGGTGAAAAGGTGAACAGGTGAACAGGTGAACAGGTGAACAGGTGAATGGGTGAATCGTGAGTCGTGAGTCGTGAGGGGGCGGCTTGAGTTCACCCGTTCACCTGTTCACCTTCCCCAACTCAGCAGCCGCAGTCCAGCGGCTTGGGCTGCAGGCAGTCCTGGCCTTGGCAGCAGTTCTCGCTGAGGTAGGCCAGCAGGCTGTTCATCTGCGCAAAGTCGGCGCGGTAGACCAGATTGCGGCCCAGTCGCTCCTGGCTGAGCAGGCCGGCGTTGCTGAGTTCCTTGAGGTGAAACGACAGGGTGGCTGCCGGCAGGCCCAGGGCTTCGGCCAGGGCACCGGGCGTGAGGCCGTCCAGCCCGGCGACCACCAGCAGGCGAAAGATGCGCAGGCGGTGGCTTTGGGCCAAGGCGGCGAGGGCGCGGATGACGTGTTCTTCAGGCATGACATTAATTATTCCATATCTATGGAATTATCGAAACGTAAAAGCCCGCGATGCGCTTGACTCTGGACTCACTCCAGGGTTTCCAATGCAAGCCATGGACACACGCGCCCCTTCTGCTTCCCGCTCCGCGACTCATGGTCATGCCCACAGCCATGACCATGACCATGAACACGGTCATGCCCAAGCCCCGGCCACGCCGGCCGCCCACGGCGACTGCTGCGGCCATGCCTGCGAGACGGCCGAGCCGGTGTTGCCTCCGGCTGCGCCCGCAGCGCTGGCCGGCTACACCCGCTACCGCATCGCCAGCATGGACTGCGCGGTGGAGCAGGCCGAGATCCGCGCGGTGCTGGAGCCGCTGGCTGGCATCGAAGCGCTGCGTTTCGATCTGCCGCAGCGCCAGCTGGCCCTGAAAGCGCCGGAGCCTGTGCAGGCCCAGGCCCTGGCTGTCATCCGCCGCCTCGGCTACGAGCCGCAGCTTTTGTCCCAGGATGCCGATCCGGGCGCTGCCGCAGCCGAAGGCCTGGGTGCGGGCATCTCGCGTCTGATCGCCTCCTTGCTGGCGGCCTTGGGCGCCGAAGCCCTGGCCTTTTTCGCGCCGGACACGCTGCCCTGGCAGATCGCCTCCATGGCTCTGGCCCTGGCGGCCATCGGCTTGGCCGGGCTGGAGACCTACAAAAAAGGCCTGGCGGCGCTGCGCGTCGGCCGCCTCAACATCAATGCCTTGATGGCCGTGGCCGTCACCGGCGCTTTTGTCATCGGCCAATGGCCCGAGGCGGCCATGGTGATGGCGCTGTACGCCCTGGCCGAGCTGATCGAGGCGCGCGCCGTGGACCGTGCGCGTCATGCCATCCAAAGCCTGCTGGCCCTGGCGCCCGAGGATGCCGAAGTGCTGCAGGCCGATGGCCAGTGGCGGCGCCTGCCCAGTGGCGAGGTGGCCTTGGGCTCGACCGTGCGCCTGAAGCCGGGCGAGCGCGTGCCTCTGGACGGCCGCGTGCTGCGCGGCCAGAGCGCGGTGGACCAGGCCCCGGTCACGGGCGAGAGCCTGCCGGTGGACAAGCGGGCCGGCGATGCGCTTTTTGCGGGCACCATCAACCAGACCGCAGCGCTGGAATTTGAAGTCACGGCCCTGGCGGCCGACAGCACCCTGGCCCGCATCATTCACGCGGTGGAAGAGGCGCAGTCCAGCCGCGCGCCGACGCAGCGTTTTGTCGATCGCTTTGCGACCATCTACACCCCGGCGGTCTTTGTGCTGGCGCTGGCAGTGGCTCTCTTGATGCCCTGGCTGGCCGGCTGGACCTGGCTGCAATCGGTCTACAAAGCCCTGGTGCTGCTGGTGATTGCGTGCCCCTGCGCCCTGGTGATCTCGACGCCGGTGACGGTGGTCAGCGGCTTGGCCGCGGCGGCGCGGCGCGGCATCCTGATCAAGGGCGGGGTCTATCTGGAAGAGGCCCGCAAGCTCAAGGTGGTGGCGCTCGACAAGACCGGCACCCTGACCGAAGGCCGGCCGGTGCTGACGCACTTTGAGCTGCTGCGCCCCGCCGCCGAGTTGGCGCGTGTGCAGGCCTGGGCCCAGGCCCTGGCTGCGCGCTCGGACCACCCGGTGTCCAAGGCGATCGCTCAGGGCTTGTCGGCCTCCGTGGTGCCCGAGGTGCAGGGCTTTCGCGCTGAAGCCGGCCGCGGCGTGGCTGCTCAGGTCGAGGGCCAGGCGCTGGTGCTGGCCAACCACCGCTGGATCGAGGAGCGCAGCCAGTGCTCGCCGACGCTGGAGGAGCAGATGGCGCGGCATGAGCAGGCCGGCTGCAGCGTCAGCCTGCTGGCCGATGCCGGCGGCGTGCTGGCCTTGTGCGCCGTGGCCGACACGGTCAAACCTTCCAGCCGCCAGGCCGTGGCCGACCTGATCGCCCTGGGCCTGACCCCGGTCATGCTTTCTGGCGACAACCCGCGCACCGCCCAGGCGATCGCGGCCCAGCTGGGCATCACCGAGCTGCGCGCCAATCTGCTGCCCGAGGACAAGCTGGCCGCCATCACCGAGCTGCAGGCCCGCCTGGGCCCCACGGCCATGGTCGGCGACGGCATCAACGACGCGCCGGCCCTGGCCCGCGCCGACATCGGTTTTGCCATGGGCGGCGCCGGCACGCACACGGCCATGGAGGCAGCCGATGTGGTGGTGATGAACGACGACCTGTCGCGCCTGCCCGAGACCATTCGCCTTTCGCGCCGCGCCCGCGCCGTGCTCTGGCAGAACATCGCCTTGGCGCTGGGCATCAAGGCGGCTTTTTTGCTGGCCGCCTTGTTCGGCAGCGCGACCATGTGGATGGCGGTGTTCGCCGATATGGGCGCCAGCCTGCTGGTGGTGTTCAACGGCCTGCGCATGCTGCGCTGCACTCGCCGCTGAAATTCAGCGTTTACCCGCATCCGCTTCGCCCCCGCTGGCTATACTGCGCCCGCTTCTGTTCAAGCCTTCTCCATGCGTCGTCTCCTCCTTACCTTGCTGGCACTGTTGATGCTGGCCCAGTCCAGCTGGGCCGCGGCAGCGCTGTGCTGCATCAAGGAGTTCCAGGCCAGCGCCCTGGAGGCGGCCGTGCATCTGCAAGGCCAGGCGCATGCCGAGCCGCGTGAGCCACTCGCCGTCAGTGATGACGGCGATGTCGGCGATGTTGGTGAGGCCAGGGCCCAGGACGTTTGCGCCCTCGGCCACTGCCATTGCAATCATTCGCCCCTGGCCCTGTCGCCCGACGCCGATCTGGATGCCCAGGCCGACGGCGCACAGCGGCGCCCGCCGCCGCGCTGCGCAGCGGCGCGCTCGCACATTCCCGAGGGGCGCGACCGCCCCAACTGGCTGCGCGCCTGAGCGGCGCGTCGTCCAAGACTCTTTTTCCCTTTTGTTTGTCCTCACGCGGCCTGGCCGTGTGAGATGAGTTCGGCCTGAACGCTTCTTTTTCAGGCCCGCCGGACGCTGCGCCGACCACCCGTATGTGCTGTTTTTCCACACAAACCGGAGTGTTCGATGCGAACCCCTTTTTCCAATTCTGTTGGCCCCGTGCCGATGCGGATGACACGCGCCGCGGCGCTGCTGTCGCTCTGCGCCCTGGCGCTGCTGAGCCCGTGCTTGCGGGCGCAAACGCCTGAACCTGCCATCGCGGCGAGCTTGAGCCTGCCGCAAGCCCTGAACCTGGCACTGAGCCACAACCCCGATCTGGCCGCTGCGCGCCTGGAGCTGCAGGCTCAGGAAGCGGCCGAGCAGCAAGCCGGTGTCGGCCCCAACCCCGAGCTCAGCCTGCTGATCGAAGACACGCGCCGTGCCAGCCGCAGCAGCACCGTGCAGTGGAGCCAGGCCCTGGAGCTGGGCGGCAAGCGCGCCGCCCGGGTGGCCGCGGCCGCCCATGCCCGCGAGCAGGCGGCCGTGGGCTTGCTGGCGCGGCAGGCCGAGCTGCAGGCCGCTGTCAGCACGGCGTTTTTTGAACTGCTGGCAGCGCAGGAGCAGCAGCGCCTGAGCGAATCGGCCATGCAGCTGGCCGAGCGCAGCGTGCAGGCGGTACAGCTGCGCCTGCAGGCCGGCAAGGTGGCGCCGCTGGAATTGCACAAGGCGCAGGTCGCCGCCGGCACCGTGCGTGCGGACCTGGCCCAGGCGCGCAGTGAGCTGAACCTGGCCCGCCAGCGCCTGGCGGCGCTCTGGGGCGGCGCCGAGGCTCGCTTCGATCGCGCCGAGGGCCAGGCCGAGCAGATGCCGCCAAGCAGCGCCGAAGCCGCGCCCAGCAGCACGGCGCTCGATGAAGCGCCGGCCCTGCGCCTGGCTCGCCTGGACATCGCCCGCCGCCAGGCCCTGACGGCCGGCGAGCGCGCCAAGCGCGTGCCAGATGTAACCGTCAGCCTGGGCGCCAAGCGTGAGGCAGAAACAGGGCGAAGCATGGCCGTGGTCGGCCTGTCTCTGCCTTTGCCGCTGCGCGATCGCAACGAGGGCAATCTGCTCGAAGCGCTGAAGCGCGAGGAGCAGGCGCGCGAGCAACTGGCCGCTGCGCAGGTGCGCCTGCGCTTGGACCTGGCGCAAGCCCAGGAGCGCCTGCGCCAGACCCGCCTGCAGCAGCTGAGCCTGCGCGAGCAGCAGCTGCCGCTGGCGCAGACGGCGTTTGACACCGCGCTGCGCGGCTACGAGCTGGGCAAGTTCGCTTTCATTGATGTGCTCGATGCCCAGCGCAGCCTGTTCCAGCTGCGCCAGCAAGCCCTGCGCCAGAGCGCCGAAGCCTGGCGCGCCGCCGCCGAGATCGCCCGGCTTTTGGGTTTGCCGCCTTTCACCGAGCAGCCCGCCACCCAACAAGACACCACATCATGATGAAGAAGAGCAACACTCCCACTGAAGCTACAAATCCCAGCCCGGCAGCGCGCCCCAAGAAGCAGGCCCTGGCCGTGGCCATGGTGCTGGCCCTGGGCCTGGCCGGCGGCTGGGCCATCCTGCGCGGCGGGCCGGCCGTGGCCGGGGCTGACGCCCATGCGCACGGCGAAGGTGAGGCGCCCCACGAAGAGGCGCCCTCTGTGGCGGCCCCGCCCGTGGTGGCCGCCTCGGCCCCTGCTGTGGCGGCCAGCTCCGCCGACGGCGGCGAAGAATTCGTCGAGCTCAGCGACGAGCAGCTGCAGCGCCAGGCCATCCGCCTGGAAGCCGCCGGGCCGGCCAAGCTGGCCCGCAGCCTGGAGCTGCTGGGCGAGGTCAAGCTGAACCAGGACCGCAGCGTGCTGGTGACGCCGCGCCTGGCCGGCCAGGTCGAGGCGGTGCGCGTCAGCGCCGGGGACCGGGTGCAGGCCGGCCAGGTGCTTGCCGTCATCTCCAGCCAGGCCCTGGCTGACCAGCGCAGCGAGCTGTTGGCCGCGCAAAAGCGCCTGGCCCTGGCGCGCGGCGTCTACGAGCGCGAGAAGAAGCTCTGGGAAGAAAAGATCAGTGCCGAGCAGGACTATTTGCAAGCCCGCCAGGCCTTCCAGGAGGCGGAGATCACCGCCGAAAACGCGCGCCAGAAGCTGCAAGCCCTGGGCGCTGGCGCGGCGGCCAGCGGCACCGCGGGCCTGACCCGTTACGAGGTCCGTGCGCCCATGGCCGGCGTGGTGGTCGAGAAAAAGATCAGCGTCGGCGAGGTGCTCAAGGACGATGCGCCCATCTTCCAGCTGGCCGATCTGGGCACGCTGTGGGTGGAGCTGAGCCTGCCGGTGCAGGCCCTGGGCCAGCTGCAGATCGGCGCGCGCGGCCGCATCCAGGGTGCGCCGGCCAGCGAGCCGGCGCTGACGCTGAGCCATATCGGCAGCACCGTGGCCGAGCAAAGCCGCAGCGCCATGGCCCGCTTGCTGCTGCCCAACCCGCGCGGCCAGTGGCGGCCGGGCCAGCCGGTGACGGTGGCGCTGCAAACCGGCCAAACGGGCGCCTCGGCTGAGGTGACGGTGCCGGTGGCAGTGCGCAACGAAGCGCTGCAAAGCCGCGAAGGCCGCGACGAGGTCTATGTGCGCGAAGGCCAGCGCATGGTGGCCCGCGCTGTGCGCCTGGGCCGCAGCGACGACCGCCACACCGAGGTGCTGCAAGGCCTGAGCGCCGGGGAGCGCTATGCCTCGGCCAACAGTTTTGTCGTCAAGGCCGATCTGGGCAAGTCGGCTGCGGCCCACGCGCATTGAAAAAGAGCGAGAGGACGCAAACCATCATGTTTGAAAAACTCATACGAGCCGCCATCGCCCAGCGCTGGGCGGTGATGCTGGGCGTGCTGGCCATGGCGCTGTGGGGCTTGTACAGCCTGCAGCGCCTGCCCATCGACGCCGTGCCGGACATCACCAATGTCCAGGTGCAGATCAACACCGAGGCGCCGGGCTACTCGCCGCTGGAATCCGAGCAGCGCGTCAGCTTCCCCATCGAGACGGCCATGGCCGGCCTGCCGAATCTGGAACAGACGCGTTCGCTCTCGCGCTACGGCCTGTCCCAGGTGACCGTGGTGTTCAAGGACGGCACCGACATCTACTTCGCCCGTCAGCTGGTGAACGAGCGCATCCAGCAGGCGCGTGGCCAGCTGCCGGCCGGCCTGGCGCCGGCCCTCGGCCCCATCGCCACCGGCCTCGGTGAAATCTATATGTGGACGGTGGAGGCCAAGCCTGATGCGCGACGGCCGGATGGCCAGGCCTACACGCTCAGCGATCTGCGCGAGATCCAGGACTGGATCGTCAAGCCGCAGCTGCGCACCGTGCCCGGCGTGACCGAGATCAACACCATCGGCGGCCATGCCAAGGAGTACCTGGTGGCGCCCCGGCCCGAACTGCTGGTGGCCCATGGCCTGAGCCTGGTCGAGCTGGTGCAGGCGCTGGAGCGCAACAACAGCAATGTCGGCGCCGGCTATATCGAGCGGCGCGGTGAGCAGTATTTGATCCGCGCGCCGGGTCAGCTGGGCTCGATCGAGGACATCGCCAACACGGTGATCCAGACCCGCCAGGGCCTGCCGCTGCGCGTGCGCGATGTGGCCGAGGTGGGTCTGGGCCAGGAGCTGCGCAGCGGCGCGGCCACCGAGAACGGCCGCGAGGTGGTGCTGGGCACGGTCTTCATGCTGATGGGCGAGAACAGCCGCGTGGTCGCGCGCGCGGTAGATCTCAAGCTGAAAGAGATCGCCCGCAGCCTGCCCGAGGGCGTGATCGTGCAGACGGTCTACGACCGCACCGTGCTGATCGACAAGGCGATAGCCACCGTCAAGAGCAATCTCTTCGAGGGCGCGCTGCTGGTGGTGGCCGTGCTCTTTCTCTTCCTCGGCAATCTGCGCGCGGCCCTGATCACGGCGGCGGTGATTCCGCTGGCCATGCTGTTCACCTTCAGCGGCATGGTGGCCAATCGCGTCAGCGCCAATCTGATGAGCTTGGGCGCGCTGGACTTCGGCATCATCATCGACGGCGCCGTGGTCATCGTTGAGAACTGCGTGCGCCGCCTGGCCCATGCCCAGGCCCTGGCCGGCCGACGCTTGAGCCGCAGCGAGCGCTTTGCCGAGGTGTTTGCCGCCGCGCGCGAGGCGCGCCGGCCGCTACTCTACGGCCAGCTCATCATCATGGTGGTCTACCTGCCGATCTTTGCCCTCAGTGGTGTGGAGGGCAAGATGTTCCATCCCATGGCCTTCACCGTGGTGGCGGCCCTGGCCGGCGCCATGATCTTGTCGCTGACCTTTGTGCCGGCGGCCGTGGCCTTGTTCATCGGCGAGCATGTGGCCGAAAAGGAAAACCGCCTGATGGGCTGGGCTCGCCGCGGCTATGCGCCGGCCTTGGACTGGGCCTTGCTGAACAAGCCCCTGGTGCTGGCGCTGGCGGCAGTGTCAGTGAGCCTGAGCGGCCTGATGCTCAGCCGCATGGGCAGCGAATTCGTGCCCAGCCTGGATGAGGGCGATATTGCCCTGCATGCTTTGCGCATTCCGGGCACCAGCCTGAGTCAATCGGTGGCCATGCAGGCCGAGCTGGAGCGGGTGATCCAGACCTTCCCCGAGGTGCAGCGCGTCTACGCCAAGCTGGGCACGGCCGAGATCGCCACCGACCCCATGCCGCCCAATGTGGCCGACACCTTTGTCATGCTCAAGCCGCGCGCCCAGTGGCCCGACCCCAAGCGGCCCACGGCCGACCTGGTGGCGGCGCTGCAGGCGGCCGTGGCCCAGGTGCCGGGGCAGAACTACGAGTTCACCCAGCCCATCCAGATGCGCTTCAACGAGCTGATCTCGGGCGTGCGCAGCGATGTGGCCGTCAAGGTGTTTGGCGACGAGATGGCGGTGATGGAGCGCAGCGCCGAGGCCATCGCGGCCGTGCTGCAGCGCATCCCCGGTGCGGCCGACGTCAAGGTCGAACAGACCACCGGCCTGCCCATGCTCAGCCTGCAGTTGGACCGCGCCAAGCTGGCCCGCCTGGGCCTGAGCGTGGCCGAGGTGCAGGAGAGCGCGGCCATCGCCATCGGCGGCCAGGAGGCGGGCACCCTGTTTGAGGGCGACCGCCGCTTCGACATCCTCGTGCGCCTGCCCGAGACCCTGCGCAGCGATGTCGAGGCGCTCAAGCGCTTGCCGCTGCGTTTGCCATCTACTGGAGGCAATGCCTCGCCAGCCTACGTGACTCTGGGTGAGGTGGCCCAGTTCGACATGGCGCCGGGCCCCAACCAGCTCAGCCGTGAGCAAGGCAAACGCCGCGTGGTCGTGACGGCCAATGTGCGCGGACGCGATATCGGCTCCTTTGTGGCCGAGGCGCAAGCCCGGCTGCAGGCCGAGGTCAAGATCCCGCCGGGCTACTGGACCCAGTGGGGCGGCACCTTCGAGCAGCTGCAGTCTGCCAGCCAGCGCCTGAAGATCGTCGTGCCCCTGGCCCTGAGCCTGGTCTTTTTGCTGCTGTTCGCCATGTTCCGCGACCTCAAGGACGGCCTGCTGGTCTTCACCGGCGTGCCCTTTGCGCTCAGCGGCGGCATTGCGGCGCTGTGGCTGCGCGACATCCCGCTGTCCATCTCGGCCGGTGTGGGCTTCATCGCCCTGTCCGGCGTGGCGGTGCTCAACGGCCTGGTGATGATTGCCTACATCCGCAGCCTGCGCGAAGAGCAAGGCATGGCTCTGGATGATGCCGTGCGCGAAGGCGCGCTCACTCGCCTGCGCCCAGTGCTGATGACGGCCCTGGTCGCCTCGCTCGGCTTCGTGCCCATGGCCTTGGCCGTGGGCACCGGCGCCGAGGTCCAGCGCCCGCTGGCCACGGTGGTGATCGGCGGCATTCTGTCCTCGACGGCGCTGACCTTGCTGGTGCTGCCGGTGCTGTATCGCTGGGTGCATGGGCGATGGGCTGCGCGCCAGAACTTGGCGCACAGCGCACAAGCGCACGAAGAGCAACAGTTGCAAGCAAACGCAAGTGCCGCTGACATCCGCGCTTAGGCCTGGCCGCTGCAAATGCTAGGCTTGCCGCCGCCGCCGCTGTTCGCTCGACTGGGCCATGCCGCCCCTTCGGGTGATGGCCAAGGGGCGCGGCGGCGGGCAAGCTGCACAGCTTCGATCGACGCAACAGACAAGAAGGAAGGGGAGGGTGCGATGCGCAAGATGGTTGCCATGCCGGCAGGCGAGATGTGGCTGGACGTGGTCGAGGGCGAGGTGGTCTCGCAGCAGAAATGGAGCGAGACCCATGTGCGAGGCTCCGGCGGCGGCGGGTACATCAACCAGGGTTCCGGTCATATCGCGAGCACACAGATCACCAGCTCGACCTCGGAGCAGCTGGAGTTCTGGGTCAAGAGCGACGACGGCAAGGAGACCGCCTTTCGCCTGTCCGATGTCGACATGGCCGTGCGCCCGGGGCAGCGTATGCGGATTGCCAGCGGGGCCAAGGCAGGTGCCAGGCAGAGCACGGTGCTGCTGGCCAAGAACTTCGCCAGCGGCGAGACCCATGGCCTGGTGTCCAACTGGCTGCACTGGGCTCTGTCGGCCGGTCTGTTGCGCCGCCCGCTCTGGTATCGCCTGCTCACCACCTGGCTGGCCCTGGGTCTGGCCCTGCTGGCCACCCTGACCTGGGTGCACATCAACAAAGATACCGCGGCCAACCAGGCGCTCGAAGCCTTGCTCGCCCCCGAACGCGGCGCGCCCTTGCCGCTGCTGCAGCTGAGCCAGACAGTGCTGGGCGATGCCATCGCCGGTGTTGGTGATGTGACGCGCGAGATCCAGCGCGCGATGGCGGCCGGCACAGAGAGCGCTCAGGGCAAGTTGGTGTCCAACCTGATGCTCTTGGTCGCCTGTGTGCTGGGCCTGTGGCTGACCTCGGCCCTGGCCCTCAAAGCCGCCGGCCGCCTGATCCTCGGTCTGACCTGGAACCGCCGCGCCGCCCGCAAGGTCCGCGAGCGCGTGCTGGCGGCCTTCGAGTGAGTCAGTCCTGAGGGACAGCTGGTCGAAGGGGGTGGGGGGGGGGGGCTGCGGCGCTTTCTTCCAGCCGCTTCACGAGTGCTGATCCGGAAAAGAGAAAAGCCTTGCAAGTCGTCGACTTGCAAGGCTTCCAATTTGGTGGCGCTTCAGGGACTAACCCCGAGCAGGCCTATCCAGCGCAAAAACTTGTTGATAATCAATGACTTGGAGTCGCTGCCGGGAATTCAGCGCCTCAGGGAAATGGACCCCGGGAGTGGACCCCCGCAACCCAGTTGATGCCTGATTGTATCTGTGTGGATCGAGCGCCCGCTATCGGTCTTTCGTTCGGGCCGCCGAGTGCGCCAACCCCATCGGCGATAGTAGACCCGCGCAAGCAAAGCTTCCTCGATGCGGCGCGTCATTGACCACCCGCTCGGCCTCGTTGGCAGTACGCGCTGGAAACGATGATCGCCAGAGGGTGGTTAGGCGGGCTCGCTGCGTCGCGCACCTCCTGAAAGGCGTCCGACATGACGGGCTGTGCCGCAACTCTGGGAGCGTGGAAAGGTGTAGCAACTGCTTTGGCAACAGATCCTGTTAGCTGTGCAGGTTTACCCGACGCGGTGAACATTTCGTCCGGCGGCTCATCATCGGCTGCGACCGGAGTCGCTTCTGGCTTCATGCCGATCACGATGCACTGAATCGGCCGTAGAAGTTAATATCTCGACGTTGTAACCAGTTCAGCGAAGCGCGGGCGCGGGGGGCTGGCAATTTAGTCCGAAGCCGATAGGTCGGCCTGAGAACAACAGGCAGCCGCCGGCGGTCAGCTATAGGGAAGGTATTGGCGATGTTTCTCACCCGAATCGCGTTGCGGAACGTCCGCTCCATCGAGTCCTTGGCGTTGGAGTTCGGTACAGGAAGCAGCGGTACTCGGCGATGGACACTTCTGCTTGGCGAAAACGGATGTGGCAAGAGCTCGGTGCTCAGGGCTATTGCACTCCTCCTGGCCGGCAGCGATGCCCTGCCCGACGTGCTGGGGGAGCCTGATGCCTGGATCCGCAACGGTGCCAAGCAGTGCTCGATTGAGGGTAGTCTAGTTACGGCCAAAGGTGAGACGCGGGAGATCAAGCTGGTTATCAACCGCGGAGATGGACTGAAGACGATATTCGAGCGCAATAGCAGTTCGCTCGAGGCCCTTGACTCTGCAATCGTGCATGCGGATCGGAACTATTTTTTCCTCGGATACGGAGTCTCGCGACGACCTCCGGTCGCCAAATTTCATTCAAGATTCCCTGAAGAGCGGTCTCGATCGCCGCGTGCACAAGGGATGGCAACCATGTTCTCCGCTGACGCGGCTCTTGTGTCGCTTGAGCAGTGGGCGATGGATCTTGACTACCGCAAAGGCAAGGGAGCCCTTGCCGCGGTCCAGGAAGCCCTGGACAAGCTGCTGCCAGGGATGGCGTTCTCCAAGATTGATCGCCTCCAGAGGCAGATCATGTTCAAGACTGTAGACGGCGACGTTCCGCTGAGCCAACTGTCCGATGGGTACCAGAATATGGCGGCATGGTGCGGCGATCTTCTTTACCGCATCACTGAGACCTTCCCTGACCGCAAGAACCCACTAGGCACTCGTGGAGTGCTCCTCATCGATGAGCTCGACTTGCATCTCCATCCCGTATGGAGGCGCAACCTCGTCGATTTCTTGACCGACATGCTGCCGAACTTCCAGTTCATCGCGACCACCCACTCCGCGCTGACGGCACAGCAATGTGGGGAGGGCGAACTCTACGTCCTCCGGCGCGAAGGAAAAGAGCAACTACCGACCGTCGTCCCCTTTGTGGGTGAGCCGCGCAAGATGATGCTGCATCAGCTCTTGATGAGTCCCATGTTCGGCCTCTCCACGATGGACTCGGTCGAGGTGGAGCAGGCTCGCACCGTCGTTCGTAGGCTGAGCACGAAGACGACGACGCTGACGACGGACGAAAAAGGTGAGCTGCGCAGTAAGCGGCAGGTTCTCGAGTCAGCCGCGAGTTGGGATGCGGTGCCGCACTACGCTAAGGAGCAGACGGCACTCCTGAAGGGCATCAAGGCGTCGTTGGTCAAAAACGGCAAGGCCCCCGTGGTGTCGAGCAAGAAGCTCAAGGCGACGGCCAAAATGCTGGGGGCAAAAGAATGATTCAGATCCAGCGTACGCGGACGGCCGCAGATGTGAAGGGGTTTACTGGAGCGCCGCTGCAACAGAAATTGGGAAAGCTCCTTCAGTATTACTACGATGGCGGCGGCACGGTCGACTTTAAGCCCAAGGCTCGCCAGGTGTGGGGTAAGGCAAAGGGGCAACTGAAGAAGGAGTCGTTCAGTAAGTGTGCCTATTGCGAAGCGGACACCGCTGTTGTCGCCCACGGAGATGTCGAGCACTTCCGTCCCAAAAGCGGATACTGGTGGTTGGCCTACTGCTACGACAACTACACTTTCAGCTGCCAAGTCTGTAATCAGTCCTACAAGGGCAATACGTTCAACGTTTTAGGCAAGAAGCTGTCCGCGCCAGGTTTGCCTCCAGTGCTTCCAACGGATCCGGTGAAGCTTGCCAAACTCGTTGCCAGCCTTTGTCCTGATCCCGCTGCCTGCACAGATACTCAGGTGAAGGGGCTCTTTTCGGTCGAGAAGGCTGACCTTGTTCATCCATATGTGGAGGATCCGGAGCGCTACTTTGGATGGAAAGTCATCCCGGCAACCGAGGAAGTATGGCTCGTACCCAAGACATCGTCGGCTCAAGCGAAGCGGGCGACCAAGGCGGCTGAGAATGTACTTGGCCTTAATCGTACCGAACTGCTGCGCCTTCGCTGGAACGACTACGACGAGCTTGAAACGCTCGCCCTCGCTTTGCAAGAGGGCAATTTTTCGGATGCAAAAAAACAGAACCTGCTCAATAGAATTCGACGCCTAGCTGGCAGTGATCGCCCATTTGCAGCGATGCGGCGCCACTTCTTGCGCTCGTGGGGCCTTCTATAGCCGAACAGGCACAAAGATGATGTCAGGCCACTAGGTGCATAGGCCGCACCGTATCAGGGATCACAAGGCCATCGGAGAAGAACATGATCTCCGAACCCTGATAACGGTCCTGAGCGCTGTAGCTAAGGCCATACACGATATTCCGAAAGCGCCCATACATTGGGCCAATCTCAGGCGCGTTGTCATAGGACACGATCCAGTTCTTCGTACGAAGCCGGGCGATGCGCTTCGCGATCTTGAGGTGGTCGTCGTGCTGATAGTGGTGTAAGTAGAGGTCGCTCCCCTTGACGTAGTAGGGCGGGTCTAAGTACAGCAGGCTCTTAGACGGGAGCTTAGGGGCAATCTCGTCAATGAACGCGAGGGCGTCTTGCTGGTGGAATTCGATGCGCTCCCTTACCCGTGCAATTGCATGAATCCGAGTGACCAAGTCGGCGGCGTTGAACCGGGCGTCAATCTTCCATTTGCCAGTCTGCGCTTTGCCGCCAATCACGCCTGCGTTGAGGATTCCCGACCGGTTGGTCCGGTTCAGGAAGAAGGTCGAGAACCCGAGCGTGAGGTCGTCATGCTGATCCGGCTGCCGTTGGATTTCGCGCTGCCGATACCACTCGTCCATCGTGACCGACGCTCCGCTAATCGCCGCGCAGAGGGCGTCAGTGTTGTCTAGGACTGAACGCCAAAAGGCCGCGACACCGGCGCTGATGTCGTTGATGTAAATCTTGCGAACGTACTCCTGCAAGAGCAGCTCTAGCGCTACGGCTGCGCCTCCAGCGTAAGGCTCCACGTAGGCACCGTCTACCAGCGAGTTCGCTTCGAGGATGCGTTTTACGAAGGGGACCAATTTGCCCTTGCCCCCAGGGTATCGCAGGGGTGTATAAAAGGCCGATGGTCGAGGTTCGCTGCTCATTCGTAGGTTCACTCCCAAATCTTTGTAAATGCGACCTGGACCTCGGCCCATCCGGTGCGCAGCTCTGATGCGGTCGGCAGCGCGTAGCGGCTGTGTATGACGCCATGTAGGCGGTCGATACTGAGCGCTGCATTCGGGTTGCTTGCTAACGCACGGAAGGCTTGAAGGTCGCGCTTGCTTGCGCCATTTAACTGAAGCCCCGCTGTAACGACCTCGACCTTCTTCTTCAGCGGCAGGTCCACGTTGTAGTCCTTGACCTTCTTCTCGGCGCCGTAATGGTCAAGCGATAGTTCCAGGAAGACACGAAACGACGCCGCGACCGACACGGGGTAGGTATCGAGCGGTAGCTTGCGCAGCTCTCGGCACATCTGCTGGAGCTTCTGGTCGTTGATGTTCAGCGGCGTTTGCGCTTGCCCAGGGATCAGGGCCTTGCGATCAAGGAGCGAGCGAGCCTTCGCCGCAGGGCTTGCTTTGGACATGCCCTTTGTATTCGCGTGCGCTGCCAATCGGTCGAGCGGTTCTGGCGTACCTGTGCGCCTACTCAGGTCCGGCAAAGCAGCCTTGAGCGAGTTGACGTACTTCAGTCGGTCGTCTTTGCCTTTGAGCTGTCCGACCGTGATCGTCTTAGACGCGATGTCGTTGACGACCTTTTTCAAGGGGCGGATCAGCTCAGCTTGCGGCAGGTCGGACAGCAGGTCGCCACCTTCAAGGGTTAGACCGAGCAACTCGCGGATTTCCGGCGTGGCCAGTAGGCGATCTAAGTTCGTGATGGGGAAGCGCTCAAGGGCGGCCAATTCCGACTCTGTCAGTTTTCCGGCAGCTTTGACGAACTCCAACACCTTCAGTGACGTGTTCTTGCCGCGGTAGCGCGCCGTTGCGATGCCGTCCCAACTGACCACGCCGCGACCATCGTTTTCGCCCGTATGGATGGCCTCGATCCAGTGACGGGCATCGGACTCGCTCTTGCACACATACACGTCAATCGGCTGGATCGCGTCGAGGCTGAAGTCCTTGGCAAGCCGACGCAACTTTTGGATAGTGAGGTCGCCAACGCCGGTCATGCCATCGAGCACGGCAGGGTTGGCCAGCACACGAAGTGCGGCAAGCCGGCGATTGCCGTCAAGTACGATGTATCCGAAATTGCCCTTGCCAGTAGCCTTGGCCACCAGCATCCGATGCGCAGGGCTCAGCCCGTTTTCTACGATGTCTTCGGCCAGGTTGACGAGCTTGGTGCCCTGCGATTGAACAATCTTTTGCAGGGCTTCGCGCTGGTTGTCGAGCCCGTCAAATCGCGGGTTCTTCAGGTCAAGTTGCAGTTCGTCGAGATTTACATCTGCATTGCTCATTTTTTCTCCGTACGACCTCCCTGGCCGCCGCGAGAGTGTGCCATCACACATGGCTATTGCAGATTGGTGTCAGCGCTGACATCCGGGCGCTCGACATAGCGCCTGGCATGCGACTTCGTTGATGCTGGATGACGTTGCTGTCGGCATGGGTGCTCGCCAGCTCAACGCTGAGCAGAATGACGAGGGCTGGCACCATGGGGTCGTACGCCCTGCGTGAGCGAATCTAATCCTGTATCCAAGCACGTATCCAGGGTTATCGGACTCTATCGTGGGTTTGAAGACTGAATAATGCCATGCGGGGGGCCGCTGCGCTGATCTGCTCCAGCGGTCGCATTAGGTCACATGGGTCGATCGAACTCATCGGGGAGGCCCTATGTCGAAGACCCGCCAGCGTCGCGCTTTCCATAGCGCGCACGCGCGCCGGCTCCCGCTGCCTCTGTGTTTGCCTTCGGTCCCTTAAACGAGGCCTTTACGGCCGCCGGCGCGTCCTCGTCCGGCACATAAACAAGCAGATCCCCGGTTGTGCATTCGAAGTAGCGGCACAAGCGGTCAATGTTGGCGATCGTGGCGTTGTAGCCGATCGACGACACCATCTTTGACAGGGTGGCCCGGTGAATTCCGGTGGCCTCTGCGACCTCACGCCACTCAACCCGGCGACCCGCTCGGAAGCTGTGTTCGGCCATCAATTCAGCCAGTCGGATACGAATCATCTCGGTCACCACGCATCTTGTATCTAGTCATTATGGATGCGATGTGTTGTGTAAACGCGACCTATGGACCTGACAGGACTCCAAACTCTTGATGATCGCCTGTTAATTGATCATGATGCGTATACGCAACTTTTGGTCTTGAAGGGAGATTGATGCGCAAAGTTAACGAACACATGGAGCAACCCAATGCAGTGGCTGTTCCAGAGCAAGCCGACATGGCCGTAGCCCCTGGAATTCCAGGCAATAGCCATGACCGGCGACCTCAACGCATCCGAAGGTGCGGTGCAGGCGTAGCCAGCAAGCCCTTGCAGACGGCTCGGCTGCTCAGCCCGGTTTCGCAGCGTCGGCATGCATGCGATGCTGATCTGGGGTGGGCGGCGGGCGTCCTGGATGGCGAGGGCTGTATCCATATTGCGCGCCAGACCTATGGCACCAGTGGCCGCCGGCCGACTTATCGGCTGCGGCTGCAGATTGCGCAGAACGACGAGATGCTGCTCAAGGAATTTGAATGGGCCGTCGGTGTCCCTGGGCGGCTGTACAGCGCCAAGCCCACGTTCAAACAGAACAGGACCTGTCACAACCTGACCTATGACGGGGTCAAGGCTTTCGACGTGCTTGAACGGCTCTACGAACACCTGCGGCGCAAGAAGCCGCAGGCGGCACTGGCGGCTGAGTTTCGTCAGCGCTGCGACATCCATCGCCACACCGGGCCGCGAGGCTGCCCGCCCGCCTTGTGGGAACTGCGCGAGTGGTACTACGAGCGAATGTCCGATTTAAAGCGTAGCTGAGCCGGAGGCTGTGATGCATAAGACCGAGACACCTCGCAGCGCCGACCGCGCTCAGCTCAGTTTCTACGTAGAAAACCTCCTTGCTGCCTCCCAGCGCAGCTTCGACGACGAACAGCAGGCCCAGCATCTGGGCCGCAGTATCCAGGTCTACGACCGCAATGAGCTGGCGCAGTTCCAGGCCTTCTGGTCTAGTGATCGCAGTGACGGCGGTGCCAGCGCTCGCAAGCTCCTCCAGGCGCTGGAACAGCGTGACCCTTGCTGGCCTTGCAGCCCAGTGCCCGCAGACAGTGTCCTGATCGAACTCGCCAACAGGTTCCCCAACTTTGCGCCGGCAGTCGACCATGTGCGTCGCGCTGCCGCCCTGGCCCGGCTGGCGCCAGGCGGACCGCTGCACTTGGCGCCAATTTTGCTGAACGGTCCACCCGGCATTGGTAAATCGGCCTTCGCCCGGGCCTTCGCTGCGACATTGCAGGCGCCGTTGCTGCAGTTCAGCATGACGCAGGCCACGGCGAGCTTTGGTTTGGGGGGCTTGAACGCGCAATACTCCAATGGCGGGCCAGGGTATCTCGTGCGTTCCCTGGTCGAGCGGGGCGCACCCGATGCCGTGGTGGTGGTCGATGAACTCGACAAAGCCGCCGTCGACGCGAACCACAACCCGACCTTGCCCCTGTACGAACTGCTCGAAGCCAGCACGGCGGCCCGCTACGTGGATGACGGCCTGCAGATGCCTCTGAACTTGAGCGGCCTGCGTTGGATCTGCACCTCGAACGAGGTCTCGTTGATTGCCGAGCCTTTGCTGTCGCGCTGCATGCAGTTCCAGGTTGCAACGCCGACGCCAGAGCAGATGCGTGCGATCACGGCGACCGTGTATCGAGACATCGTCGCTGCCGGCAACTGGGCGGCTCACTTTGACCCTGAGCTGCCAAGGGCGGTCGCGGAGGAGCTGGCCGAGTCCGTGCCGCGTGACCTGACCCGTGTGCTGCGCAGCGCGCTCGGCGCAGCTGCGCTGGCCGGCCGTTCAACGATTCGCGTCACCGATCTGCCGATGCAACAACAGTCGGCCCGTCGACGCATCGGGTTTGCCTGACGGCTTCCTCCTCATGGATTCCAACGCAATGACTGACTGTTCGATGTCTTCGGGCTCCCGCTGGTATGCGCAAGACCTACCCGCCAAGGACTCCCTTCAAATCGCCGCCCAAGTCTACGGGGTCATACCGACCGGCTGGCTGGCGCTTTGGCGGAAGACGATGCGACAACTGGTCAATGCCCGGACGCCGGACCGCGAGTTCTCGTTGATGTACCTCAGCGTTGACTGGGACAACGGCCTGCTCGAACTCGACATGCCCTGGGCCGACGAGGTGCTGACCGGCATTGCGCGCCGCTGCGCGCGGCGCTCGTGCTTTATATGCCGCCAATGTGGCAAGCCCGGGCTCCTGCGTCGGTTCGATATGAGCGATGTGGCGGTGCTGTGCGCGCGCTGCGCCGCACCGGAACTGCTGCATCGCGCCATCGATGACACCGTCAAATACCCGGGCCTGATCGCCATCGGCGGCAGCGCCGACGATGCGCGGCGCGTTCCAGATGTCCTGAGGAAAGCCTTCGTCCGCGCAGCCCGCCGCGACGACGCGACCGGCCCTGCCATGGATGCCGCCGGTTTCCGCCAGTGGGTCGCGCAACTGCAGCGTGTGCAGAGCGTCTTGCCGCCCCGGTCCGCCTGAATTCGCCGAAATGAGCAGGGGTGTTGCGAGGCCGATCGGCCCACAAGCGCGATCCGAATTGCTACTCTGAACTTGAGCTGACCAGGCAAGAGCAGCCCACGCCGAGGACGGCGCGTGCGGCTCTTGCCCAGTAGTGCATTCGAGAAGAGCTGTCGGCATTCCGACGGCTCGCAGCATCGCCGGTGCTCGCCAGCGCCGGCTTCCTCCGTATCCCTTTCTGGAGCTTCCTATGGACGCGAACTCGTCGTCGTTGATCGACCCTGCCCAAGACATCCCTGCGCTGGATGACGAGGTGGACATCATCCTTCCCTCCGAGACGCTGAGCCCGCCAGTCCCGGCGTTGCCGCTGCGCAAGCCAGGCCTACCCAAGACTCCGCTCGTGATCCACGAGCTCGATCCGCACGCCGTCATCGTGCCGGACACCTTCAACCGGCTGAAGGACTTTGCCGATGATCCGAAGTTCGAAGAGCTGCGGATCAACATCGCCTCCGCCGGCCGCAACAGCCAGCCCATCCTGGTCCGGGCGATCGAGGGCCAGCCAGGTCGCTACCTGCTGGTCTTCGGTGAGCGGCGCCTGCGGGCCTGCCAGTTGGAAGGGCTGAAGGTGCACGCCATGTCCATCGGGGCCGAGACCCCGCCGGAGGCCGACTGCGTCGAGCGCATCCGCGAGAACACGGGCAGGGATGAGCTTTCTGCCTACGAAATCGCCCAGCAGCTCAAGCACGCCGCCACGACGCTGAAGCCCGGGACGCAGGGTGAGCTGGCCGCGCTGCTGGGCATCAGCAGCTCAAAGGTCAGCCGGGCCAAGGACCTGGCTGCTTTGCCCGACGAGATGATCGAGGCCTTCGCCTCGCCGCGCGAGATCCGCGTTCAGGACATCAAGACGCTGAAGGACGCTTGGTCTGCCCAGCCCGAGGCTGTGTTGCGTGAAGCCGCGCTCATCACGCAGTCGGCTCAGCCGCTGACGCGCGCCGAGGTGCTGCAACGCTACCGGGACGCGGTGAAGGCAGCAGCGGACGCAGCCGCCGCGGAGAAGGGAGAAGGCAGTGACGGTTTTGCACCGTGCAAAACGGGTGCTGCGCCTGCCAGGCCGGTCGAGCCGAAGCCCGAGCCGCTGGTCTGCCACGGCAGGCCGGTGGGCGAATGGCTGATGTCGGCCCAGGGCGCACTCGCCATCCGGCTGGATGCGGCCATGTCGGAGCTGCAGCGCCGCAAGCTGCTGGAGCTGGTGCAAGGCTTCCTGCAGAACAAGGTGCTGGCCAAGCCGAAGGCCGAGGCGGTGGTGCCGGCAGGCGCCGTCGCCATGGCCGATGCCGGCAACGAGGCCGCTCAGGCCACGCCGCCGCTCCCAGCGAAGGAGGTCGCATGAACGCCGCCACGCCCAACGACAACGAAGAAACCAAGGCCGTCGGAGCCACAACGAAAACGAAACCCAACGATCGCGAAGCGTCCGCCAGGACATTACCGGACGAAAGTTACTGTGAAGCAACTCCTCGTTCGGTAATGTCTCACGCACAAAGCCCGAATGGGCTTGGTGCGCACAGCCAGAGGGGCTTCGCGCAGCGGGATGCGGGTGGCGGGGCGTCGGGTGTCGGTGCGGCAGCACCGGCAGCCGGGGCCGTGCCAGCTGCGGCCTGCGAAGCAAGCAGGCGGGCGCAGCTCGCCGGGGTGGCGCAGACCTCCGTCTCGATGCGCAACGCGATCGAAGCTGTATTCGCCAACGAAGTCGCACCGCACACGATGGAAGGCGTCATCGAAGCAGCGCAGACGCTGCTCAACGCCGTCGATGCCGCACGCGAAGCGCGCAAGGATACGGAACCGAAGCCATCCTCCCTCGAGGACTACGAACGCAAGCAGCTGCTGGTGGATGAGGCCATGGAGGAAGTCCAGGGCAGCTATGGCGACCGGCTGGTCCGGGTGATGGGCGGCTGGGCCGGCAAGGCTCAGACCTTCAGGGCCATGCGATCGGCCCTGCGTCATCGCGCCGTCAGCGCGGTGCGCAGCAGCCTGCGGGTGCTGACGTCGCTGCAGGGCAAGCCGGACTTCCTGGGCCTGCGGCCCGCCGTGGTGAAACAACTCCAGCAAGAGCTGCCAACCCTGGGGCATGCGTACCTGCTTGATCGGGATGTCTGCCTGGCTGCGGTCGGTTGTAAGTCCGAACCCGCCAGCTCCAAGAGCCGCATGCTGAAACGGCTGCCAATGGGTTGGCGGGAGGGCTTCCTCGAGGCCGTGGCGAGCTCGGCCCAGTACGCCATGCCTTGCGCCCTGCTCGACGCCTGCGGCCTGCGGCCGGTCGAGTTGGAGAAGGGCGTCGCGATGGAGATGAAGGGCGATCGGATCCAGGTGCGCATCGAGGGCGGCAAGGTCCGCGATGGGGCAGGGCAGCCCTGGCGGCAGTTCGAGCTGACGCGGGAGGCGCTGCCGGCCTGGGCCTATGACAAGGTCAATCAGGCCACGGCGCTGACCGTGTCAGCGGATCCCGATGCGCTGCGCGCCTTCATCGGGCGCGTGTCGGAGAAGCTGTTCCCGCGCCATGACCCGCCCAGGGCGAACGACATCCTGCTGTCGGCCTATTTGTTCCGGCATGCGCTGGTCTCCGACCTGCGCGCCGAAGGCTGGGACTCGGCCGACATCGCGGCCGTCATCGGCGAGAGCTCGGCGCAGACCACGAAGTGGTACGGCGTGAACTGGGGCACCGGCGGGCGGCGCTCTCACAAGACGCGCGTCGCCAGCATCGTGAAGGACACCGTGCAGACGGCGCGGCCGGTGCGGCCGGCGTCGACTGCCGGACTCGACATGCTCAAGGAGGCAAGCAATAGGTCACGAAGCGGGGTGAGCTTGAGGCGGTAGAACGGCAGCGTCTGGGCGCGGCGGCGATTCGTCGCCGCCGTTCCATCGATAGTGATCCCGCTGGCTTGGCCTTTTTGCAGGACCACGCGCTGCGCGCAGACTGACTGAGCGGGATTTAGCTGCCGGATTGGCGCTGCCGTCGAATTTTCTCAAGTGCAGCCATCGCGGACGCGTATGTGCTCGGTTTCGCGCTGCCCTCGGCCTGGAGGCGCGCGTGCAGTGCCGTGTTGAGACGAGGCCCGGATGCCTCAGCGGAGGCTTGCATCGGATCGGTTGTATGGGTCTGCTTCTTCAGCATCGTGCTGTCAAAGGTAGCACGATGACCACCCAGCAGCTACCACGATCCGCAGGGACTCTGTCGTTCGTTGGCAGCGCAGCACATGCTTGCGAACGAACTACGACTCGTTCCTGCTGCGCTCCACGATCGAGCGAACCATGTCGGCGGCATCCGTTTCCAAGGCCTCGGCGATCCGTATCAAGACGGCGAGCGATGGCTGCGTCTGGGCGACTTCGAGCCGCGCAATGAAGGATCGATGGACGTCGGCGCGGTGCGCCAGCTCCTCTTGGCTGATCGCAATGCGTCCGCGGCGCGCCTTGATTTCGGCGGCGGCGGCCTTCAATACCTGTTCATCTTGTGCTTTGCGCATCCCCCGAAATGGTGGATGTGGAGTCGCATATATGCACCCGCATATATGGTACAAACTGCGCGCTGAAACGGCACAGCACTGCGCTCACGAAAGCGACCAGGTTCGCTGTGCTGGGGTGCCGGTCTGACCGGCGTGTCGGTTCTACCTGGGGAGGTAAGGAACATGAGGATTGGATTGAATTGCGCGGTGTTCATCGTGGGCACGGCGGCGCTTTGGATGACGCAGACGGTTCAAGCTGGGCATGCCGATGTCGCTGTATCGAGTCACGGCGTCGCGCAGGGCACCGGAGCCACATCGAGCGAGTCGCAGTCTCGCTCGAAGGCGACGCTGACCGCAGCTTCGCTTGGGGCACAGCGGGACAGTGATCCCTCGTTGAACGGATCGATCAGCGGCAGGACAGATCAGCCACCTATTGCCGTACTGCAGGCTGCAGCGGAAGCGGCAAGGCGAGACCAGGATCCACTGATCAACGGAGCCATCGGTTCGCCAGTCACTGCCAGCATCGTGCGCGATGCCGTCGCGAAACGCTGATCCACCGAAGAGAAGAGTTCATGAAGCTTGAGAAAAACCTACTGGGCCTGGCCATTTCCTTGACGGCTTTGCCGGGCTTGGCCGCCCCCAACAATGAAGAAGTCGACGTCGTCGGCATCAAGTTCGGCATGTCTCCCGAGCAGGTGATGACCACGTTGAAGAAGAACAGCGCCGAGACGGCGGTGCTCAGCAAGATGACGTACAAGGCTGGGCCGGGCAACAAAGAGGGTATTGCGTCATTCCAAACTTGTGATCGCCCTCTGAACAAGAAGGAACTGGCTCCGAAGTGCGCGGACGAGATCAGTGTCGCGTTCACTGCGGGCACTCAAGAAGCTTTTTACATCCGGCGAAAAGTGGCCTACGACGGCAAGCTTAGGCAGCAAGACCTCCGAGCGGCCTTGGAGAAAAAGTACGGCTTCGTGCATGCGAACGTCGTGAAGCAGTTCGGCGGCACCGGCGAAACCATTTATGGCGCCATGGCCGCGACGACGGATGGCAAGCTCAGCTATGCGCGGGTCAACCCTGCAGGCTGCGATACCGGAGGCGACGGTCCCATGCTGGAGCCGACCCGTGCAAACGGGCGCTGTAGTTGGGCGATGGTGACAGAGACGTCGGCGATGGGGGCACGCCGCGACCTGGTCGATAGCCATACCTTGGCCCTCACCAGTCATGCCGTGCTGTTTCGCTCGCTGAAACTGGAGCAGGCTGCACGCGACAATGCCAACAAGATCCAGAACGCCGAACAGGACAGGAGAGTACAGCCGGGTGCGCCGAAGTTGTGACTAAGCACGGACTTTCTACGTAGAAATTTGGTGCGAGCCAGCCAGCATCAGATCATCCCGGGCTTCGGGTTCCACGGTCCCATTTCAATGGTTGTGTGTGTTGTGCACATCCGGCACATGAGCATGCGTATGCGTCTTGGCCTGATGTCGATGCACATGGCTGTGCGGCCCTGCCGGCAGGATGTCGTGAGTGTGGTCGTGGTGCCCGTCATCGTGTAAATGGACGTGCTCGTGTTCAAGGTCGTGGTGCTCATGCTCGTGGTGGTGAGATTCGGCCAGGTGAACCAGCACGCCGATCAGCATCAAGACGCCACCGAGGGCCAAGCCCCAGCCGCCAGTCCGGTCGCCCAGAGCAAAGGCAAGCGCAGCACCGATGAAGGGAGCGAACGCAAACACGGAGCCGGTTCGCGCTGCACCGAAGGCCCGCTGAGCCAGCAGGTAGAAGCGCAGACTCAGGCCGTAACCGGTCGCGCCAACAGTCATCAGACCCAAAGCCTTCCCCAGCTCGGGTAGTGGCTCACCCGTCACGATGGTCAGGCATGCCGTCGCCGAGACGCCCAGCGCGGCCTTCGCCAGTACGACCTGACCCGGGTCCCGCTCGGCCAGGGCTCGCGACAAGGTGTTGTCCATGCCCCAAGCAGCGGTGGCCACCATCACGGCCAGCAATCCCCACAGCTGGCTGCCGCCCCCCTGGCTCTGATCCAGTACCAGGGTGACGCCGCCGGCCAGCAGCAACAGCACCGCAGCCTAGATATCCGGTGACCCAGATCTCCACATGAGCGTTGTCGTGGGCGACCCAGGATGGCCCATGGTCGGGAGTGTGTTCCAGGAAAGATGGGGGACGCGTCTGCACGCCCGTTGGCTCAAGATCGCAACTGCACTTGCGAGTGGCGAATGCGTAGTTGTAGATCTCAACAACGCGAGGCAGATCCTCTTCACTGGCGTCGCGGTACGAGTAAGTCGTGCTAGGGTCGAAATTTCGATGGAGGATGCTGGCGCAGAATAACGTTGTAGCTAGGCGGTCTCAAAAACTAACTACCGCGGCAAAGTGCTGTGCCACAAGCGCGTCATGCCGAGGCGAAAGAAGTACCGGGGTTGATGCACTTGAACTCTTTCGGGCCGTCACGAGTTCCCGTCATTTTGCGCGGATAGCTCGACACCGTGCGCCCGTCCAGCCCCAATGACCTGCACTGCTGCACGCACTTCTGCTCAAACGATGGAAGCAAGCGAACAAGCATGGCACCGACAAGACAGGATAGGACAGGACAGGACAGGATGAAACCGCAGAATGCTAGAGGCACGATTCAATTGCGGCAAACGACTGGGCAGAACCTCACGCTGCATAAAGTTGAAGCTGAACCGCGAACGACGGCCTGCCGACGCGAGCCGGCTTGATCGACTGGTACGGCATCACTTCTTCCTTGTGTAGGGGCTGTGCCATGGCTTGGATCGCGGGGCTAAATCGGCCCGCCTTTCATGGAGAAGATGAGAAAACTTGCTTTGGTTAATGGCGGCCTACTTGAACAGGAACTTGAATAGCTTGGACAGGAAACCCTCGGGTTGCTGATGGCTGCCGGCGCTCGGCGGCATCGGCGGCCTCTGGGTGTATCGAGGTTGGCTTGTTGGCGGAGCCGACGGCGCTCGGCGCGCCGTTGGCTGCTGTGCTGTCGGCGCCGGCGGCGCTGTCGCCCGAATCTTCGCCAGAATGGCCTCGTTGGGCGTGAGCGGCGGCGACGCAAGCCGGGGAGTCGGCGCGGCATATTGTGGAACTGGCGCCGAAGGCCTCGGCGCGGGCGCGGCCCTGGTGGGCATCGCTTGGTCCTTGATGCGCGCGAGGGCGTCTTGGTTGGATGCGATGGGCGGGCGCGAGCCGACACCAGGCCCGGCCATGCGGCGCTGAGCCTCGGCCTCGGAGATCAACGTCATTTGCCCGTTGGCCGTGATGTTGATCGACAAGTGCGTGTAGCTGAATCTGCTGGTGGTCTTGGAGTAGGGCGGGTCCATCATGCCGGTGATGCTGACCCACTTGCCCTCCCATGACTTGTCGGGACGGTTCTTCAAAACAGCCATGCCCTCCGGCCAAATGGCAGCCTTGAAAATTTGGCCTCGCCAGTTGCCGAAGTTGACGAAGATGTAGGGCTTGTTGGAGCCCTTGATCCTGGCGAGGTTGACCTCGACGATCCTGCCGATGACCTCGACTTTGTCGCCGACATGCTTTAAGCACTGCTCGTAGTCGGAGCCCGAGAGCACGTCATATGCGCCGATGTATCCGAGCTTCGGCGCGTTGGCGGCGGTTCCATTGAACGCAATCGCCGAGGTGGTCTGCGGGATGCTGCGGCCGGCGATGAAGTCGGCCAAGCTCGGCGCGTTGGCAATGGAGGCCATGCAAACCACCGCGAAGTTCTTGGCGTCGGCGGCCAGCGCGCTGTTGGCCGCGAGCAGCGCGAAGACAGGCGAGGAGCGAGGATCGGCGAAGTCGTTGGCCCGAAACAGGATGGCATCGACCTCGGAGTTGGTCGTGCGCCAAAGGGACTGGTCGGCGCGCAGGGCTTTGAGCGCGACGTATAGGCTAATCAGCGAGAAGCGGTCGAGCGTCGGCCCAAACGGGTTGGCCGACTTGCGCTGCGGGTGTTGGAAGTTGAGGTGCCCGGCCTCGGCGCTGCCCAGGTCTTTGATCTCATCGACATACATGCCGTCTTAGTCGATGAGCTGGACCGACGAGCCGTCGCCAGAAACCATGAGGTTGCCGGTCTGCAGGTCGCCGTGGGCGATGCGCTCCTTTTCCAGCATGGCCGCCATGGCCACGAGCGCGTCGGAGAGCTTGCCCAGGGCCACAGCGTTGGAGCAGTTGTCTTCGAGGAACTCGCCGAGGGTCTCGGCGGCCTTGCGTCGCTTCTTGGCCATTTCAGGCAAGTCAATGTCGAACGCAATCGTAGTCAGCTTGTCGGCGATGGCTTCCGCATGCTTCTTGGCCCACCATTCGCCGAGCATGGCCGCCATGGCATCCCTGTGGGGGCCATCGCCGCCAAAGGCCATGGCCATGCGGGCGATCAACCGCGCGCGCCTATCTAGGCTCGCGTAGATGTAGCGCTTGGGGCCGCTTGCCGCCTTGTTGACCATGGAGATGAGAGAACTCAGGTAGAGAGCATCCCAGGCGGCATTCTTCGCCCCGTCAATGGCCTTTTCCCGATTCGGCGAGCGCAGGCTCTTCATAAGCCCGGCCTTGGGCGCGTTGATCGGCGCGAAGTAAACGCAAGCCATGGTGGCGACCTGGCCGGCGAGGAAGTAATCGCGATGCATCCACTCCAATAGGGCCATGATCTTTTCAATGGGCTCGCCTGGATGGAGCAACTCAACCTCCGCCAGTTTGAGCACGGCGCCGTAGCCAGTGCTCCAGTCACGCAGTCCTGCCGCCAGATCGTGCGATTCGAGCGCGCGAGCTTTCTCGGGGCGCGTAAGGCGTTCAGCGCGCCCAAGGGCCTCGTCAGAACGACACCCGCACCTGTTGCCAAGGCGCCAACATCGAAGTCCTTGTTTGTGCCGCTGAGCTTGCCGGCTCCCGCCGCGACGGTCCCGATGGAGGACATCCGCATCGAGCTGCAGCATGGCGCCACAGCGGTCACTGTGACCTGGCCGGCCAGCGCTGCCGGCGAGTGCGCCGCCTGGATGCGCGAGTTGCTTCGATGATCCGCATTGACGCGATGTGGCTGGCCACCGAGCCCATCGACATGCGCGCCGGTGCCGACCGGCTGCTGGCGCGCGTGGTGCAGGTGTTTGGCGTTGCCCAGGTCCACCATGGCTACCTCTTTGCCAACGCCCGGGGTACACGGGTCAAACTGCTGGTGCACGACGGCTTCGGCGTGTGGTGTGCCGCCCGGCGTCTGAATGCCGGGCGCTTCGTCTGGGCCTCAGCGGGGGCAGACGCGACGGCGATCTTGGCGCTCACCGCTGCGCAGTTTGACGCCTTGGTGCTGGGCCTGCCCTGGCAGCGCTTGCCTGAGATGCAATGCATCACAAGGGCATGACGCGGTGCGGCTGACAACGGCATTTGTGCCGATGGCGCGCAGCCCCTGCGCCGGGCAAGATGGCGGGCATGTTCGGCACGCACGACCTCCCGCCTCACGACCTGCAAGGTCTGCCCCCGCAAGCTGCGGCGCTCATCGAGCAGATGCGCCAACACATCGCGCATCAAGCCGATGAATTGCAACGCAAGGACCGCGAGATCGCGCTGCGCGAGGCCAAGATCGAGAAGATCAGCTTCGAGCTGGCTCGCCTCAAGCGCTGGAAGTTTGGCGCCAAAACCGAGGCCATGAGTGCCGAGCAGCGGCGCTTGTTCGAGGAGACCCTGGCCGAGGACGAAGCGGGCCTGCAGGCTCAGCTTGACGCGCTGCGCGCTCAGGCCACCGAAGGCCAGGGCACGCCTGCGAAGACACCGTGCCGCCCACGCCGCCAGGCTCTGCCTGAGCATCTGCGCCGCGTGGAGCATCACCACGAGCCCGAGAACACCTGCTGCCCGAGCCAGGGCTGTGGTCGCCCCATGACGCGCATCGGCGAAGACGTGAGCGAGCGGCTGGACATCGTGCCGGCCGAGTTCTTCGTCCATCGTCACATCTACGGCAAATGGGCTTGCCGCTGCTGCCAGGTGCTGAAGCAGCAAGCAGCCGCCCCCGAGATCATTGACGGCGGCATGGCCGCCAGCGGACTGCTCGCCCACACCCTCATCAGCCGCTTCGCCGACCACCTGCCGTACTACCGCCAGGAGGCGATCAACGCGAGAAGCGGCGTGCACACGCCGCGCTCCACGCTGGCGGCCTGGGCCGGCCAGGCCGGTGCGGCCTTGATGCCGCTGTACGACGCGCACAAACGCTTCGTGCTGAACAGCCGGGTGCTACACGCTGACGAGACGCCGGTCGCGCTGTTGGACCCCGGCGCAGGCAGGACCCGGCGGGCCTATGTGTGGGCCTACGCCAGAAGTCACCACGACCCGACACCGGGCGTGGTCTACGACTTCTGCCCCGGGCGTGGTGCGCAATACCCCTTGGCGTTCCTCGCTGGCGACGAGCGCGAAGGACTTCCCGCTTGGGCAGGCACGCTGATGACCGACCGCTACGGCGTCTACGACACGGTGCTGGACGAGCGGCTGCACCCCGGGCGCCGCGCTGCGGCCTGCGTGGCGCATGCCAGGCGCAAGTTCGACGAGTTGGCCAAGGCCGGCACCAGCGCCGTGGGCGAGGAAGCGATCCGGCGCTTTGCGGACCTCTACGCGACCGAGCGTGAACTTGCCGGCCTATCCGACGACGAGCGGCGCAGCCGGCGCCAGGCGCTTGCTCGGCCGCAGTGGTCGCAACTCAAAGCCTGGTTGGCCCTGGAGCGCCGACGTGTGGCCGACGGGGGCTCAACAGCAGCGGCCATCGACTACACACTCAAGCACTGGGGGGCACTGACGCAGTACCTGGACGACGGCGCTGTGCCCATCGACAACAACCATCTGGAGCGGCAGATCAAGCCCTGGGCAATGGGGCGCAAGGCGTGGATGTTCATCGGCAGCGAGCTGGCCGGGCAGCGTGCGGCGGTGGTGATGAGCCTGGTGCAGTCAGCCCGGATGTGCGGCCACGAGCCCCTGGCTTACCTGCGCGATGTGCTGCAGCGCCTGCCCACGCAGCTCAACAGCAGGATCGAGGAGTTGCTGCCCCATAGGTGGCAGCCGGTCTGACGCCGATCTACGCACTGGCAAGACCGGCGTCAAGGTGGAGCGGCTGGACGCTCACCCAGGTCATGCATCAAGGAGCGGTTCAGATGCGGCAGCCGCTCGAAGTCGAACTGGTCCAGCGTCTTGGTGGTGGCGACATGGCGGTAGTCCTCGAACAGGGCAACGGCCGCATCGGTGGCCCTGAGCCACAAGGTCTTGCCCACCAGCGTGAACGGCGCCGAGTACAGGACGCGCTCGAACTGCACATGGCAGTCCCGGTGCACGCTGACGCGGTGCCAGGAGCCCAGGTCGGGCGCAACGGCCGGCAGGGCCGTGAGCAGCGGGGCCTCCAGCGCGAAGAGCTCCAGCGGGCTGCGCCGGGTCGTGCCGTGGCAACGCACGCCGGCCTCGCTCATGACCCAGACCTTGGCCTGCGCGTTGAGATCGGCCAGGTCGCGGAAGCTCCGCAGCGCCAGGAAGTTGCCCTTCAGATACTTGACGCCAGCCTCGACGATGCCCTTCTTCTGCGGGTCGTGCGGCGGGCAGGCGTCGATCTTGAATCCGTAGCCCTCGGCACACTCGGCATAGGCGCGCCGCACGGTCGGGTCCTGGGCACAGGCCCGGGTGATGGTGCACTTGGCGTTGCCGATGATGACGCGCGCCGGAACACCGGCGAGCCAATCGAAGGCGCGGCGGTGGCAGCCTAGCCAGGTGGCCACGGTCTGGTCCCAGACGAATTCGACGTACTGGTGGCGGCTGTGCGCCAGCGTCATCACGAAGGCCCAGGTGCGCCGGGGCTGCCCATCGGGGTGCAGAAGCGTCGGGCCGGCTCCGAAGTCCACCTGCGCGGCATCCCCCGGCTCGAAGTCCAGCCGGCAGGTGGTCTCGGGCGGTAGGTTCGAGCGGATGTCGGCCAGCAGCCGCCGAACGGAGGAGTAGCTGCCGGCCCAGGCGTGCTGGCGCTTCAGGGCGGCGTGGATGGCGGTGCCGGAGACGCCTTGCTCGACCCAGGCGCTGAGCAGGGCCCGGTGCGGCTCCAGGGTGGATATGGTGGTGCTGGCGCGCCGGGGCTCCCCCAGGGCGACAGCGATGGCCTCGTCGTCGGGCAGCGGCTGCTGGACATCGAGCCAGCCATGAGCAACTGGCCAATTCACGCCATTGCGCGGCCTTGCGCCGGCCCATGAGACGCGCGGCCGCGATCTCCCGGTCGGACTCGCCCTGGCGCATGCGCAGCAGGGCCTGTCGGTAGTGATGCATCTCGAATCTCCTGCGCGCCATCGCTGAGCCTCCGGGCAAAAGCCCAAGGGTAGAGATGGCGGCGGTCAATTCGGGGGGGCGTTCAACGGCCTGCTGCTGGGCCGGTGGCTCCATTACGCCGATCACGCCCTGGCTCCATTACGCCGGTCAGCGGGTGGCGCCTGTATGCCGATCACCCAGTGGCTCCAATATGGCGGTCGGTGACACCAGCCTTGGTTAACGAACGAGCATCCAGCCAAGGGCACCGGTTCGCGCTTGGGGATTCGGCGCTTGGTGCGGCGGGGGATGTTCAGCCCCAGCTCGCAGTACACCCGCCAGACCCGTTTGTGGTTCCACGGCCGGCCGTCCAGGCGCAGCCGGTCAAAGCACTTCCAGAAACCCCAGCGGCCGTTGCGCTCGACAACGCCGTTGAGCGCGTCGATGACCTCGGCATCCTTATCCTGCGGCAGCGGCGGCACCTTGTAGTGCGCCGCCCGCGACAAGCGTGCAGCCCCGCAGGCTCGCGTGATCGGCAGGCGGTACTCGGTCACCATGACCTCGACCACTTGCAGCTTCGCGGACGGCGTCAGATATTTTTCGCCAGCACATCCTTGATCGCCGCGTTCTCCAGCGCCAGGTCGGCGTACATGCGCTTGAGCCGCGCGTTCTCTACTTCCAGCTCGCGCATGCGCGTCAGGTCCGACACCGTCGCGCCCGCGTACTTGCTCGTCCAGGCGTAGTACGTCGGCGAGCTGATGCCGTGCTTGCGGCACACCTCGGCCGCCGCCGGCACGCCGGCCTCTCCCTCCTTGAGGATCGCCACGAGCTGGCTCTCCGTGAATTTACTCTTCCTCATCGGCCTCTTCCTTCTCGGTTGGGCCGCATTCTCTGATTTCAGCTGTCTACTTGGCGGGGGAGCTTACGCGAGGCCATGAACGCCAACCAGCGCCGCCTGTTCGTGGAGAAGCTGGCCGAGGACGAAGCCGCGCTGCGGGCGCAGCTCGAGCGCCTGCGCCGCGAAGCCGAGGCGGCCGCGGCGGCCACCGGTGCTCTCGCGGCTCATGCTGCAGACAAAGACATGGCGGGCCAGTAGCGCGGTGTGGGCGTGGCTGGCGTACTGGGCGGATTCAACCGGTCGTCGCAACACCTTCAACCAGGAGGTGTTGCGACGACCGGTTGAATCCGCCCTGACTTCCTCGATCCGAATGCACGATCAATCTCGGTGCTGGCTTGCGACTGGCGATGGCCCAGCTCAATGCCGTGCACACCACCGCCCTGTGGATGGCCGGAGGACTGTTTAGCTTTGTCTGTCTTGAGGTGCATAGCAATTTGAAGATAGCTTTTTGTTTTGCTTTCGATTTGCTTCCCTATTCGCACGAATGGAGCAAAAACTCTGGTTTCCACCTGTACTGTATTTGCGTTGAAGATCAAACAATAGAAGAAAAACAGTTTCAACGCATCATCTATCGGCGTTGGATGCCAACCAACAAGACAAGACAAGTGAGGGGGCGAAAAGATGAATGGCTTTGGCAAACCGGCGAAAGCGGCAGGTGATTTGCGAATCAGGCATGCAGGGTTTTGCCTGCTGCGCTCGCCGCTGCTTCCGATAGGAGGTGCCTCCTTGGTCATGAGCGAATCTCCGCAGACGCACGATTTGCGTGCGCGAGCCCTCGATGCCATCTTCAATGCCTCTCGTTCCTTGCATACCAGAATTGTTGAAGAGGCCGGAGCATGCGAGGGAGCGTTTCTGCGGTACCTACTCAGAATGAGCCTCCGTTGCACTCCGTTTGGCACTATGGCCGGCATTACGCATTGCCGGGTCGGCTCGCAGGACAACGTGAGATTTGTCGGCGCAGCCCGCTATGAGCGCCATTTGAGGCTCGACTCCGCCGTGGTGCAAGGCCTGGTGCAGCGTTTGCTGGAAGATGATGATGTCATACGGTCTGTGCGTATTCGGGTCGCCAGTAGCCTGCACGTGGTCGGGCGGCGTGCCTACTATGTACGGCCAGCCAAGGGGGCTGCAGGTTTGGGTTTTTTGCAGAAGTCCGTCGCCATAGACGACGCCCTGCATGTGCTGATTTCTGGTTGCCCCGACTGGACGGATTTCCATCGAATTGAGTGGCTCGTTCGGTCTGTTTCTCCGGAATCTTCATCCGATGAAATAACTGAGTATGTCGGCGAATTAATTCGAGATGGGGTTCTCGAGACGGACCTATCGCCACCTATTACGGGGGAGCCGCATGACGCCTGGCTGCGTCAGCGTGTGTACCAGTTGCCCGATTCGAAGCGATCTGTCGCGGAACGACTAGCTGCAATTGGTGAACTTCTTCAGTCGAAGGCCACTCTTGAGCTTCCCTTCTCTGTTGACGACTACCGGAGGGTAGAGCGCCTGCTCGAGCCGCTACTTACAGCAGAGGACGCTGTCATTCAGGCGGATATGGTCAAGCCCGCTGAGATAGCTGAAATTTCCGATTCAACACTGAACCTCGCGCTTCGCGACCTCGGCGAACTACTCCCCTTGCTACTCGAACGTGCAGCGGTACTTGATGACTTCACGCATCGATTCATCGAACGGTTTGGCGATCAGCGTGTGCCACTTCTTCAAGCGCTTGACCCAGAGCATGGCGTTGGGTTGGACGGGTCGGCCGCGGACCTTTCACCCCTTACTGCAGGCCTGGCGTTGAAGCGTGCTGGGGCCCAAGGGACGGCGGTGATGCCTGCCTTGGCTGGAATGGTGCTTGGCGCATTGACACCGGCCAACATCTCTCGCCGCCTCATCGAACTGGACGAAGCAAAGGTACTGCGGCACAAGGTCGGCACGCGCAATGTGCCGCGCCAACTTTACGGCCTCGTCTCGTTTCTCCAGGAAACTGTTGGCGGACCAAAGAAGACCGTACTGTACGGAGTCGGGGCGCCTTGCCCTTCGGTCTTGTTGGGTCGTTTCGGCTTTGCATCGAAGGACCTGCGCGACAGCTTGCTCGCCTTTCTAGAAGCTGATGAAGAGATTGAAGTGGCGGATATCGCTCACCTGCCCAACGACAAACTGGGCAACGTGGTTCAGCGTCCAACGCTCCGGACCCATGAGATCAGCTACCTTGGACGGGCTGCCGAGTCGGCGATTGAGGTTCAGGCGCGGGATATCGACGTGTCAGTCGTGGAAGGGTGTCTCGTTCTACGGAATTCAAAGACTGGCAAGCGAATTGTTCCGCGGATGGCTTCGGCCCACAGTTTTTACCGCTCCGAGCTCGCGCCGTACAAATTCCTATGTTTGTATCAGTTGGCCGGCTATGAATTGCCAGCTATCAATCTCGGAGAAGCTGTAACCGGTTTGGCTTATTGCCCGAGAGTCACCTACAAGACCTTAATAGTCCTCCCGGAGCGCTGGCGCCTCTCGGCTGCGGACATGGCAGCGCTGCGCACTATCGTAGGCACAGGCAACCTCAGCCGTATGCGGGATTGGAGGGAGCAATTGAGACTGCCCAGTACGTTCTGCTATGCCGAAGGCGACAACGTCCTAACCGTAGATTCGGGTGACATTCAGCAGCTACGTGCTTGGCTGGAAATCGTAAGGAATGACCGTGGGGTCGCCTTGACTGAATCGCTGCAGAACATGCGTACGGCGTGGGTCAGTGGACCCGAAGGCCTGTACTGCAACGAATTCATCGTTCCCTTCGAAATTGACCGGCGCGAGCCCACGCCTCGCCTCGATCTAGCTTCACCGCTGGCCGCAGCCCCCTTGCCGGTGGCACGCCAGTTCCTCCCTGGCGTGGAATGGGTGTACTTGAAGATCTATTGCGGCGTCACCATGGCGGACAGTGTCCTCCAGGCCATGGGTGAGCGGATTCGAGGCCTGGCGGCGGTGGGGCTAGCAAGTAACTGGTTCTTCATTCGTTATGGCGACCCGCAGCCCCACCTGCGCATCAGGGTGCGATGCCCGGGGAACGAAGCGGAAGTAAGCCGGTCGCTCGTTGATCACGCGGCCAGTCTTGGGGCGGAGGCGGGCATCGCCAGCATACAACTTGATACCTACCAGCGTGAGATTGAGCGCTATGGGGGCGCGGATGCCATCGGTTTGGCGGAAGCGTACTTCCATCACGATGCCGTGGCATGCCTGGAACTCATTGCCTTGCTATCACCCAATGACAGGTTTTCGGACCAGCGCTGGCTTTTGGCCTTGCATAGTGCGATGGATATTTTGGACCAGTTCGTGGTGGTTCACGATGAGCGCCTGACCTTGGCTCGAAGTTTGAGGGATTCTTTTTTTGAAGAGTTCGAAGTTGATGGTGAAAAGCGCGCGGCAATCGGAAAAAAGTACAGGCACTACAAGCCGCTCATTGAAGGCAAGGCGGTTGATGCGACGCCTGTACAGGAAGTGTTGCTGCGTAGAAGGTGCGCGAGCTCGGAGATCGCTGCTCGCCTGCGAGCCCAACTCGGGAGTAGTGCTCTGAGGCAGTGCACGTCGAGTCTGATGCATATGACTGTTAATCGCCTGCTTCACGCCAGGGCCCGTGAGCAGGAAGCCGTGATCTATGACTTTTTAGAACGCGAGATCCGGAGGCAAGCCGCAATGGCCGCAATGGTTTATCGACCCAAGTAAGGAGAGTACACCGACAAGAACTGCAGAGCACTCAGAAATTCAATTTACCAATCTACTTCCGAGAGGGTATTCCATGAGACTGAAACTTAACAGCGAGACCATCAAGGCTCTGTCCCGCGAGGACGCAAACCAGGTCGCAGGTGGGGCCACTGGCACTCAGTACGCTTGCAATTCGAACCGCGCCTGCTGGACAACCCAAGTCTGCGTAACGCATTCGTTGGTTAGCCATTGCTTGTGCCCGACCTATCCGAGCGTTGCCGATCCGTTTTGATCGTTTTGAAGTGCTGAACTGATCAAGCAACCTTTGCGCCAAACCTCCCGGTTCGGCGCTTTTAAGAGGAACTTTGTGAAACGTCTTTTTGTTGCTGCTGTACTACTAGCGAGCCTATGTTCGGAGGCAGACGAGCGTTCTGTCTTGCGTGTCCGTTTGCAAGATGTCGATGGCACTGCGCTCATGAACACCCTCGTGATGGCTCACACCGTGGCGCCACCGGTCGCGCCGGCGCAGACATTCGCTTACGTAGTCGCGCGCACGAACCGGCAGGGCATTGCAAGGCTTAGGGTGGGCCGGCTGGGTGGCTCGTTGGCGCTGAGCGTAGTGACCGCCCGTGGTTTTGTGCACACACCGATCGACAAAACGAAGCGGCACTTTCGGCTGGCTTCCTGTGACGCGCCTTTGTCTTATGAGGTTGTAGAAATTGGGCGCACTTCAACCAAGACCCGAAGCCGTCCACTCAACGTTGTTGCAGCGCGCAGCTTCATGGATCCCCCAACGCAATTCGCCATTCCCGCCAGCCAGAAGCATCGATATAGCGTTTGCCTTCCTCCTGCCGACTACCTAGTGCATCGCGTTGAATCTGATCGCAGTGTTGGGCCGACCGAGTTGAGCACCGAGAGTCAGTCAGGGACGACGCACTTGGAGATCCGTCATGGTCGTACTCATCCAAATTTGCCCCGTGGTGCGGGCGCCATTGCCGGCACGCCGGCAGACATGATCGAAGCACTCGCCACGAAGACAGGCGCTTCTGTTTTGCTCGGTCTCGGTGAAAACAGCCATGGCAGCGCCAATTTGATCAACCTTCTGCGCGAGGCCGTTGAGAAAGAAGCGTTGGGACCGATTGCTGTGCTTGCCTTGGAAATTGATGCCATTGCTGCTAGGCACGTTGACCGCGCCTTGCAATCACGTGACCTGCCGGCGCTGCGACGTGCGGTGGCGACCGTACCGGGATGGCCTTATACCTCTGAGGAAATGCTTGGCCTATTGGAAAGCTTTGCGCGGGCAAGGCAGGCTCCGCCGCGCCTCCTAGGTCTGGACGTGGCAGTGCCCTTTTACGCATGCCAACACTTCAAGAAGAGTTTGGAGCCAGATGCGGATCAGTTAGCTCAATTGTTCGCACGTGTCCAGCCCTTGTGCTTGCCGCTCCAAGCCGTTGATGCGGGGTTGAATGAAGTCAAGGCGGCGGACGCGCGGCAAGCCCTGGACTCGCTAATGGCGGACACTCTCGTACGAAGGTCGCCTGAGCGTCTAGAAGAACTCGATCATCTACGCAAGTTCTTGGCGCTGCGCACTCCGCTGGACGCGTTGGAGCGCGACCGATTCCTTGCGCTCAACCTGTTGCGCCATGAAGAGCTTCTGAGTGCCGGCACTTCGCTGCTGCTCTCGCATATGGGCCACGTGGGCTTTGGGGAAGCGGACTCCCTCGGAGCCTTGCTCAAGAAGAAGCTCGGCGACCGCTATTTTGCCATTGGCACGTTGCTCGGCGGGGGCGAGGTGCGCGCTGTTCATCCTGCATCGGGTCCAACATCTCAGCGTATAACTGGGGCGTCGTCGCTGGAAGGCACGCTGGAACATGCGTTCACTGGACTCGGGCACGGCGACCATGCCATGCAGTTCGCTGCTTTGTCGCGGATCTCTGGAGGCGAGTCTTGGCTGACTGGCCGATACCTCGCTCAGGTAATCGGCGCCATGTACATACCGGAATCGGGTGCATCGCAGTTCGCAGCTATTTCCCCCCGCGAGCAGTTCGACGCGTTAATTTACTTTGACGTCAGCCGAGCTACCCGCCCAGCAAGGGGAACGCCTTGAAGGTAGCGCCGATGCCTGCCGCATTCCAGGCTTTGCGTAGGGCTGCAAACGAGCAATTGATCTCGAACTGGCGTGCAATGAAGCCGGCAACGTCGTTGTCGGTCGGACTCGCTGGAGCGCTGATGTACTGCTTCGAAGATGCGAGTAGTGGGGATCCGGATCCACAGTTGCAATCGCTTTCAAAGGTGCTGCTTGAGGGGTTGGTCGACGCACTCGCTTGCGAGCCCTCCGCGCCGAGCCTTTACGGCGGCATAGTCGGCGTTGCGTGGTTATTCGACAATTATCGGGCTCAATTGCATGCGCTCAATTTGTCTTTGGACATCAGCGCTTTTCTCGACGAGGTTGATGGCCTTCTGCTGGAAGGTTTGTGTAACACCTGGATGGGACCATATGACTTAACTGACGGTCTGGCGGGTCTAGGCTTGTACGGTCTTGGCCGAGGCCAGCAAACGGGTGATTTTTCAATTGCCGCCGCCTGCCTCAAGCAACTGGTGCTGATGCGGCGCATCGTCGAGGGCTGTCCCCTTTGGCTGATTGAAAGCCGGCATATTCTTGACGAGAACGTGGTGCGCCAGTTTCCGGACGGCCAACTCAACCTGGGCCTAGCCCATGGCATCCCTGGGCTCGTATCTTTTCTGGCCAATGCGGTGGCGCTGGGAGTGGAGGAGCCGCAGACCATGGAGCTGCTAGAAAATGCAGTTCGCATCTTGCGAAAGTACCGAGTAGCCGATTCGGAAGTGTCTTTCCCCGGTTGGGTGGGACCCGATGCACCTCGGCGTCAGGCCTGGTGCTATGGTGATCCCGGCGTAGCCTGTGCTTTGTGGCTGGCTGCCAAAGCAACGAACGACGTAGCCTTGCTCGACGAGGTGAAGTCCGTTGTGGCGAAGTGCTCGGCTCTACCGGAGGCACTTACCGGCATCGCGGACGGCTCTCTTTGTCACGGCTCAGCGGGTTTTGCCTTGTTGCTGCATCTGCTGTCGATCAACGCTGGCGAGCCGGCCTGGGCAAGTTCAGCATGCTATTGGGTGCAACGGGCCCTAGACCAGTTCGAATGCCATGGCTTAGTCCGGTTGGTTCCATCACTGCCTGGCCGTGTGGATGGGCATAACGTGAGCCTATTGAGCGGAACACCGGGCACCGTCTTAGCGTTGGGGACGGTCTTTGGGCGGTATTCGAAGCGGTGGTGCAAGTTTCTCGGCGTTGCATCCCTAGCATGCCCCGCATCATGAGCCCTGCCGCGTTCTTTCGGCAGGACTACCAGCGCCGACAGGGGCAAGCCCATCCGCCAGGGATCCAATTGCTCAGCCAACCTGGCACGGGGCTTATGGCTGCGGTTTTGGCATCCTTCGCCGCTGGCCTTCTGCTGTTGGCCGCAAATGTCAACTACTCAAAACGCAGTGGCGCACAAGGAATCATCGTGCCCAGTAGCGGCATGGCTATTCTGCGCGCGCCAATTGCCGGAAAGGTGACTCGTGCCCCGACCCGAATCAATGCCAGCGTGGCCCAGGATGAAATCTTGTTCGAGATCCTCAGCGATCAGAGCACGGGCCAAGATGCAAGTACCAGGGCGGCTCTGGAAGGCATGTTGACGCGGCGGATGGCCACCCTTGGCGTTGAGCAGAAGCTCCAGCAAGACGTGTTACTCGGTGAGCAAAGCAAGATTGGCGCCCAGTTGGCTTCGATCGAGCAGCAGCTTGGGTCTTTGGAAGATGAGCAGAAGCTGGCGAATCGGGTGCTGCTGGCGGCTATGCAAAGGCGAGGGCAGTTTGAGGCTCTTGTCAAGGAGGGGTTTGCTTCCACTCAGCAACTTCAGGACCGCGACGCATCACTGGATCAGGCCAATCAGAGGCTCCATGCCTTGGATCGACAGCGTTTCGAGCTAGAAGCAAAGCTCGCCGAACTGCGCCGCGAGATGCAGCAGTCGCTTTTTCGCTCGCGCTTAAGTGGCGAAGCACTGGCCCGAGAAAAAATCTCTGTGGAAGAACAGTTGCTGGCTCACCGTGCGAGTGGCGAAGCGAGGGTCAAGGCGCCCATGCGGGGGATGCTTTCAAGCTCGCTGGTCCAACTCAATCAGCAGGTGGCTCAGGATGCGCCCTTGGCTGCAATCCTTTCAACACCATTTAAGCCCGCTGCCTGGTTGTTCGTGTCAGATACCCACGTGCGTGAGTACAAGGTCGGGGACTCTGTAGTTCTTAGGTTTGAGGGTTCCGACAAAACACGTCAAGCCACCGTCCAGAGTGTGACAACAGCTCCCGTCACAACCAAGGAGCTGATGGTCGCGCAATCCCTTTCATTACCCACTGTTTCCTATCTAGTCAGTGTTTCGCTGCCGCCTGCAGCTCGTAACGGCGAAATGGCCGATTCGGACCTGCGGGCGGGCATGCGTATCAACGCGCTAAGTCCCGGGGACCGCAGACCTCTGCTGCAATGGATTTTCAAACCCTTCATTGAGGTCGTGAGCGGCCTGTCGCACAAAACATGATCTTGCGTACCAAGAGAATGACCGTAGCACTGCAGTCTGAAAGCGCGGACTGCGGCCTGTCATGCATGGCCATGCTGGCCAGCCACTACGACGTATCTATCGATCTTGGGGAACTGCGTGATCAATTCGGGTCGGCGCGGGGGGTAACGGCCGCGACTCTGATGGACATCGCGTCGGCCTACGGCTTCGTGCCCCATCTGCTCCAATGCGAGCTCGGCCAATTGCTTCAGTTGAAATCGCCCTGCATTTTGCATTGGGACATGCGGCATTTCGTCGTATTGGAGCGGTTGTCGCCCACTCGAGCTTGGATCATTGATCCAGCCGTTGGTCGGCGCCGCATTTCCATAGAAGAGTTGGACCAGATGTTTACCGGCGCCGTGCTTACTATCAAACCCGGACTACCGCCCCCCAAAAGTCACAAACGTAGTCATGCCTCATTGAGAGACGTGATCGGACCTACTTCCGGGATTCGTGCAAGTCTAGCTAAGGTGCTTGTGCTGGCGGCAATGCTGGAATGCGTTGCGCTCGGTTCTCCTTTGTTGATGCAGACCGTTATTGATGACGTGATCACCTTGGGCGACAGTGACTTGCTGATGGTGGTCGGTATCGGCCTACTGATAGCGACACTATTTCAGTGCCTACTGGTGGCCGGCCGCGGTTGGGCGCTCTCGTTCGCTGGAGCCAGCTTTCGGCTGCAGTGGAGCAGCGCAGTACTCTTTCGTATCCTGACGCTGCCGTACGCCTACTTTCAGAGACGCTCCGCGAGCGACGTGGTGTCGAGGCTTGAGTCGGTCAAGGCCATTCAGTCGACGCTTACCCATAGTTTTGTCGAAGTCTTGCTGGACGGCACATTCGGGTCCATCGCTCTGGTAATACTGGGGCTGTACTCGCTGAAACTGGCCTTCTGCACGGTCGCATGCCTAGTGGCAGTTGTTTTGGTCCGTTCGACTGCCTTGCACTTGAAGCGGGAGCGCAACGAAGAAGCCATTCACCACGATATCCGGCAGCAGGCGTACGCGTTGGAAGCGGTTCAGGCCATCCAGACGGTCAAGGCCAATCATGCAGTATCGAAGGTCCACGGCCGCTGGCTGAGCCATGCCACAAGCCATACCGAGGCGGACTTTCGAATCAGTTTACTGGAGAGCAACACGCAAGCACTAGTGCGCTTAATCCTAGGTTTGGAGCAGTGCGCTGTCATCTACCTTGGCGCGCGAATGGTGCTTGACGGGCACGCGACGGCCGGAACCCTAGTCGGCTACATGATGCTCAAGGAGCAATTCTTGGCAAAGGCAAGTGCTTTGACTGCCAAGGTCATGGAGTTCAGATTGCTGCGCACCCACGTCGACAGGCTCCATGACATTTCCCGGGAAACGATTGCGAGTCCCACTCGAGAAGCAGCTTTGTGTATTGACGCGCCGACATGCACCGACGGAGTGTTGTCGTTTCAGGACGTTTGGTTCCGATATAGCGACGGAGACCCCTGGATTCTTCGCGGCGTGTCCTTTTCCGTGCGGTACGGAGAGTCGGTGGCTATCGTCGGCGCTTCTGGCGGGGGTAAGTCCACTCTGATCAAGATTGCTGCCGGACTGCTACAGCCGACCCAGGGGCGCATACATGTCGGTGTGGATACCGAGAAGGTCGCGTCGGTACTGCAAGACGATCATCTCTTTGCAGGAACAGTCGCAGAAAACATTTCGCTTTTCGCGGAAACGCCCGACGTGCAGCGATTGCAGTCCTGCGCCGTCGCCTCGCAAATCGGTGATGAGATCCTTCACTTCCCAATGGGCTTCAACACCATGGTTGGCGAATTCGGCAGCAGCCTTTCGGGCGGCCAAAAACAACGAATCCTGCTGGCTCGCGCACTCTACCGGCAGGCGGAATTGCTTCTGCTCGACGAGGCCACCAGCCACCTGGACGCTGCCAACGAACGCGGCGTTATCCAGGAACTCAGTGCCATGCCGATCACGCGAGTGTTTGTCGCTCACCGCGCCGAAACCATTCGGAGCGCGCAGCGCATCCTGAGGCTAGAGGGCGGTCAAGTCGCCACGGGCGAGACTGCCAGTATTCTGGCCAATCAAACTTTTGGCGTTTCATCAACATGAGCATCTTTGTAAGCGTCGCATCCTATAGAGACCCGCTGCTATGTGGAACCCTCCAGTCCTTGTTTGAGCAAGCAGATGAGCCTGCGAAACTTTATGTCGGCGTTGTCGACCAGGGGCGACCGGAAGAACGTTTGGAAATCGACGCTTCGCTGCGAGAGCGAGTCCGGTACGTGCACGTAGACGCCCGGGACACACTGGGCCTGGGTTGGGCAAGGACGCTGGCCAGCTCTTTCTACAACTTCGAAGAATGGTATTTACAGATTGACTCCCACATGCAGTTTTCCCCGGGCTGGGACACCCGCATGCGGGTGCTTGCACAGCAGTGCTCAAGCCTGAACCCCAAGTTGGTGATCTCGTCCCACCCACCTGCATTCACTTTGAGCCCGACGGGAGAGCCGGAGCTTGCTCCGACCTCGGATCTCGTGGCCGCTCACGTGGTCAAGGAAGGGGAGCAATTGAGCGTTGACAGCAGCTTGCTGCGCTATCAGTCCATCCTCGTTCAGTCCGCCGGGCCGATTCGAGGCGCACACCTAGCCGGCGGCTGCTTGTTTGCTCGCGGAGACTTTTTCCATGAAGTCCCCTACGACCCATTTCTGTATTTCAGCGAGGAAGAACAGGCTCTGGCAGTGCGTGGATACACCCACGGATGGGACGTGTTTCACGTGCAGGGCCTTCCTATCTTCCATCTTTACAACACCGAAAAGGGAGGTGTTGCCCGCAGCCTGCACTGGCGCGACATCCAGGATCCTCAGCGTACTTTTACTTGGCAGATGCTGAACGCACGGTCCCAGCAACGCCTCAATCGTCTTCTGGGCGGGCACCCCGGCATGGGGGTGTACGGGCTCGGGTCTGCCAGAACTTTGGCAGAGTACGCGGCATTCTCTGGTGTCGACTATGTAAACAAAGTTATCGAGCCATGTGCTTACTACGGTCACTGGCGGTGTCGCGCTAGCGCGGGCTGAGGGCTCTGTATATGATGATAGTGCGACTCAGGTTGTCAGCGCCGATCCAATTTGACCCACCCTGCCGATTCAGTATTGACCCGGGGATGTCATGGTCCAATTTCTTCGGACACCTCGATAAGGGCCTTTAGCCCCTGAGACGAAGACGAGCATGACAGAGAAGAAGCCCCGCCGAGAACGCAGGAACATGCGTAAGCTCCCCCACCAAGTAGACAGCTGAAATCAGAGAATGCGGCCCAACTGAATCGCCCCGGGTTCCGAGGAGGCCTGTTGGTTTAAGTCAGGCGGTCGCGGCCTGACCAGCGCGGTGACGATGGTAATTGGCTTCGAACTCAGCAGGCGGCACATGGCCCAGTGGGCCCATCAGCCGGTGATGGTTGAACCAGGCGACCCATTCCAGGGTCGCCAGTTCCACCGCCTGCTTGGTCTTCCAAGGCCCGCGCCGGTGAATGACCTCGGCCTTGTACAGCCCGTTGATGGTCTCGGCCAGTGCGTTGTCGTAGCTGTCGCCCTTGGAGCCCACTGAGGGCTCGATTCCGGCCTCGGCCAATCGCTCGCTGTACCGGATTGACAGGTATTGCGAGCCGCGGTCGGAGTGATGCACCAGGCCATCGGACGGCTTGCGGTCGTACAGCGCCTGCTCCAATGCGTCGAGTACGAACTCGGTGTGCATCGAACTGCTCTGACGCCAACCCACGATGCGCCGGCTGAACACGTCGATGACGAACGCTACATACACCCAGCCCTGCCAGGTTGAGACATAGGTGAAGTCCGAGACCCACAGCTGGTTCGGCCGCTCGGCCCGGAACTGCCGATTGACGCGGTCCAACGGGCATGGCGCCTTGGGATCGGGAATGGTGGTGCGCACGGCCTTGCCTCGGCGCACACCCTGCAGCCCGAGCTGGCGCATCAGCCGCTCGACGGTGCAGCGCGCCACGGCGACGCCTTCGCGGTTGAGCTGGCGCCAGACCTTCTCGGCGCCGTAGACCTGATGGTTGGCCTGCCAGACGCGCTGCACCTGCGGTAGCAGTTGCACATCGCGCTGGGCTCGCAAAGAGCGCAAGGCCGGGCTGCGCTGACAAGCGACGTGGCGCCAGTAAGCCGATGGGGCAATCTGCAGGACGCGGCAGATCGGCTCGACCCCAAGCTGCTGGCGGTGCTGGTCGATGAACGCCTTCAGGACTTGATGCGGCGGTCGAGCTCCGCCTGGGCGAAAAACGCGCTGGCCAGCTTCAGAATCTCGTTGGCCTTGCGCAGCTCGCGCACCTCTCGTTCCAGTTCCTTGATGCGCTGAGCCTCCGCAGTCGAGACACCGTCTCGCTGGCCGGCATCGACCTCGTGCTGCTTGACCCAGGTGTGCAAGGTCTGCGGCACGCAGCCGATCTTGTCGGCGATGGATTCGATGGCCGCCCACTGCGACGGATGTTCTGCTCGGTGCTCCAGCACCATGCGCACGGCACGCTCACGCACCTCGGGCGAAAACTTCGGGGACTTCTTCATGGCTCCATTCTCCAGAGTTGGAGCCTCCTCAAAACCCGGGGCGATTCAAGGTGATCGCATAGGCTTCGCCTGCAGTTGGCGGCACAGTCAATCAGGTCCGCTAGGGCCTCGATGGCACTTTCAGATATCTCATTGAGCTGCTCTGAGTCGATGGCGAATGTGGCCTCATTTACGTGGACGAACTTGTTGAGCTTGTCGACGGCGTCGCGCAACGCCTTTGCCTCGCCGTCAACATCAATGCCAAGTTCCTCCTCTGCGAACTTCGTCGACAATCCTCCATGAATGACATATTGAATTCGATGTCGACGGGTGAAGCCATCCCTTGACGTCGGGTCGGGCTTGAACCAGGGACTAGCCTGGAGCTCTTCTTTAGGGGCCAGGCTGTCTAATATGTTGCGGGTAAGCTCGCGAAATCCGTTTGAGAAGTTGGTGGCGCGGAGTGGGTTGCGAAGGTCGCGAAGGCTCAGCAGCGTTGCATCAAACAGCGCTACGTGAAAGGGCCTTGTGAGCTTGGCTCGAAGGCGGTCGGCATTTGTATTGGTCATGGATTTCAAGTTCGGCTGCCCTACTTGAGCTGCTGCCTGGATCAAGCTCGGGGCGGTTCTTCAGCAGGTTCCTCACCCATTCGTCGTGGATGAGATCGGTCCACCGAGCACGGAACCGCCCCGACAAGGCCAGCCACATCAGGAAGTCCCGCAGCGGGGCAGGATACAGAACCCAGGCGTCGAAGACTGCCGTGAACGGCGAACTCTTCATTCGTAGCCCATCTGTAGAGCCTGTGCCTGCGCAGCAAGTTCTTCCATGGCCGCCGCGCTCCGCTCTTCCTGGGCTGCCTTGTAGGCCATCAGGTCAGAGAAGCGAACGCGGCGATGCTTGCCTGCCTTGTGGAAGGGCAATGCACCCGACTCAAGTAGCTTGACCAGGTGGGGGCGCGACACGTTGAGCATGTCGGCCGCCTCCTGGGTGGTCAGCTCTGCATGGATGGGGACGACTTTGACCGCGTTGCCGTCGGCCAGCTCCGACAAGATGTCGACCAGCAGACGCAGTGCGGAGGTCGGCAGCTCGACGGCGTGAGCCTCGTTCTTCTCGTCGAAGATCTGGATCCGCTGGGTCTCGAACTGCGTCGATAGAAACGCAGCCAGTGCGCGTTGACCTTGGGTGGCCGCAGCAACCTCGCGCGCAACCGGCAGGGATGCTTCGAAGGTGGTGGACTGGGTCATGGTGAACTGCTCCGCGTGGCTGGTAACGGGGTGGCAATCATAGTCGAAACAAACGAAAATCGCAACAACCGAAACGGCGAGCCGCTTGGTGCTGGCTTCCGAGCCGCGTGTCACCCTGATGATGCGGCTCGGATGATTTAACCCGTTATCGGGCGAAAATGCCCGTTCGATCTTGTGCGATGAGGAGGTGATCTGTTCTCCGACAAGGGGTTAGATCATTGAAGGTTGCTGGCACCCCTCTTGCGAACAGTGGTGACAACCGCATCGGTTACAAGCTCGCAAGAGAGGTTCAATGGCGCTACTTCACTACAACAACCTGGATGTCGCTCGACCGGACATCCTCCTCAAGAACGCCTTCTACGGCCTGAAGACGTTCCATGACTTCCTTCGACGGACGAAGGACTACATGGAGGGCGACGCCGCCGTGAAGCGGCTCGCGTGGAAGGCCGGAACACCGCCTGACGATGATCAGACCGGCAGCCCTCGCGGCTTCTGGATCCAGCTCGAGGAACCCAGGGACCGTCCGAACGAGCCAGAGTCCACGTTCCGCGCGTTCATGGACGAGAACGTCCGCGACGTGTTCGAGAGGATCGCCGATGACCCGGACGCATCGGCTGACCGCCGCAGCAACGGGCGCAAGAAGTTTGCTGATGACCGCAGGCTCCAGGTGCTCGATCGGGATCCCGAGACATCCCAGCTCCTGGTCGATCGCCGACCCAAGGCCGAAGAGCTGCTCTTGCGCCCGAACACACTCACCCTGCTGCGGCAGGCTCAGGCGTTGCAGGCGCTCCAGAACGCGCCCCTGCCGTCGCATCGGCCGCTGCTACGGCTGACGGAATCCGCGGACCATGCTCGGTGGCCGTCCTTCGAACCCGCCGGGGTTGAGGATGGCGGTTGGATGGTGCTAACCGATGAGACGCGCCCAGGCACAGACGAGCAACGCCGCTTCGTCCAAATCGCCCTAGCGACGCCTGACTTCGTGCTTTTGGAGGGGCCACCAGGCTCCGGCAAGACAACAGCCATCTGCGAGCTGGTGCTGCAGCTCGCCAGGCAGGGCAAGCGCGCGCTACTTTGCGCATCCACCCACGTCGCCGTCGACAACGTGCTCGAGCGGCTGATGGATGAGCGCAACCCGCACCGTGATTTGGTCATCCCGGTCCGAATCGGTGAGCGCAGAAACGTCTCGGAGAAGGCCGGCCCTTGGCAGCTCGAGCGCTTCGTGAAGACCGAACGCGAGCGTCTGCTTCGGCATCTTGACCGCCGCGGAGGCCTGAGCGAATCCCAACAAGCCCTGTTGGATGAGATCAGAAATGGGCCGACCGCCATTGAACGCATGGTGCTCGACGCCGCCAATCTTGTTTGTGGGACAACCATAGGCATCCTGCAACACCCCGACATCAAGGCCAGTGGACACGCGGCCGCGAACTTCGATGTCTTGATCGTCGACGAAGCGTCCAAGACGACCTTCCAGGAATTCTTGGTTCCTGCGCTGCTCGCTAAGCGGTGGGTGGTCGTCGGGGACCCGAAGCAGCTGTCGCCCTACGTCGACGATGCCGCGATGGCCGTCAATGTCGAGGCATGCCTCGGCGACGAAGACACGCGAAATGCCTGCGTTGATGTCTACATGGCGAGCCAAGAGGACCCACGGAAGCGGCGAGTTGCCGTCGTATCCATCGATGAAGCGAAGGCGATGGGTGTGTATGCCGCGCAAGCCGCAGCTCGTGGTGTTGTGCTCGCGGACGCCAGCAACGATGACGCGATATGGAGCGCGGCCGTGGTCGTCGGAGACGCTTCCCATCTTGAGCGCCGAGAAGAGGAACTACCGCTCGATGTCGCCACGGTGCGGCACGGCGGCGATGGCCTGGACACCATCCGACGCAGGGCCGATGCATGGTTGCGCATCTCCGGACGTGGTCGCGAAGAGCAGCCTGAGTGGGCCGCCGAGATCGCCTGGCGCATCGCCCGTCTCTACGAGCAGCGCTTCGTAAAGGAGGCCGAGCCAGGTGTGCCCCAAACCCGCTCGACGAGCCAGCGACTACGTAAGCAGATAGAGGCGCTGCTGCCAGCAGCCGAAACCGGCGTCAAACCGGAGGCGATTTGGGCCGAGATTGATCGCGTCCGCAGAGTCGCACTACCGTCCATCCTCGAGTCGCTTCGCCAAGGCTTTGAGCGTGACCCGCAGGCGAGGATGTCGACTGCGCTCTCAGACGGACTGCCGGCGTCAGCGCTCCGACTGCGCCATGTGCTCCTCAGCACGCAGCACCGCATGCATCCAGAGATTGCAGCATTCCCGCACGAGCAAATCTATGGAGGCGAAGCCCTCTTCACACCAGAGCACATGCCAGACGAGCGTGCCTGGAGCTTTCGTCGCCACGCGCACAGGGGCGTCTGGCTCGACGTTCGGGGCAGTTTCAACGGCCGCTTCAATTCGAACTCAGCTGAAGCCGCCGCGGTCATCGACGAGCTGAAGGCCTTCGACACATGGGCCGCACACAACCCTCGAAGCGACGGGCGGCCGTGGGAGGCTGCGGTACTGACTTTTTATCGAGGCCAGGAGCGCGAGATTCGCAACCACCTTCGGCGCTGGACTCAACAGGGAAGCGGCATGCGGCACTTTACGCAAGGACCGAAGGCCAAGCCGCATCTGACCGTTGAGCTTTGCACCGTGGACCGCTTCCAGGGGCACGAGGCCGACCTGGTGATCATCTCGTTCGCAAGCGCGCGCCCGACGAGCTTCCTCGAAAGCCCAAACCGCCTGAACGTAGCGCTCACTCGGGCGCGATACCTGCGCATCGTCGTCGGTGACCGCCACGCCATGCAGAGGGCACAGCCTTCCGTGCTGGGCATGTTCGCCGAACAAGAAGTTTGGGAAGCACAGATCAAAAAAGCTGGAGGAACTCATGCGAGTTAACGGCCTAGCCGACATCGGCAAGCTATTGAACGCGGTACCTGCGACGGCCGCTTCGGAGCAACGTGCCGCTCAATCAACCCAGCGCGCAGCCACAGGCGCTGCAGGTGCCATCCGCCTTACCCGGGAGATCCGTGTTGAGTGTTGGCGCGTGATTGGCCAGGTCGCGAAGGCGGCCAAGCGCAACGAACTGCTGCCGGTTCTGCTACGAGCGCGTGAGCGCGGACAGACCGATGCGAGAGACATTGCAGAGCATCTGCTTTTCGAGGCCGGTTCACGCCACGTCATCGCCCAGCGGCTCCTGCAGATCTCAGAGCAGTACGGGCTCCTGGAGCAGGAGAACCGCCAGTACCGCTTGACCGAGTCTGGGCGCACGGCACTGGATACGAAACAGGTCTTCGTCCCGGAGCGTGGGACATGGACAGTTTGGGCCAGCGATGACCCGCTGCTTGGCGCATCCATCCTCCGCGTCGAGCCTTGGAAGGAATTGCCAGCTCGTGAGGAGGTCCGACGCGAGAAGCACGACAACGCACCTGAGCGCCGCTTCAGGAATTTGCCTCGGTGGGTTCGAGATGCAGTCGGCGTCATCACCACACCGTTGGTCGCAGGCGCACCACTGCGCATCGATGAGCTCGAGGCGAAGGGTGAGGAGGTCGATGCCGAGACGACCCTCCGGGCGATATGGAATGTCACGGGTGCTGGCCTCAGGATCGACGGCACCCTTGGGAGCGAACGTGTGAACGCTGTCGCCGACGCACCAGAGATAGCCGCCAACGCAGTCTGGATGCAGCTCATGCAGGCTGAGGGGCTGTGGTCGCAATGGGACGGCTCCGCCGATGCACTAAGGGTCGCCTTCGACGAGACGATCGCCGGCGAACGCGAATCTCTCGTCCGAGGGATCCACTTCAAGCGACCCGACATCGAGTCACTTGGAACCTTCGACGCGACGACGGTCGACGGGATCGCGCTGCGAGCAAGCTCCCACCAGGATGCAGCGCGCTGGGCGGAGTGGCGCCTTCGAGCGCGCGTGCAGGACTACGCGACCGCGGAGCAATTCGGCAAATGGACGGCTGAAGCGGTCAAACCGTTCGCCGAGTTTGATCCTTCCACGCCGGCCAGGCAGGAGCTTGCAGATTCGGCGTGGCGTGAACGTACGGATAGACCGACACCGAGCACATGGCACTTGGTTGCTGCCGAGGACTGGAGCCTGTGATGACGACAAGGAATAGTGCCACTTGGCAGAAGCGTTTCGTCGAGACCATCGACCAGCGGAATCGTGAGTTGCCGCCGGCGTGGGTGTCCATGCCTTCTGTCGCCAACGCGCGCGGCGAACAAGGACAGGCAGTGTTCGAGTCCGGCCGGAGCCGGCAGATGGCGAACGCCGTTATCTCGTTGCTTTCCCAGGCTCGCGAGAAGGCGGTGATGTCCAGCTTCCTGCTGGCCGACAAAGGGGTCGAAGACGCGATCCTCGAAGCGGCAAAGCGCGGCGTTCGCGTCTACGTGCTGCTGGCATCGGAAGCGCGCCTTGGGCGGGAGGAGGGTGAAGGCGAGTTCGACAAGCGCGTTCTCGACCAGCACAAAGCGATGCTCACCCGTCTCGGTGGGCATGCGCTATTCCGGTCTGCACCTCACTTCCACGCGAAGGTCGTCGTGATTGATCCGGAAACCCGCCCAGCAGGCCTGTTGCTCACTGCGAACCTCACCACCGAAGCGCTTGAGCGGAACGAGGAACTGGCCGTGAACCTCAACGCTTCGGAGGTGATCGAGGTTACTGGCTACCTGAAATGGGCCATGTGGGAGGCTGCGGAGCACGAGCTGATCGATCCGAAGGATCGCTTCAAGGCTACGCGCCCCCTCGGCAAAGTGCTCCACCCTGACCCAGGGAAGCAAATTGTCGCGACCACAGCGAAAGCCAACGCCATACAAGAGGAGGCACTGCGACTCATTGACGGGGCCAGGTCGCGCATCGTGGTCAGCAGCTTCGGCTGGGATGAGGACCATGCCGTCGTCAAACGGCTCTGCACGCGAGCTCGTGAAGGCCTGGACGTCACTGTGCTGGCGCGCATCCGTCCCTCATCCATGCCCGCACTCTTGGCGTTGGCCAAGGCTGGTGCAACCGTTCTCGGCTTCCGCTGGTTGCACGCCAAGGCGATCTGGACCGAATCGGGTCAGTCGTTGGTGATGTCGGCGAACCTGCAGAGCGATGGGCTGGACCATGGCTTCGAGCTGGGCCTGCGCCTGTCCGATGGGCGCTCGCGCGAGATATTGGAGCGGCTCGAAGGCTGGTGCGCCGCTGCGCCTTGGCGCCTCGAACCGAAACCACTCCTCGGTGCTCTCCTCGGCAAGGTAAAGCTTTGGAAGCAGCAGCAGCTCGTCGACGATGAGATCCTCACTTCGGTCGACGTTGATCTCGGTGCCGTGACGGCCGAATCAGCGGCAGCGATCGAGGCTGGTCGGCCCCGGCGTCCGGCGGAAACAGCGTCGCCGTCGACCCTTGCCCACGACCTTCGTTGCGTTTGGCTGGTGGCTGCACCGAGCTTGGCTGCCAAAGCCAAGGAAAAGCTGCGGCCGGCCGCAGAGAAGGACCAGCCCGGTGCGAGCTATCAGCCCGCCGTCTTCCGCGAGCCGAGCGGTCGCCTGGTGGTCGCCGTTCGATCCGTCGCTGAGCTGGACCAGGCACGCATGGTGATGGGTGAGGTTGGGGCTGCCACCATCGTGGTCGCCGAAGGGGCGAACTGATGGACAGGCGCACGGGAACATTGCTGTGCTGGCATGCCGAGCGCGCGGGCATCGAGGTGCTCGAAAGCGCCATCAAGGCGCTTCAGAACCGGCGCATCGACATCAATCGCGTGCTCTATCTTGTCCAGGCGCAGCGTGTGCCTAGTGTTCCGGCAACGATAGGACGGACCGTGGTCGAACCCATCAGCATCGCGCTCGATGATCCAACTCACCACGCAGCGATTTACAAGCAGGTGCGCGATAGGGTGCTTCCGCGGCTGCGTGATCTTCGAGATAGCCTGCACATCAACGTGTCGCCGGGTACGCCAGCGATGCACAGCGTCTGGCTCATGCTGCATGCAGGAGGGGCGTTCCCCGTAGGCGCGCATCTGTGGTCGTCGCAATTCAGTCGCGAGACGGGTCGAGTCCGCATCGACCCCGTCTACTTCTCGATCACGACGTACCTTGCCGAGATACAGCGGGTGGCTCGTCTCCAGCCTCAGCTGGCGGTCTACGAGGCGCAAGCCCGCTCCCCCTCCCGTCGTCTGGCTTTGGAGCACCTCGCGCGCTATGCGCGCGTTTTCGGGGCCCCATTACTCATCCTCGGTGAGCGGGGCACAGGCAAGACCCGCCTGGTTGAGACGTACGTCGCCACCCTAAAAGGTCGTAAGCAGGTTGTCACCGTCCCATGTGGCGGTCTGGACTCGGCGCTCGCCGAGAGTCTCCTTTTCGGCCACCGCAAGGGTGCCTTCACAGGCGCGGCCGGCGATCGGCAGGGCCTTCTGAAGGAAGCGGATGGCGGGATTCTGTTTCTGGACGAAGTGCAGGACATCCCCAAGCCCGTGCAACGCAAACTCGTTCGCGTGTTCCAGGATCGTCAGCGTCGACACAGGCCGCTTGGCAGCGACCGCGAGGAAACAGCCGATGTCGAGCTGGTCTGTGCATCCAATTTGCCCATGGCCGAACTGCGGGAGCGTCTCGACGCGGATCTGTTCGACCGGCTCAGCCACCTGTCCGTCGCGGTTCCGCCGCTGCGGGAGTGTCGAGAGGACTGCAGAGACGACTGGAACCGGGTTTGGGGGGAGCTCCGACAGCGTGACGACATCCCGGTGGATGCGCCATGGACACCGGAAATCGAAGCTGCGCTGCAGCGCAGCTCGCTGATGGGCAATCTCCGTGACCTTCAGCGCCTAGCAGTGCTTTGCATGGCCTGGTGGTCGGTGCCGGACCAGAAAGTGGACGTTGCCAGCGCCCTCGGTGAGTGGTCGCGCTTCACCATGACTGAAGCGAGCGAAGTCAGCGACCTAGGGGAGGGAACCCGTGCGGAGCGAGTTCGATGGTTCCGGGATCGACTCGCTAAGTGGGCCAAGGCGCGTTACGGGACCTGGGCCGCAGCCGCCAAGGCTCTCGAGTGTGACGAAAAGACCCTTCGACTCGATCTGGCCGCGGCTGATGGCGACGACCCTCACTCTCCTGTGCCGGGTGATAAGACCCGGCAAACCTAGATCGGATCGTCGCGCGGCGACTGCGCAGGTCAGGTGATGGGATAGACAACTGTCGTCAGCCTGTCCTCATCGCAGACCCGGACAAGGGTCGGATGAAGCCATCGCAGCTGAGCCTGTCGCTCGGTGCTGGGGATGCGCTGGCCGCCACAGATTCGGGGGCCGGTACGGTAGGTATGCCAGTGCGCCCGGCGGATGTGCGGTCGAGGTCCGTTGCGCTCGGTGAGCTCGGCCGCTCCGTCCCGGAGGGACTGTGCCTTTCGCAGGGCAGAGCCCATACGCGCGCCAACCAGCCACTCCCGGGTCTGCTGTGCAGCGAATACTTTGAAGCCCTTTCTGGTCTTGGTCGGCGTCGGGTTGCCAGGTCGCCCTTGACGTCCCGAAATGTCTGACGCCTGGCTGCACAAGAACAGGACCAGGTTCACAACGGCTTTGGTTGCCGTTGCGATCGCCTGTTTGATCGCGGGCTCATCTGGCATCCGCAACATGCCAAGTGGCCCTTGGCTCGCAGCGATGACCATGTTGGCTCGATCGTGCGCCTCAGCCAGCGTCCAGTTACCAAGATGAATAGGCACCGGATAGAAGAGCTGGTAGTCATCACATCCGACATCGAACAGCAGTCGCAGCTCGGCTCGCTGATTGTTGACATCATGTTCGAGATGGACGAAGCAGCCATGGATCGAACCGCCCAGGATGCTCATGTTGGGAGTGGGCAAGTAGACGCACCATTCGGGCATCCGGAGCAGCAGGTCGCACGGAAGCTGGCCGTCGAGCGGCGTTTCGCAGACTTCTTGGTAGACCGTTGGGTCGAAGGTGTAGACGCCCCGAGTTTTTCTCCATGCGGCCAGTGCGGCAAAGGCCGTTGCGTCCATCACTGCGAATGGGGAAGACGCCCCCAGATGCGTTACGCAGACCCCGAGGTGGTTGGCGATGGCTGCTTGGCTGCACGTAATAGGGGCGTAACACCAGTCAGGCCAATCGGGGGCACTGACTCCTCGCATCTCCATGCGCATCTCGTCGATGTCGCGGTGCGCGTTTGGGAAGCGCTGCGTGTATGCGGCCAGCAGTTCGTTGGGGCGCTTCGCGTGCCCCAGGTGATTCGTTTCGCTCATGATCCCGGTGTGGTTGCCGAGCTGCGGAAACCATCGAGCTCACGAAAAACGTCAGTCGCGATCTGGTTGGCGCCCACAGCCCCAATGACTCAGTGACGAGCACTGAGTCGCGAGGTCACGGGGGCCAATCACCGCGGAACGAGTAGCTGGGCCTCGCGGTTCACACCGCAAAGTGATCTGGCGAGCCAGACCCGGGAGCAAATCCCGATGTTGAGTTGTTGCTGCTCTCAGCTGCTTAACGTGGGGTCTGATCAGCTCGCTGACAAGCTGCAACCTCACCCCCTAAATTGAGGGGGCGGCGCGAGATCAACTGCCCGACAGCGGTGGCAGTCCTCGCTGCTCCATCACTGCGCTGAGACCTGCAACGATGAGGGCCTGCAGCGACGTGTGCTCGCGCACAGCCAGGTCATGGAGGCGGTACCAGTCTTCGTGGCCCAACCGGACGGCGATACCCACGCGCTTGTTCTTCCCGCGGCCTCGGCCCTTGAGTTCAGCCGCTGCGTGCGGGTCGGACGCCGCTGGTGCTGCGACTGCAGGGGCTACGGGCGTGGCCGGCTTGATTGCGAACTTCGTCAGGCTGCTGCTCGGTTGCATCGTTCTATCTCCAGAAGGTGGCTGTCCAGCCACAGGTAGTACCGAAGGATTTCCAGGACGGCTTTGTCCTCATCCTTTGCCCTCTCGCTCACCGCCAAGCCGTCAGTGAGCGCGCGCGAGAACGCGCGGCGATCGCCGATGGTCACAGGCGCCACTGGTCCGGCCGGTGTGAGTGCGTCAATCGCCTGCTGCACCTCCAGCGCTCGGGCCGGTGCGCGATTGATCACAAACGAGTGCGGCTTGCCGGCAGCCGTCGTCAACGCAACCGTCCGGCGCGTGGCCGCGATGTCGGGCATCGACGGCTGGACCGGGATGACGATGTGATCGGCAACGCGCAGCAGAGCGGTTGTTCCGGCGGCAGCATGGGGCGGGCAGTCCACGATCACCAGTTCAAACCGCTCGGTCGTGGCATGGCTGACGATTTCGGTGATGGAGCTGGGATCCGCCCGAACCACGAGGGGGTCTGGTCGCTGTCGTGTCTCGGCCCATGCCGAGACCGTGCCCTGCGGATCGGCATCGACGAGCAGCACCTTGCGTCCTCTGGCGGCCAGCACCGACAGATGGATGGCCAGGGTTGACTTGCCGCTGCCACCTTTCTGCGAGAAGACTGCAAGCGTGCAAGTGCCAGGGGCGCGATCATGATGACGTGACGACATGCTGACGCTCATGGGATCGTTGCCCATCAATGCTTGAGGTCGGGGTCTGAGCCGTTTGCGCGGCGCACGGTGTCCATGTCCCGGTCGCTCGCTCGCACTTTGAGTGCGCCGCCGCCCTGCGCGTAACGACCTTCGAGGTAGTTCTGCGCTGCGCTGGCGATGCTGCGATGTCCCATCAGCGCGGCCACTTCGATGCGGGTGAGCTCGCGTTTGGCCTCCGCGGCGAACAGATGCCGGGCGGAATAGAGGGTCGGGTAGGTGGACCGCTTGGTCAGGCTGGCTCGTCCGACGTCTGCCACCAGATCTCGCACACGGTTGTAGAGGTCCACGAAGGCACCCTCGGGCAGCATGGCCATGACATCAAGCAGGCTGTCAATGATGCGCAACTGCATAGGGTCGAGACCGCCTACGAAGATCTCGCGCGTGGGGCCGTGGGAGCGACCATTGGTGGCCTTTGCGTTCTGGACGATCAGCGTCACCCCTTGTCGGCGCGCGGTCGCCCATTCGCACGGGCGCAGTCCCGTGGCTCGAGTGGATGCCAGCCAGACGGCAGCCAGTTTGCCCACCTGCGAGCTGGATGCGCAGAGCGCCGTGATTAGGGTGTGCCAGTCTTCCGGACTGACGTACCGAGCCCGCTGCTGGGACCCGCGGCGCTCCATGAGGTTGCGTTTGCGCTGCTCAGCCAGCCTATCGTCGTGTTCGATCTCGGAGATCCCCTGCTCGGGATCCAACAGCTCCATCACGACCCGGTCGATGTCTTCCTCGCTCGGGTGCTCGCGCAGATGCTGCATCAGTGCCGCTTTGTACTGGCGGTCAGTCGATGCAGAGATGAACGGCCGCAGGTCGTGCCAAGTGATGGCCAGTTGCAGGTTCCGATCGTCCAGGTGCCGCAGATCGCCTACAGCCAAGCGCCGGGCGAGGTGGTTCTCCAGGGTTCGCATGACCCGCCGGTAGGACTGCAGGGTCTCCGGCGTTCGGTTCGGTGTACGCAGCAGCATTTCGAGCTCTCCCATGTAGTTGTTAACGCGTGAAGGTGCTGTCCTGGAAATGCGTGTTGCGGCGAGCCCGGAAATGCTGCTTCTAGACGGCGGTGTCTGAGTCACCCGGTGTTGTTGCCGCGGCCACGGCGCGCGACCTGCGGAACTCGTCGAGCATCTGCTGCGCGTAGTCCTTCGCGTTCGTATGCCAACCTGACTTGAACACCGCCGCGCCGTCGCGGATTTGTTTGGTTGTGTTTTTCCGGACGATCTCGGCTGCGGAGCGCAGGCCGAGGTAGTCGAGGTTGAAGTCGAGCGCGTGGTCAACGTGACGCTGCAGGCGCTTGAGGAGTGGTTCACCCTCCTCTGCAAACAGCGTTGCGTGGGCGTAAGTGGACGCTTGGGTGGTGCTCCAAGTGCGCCTGGCGCCCGAGATGCTCTCCGCCCTCATGGCCAGATCCTGCGCCGCATGTCCGGCGATCAGTTCTGAGTCCATCGGCGGCACCCCGCGCCCGAGCATCGTCGTGATTGCAGTGTGGCGAAAGCTGTGGAAGACCAGGTCTTCGTCCGTGATTCCCAAGTCGGTCAGGTAATCAGCGAACCGGCGGCTCTGGTTCTTGCTGGGGTCGCTGGCGCGGGTAGCGCCTTGCTTCAGATGAGGGAACAAGGTCAAGGCACCCAGGGTGTGCGCATGTTCCACGTACTCCCAGAAGCCAATCTCGATCAGGCGGCGCGACACCGGGACGATGCGCTCGGAGTTCTTGTTCTTAACGCGCCGGCCTGACTCTTCATCCTCTCGGATTCGGAAGACCAACACGCCTGAGGCTGGGTCAACGTAGATGTCTGCCAGGGTGAGGGTGACGATCTCACCGAGCCGAGCGGCGGTGAACAGGGCTATCAGTGCACACCAGAAGTAGTCTGCAGCCGAGTTGGCTGCCAGGTACTTTTCGGGATCGAAGATGAGCTTGAGTTGATCCGGGCTGAACGGCCGGTAGCCGTTGTGCTTGCGGGCCGTGGCCGCTTCGTCTTTGATCCCTTTCAAGGCTTTGCGGAAGTCTTCATCGATCGGATTGGATGCCATCACTTCGCTAGTGACGCAGTAGGTGCAGAAGTCCTCAAGGTGACCGATGGCCTTGAGCAAAGTGCGGGCGGCGACGCCGCGGTGGGACTTGGCGGGACGGCCGTCTTTGCCCTTGCCGGTGTCTTTGCCTTCAACAGTCTTGTCCCAGACGGCGTCGGATGTGACGGCGCCATACTTGGCGTAGAAGTTGACGAACCTGAGCAGGGTGGCCCGGGTCAGCTCGTGAGCGTGCGTCTTGCTGATGTCGACCTCAAGGCTGCGCTTGAGGAACATCGTCAGGCTGTCCAGCGACCGCTTCTTTTCGGCCCCGGTGGACTCACTGTTGCGCCCGACACCGTCGCGGGACTCGATGTACTCGTCGACGGCGGCGGTCAACCTCTGTGGCTTGATCGAGCCGAAGGCAGGTTGGCCGGCTGCTTTGACCACGGACTGGGACAGCGTGCGAACGATGGCCTGGGGATCGCTGAGGCTGCCAGCGGCCTTCTCCAGCATGTCCTTGAGCTGCGGCTGCGCTTTGAGCAGCTCATTGAACAGGGTGAGATCGTTCAGGTCCTTGATGTCGATCTTCAGGTCGCCGGCTTGCAGCGTCATCTGCTGCAGCAGGTCGCGCGGGTCGATGTTCGAACTCATCTCGCAGATCCTTTCCAGGGCCAAGTTCACAGACATGGCCAGGATGCGAGCATGACGTGCGTCGCGGGTGCGAAGCGACACACGGATCTCCCGAGGCTTCCCTTGCTCGTCTCGAAGTCGAGTGGGCACGATCCAGCGGAAGCTGAACACGCCGTGGCGGTTCAGTTGGAGCCGTGCGGGACGACGAGTGGCCAAGGTGGATACCTCAAGTGGACACCCGGCCAAAGAAAAAAGGCCACTAAGTCGTTGACTCGGTGGCCTCTTTTAGGATTTGGTGGCGCTTCAGGGATTCGAACCCCGGACCTGCGGATTATGATTCCGTCGCTCTAACCGGCTGAGCTAAAGCGCCTCAAGCCCTCTACTATAGCACCGGTTTTTTGGGCGGCGCAAGAGTTCTTTGAAAAAATCTCAGGAAATTTGAAAACGAAAGGTGGGGCAAGGGACGGCGGCCGGCTGCAGCCGGGGCTGAAATCGGCCCCAAGCCTCGTGTCATGAGCTTTGCAGCGCGACGCGCACGGCGGCCAGGTCCCAGGCGGCATGGCCGACGGTCTTGAACAAGAGCGGCGGGCGAATCAGATCGGAGTGACGCAGTGCTTCGGCGAGGCTGTGCACGCGGCTCCAGTCGATGCCGGCCTGCAGCAGGTCGCCGGCTTCGTGGCGGGCGCCGTCGAGGTCGTCGACCCAGACCTGGCGGCGGCGTACTTCGCTGGCGGGCAGCTCGGCCATCTGCGGCGTGAAGCTGCCGATGCCGACGATCAAGGTGGTGTCGGCCACATGCGCGGGCAGCACAGCGCTGAGGCTGGTGGTGGCGGCCACCGTGACCTCGCTGTCTTCCAGCGCCTGCTCCAGGGGCAGGGCGCGCAGGCCCGGCAGGCCTTCCTTGCTCAGCTGCGCGGCGAAAGCCTCGCCCTGGCCGCGGTTGCGGCCGACGCAGCGCAGCTGCACGCCGGGCCAGCGCTGGCTCATGGCCCAGGCGTGGCTGCGTGCCTGTTCGCCGGTGCCGACCAGGGTCAGCACCGCGGGCGGGCGATGCAGCAGGGTTTCGATGCCGAGCAGGGTGACGGCGGCTGTGCGGCGCGCGGTGACCACCGAGCCGTCCATCACCAGCAGCGGTTCGCCGTGGCTGGCGCTGCTGACCAGCAAGCGGCCCTGGATGGTGGGCTGGCCCAAGGCCCGGTTGGCAGGGGTGACGGCGACCAGCTTGGTGATGGCGTACTGCGCATCGGTGCAGGGCATGGCCAGATAGCTGCCGCCATCGGGCAAGGGCAGGACGGAGCGGGTGGCCGCGTGGATCAGCCCGGCGCGCAGGTCCAGCATGGCTTGTGCCACGGCCGGCACGAGGCGATCGAAAGGCAGCAGGGCGGCTGTGGCCTGGGCGTCGAGGATGTCCATCGGGGCGCGAGCCGGGCGGCGAGGCGGCGGCTGGAAGCGTAGCGGGATTCGAGTATCCACCCGGGGCGTGGCAGTCGACCGGGTGGCCGGGCATTTCGGGCATTTCGCGGCGGCGGCTGGCGCTGGAGGGGCGCCGTTTATGATTCCGGCCGCAGCCGCAGGCGAGGGGGTCGATGCCGACGTCCCGCTGCGGTGCGAACCCCGATCACCGGGATGAGCGTCGCGCTGGCTCCGCCGGCCCACTCGCCCGCTGGCACTGCCCCGGCTTCCTGTCCTCCCGATCGTGAGGCCGCCGCAGCGCCGCAGCCCAAAGTGCCCATGTTCAGTTTCTTCAAGAAAAAGTTTTCCAGCAGCCCGGCGCCTGAGCCCGCTCCTGTCGCGGCTCCGGCTCCGACCCCAGCTCCGGTTTTGGCTCCGGCCTCGGATCCGGTGTCCGCGCCTGAGTTGGCGCCGGAGTTGGCGTCTGTGGCCGAGCCCGCCGCGCTGCCAGCGTCAGCCCCGGCCGCTGCTGCGGTGGCGACCGTGCCTGTGGCCGTTGAAGCCCCGGCGCCGGCGCCCGAGCCGCGCCGCAGCTGGATCGACAAGCTGCGTCAGGGCCTGCGCAAAACTGGCTCCAGCATCGCCCAGGTCTTCACCGGCACACAGATCGACGATGCGCTGTACGAGGAGCTGGAAGAAGCGCTGCTGATGGCTGACACCGGCGTCAAGGCGACCGAGTTCTTGTTGACCGATCTGAAACGCCGCGTCAAGGAAGCCAAGGCGACCGACCCTCAGGCCGTGCGCGGTCTGCTGGTCGAGGCTCTGGCCGAACTGCTCAAGCCGCTGGAGAAAAGCCTGGCCGTGGGCCAGCACAGCCCGACGGTGATGATGGTGGTGGGCGTCAACGGCGCCGGCAAGACCACCAGCATCGGCAAGCTCACCCGCCATCTGGCCGAGGCCGACCAAAAAGTGCTGCTGGCCGCGGCTGACACCTTCCGCGCGGCCGCGCGTGAGCAGCTGTCGGTCTGGGCCGACCGCACCCAGGTGCAGATCATCAGCCAGGAGGGCGGCGACCCGGCCTCGGTCACTTTTGATGCGGTCAGCGCCGGCCGTGCGCGCGGCTGCGATGTGGTGCTGGCCGACACAGCAGGCCGCCTGCCGACCCAGCTGCATCTGATGGAAGAGCTGAAGAAGATCAAGCGCGTGATCACCAAGGCGCAGGCCGATGCGCCGCACGAGGTGCTGCTGGTGGTGGACGGCAACACCGGCCAGAACGCGCTCAGCCAGGTCAAGTCCTTCGATGACGCGCTGGGCCTGACCGGCCTGATCGTCACCAAGCTGGACGGCACGGCCAAGGGCGGCGTGCTGGCGGCGATTGCCCGCGAGCGCGCCATTCCGGTCTATTTCATCGGAGTGGGCGAGAAGCTGGAAGACCTGCAGACCTTCAATGCGCGCGAGTTCGCGCAGGCCTTGTTGGAGTGAGCGGAGATTCTCGAGCGGGTGAACCGGTGAACCGCTCGGTTTCTGCACCATGAAAAAAGCCACCGCTTGCGGTGGCTTTTTCGTCGGTGAAGGGCCGGGGGCTTGGGGCTTCAGCCGCCGAGCCCACCCATGCCGCCCATGCCACCGCCGCCGCCCATCATGCCCTTCATGGCTTTCATGCCGCCCATCTTCTTCATCATCTTCATCAGGCCGCCGCCGCTCATCTTTTTCATCATGCCCTGCATCTGGTCGTACTGAGCCAGCACGCGGTTGACGTCCTGGATCTGCACGCCGGCGCCGGCGGCGATGCGGCGCTTGCGGCTGGCCTTGCTCTTGCCGTCCAGCAGCAGGGCGGGCTTGGCGCGCTCTTTGGCTGTCATGGCATTGAGGATGCCTTCCATGCGTTTCATGTCGCGCTCGGCGCGGTCCATGTCGGCCGCACCGGCCTTGGCGGTCATCTGGGTGGGCAGCTTGTCCATCAAGCCGGAGAGGCCGCCCATCTTCTTCATCTGCGAGATCTGGGCCAGGAAGTCGTTGAGGTCGAAGCCGCTGCCGGTCTTGAGCTTGTCGGCCAGCTTCTGCGCGGCGGCCACGTCCACGCCCTTGGTCACTTCCTCGACCAGGGCCACGATGTCGCCCATGCCCAGCACGCGGCCGGCGTGACGTTCGGCGTCGAACACTTCCAGGCCGTCGATCTTCTCGGACGTGCCCGCGAACTTGATCGGCGCACCGGTGATCTGGCGCACCGACAGCGCGGCGCCGCCGCGTGAATCGCCGTCCAGCTTGGTCAGGATGACGCCGGTCAGGGGCAGGGCTTCCTTGAAGGCCTTGGCCGTGTTGATCGCGTCCTGGCCCTGCATGGCGTCGACGACGAACAGGGTTTCAACCGGGTTCAGCACCGCGTGCAGATCGCGGATCTCGGCCATCAACGCTTCGTCGATGGCCAGGCGGCCGGCGGTGTCGACCAGCAGCACGTCGAAGTAATGCTTCTTGGCGTAGTCGATCGCGGCCAGGGCGATGTCGCGCGGCTTCTGCTCGGGGCTGGAGGCGAACCACTCGCCGCCGGCCTGCTTGGTGACGGTCTTGAGCTGTTCGATGGCGGCCGGGCGGTAGACGTCGGCCGAGACGGTCAGCACCTTCTTCTTGCGCTTCTCGATCAGGTGCTTGGTCAGCTTGGCGGTGGTGGTGGTCTTGCCGGCACCTTGCAAGCCGGCCATCAGGATAACGGCGGGCGGCTGGGCGGCCAGGTTGATGTCGGCCACGCCCTCGCCCATGGTGGCGGCGAGTTCCTTGTGGACGATGGAGACCAGCACCTGGCCCGGGTTGAGCGAGCCCACGACCTCGGCGCCGAGTGACTTCTCCTTGACCCGCGCGATGAAGTCGCGCACGACGGGCAGGGCCACGTCGGCTTCCAGCAGGGCCATGCGCACTTCGCGCAGCATCTCCTGGACATTGCTTTCGGTGATGCGGGCTTGGCCGCGCATCGTTTTCACGAGGCGACTCAGGCGGTCGGTCAAATTGGAAGCCATGGGGGGTGGCGCCGGTCCGGACGGGCGGCGCGCAAAAGTACACTGTGCCGATGATTTTATCGTCTGCCTTCATGAGCCCCTCGGCGGCTGTCACGCCGTGGCTGACTGCGGCCAGTGTGCTGGCAGCCTTGAGCTACCTCTGGGTGGGCCTGCGTGCGCCGGTCGCACGCGCCGCCAATGGTGCGCCCGAGCGTGCGCGGCTGGGCCTGGACTGGCCGGTTCTGCTGGCCTGGTCGGCGCATCTGGCCGCCCTGGTGCTGGACATCGCCGGCCTCGGCCAGGATCTGGTGGGGGCGCGTTTCGGCTTTGCGCCGGCCTTGTCGATGACGGTCTGGCTGGTGCTCAGCGTGTATCTGGTGGAGAGCCGCTTTTTGCCGCTGGCTGTGCCCGGGGTGCGCCGGGTGCTGGCCCTGCTGGCGATGGCGGTGGTGGCGCTGGCCTGGGTGTTTCCGGGCGAGGCACGGCCGCTGGCCGGCTCGCCCTGGGCGCCGCTGCACTGGGTGCTGGGCCTGGCCTCGTACGGTTTGTTCGGTGTGGCGGTGTTGCATGCGGCCTTGCTGAGCCGGGCCGAGCGGCAGATGCGGCAGATGCGGCAGGTGGCCTCGGGCACCATGGGCCGGGCCGGCATGCTGGGCGCACGCTCCGAGCCGGGCCTGCCGCTGCTGCGGCTGGAGCGCCTGACCTTTCAGTTTGTGGCGGCCGGTGTGAGCATGCTGTCCCTGGCTTTGCTGCTGGGTTGGTGGTTCACGCCGCAGTGGCGCTGGGATCACAAGAATTTGTTCGCCGTGCTGGGCTGGCTGGTGCTGAGTGGCTTGCTGACCGGCCGCCAGGTCTTTGGCTGGCGCGGCCGGCGCGCCACGCGCTGGTTGTACTTCGGCGCCTTGCTCCTGCTGCTGTCCTATGCCGGCTCGCGCTTTGTGCTGGAAGTGCTGTTGCAGCGCGCGCCGCTGTGATCGGCGCCTGCTGATCGCCAGCCGCGCCGCCCAAATCGCTGAACTGTTGTCTCGATTGCGTCCATGAAATATCTGCTTCTGATCATCCTGCTGGCCCTCCTGTTCTTTGTGCTGGGCTTCAAGCGCGCGCGTCCGGCCGCGCCGCCGGCCGAGAAGAAGAAACCCGGCCCGGCCACGCCCCAGGACATGCTCAGCTGTGCGCATTGCGGCCTGCATCTGCCGCGCGATGAGGCCTTGCCCGGCATGGGCGGGGTGTTCTGCAGCGCGGCGCATCGCAGCCAGTACGAGGCGGAGCACGGCGGCCCGCGATGAGCTTGGGCGCCAGCAAGCGGGCGGATCCGGCCCAGTCCTGGTTCGGCCCGGGGCATGAGCTGGAGGCCGCCGAGACGGGCGAGGCGGGCGAGTCGCAGTTTGACGCCGGTAGCAGCCTCGGTGGCGGCTGGGGCCCGAGTCAGGCCGAGGGCGCCGCCTGGGATGCCTTGCAAGCCGAGCCGCTGCACGAGAGCGCCGAGGACTCTCAGTTCTTTTTCCAGCAGGCGCGGCGCCTGGTGCAAGCCGGGGGCAATGCGTTTTCGCGCCTGTACCGCGCGTTTCTGGCCGCCCGTGCGGCCCTGGGCCTGGTGCTGGTGGCCACCCAGGTGATTGCCGGCCTGCTCGGCGCCTCGCCGCCGCGCTGGACCCTGGCCCTGTGCCTGCTCTATGCCGCCGAGGCCCTGGCCTTGTGGCTGCTGCCGCGTTTGCAGCGAGGTGCCACGGCCAAGAATCTGGCGCGCATCTCCAGCCCGCAGTGGTGGGCCAGCATCGGCCTGGACCTCGGTTTGTTCGGCCTGCTCCATGCCTTCGACCGCCTGGCTGGCGTCAACTACGGCGCCTTGTTCGTCTTGCCGGTGCTGATGGCCGGCGTGCTGACCCCGCGCCTGCTGGCCCTGGCCACGGCGGCCATGGCGGCCTTGTTGATGCTGGGCGTGGCGGCTTGGGCGGTGCTGGAGGGGGCCGACATCGGCCTGCGCATGACCCAGGCCGGCCTGGTCGGCAGCGGCTTTTTTGTGGTCAGCTTGCTGGCCAGCGAGCTGGCTGGGCGCCTGGCGCGCGAGGAGCGCGCGGCCCGCGGCAGCATGGAGCTGGCGCGCCAGCAGGCGCAGCTGAACCGGCTGGTGATCGAGGAGATGCAAGAGGGCGTGCTGGTGGTGGACCGGCGTGGCCGCGTGCGGGCGGCCAACCCGGCCGCGCGCATCCTGCTGGCCGATGGCGCGCCAGTGGCCGCAGCTGAGGCAGCGCCGGCCGGCCCGGCCATGGTGCGCAAGGCGCCATTCCGCCTGCGCGGCGTGCCGGCCTGGCAGCCCCTGGTGGCTTCAGTGGAGCAGGCCTTTGTGGCCGGCAACTGGCCCGAGCTGGGGCGCGATGTCAGCCTCAGCTTCCCCAGCGGCTGGCAGCGCAGCCTGCGCCTGCGCATGCGCTTCACGCGCCGGCGCGAGTCGCACACCACCGAGGATTTGTGCGTGCTGCTGATCGAGGACAACCGCCAGGTCCAGGCGCGCAGCCAGCAGGAAAAGCTGGCGGCCATGGGCCGGGTCTCGGCCGGCATTGCGCATGAGATCCGCAACCCGCTGGCCGCCATCGATCAGGCCAATGCCTTGCTGGCCGAGGACACCAGCGGCGAGCCGCGTGCGCAGCAGCTCACGCGCATGGTGGCCTCCAATGTGCAGCGGCTCAAGCGCATCGTCGAGGATGTGCTGGAGGTGGCGCCCGGCGCCGTGCCCACGCCCACGCCGGTCGATGCCAGCACCCTGGTCAACGAGACCTGCCTCGACTGGGCGCGCACCAACCAGCTGGCGCCGGGGCCGCTGGACCCGCTCAGCTGTGTCGTGCCCTTGCAGCCTTTGGTGGTCAGCTTCGACCCCGAGCACCTGCGTCGCGTGCTGGTCAATTTGCTGGACAACGCGCTGCGCCATGCCGACCCGGGGCCGGCTTCGGTGCAGGTCTTGCTGGAAGAAGAGGCGGCCGCCAGCGGCCCAGGCTGGGCGCGTCTGGTGATTTTCAACGCCGGCCGGCCGATCGCGCCCGAGGTGGAACGGCATCTGTTCGAGCCCTTCTTCTCCACGCGCAGCCGCGGCTCGGGCCTGGGCTTGTACATTTGCCGGGAGCTGTGCGAACGCTACGGCGCCCGCATCGATGTGCAGCGCCGCCATGACCTGCACTTGCCCGGCAATGAGTTTGTGCTGCGCTTGCGCCGCGTGCCGCCGCCGAGCACCCCGCCGGCTGCTTTCACCCCCTCCCCAACGAATTCGAGATGAGCATGAGTAGCAGCAGTTCGCCTGCAGCCGTCGGCCCCACGCACCGCCTCCTGGTGGTCGATGACGAACCCGATCTGCGCACGCTCTACGAGCTGACCCTGCTGCGCGAGGGTTATGAGCTGGAGACCGCCGGCAGCGTCAGCGAAGGCCTGGCGCGCCTGCAAGCGCAGAGCTACAGCGCCGTGATCACCGATATGCGCCTGCCCGATGGCAGCGGCCTGGATCTGCTGCACTGGCTGGAGCAGCAAGGCCGTGGCGAGAAGACCCTGGTGATCACCGCCTACGGCTCGGCCGAGAACGCCGTCGAAGCGCTCAAGGCCGGGGCCTACGACTACCTGACCAAGCCGGTGGACCTGCGTCAGTTCCGCCTGGTGGTGGCCTCGGCCTTGGGTCGTGTGCCGGCCGCGCCGCCGGTGGTGGCCAAGTCGCCGATCGCTGCGCCTGCGGCTGCGGCTGCGCCGACTGCAGCACCCGAGCCTCAGGCATCACCTGTGGCCAAGACGCCGGCGCCGCGGGCTGCCGCAGCGGCAGTGCCGGCCAGCAACTCGGCTCTGTCCCGCCTGGCCGGGCAATCGCCGGCCATGCAGGAGGTGAGGGCCTTGATCGACAAGGTCTCGCGCAGCATGGCGCCGGTGCTTTTGCAGGGCGAGTCGGGCACCGGCAAGGAGCTGGTGGCCCGCGCCATCCACGACAGTGGCGTGCGGGCGCGCCAGCGCTTTGTGGCCGTCAACTGCGGCGCCATTCCCGAGCAGCTGCTGGAGGCCGAGTTCTTTGGCTACCGCAAGGGCGCGTTCACCGGCGCGCACGAAGACCGCGAGGGCTTCTTCCAGGCGGCTGATGGCGGCACCTTGTTCCTTGATGAAATCGGCGATCTGCCCCTGGCCATGCAGAGCAAGCTGCTGCGTTCCATCCAGGAGCGTTCGGTGCGGCCGGTGGGCGCGGTGGTGGAGGCGCCGGTCAATGTGCGCATCCTCAGCGCCACCCACAAAGACCTCAGCGCCGAAGTGGCCGCCGGTCGCTTTCGCCAGGACTTGTTCTACCGCCTCAATGTGATCCAGCTGCGCGTGCCGCCGCTGCGCGAGCGCATCGAGGATGTGGCCCAGATCGGCGAGCGGGTGCTGCAGCGCATTGCCCAGGATGCTGGCGTGTCGCCGGTGCCGCGCCTCAGCGCCGATGCACTCGAGCTGCTCGGCCGCTATGCCTTCCCCGGCAATGTGCGGGAGCTGGAGAACCTCCTGCACCGCGCCCTGGCCCTGTCGGGCGGCGAGTGGATCATGGCGGCCGACCTGGGCCTGCCCGAGGATGTGCTCGATGACTCGCAGCTCGGCGCTTTCGATGCGCTGGAGCCGGCGGAGGCCGGCGCTGTTGCAGGGCTGGGTGAATCGGATGAGGCGCTGGACCAGGGGCAGAGCCAAGAACTGCCTGCCGATCTGGCCGTCTACCTGGATGAGGTGGAGCGCGAGATCCTGCTGCGCGCCCTGGCGCGGCACCGCTTCAACCGCACAGCGGCCGGCGCGGCCCTGGGCCTGAGCCTGCGGCAGATCCGCTACCGCATGGCCCGCCTGGGCATCACGGCGGGCGACTGATCGCGGGGCCTTGAGATGCCCCTGATGCGGACTCGGTAAAAAAACGTAAGTCTGGGCGCTGGCCGCGCTGCTGCACGGGCCCTTGGCTGCCTGGATGAGCCGCTCCAACGGAGCTGTGGACCGGCTTCAGGCTGACGTGCTGGGGTTCGAAATGTGGCCAAGCGCCTTCGCGCCGAGCCAGCATTGACGCGGCTTGGCGAGCGATTTCGGCCGCCAGGCCTGATTTGATGCGGGTTGGCGCGCGCGTTGCGCGTGGCCATCGAATTCAGACCGTGATTTCCTGCTCAAAACAGGCGGCAAGCCCCGGTTTCTCGGGCTTGTCGGGGGCTGGGACATAGCGCGTTCATACGGGGTCGTCAACCGGATTGATACGCTATCGGTAGTGCTTGAGGGGGTGGTCGGCCCCAGATATAGTGTTCTTCATGGTATCCTTCAATCTTGGCTGCGGTGCTCTGGAGACACCTCTTCACGCCTTCGGGCGGCAGGGGCTGGAGCAGGGCCCAAGACTTGATTTCGAGGCTTCGAACGGCGCTCGCCGACCCACCGGTCGGTGCGGCAGCCGCGGCGAAGCAGGCGCCACCCGCCGATGGATCGCGGGTTCTTGCGTCAACCTCGCAGCAGTCGGCCGAGCCGGCCGGTGCTCCCCAGGAGCCCGATCCGCTTCGCGCCAGCAGCCGGAAACAACCATTGCCCGACCCGAGGCGGTCCGGCGTGTGCCAGCGATGCCCCTGACGGGCGCGCAACACGCCGCCGCCCCGCTATGTATTGACTGAATCAAACGTGACCTCACAAGGAAGATCCATGCAGACACAAGCCGCTCCCGCTGTGAACCCGGCGCCTGAAGGCGCCAGCCGCCTGGCGTCGTCCACCCTGAGCCTGGCCGCCCAGTCGGCGTTCCAGGCCTATCAGATCCTGCGCCGCAACGGCGCGGTGGTGGCCTTCGAGCCGAGCAAGATCGCCGTGGCCCTGATGAAGGCCTTTCTGGCCGTGCACGGCACGACCGGCGCGGCCTCGGCCAGCGTGCGCGAGACGGTGGACGGCCTGACCGAAGCGGTGGTGCGCGCCCTGCTGCGTTCGCGCCCGAGCGGTGGCACCTTCCACATCGAAGACATCCAGGACCAGGTGGAACTGGGCCTGATGCGCGGCGGCCATCATGAAGTGGCACGTGCTTATGTGCTGTACCGCGAGCGCCGCTTCCAGGAGCGCCAGCGCCAGGGTCTGGTGGAAACCGCGCCGGCTGAGAGCACGCTGACCGTGATCGACAACGGCCAGCGCGTGCCGCTGGATCTGCCCCATCTGCAAAGCCTGATCGTGTCGGCCTGTGCCAACCTCGGCGCCGATGTGAAGCCCGAGCCCATCCTGGCCGAGACCAAACGCAATCTGTACGACGGCGTGCCCATTGACGAGGTCTACAAGGCCTCCATCCTGGCCGCCCGTACCCTGATCGAGAAAGACCCGGGCTACAGCCGCGCCACCGCACGCCTGCTGCTGCACACCATCCGCCGCGAAGTGGTGGGTGGCGAGATCAGCCAGGAGCAGATGCAAGAGCGCTACGCCGAGTACTTCCCCAAGTACATCAAGAAGGGCGTGGCCGCCGAGCTGCTGGACGAGAAGCTGGCCCAGTACGACCTGGCCCGCCTGGGTGCGGCGCTGAAGGCCGAGCGCGATCTGCAGTTCGACTACCTGGGTCTGCAAACCCTGTACGACCGCTACTTCCAGCACATCGATGACAAGCGCATCGAAATGCCGCAGGCCTTCTTCATGCGCGTGGCCATGGGCCTGGCGCTCAACGAGATCGACCGCGAAGCCCGCGCCATCGAGTTCTACGAAGTGCTGTCCAGCTTCGACTTCATGTCCAGCACCCCGACCCTGTTCAACTCGGGCACGCGCCGCTCGCAGCTGTCGAGCTGCTATCTGACCACGGTGGCCGACGATCTGGACGGCATCTACGAGGCGCTGAAAGAGAACGCGCTGCTCTCCAAGTTCGCCGGCGGCCTGGGCAATGACTGGACCCCGGTGCGCGCGCTCGGCTCGCACATCAAGGGCACCAATGGCAAGTCGCAAGGCGTCGTGCCTTTCCTGAAGGTGGTGAACGACACGGCTGTGGCCGTGAACCAGGGCGGCAAGCGCAAGGGCGCCGTCTGCGCCTATCTGGAAAGCTGGCACCTGGACATCGAAGAGTTCCTGGAGCTGCGCAAGAACACCGGTGACGACCGCCGCCGCACCCACGACATGAACACCGCGAACTGGATCCCCGATCTGTTCATGCGCCGTGTCATGGACGGTGGCGACTGGACTCTGTTCAGCCCTTCGACCTGCCCGGACCTGCACGATCTGTTCGGCAAGGAATTCGAAGTCGCCTACACCGCCTACGAGGCCAAGGCCGACCGCGGCGAGATCAAGCTCTTCAAGCGCATGCCGGCCAAGGACCTGTGGCGCAAGATGCTCTCGATGCTGTTCGAGACCGGCCATCCCTGGATCACCTTCAAGGACGCCTGCAATGTGCGTTCGCCCCAGCAGCATGTCGGCGTGGTGCACTCGTCCAACCTTTGCACCGAGATCACGCTGAACACCAACGACAGCGAAATCGCCGTCTGCAATCTGGGCTCGGTCAACCTGGTCCAGCATTTGAAGGACGGTGGCGTTGACCACGAAAAGCTGAAGAAGACGATCGCCACGGCCATGCGCATGCTGGACAACGTGATCGACATCAACTACTACGCCGTCAAGAAGGCGCGTGACTCCAATCTGCGCCACCGCCCGGTGGGCCTGGGCCTGATGGGCTTCCAGGACGCGCTGTATGCGCTGCGCACGCCCTACGCCTCGCAAGAAGCGGTGGAGTTCGCCGACCGTTCGATGGAAGCGATCTGCTACTACGCCTACTGGGCCTCGACCCAGCTGGCCGAAGAGCGCGGCCGCTACTCGTCCTACCGCGGCTCGCTGTGGGACCGCGGCATCCTGCCGATCGACTCGCTGGAGCTGCTGGCCGAAGCCCGCGGCGGCTATGTGGAAGTGGACCGCTCGACCAGCATGGACTGGGATGCGCTGCGTGCCCGCATCGCCACCCACGGCATGCGCAACAGCAACTGCGTGGCCATCGCCCCGACCGCGACCATCTCCAACATCATCGGCGTGGACGCATCCATCGAGCCTTGCTTCGGCAACCTCTCGGTCAAGTCCAATCTGTCGGGCGAGTTCACCGTCATCAACGAAGCGCTGGTGCGTGACCTCAAGGCCCTGGGCCTGTGGGACGACGTGATGGTCATGGACCTCAAGCACTTCGACGGTTCGCTGCGCCGCATCGACCGCGTGCCGGAAGAGCTGAAGAACCTCTACGCCACCGCCTTCGAAGTGGAAACGCAGTGGCTGGTGGAAGCCGCCGCGCGCCGCCAGAAGTGGATCGACCAGGCGCAGAGCCTGAACATCTACATGGCCGGCGCCTCGGGCAAGAAGCTGGATGAGACCTACAAGCTGGCTTGGTTGCGCGGCCTGAAGACCACCTACTACCTGCGCACCATGGGCGCGACCCATGCCGAGAAGAGCACGGTGACCAAGTCCGGCCAGCTCAACGCGGTGTCCTCGGGTGGCGCGTCGGGCCTGTCATCGGCACCGGTGGCTGCTGCACCGGTGGCCGCTGAACCCGAGTTGCCAGCCACGGACATGAAGTTCTGCTCGATTGACAACCCCGATTGCGAGGCTTGCCAGTAAGCAGATGAAAAAGAGGCGATGTGAGATCGCCTCTTTTTGTCTGCGGCCCGCGATGTCAATGTTCATCGATGTCGCTGGTCTTTTGTATGCATAGATTTGAAGTTATGTGTTGAGCGTGATCTTGTGCGCGGAATCGAAAATTCGATGCAGCACAGCAACGCACAAGGCGTCTTGATGTCAAGAAGTCCTTGGTGTTTGAACACAACACTCTGATAATTCGACACGATAGGAAGTCCACCATGTTGGTTTGGGAAGAAGACCTGAAGCCTGCTGATTCAGCCACTGCAAATGCCGCATCCAGCCCCGCTGCGAATGCGCGTGTTGATGCCTCCGTCGGCGCCGCCCATCTGGCCGCCGCGGGCGCCGCCCCAGCAGCTGGCCTAACCTCCTCCTCACCCGCCACCGCGGCGGTGCTGGCATCGTCGCCGGCTCAAGCTGCCGAGCGCCGCGTCAAGGCCGCCGACAAGCGCATCATCAACGGCCAGACCGACGTCAACCAACTCGTACCCTTCAAGTACAAGTGGGCCTGGGAGAAGTACCTGGCCACCTGCGCCAACCACTGGATGCCGCAGGAAGTGAACATGTCGCGCGACATCGCGCTGTGGAAGAGCCCGAACGGCCTGTCCGAAGACGAGCGCCGCATCATCAAGCGCAACCTCGGCTTCTTCGTCACCGCCGATTCGCTGGCCGCCAACAACATCGTGCTGGGCACCTACCGCCATATCACGGCGCCCGAGTGCCGCCAGTTCCTGCTGCGCCAGGCTTTTGAAGAAGCCATCCACACCCACGCCTACCAGTACATCGTGGAGTCGCTGGGTCTGGACGAGGCCGAGATCTTCAACGCCTACAACGAGGTCAAGTCCATCCGCGACAAGGACGAGTTCCTGATCCCCTTCATCGACGCGATCATGGACCCGAACTTCCACACGGGCACGCAGCAAACCGACCAGACCCTGCTGAAGAGCCTGATCGTGTTCGCCTGCCTGATGGAAGGCCTGTTCTTCTACGTCGGCTTCACCCAGATCCTGGCCATGGGCCGCCAGAACAAGATGACCGGTGCGGCCGAGCAGTACCAGTACATCCTGCGCGACGAGTCCATGCACTGCAATTTCGGCATCGACCTGATCAACCAGATCAAGCTCGAGAACCCGCAGCTCTGGACGGCCGAGTTCAAGGCCGAGATCAAGGCCCTGTTCATGAAGGCCGTGGAGCTCGAGTACGCCTACGCCGAAGACACCATGCCGCGTGGCGTGCTGGGCCTGAATGCATCGATGTTCAAGGGCTATCTGCGCTACATCGCCAACCGTCGTGCCACCCAGATCGGTCTGGAGGAACTCTTCCCGAATGAAGAGAACCCCTTCCCCTGGATGAGCGAAATGATCGACCTGAAGAAGGAACGCAACTTTTTCGAAACCCGCGTCATCGAGTACCAAACCGGTGGCGCGCTGAGCTGGGACTGAGGTCGTTGAAGGCTGAGGCCTTCCTCGCCCCCGTTTCAGCTCAACGAAAAAGATTAGAAGAAAGATGTGTGTATTGGCCAGTTCTGCGCGCCGCTGAACCCTCAGCGGCTCGTGTGACCGGCACCCCCATTTGCCGTACCGGGGCACTCCTCCTGGGTGACATTCGGACGGCAAATAACTGCGCTGCAGCGGCCTCGCTGACTGTAGGCAGTGCTCTTTTCACTTGATCAAGGAGAACTGAAATGGCAACTGCGAAGAAGGCTCCGGCCAAGAAGGCCGCCGCTCCGGCGAAGAAGGCTGCTGCTGCACCGAAGGCTGCTGCTGCACCGGCGAAGAAGGCCGCCGCTCCGGCGAAGAAGGCTGCTGCTCCGGCCAAGAAGGCCGCTGCTCCGGCGAAGAAGGCTGCTGCACCTGCCAAGAAGGCTGCTGCTCCGGCGAAGAAGGCCGCGGCTCCTGCCAAGAAGGCTGCTGCACCGGCGAAGAAGGCTGCTGCACCTGCCAAGAAGGCTGCTGCTCCGGCGAAGAAGGCTGCTGCTCCGGCGAAGAAGGCCGCTGCACCTGCCAAGAAGGCTGCTGCTCCGGCGAAGAAGGCCGCGGCTCCTGCCAAGAAGGCTGCTGCTCCCGCGAAGAAGGCCGCTGCTCCTGCCAAGAAGGCCGCTGCACCGATCAAGCCTCCCGTGAAGAAGGCTGCTGCGCCGATCAAGCCGCCGGTCAAGAAGGCCGCCGCGCCGATCAAGCCGCCGGTGAAGAAGGCTGCTGCTGCGCCCAAGGCCGCTGCTGCTCCGAAGGCTGCTGCTGCAAAGCCGGCTGCCAAGAAGGCCGCTGCCAAGCCCGCTGCTGCCGCTCCGGCCGCCAAGACCGCGCTGAGCCCGCAAGCCGCTTGGCCTTTCCCCACCGGCAACAAGCCCTAAGTCGCGCGCTGCCGCGCCATGCAGGCCACCTCAGGGCGGCTTGCGGCGGCACCCGCTTCTTCTCAAACCCGGCCTCGGCCGGGTTTTTTCATGCCTGCACGCGATGCGCAGGTCGAAGCGCTTTAACTGGAGCTGGGCAAAGGGGAGAGCGGCGATCGGGCGCAGCGGCGACCCGCTGGCCGCGCGCTCCGCTGAGGCTCAGGGGTAGAACAGCTCGACGCTGTAGCCGCTGACGGCCTTGTCGCCGGTGGTCAGCAGGGCTTGCACGGGCAGCTCGGTCGCTGCGGCAAGTGCATCCTGGCTCAGATTGAAGTCCTTGGGCGCGAGCGCGCGGCGCGCGATCAGCTGGCCGTTGGCATCGGTCAGGCTCAGCTCCACCCAGGGCAGGGCGAGCTCGTATTCGCTCTTGTTGCGCAGGGTCAGGGCCAGCTTGTAGTGGTGCCCCGAACCGGCTTGGCTCAGTGCGCTGGCGTCGACGCTGAAGCTGTCCAGGCGCTGCCAGGGCTTGATTTCGCAGTGGGCCACGGCACAGAAGGCTTGCAGATCGGCGCGCAGCTGCGGGTAACGGGCCACCAGGGCGTCACGGAACTGCCAGGTGGCCTGCAAGCCCAGGGCTGCCAGCGCCAGGCCGCAGAGCAGGCCCAGGCTGACGCGCACCCAGAGCCGGTTCCAGATCGTGGCCTGGCGCGCCGGGCGCATGAAGGTGGGCAGCTCCGAAGGCGCGCCACCGCTGTTGCTTTCGCCGCCAGCGGCTGTGCCTTCTGGTTTCACCGCCTTGGTGGCCTCAGCCTCGGCGGCGGCCAGCAACTCGCCGTTTTCGCCCAGGGTGGTGGGCTGAAAGCCGTGGTCGCCTTCGCCCGGGCTGTGTGGGGCTGGCGTGGCTTTTTGTTGCGCCAGCTGGGCCAGCTGGGCCTGCGCGCGCTGGCTGGCTTCGGCCGCAGCCAGCTCGGCCTGCAGCCGGGCCTGCTCTTCTTCGTAAGCCTGTTGCTGGATGTCGGCTTCGGCCTGGGCCTGGGCTTCCAGCTGAGCGCGCTGTGCACTCAGCCGGGCCATTTCCTGCTCGACCTCTTGCGCCACCTGCTGTTCCAGCGAGGGCTCGATCTCGGGCTCGGTCCAGCGCGGGGCGGGGTCCTTGGCGCCGCCCGCGTCGAGACCGGGCTCATCGACCCAACGGGGTTCGTGGCGCGAGTCCATGGCGGCCGCGACGATGGAGTCGTGGCCCGGGCGAGGCTCCTTGTGCGGTGGTGCAGCCGTCAGGTCCAGTGGCCGCGGTGGCGGTGGTGCGTAGGCGGATGCCGGGATCGGGGCCGGAGGGCTTGAGGTGGGCGGCGGGCTCGGCGCCCAGCGGCCATCGTCCTGCGTCGACAAATCGACCGCAGGTGTGTCGTGGGCAGGGGCGGGCGGCCAGGGCGGTGGGGCCTCGAGATCGATGTCGAAGAGCTGCTCGCGGGCGTCGAACACTTCGGCGCAGCGGCCGCAACGCACCCAGCCTTCCGAGACCCGGAGCTGGTCTTCCACGACGCGGAAAATGGTTCCGCAAGCGGTGCAACGGGTGGCGAGACTCATGGCGAGATCATGCCATGAGTCCGCCGAAGCTCAGGGCTAGGCAAGCCCGAACTCGATCGTGAATTCGGGCTCCGCACCACGCCCGAATCAAGCCGCAGGACGCTGGGCCGTCATCAGGATCCAGCCCTCTTCCTCGTCGCTGACCTCGAGCTTCAGCCAGGGGGCGTAGGCTTCCTTCAGCTCCTCGGCCTGGCGGGCCAGGATGCCGGCCAGGATCAGATGTGCGCCCGGGGCGAGGTGGGCCGCCAGCAGCGGCGCCAGCAGCTTGAGCGGCGTGGCCAGGATGTTGGCCATGACCAGCGGGTACTCGCCTTGCGCGGCATCGGGCAGGGCGGCCTTCAGGGCGACCTGGTTGGCCTTGGCATTGTCCTGGCTGGCGGTGATGGCGGCCGGATCGATGTCCACCGCGTCGATGTTTTGCGCGCCGTGCAGGGCCGCACCGATGGCGAGGATGCCGGAGCCGCAGCCGTAGTCGAGCACGCGGGTCCAGCCGGGGCTGAGCTCGCTGTGGGTGGCGATCCAGCGCAGGCACATGCGCGTGGTCGGGTGGGTGCCGGTGCCGAAGGCCAGGCCCGGGTCCAGGCGCATGACGCGCGTGGCCTGGGCCGGGGCTTCATGCCACGACGGCACGATCCAGAACTCGGGCGTGATCTCCACCGGCGAGAACTGCGACTGCGTCAGGCGCACCCAGTCCTGCTCGGCCACGGCTTGAATCGCCTGCACATGCACGTCGGCCGCCCAGTCCTGGCTGAGGATCAGGGTGGCGCATTCGGTGGCTTCGTTCTCGTCCGGGAACAAGGCCTTGACCACCGAGCGCTGCCAGCCGCCACGCGGCGCCGGCATGCCGGGCTCGCCGAACAGGGCTTTCTCGGCATCGGTGTCGGCATCGGCGTCTTCCACCGACACGGCCAGCGCGTCCAGCTCCATCAGTGCGTCGCTGACGATCTCGACATCGTCCTCGCCGCAGATCAGCAGCAGTTCGTGCAGGGTGGCCGAGTTGGGTTCCTTGGCCGCGTCCGGTGCAGAAGAGGTGTCGTCGCTCATCGCTTGTGTTGGCTCATCCAGCCTTCGAGGTAATGGATGTTGGTGCCGCCTTCAATGAACTTGGCGTCGACCATCAGCTCGCGGTGCAGCGGGATGTTGGTCTGGATGCCTTCCACCACGGTCTCGCTCAGGGCGATGCGCATGCGGGCCAGGGCCTGCTCGCGGGTGTCGCCGTGGACGATGATCTTGCCGATCATCGAGTCGTAGTGCGGTGGCACGACGTAGTTGGTGTAGACATGCGAATCCACGCGCACACCCGGGCCGCCCGGTGCATGCCACATGGTGATGCGGCCCGGCGAGGGCGTGAACTTGAAGGGGTCTTCGGCGTTGATGCGGCACTCGATCGAGTGGCCGCGCATGGTGATGTTGCGCTGGGTGAAGGGCAGCTTCTCGCCGGCCGCCACCTTGATCTGCATCTGCACGATGTCGATGCCGGTGACCAGCTCCGTCACCGGATGCTCGACCTGCACGCGGGTGTTCATCTCGATGAAATAGAACTCGCCGTTTTCGTACAGGAACTCGAAGGTGCCGGCGCCGCGGTAGTTCATCTTGCGGCAGGCGGCGGCGCAGCGGTCACCGATCTTCTCGATGATGCGGCGCGGAATGCCGGGTGCCGGTGCTTCTTCGAGGATCTTCTGGTGGCGGCGCTGCATGGAGCAATCGCGCTCGCCCAGCCAGACGGCGTTCTTGTGCTCATCGGCCAGCACCTGGATTTCCACATGCCGTGGGTTTTCCAGGAACTTTTCCATATAGACCTGCGGGTTGCCAAAGGCTGCGCCGGCTTCGGTGCGCGTCATCTGCACCGCGTTGACCAGGGCCGCTTCGGTGTGCACCACGCGCATGCCACGGCCACCGCCGCCGCCTGCGGCCTTGATGATGACCGGGTAGCCGATGGCGCGGGCGATCTTGATGATCTCCTTCGGGTCTTCGGGCAGGGCGCCGTCCGAACCGGGCACGCAAGGCACGCCGGCACGGATCATGGCCTGCTTGGCCGAGACCTTGTCACCCATCATGCGGATGGATTCGGGCGTCGGGCCGATGAAGGTGAAGCCGCTGCGCTCCACGCGTTCGGCAAAGTCGGCGTTCTCGCTCAGGAATCCATAGCCGGGGTGGATGGCTTCGGCATCGGTCACCTCGGCGGTGGCGATGATGGCCGGCATGCTGAGGTAGCTCTGCGAGGACGGCGCGGGGCCGATGCAGACGGCCTCATCGGCCAGCTTCACATACTTGGCGTCGCGGTCGGCTTCCGAGTAGACGACCACCGACTTGACGCCCAGCTCGCGGCAGGCGCGCTGAATCCGGAGGGCAATCTCCCCCCGGTTCGCGATCAGAATCTTCTTGAACATCGCAAATCCTTATTCGATGACGAACAAGGGTTGGCCGAATTCGACGGGCTGGCCGTTTTCGCACAGCACCTTGGTGATCGTGCCGCTGAAGTCGGCATCGATCTCGTTCATGATCTTCATCGCTTCGATGATGCAGATCGGCGAGCCTTCCTTGATCGGCTGGCCGACTTCGGCGAAAGGCTTGGCGTTCGGGCCGGAGGCGCGGTAGAAGGTGCCGACCATGGGCGACTTCACCACATGGCCGGTTTCGGCCGGAGCTGCAACAGGCGCGGCCGGTGCGGCGGCCACCGGGGCTGCGGCCACAGGGGCGGCAGCCACCGGCGCGGCGGCGGGCGCGGCCATCATCATGGGAACGGCCACCGAGCCGTCCGACTTGACGATGCGGACCTTGCCATCGGCTTCGGTGATTTCGAGTTCAGAAATATTCGACTCGGACACCAAATCGATCAGGGTCTTGAGCTTGCGCAGATCCATAGAATTTCTCCAGCGATTGATATTTATTGTTGGAAAACAAAGGCGGCTTCGTGAGCCGCCACCCTCGACGACTCAGGGCTGCGAGTGCTGCTGCAGCTGTGTCAGTGCGTAGCTCAGGGCCAGTTGGTAGCCCTGCGCGCCCAGACCGCAGATCACGCCGACCGCGAGGTCGGACAGATAGCTGTGCTGGCGGAACGCTTCGCGTTTGTGAACGTTGGACAGATGGACTTCGATGAAAGGCAGGGCCACGGCGGCCAGCGCATCACGAATGGCCACGCTGGTGTGCGTGTAGGCGGCCGGATTGATGATGATGAAGCGGCTGCCGTCCTGCGCGGCGGCCTGGATGCGATCCACCAGGGCGCCTTCGTGGTTGCTTTGGAAGGATTTTAGTTCATGCCCAGCATCCGCCGCCATTTTCAGCAGATCAGCGTCGATCTGCGCCAAAGTCTGCGATCCATACACCGCTGGTTCCCGGCTGCCCAGGAGGTTCAGATTGGGTCCATGAATGACGAGAATTTGCATCGGCGTGGGCTGAGGCGCATCCCGAGAGATTTAGAGCCGCAGCACTAGAAACGAAGAAGGCCGGACTTTACGCGTTTTAGGGGCCGTTCGACGCAGGTCGGTGTAAATAAATTGCTTGACCCTTTTTCCCAAATGCGCTTGCCTTTTGGGGTGGATCCGGCCGGCTTGGCCGCCCTGGATCAGCTGAGATTCAGCGTTTTGCAGCCGGTGAAGCCGCCATCTCGCGCAGCTCGGCCAGGCTGGTGGCTCCGGTTTTGCGCCATTGGACCAGGCCGTCGGCACCCAAGGCCACGCTGAAGGGCAGGCCGCCCTGGCTGTTGCCGAGTGTGCGTGCCAATTGCGTACCGGTCAATCCGGCCAGGCCCTGGGGGAAGTCCAGCGGCAGCTTTTGCAGGAAGGCGCGTACCGGAGTTGGCGCGTCGACGGCCAGTCCGACGACCTGCCAGCCCTGGGCCTTGAACTCGCGCTGGAACTCGGCCAGTTCGGGCAGTTCCTTCACGCACGGCGGGCACCAGGTGGCCCAGAAATTGATCAAGAGCTTCTGGCCGCGGAAGTCGGCCAGGCGCAGCTCGCCGCCTTCCGGGCGCTCGAAGCTTCCCGCCCAGAGCTCGGTCTCGGCGGCCGGCAGGCTGGCGGCGCCTTCCGGCGGCAGGGCGGCGCTCGCCGCTGACCCGGCCGGAGCGGGGGCCTGCGGAGCGGTGCGAATGCCCAGATAGAGGCCGCCCAGACCGGCGGCGCCGGCCAGGGCGCGCAACGCCCAGCGGCGCCCCCTGGAGACCGGCGTGGTGTCGCTGCTGGAGGCGAGGGGCTGCTTGCTCATGGCTGGTGTTTGCTTTCAGTGTCGTCGGGTTCGTCGAGCAGGCGCTGCAAAGCGGCCAGATCGCCGCGTTCGCTTCGCCCGCGGCTGTCCAGCTTGAGGGCGCCGCGCAGGTCGTCGAAATCCAGAATGCTCAGATGCACCGTGATCTGCTCCTGCAGGGCGCGGCAGGGCGCGGCCAACGAGAGCACATCGATCTGCCGGCCGCGGGCGTCGTGGCTGGCGCCCACCTCGTAGTCCACTCCCAGATTGATCAGGGCGATCTCGGCGGCCTTGCTGTCGTCGCAGTAGAGCTGCAGGTGGATGTTGTTCAGCCGGGTGGCCGTGCCGCGCCAGACGGCGCCGCAGAGGTGTGGGCGGAATTCGGCCAGCCGCGCCATCCACTGCGCCGCCAGCTCGCGCAGGGCGCGCAGCTCCGCGGGTTGGGTGTCGCTGCAGAAGATGGCCAGGTACTCGCGCACCTCGTCTTCCAGCTCTTCATTGCTGGGCAGGGCGGCGCGGCCGTGGCGGCTGAGGCCCAGCACCTTCAGCGCGCGCTGCTTGGCCGGGCCGTACTCCAGGCCTTCTTCCACCACCAGGCGGGCGGCGGTGGCGGCGATTTCTTGGCTGAGGGTGGATTCGCTGGACATCGGGGCTCAGGGTAGCTCAACCGCGGGCATGCGTGCTTCGATGGTCGCAGCACGCGACAACACGTAGGGAGATGCGGGGCGCTTTTCAAAGCGCTTGGGCGCCGGCAGCATCACGGCCAGGCGGGCGGCCTGGTTGGCCCCCAGCCGGCTGGCGTCCAGGCGGAAATAGTGGCGGGCGGCGGCCTGGGCGCCGAACAGGCCTTCACCCCATTCGACGTTGTTCAAATAGATGTCGAGGATGCGCTGCTTGCTCAGCAGCCCTTCCAACATATAGGTGATCAGGATCTCCTGACCTTTGCGCACGAAGTTGCGCTCGCCGCTGAGGAAGAGGTTTTTGGCCAGCTGCTGGGTGATGGTCGATCCGCCCACCACCTTGGCCGGCTTCACGGCCTTGGCGGTCGGGCCGGCTTGGGCCAGCTTCTTCTCCAGCTTGGCCTGGGCGCGCTGGTTGCGTTCCCAGGCTTTTTCCAGCGCGTCCCAGTCCACGCCGCTGTGCTCGGCAAAGCTGGCGTCCTCGCTGGCAATCACCGCGCGGCGCAGCTGGGGCGAGATCGCCTCGCCATCGACCCAGGTCTGGCTCCAGGGCAGGGCGCCTTGTTCGGTCAGGATGCGCCAGGCCTCGGCCCGCTGGAAGGTGGTGGATTGGGGCGCCAGCACATTCATCAAGGCGATGCGGCCTGCAAAGTAGAGCTGCAAGGCCAGCGCCCCCAGCAGCAGCAGGGCGGCCAGCCGGGTGAGGAATTGCCAAGGCTTCATGGCTTTGAAGCCAGTTCCTGGCGCAGGGCTTGCAGCACCGGGCCGGTGTCCGGCCGGATGCCGCGCCACAGGGCAAAGGCTTCGGCCGCCTGCTCGACCAGCATGCCCAGGCCGTCGCGGCCCTCGGCGCCCTGGGCCGCGGCCCAGGCCAGGAAGGGCGCGGCCGCCGGGCCGTACATCATGTCCAGCGCCAGGGCGCCGGGGGCCAGCACGCCCTCGGTCACCGGCACGGCGGCGCCGGCCAGGCTGGCACTGGTGCCGTTGATCAAGACCTGGAAACCGCTGCCGCAGCCTTGCAGGTTGCTCGCCTGCAGGTCCACGCCATGCTGCGCCGCCCATTCGGCATGCTGGGCCACCAAGCGGGCGGCCTTGTCCACGCTGCGGTTGGCCACGTTGATGGCGGCCGGCCGGGCCGCGATCAGGCTGCCCAGCACGCCGGCCGAGGCGCCGCCGGCGCCCAACAGTAGGATGCGCTGGCCGGCCAGGCGGCGGCCGGCGTTGTGCTCGATGTCGCGCACCAGGCCGGCGCCGTCGGTGTTGTCGCCGAACCAGTCGGGCTGGCCGTCAGCGGCCGTGTCGAAACGCAAGGTGTTGACCGCCCCGGCCAGACGGGCCCGCTCGCTCAAGCGCGAGGCGAGGGCATGGGCTTCAAACTTGAAGGGCACGGTGACATTGCAGCCACGCGCGCCACCGGCGGCAAAGGCTTGGATGTGCGCGGCAAAACCATCGAGCGGGCAGAGCAATCGCTCGTAGCGCAGCGCCTGGCCGGTCTGGGCGGCGAACTGGGCATGGATGGCGGGCGAGCGGCTGTGGGCCACCGGGTTGCCGGCCACGGCATACAGATCCATCGCAGGCGCACTCATGGCTGCGGGCTCAAGCTGGTTTCCAGGCCGTCTTCGCGGGTGAAGCGGAAGCGCGAGGTGATGACCAGCACTTCGGCGCCCTTGCGCATGGCCTGGCTGAAATTGCCGAAAGGGCTGGCGGCGCGGACGATGGCCACGGCCCGGCGGTCGAGGTTCTTGTTGCCCGAGGAGGCGACGATGTCGGTCTCGATCACGCGGCCGCGGTGGTCCACATGGATGTTCATGGTCAGCTCGCCGTAGAGCTTGCGGCCTTTGTAGGTGGGGAAGTCGCGCGTGCCGCGCGCCTCGACCTTGCGGCGCAGGCTGTCGTAGTACTGGGCGTAGACCACCTCGCGCGTGGCCGGGCTGACATAGCGCTTGCGCGGCCGCGCGTTCTCTTCGTTGACGCGGCGCTCGATCTCGGCCAGCAGCTGCACCAGTTGGCGGCGCCGCTCGGCCTGCTCGCGCGCTTCGGCCGTGCCGCGGTCGCGTTCCTGGTCGGGCAGGGGCAGCAGGGCCAGCTCGCGCCGCACCCGGGCCAGCAGCTGTTGCTGCTGTTGCTGCAGTTCGGCAATCTGGGCGTGTTGCACCTCGTTCGCCTCGCCCACCTCCAGCAGCTTGGACGGCGGCAGGGGCGAGGTGGCGCGGCCCGTCTCGGCCTGGCCGCCACCGGCCAGATTGGCCTGCGCCAGGGCCATGGCCTTGGTCGGCGCCTCGGTGCTGCGGCTGTTGACCAGCACCACCTCCAGCGGCGTCTCTTCGAACAGGCGGTTGAAGTTCTCGGGATCGACCCAGCGGAAAGCCAACAGGCCGGCGTGCAAGCCGGCCGAGATGAACAACGCGATCTGGAGGGTGGAGAACTTGCCGCGCCGCATCGTCGTCAGGTCGCTGCCGCCTCGGCAGACGTTCCTCCGCCCGTGCCGGGGCTGTCGCCCTCGCCCTCGCCGCTCATGTCCAGCGCCAGGGTCAGCGGCCCCGCGACCTCCGCGGCCTCGTCGTCTTCGGACTCGGCGGCCGGGTCTTCGCCCGCGCCGGCGCCTTCGGCCTCCAGGCGCTCGATCAGGGTGGCGTGCACATCCAGCGTCATCTCATCGGTGCCGGTGATGCGCACCCGCACATGGGCGCCGCGCGGCAGCGGCTCGCAGCCCAGGGCCTTGAAGACCAGGGGCAGGGTGTCGGCGCGCACCAGGCCGTCCTTCATGACAGTGGCGGTCAGCTCGGTGATCTCGTTCTGTACCAGATAGCGCAGGGTCCAGAAGCGCTCGATGCCGTTCTGGAAGCCGTTGTAGGCGGTGTAGGCCGCGTCAAAGCCCGAGATGATGGAGAAGAGCTGCGCGTCCTTGGGCTTGAACGGTGCCACCAGGGCGGCCGTGCGGCCGTTCTTGGCGCAGGCAATGATCTGCCACTGGTTGACCAGGTCCACATAACGGCGCAGCGGCGAGGTGGCCCAGGTGTACTGCGCCACGCCCATGCCGGCGTGGGGCAGGGCCTTGGTGCCCATGCGCACCTTCACGCCCGGCGCCATGCTGGCCTGGCTGCGGTAGATGCCGGGCAGGCCCATGTCATTGAGCCAGCCGCCCCAGGTGGAGTTGGCCAGGATCATGGCCTCGGCCACGATCAGGTCCAGCGGCGAACCGCGTTGGCGGGTGCTGATGCTCACCACTTCGCTGCCATCCGGCTCGCGCTCGCCGTTGGAATCGAGGCGGAAGTTGTAGTCCGGCCGGTTGAAGTTCTCGGGCTTGCCGCGCACGACCTCGCGCTGTGCCTTCAGGTGGTTGGCCAGGCGGAAGGTGAAGGCCAGCTCGGGCGCGAAGGCGTAGTCGGCCGGGGCGGCGCCGGTCAAGGTGTCGGCGGTGATGACGCCGTCCAGCTTGTCGTGGCGCAGATTGGCCTTGATGGGCACGCGCTCCAGCTTTGTCTCGCTGCCGGTCACGGCCAGCGTGGCCTCGTCCATGGTGACGTAGAGCGACACCGCCGGGCAGTCGCGCCCTTCGATCAGCGTGTAGGCCTGCACCACCTCGTCCGGCAGCATGGTCAGCTTCCAGCCGGGCATGTAGACGGTGGACAGGCGCTCGCGCGCCACCTTGTCCACGGCCGAGTCGGGCTGGAAGGCCAGGCCCGGCGCGGCGATGTGCACGCCGAAGACGATGGTGCCCGTGCCCAGACCCTGCACCGACAGCGCATCGTCGATTTCGGTGGTGGCCGAATCGTCGATCGAGAAGGCCTGCACCGGCGACAGCGGCAGCTCGTCCTTGATCTCGGGCGCCTGCAGGGCCGGGAAACCCGTGCCCTTGGGGAACTGCTCGAACAGGAAGCGCTTCCAGTGGAACTGATAGGGGCTGGCGATGGCGCCGGCCGACTTGAGCAGATCCAGCGGCGCCTTGTGCGAGCGGCGCGTGGCCTCGACCACGGCCTTGTACTCGGGGCCGTTCTTGTCGGGCTTGAAGAGGATCTTGTAAATCTGGTCGCGGATCGCGTCGGGGCAGCGGCCGGCGGCCAGCTCTTCGGCCCAGGCTTCGATCTGCAGCGCCTGCTGGCGCTTGCGTTCGATGCCCAGCAGGGCGGCCTTGACCACCTCTTCGGCTGCCTTCTTGAACTGGCCCTTGCCGGCGCGGCGGAAGTAATGCGGCGCTTCGAAGAGGCGGAACAGGGCCGCCGCCTGGTGCGTCACCCCGGCCTTGGCGTCGAAGTAATCGCGTGCCAGATCGGCGAAGCTGAACTCGCTGTCGGGCGCGAACTCCCAGGCCAGGTCCAGGTCGATCTCCTGGGCCAGGCGCTGGCCTTCCGCGATCAGCTCCGCCGGGGCGGGCTTGTCGAACTTGAGCAGCACATTGGCTGCCTTCACTTTGACGCGCTTGCCCGACTCCAGTTCGATCTGCATCGAACTTTCGGCTTCGGACATGACACGGCCGGCGAGGAATTTTCCGGCTTCATCGAACAGGGCAAACATATGGGCGGCATTGTCGCTGATCAAACCGCTGCTTTTGGCCGCGCCCGCAAGTGGGGCGGTGCAATGGCCCGGAACGAGCCGGCGCACGGAGGTGCGTGGCGAGCCAGTTCTTGACCGCGTCTGCACTGAGCCGGCCGATGTCAGGCCGGGCCTCCCGATGTGGTTCGCCCGAGGGCGGCCCAGGCCGGGCCAAACTTTCGGCATACCTGCGAGCACCAGCGGACACCTAAGATGACCCGGTTGTCTGGGTTTTTGTCATCTTGTTGTCAAGTTCTGTTGGAGCTTTCGATCGTGATTCCTCTCTTGAAACAAAAAGCAAGTTTGCTCGCACTCTGTCTGGCGGCTTCGGTGAACGGCGCGTTTGCGGCTTCACTCGCGCAGCCTCCCTATCCCGCCACCCCGCTCAAACCCGTCACCGATGTCTATCACGGCACCGCCGTGGTCGACCCCTACCGCTGGATGGAGGACATGAAGTCCGCCGAGTTCCAGACCTGGCTGCGCGCGCAGGCCGACTACACCAAGGCTGGTCTGGCCCAGCTGCCCGGCCGCGCCGCCTTGCGCGAGCGCCTGGGCCAGCTCTCCGACGCAGGCGAAAGCACCGGCGGCTACAAGTCCGTGGCCGGCCAGCTCTTTTATATGAAGCGCGCGCCGGGCCAGAACCAGTCGCGGCTGTGGCTGCGCGCGGGGGTGGAGGGCGCCGAGCGCGAGCTGCTGGACCCGAACAACATCCCCGGCGAGCCCGGCAAGCATGCGATCGACTGGTACACGCCCTCGCCGGACGGCAAGCGCTTGGCCATCGGCCTGTCCAGCGGCGGCTCGGAAAACAGCGTGCTGCGCGTGCTCGATGTGGCCAGCGGCAAGTTCTTGAGCGAGGCCATCGCCCACACCGGCCTCAACCAGTTCGGCGTGGCCTGGTTCAAGGACGGCAGCGGCTTCGCCTACAACCGCCACCCGGCGGAAGAGCGCTACAACAAGAGCGCCGTCTTCCTGCACAAGCTCGGCGCCGATCCGGCGCAAGACGCGCCCCTGTTCGGCTGGGAGGTGAACGCCCAGGAGAAGCACGCCCTGGCCGATCTGCCCTACGTCTATCTGAGCAAGGATTCGCGCTGGGCCCTGGCCGAGGTGCTGCATGGCGATGCGGTCGAGCGCTCCTACTGGGTGGCGCCGGCCGAGGACCTGCTCAAGAAGGGCGCAGCCACCCCCTGGCGCCGCATCATCCGCCCGGAAGACAAGGTCACGGAGGCCACCATCTCCGGCGACCAGATCTACGCCCTGAGCCAGAAAAATGCCTCGCGCCGCGAGCTGCTGCAGCTGGACCTGCGCCTGCGCGCCACGCTCTTCCGCCCCCTGCTGCCGGCGGGCGAGAGCGTGCTGCAGGACATCAAGCTGGCTGGCGATGCCGTCTACGTGAAGGCCCTGGATGCCGGCGTGAGCAAGCTCTGGCGGGTGGAGAAAAAAACCAGCAAAGGCAAGCCCGCCATCTCGACCGTGGCCCTGCCGTTTGAAGGCACGCTGCGCGAGATCAGCCCCTTGCCCGGCGGTGAGCTGCTGGTGCTGCACGAGGGCTGGACCCAGCCGCCGCAAAGCCTGGTCTTGATGAAGCCCGGCGCGGCTGACGCATCGGCGCGGCGCGTGAACCTGCAAAAGCCGGTGGCCGTGGACACCTCGGGCGTGCAGGCCGAGCGCGTCATGGTCAAGAGCCATGACGGCGTGATGGTGCCCTTGTCCATCATGTCTTCCAAGAGTGCGCCGCGCGACGGCAAGCGCCCCACCATCTTGATCGGCTACGGCGCCTACGGCTCCACCCAGGAGCCGCGCTTCGGCGCCACCCGCCTGGCCTGGCTGGAGCGCGGCGGCGTCACCGCCATCTGCCATGTGCGCGGCGGCGGGGAGCTGGGCGAAGAATGGCACCGCGGCGGCCATATCCTGACCAAGCAAAACACGGTCTCGGACTTTATTGCCTGCGCCGAATACCTGATCGCGCAGAAGTACGCCTCGCCCGCCACCCTGGCCGGCACCGGCGGCAGCGCCGGCGGCATCACCATCGGCGGCGCCATCACCCAGCGGCCTGACTTGTTTGCCGCGGCGCAGAGCGCGGTCAGCCTGTCCGACATGCTACGCATGGAAACCACGCTCAACGGTGCGCCCAATATCGCCGAGTTCGGCACGGTGACCAACCCCGCGCATTTCAAGAGCATGTATGCGCTGAGCCCCGTGCACCGCGTGCGCGACGGCGTGAACTACCCGGCCGTCATCGTCACCACCGGCGCCAACGACCCCCGCGTCGAAGCCTGGATCCCCGCCAAGTTCGCCGCCCGCCTGCAAGCCGCCCAGCCCGAGCGTTACGCCAGCAAGCCCGCGCTGCTGCGTGTGGACTTCGAAGGCGGCCACGGCATGGGCTCGGGCGTGTCGCAGCGCCTGGACGAAACGGCGGATGTGTGGAGTTTCTTCCTGTGGCAGTTCGGGGATGTGGGGTTTGCGCCGAAGAGGTGAGGGGTGGGTAGAGGGGCGGGCGGGTGACGTGCAAGCGGCGTGACTCGTCTTGCCCCGCACCTTTGGCGATTGACCTGCAGTCGAGCTTTAGGGCGGGCGGGGGAGGTCTGCAATGCAGCGGTTCCAGTCGTTGGCGGGTCGGTAGGCGAACTCACGCTGACCGGCACCAACCTGTCGCTGGGCTTTGTCACCGCGAGCGGCGTGAGCGTCAGCTGTACGAGGTATTCTGTTGAAAAAGTCCCTACCTCGACCCGCTTGTGCACCGTACAATTTGAGTGTTAGCCGGTCGAATCTTGGAGGGCGCCGAGATGATGGGACGACAAGCGAGCGGGCAAGATCGGTTGTTCTATTCGTTCAACCTCGAAGACCACATTCCCCAGAATCATCTGCTGCGCGGCATTGATCGCTGCCTTGACTTCGCTGGCCTGCGTGAGCACCTGGCCGAGCATTACAGCCAGATCGGCCGCCCGTCCATCGACCCTGAGTTGATGCTGCGCATGTTGGTCGTCGGGTACTGCTATGGCATCCGCTCCGAGCGCCGCCTGTGCGAGGAGTTGCACTTGAACTTGGCCTACCGTTGGTTCTGCCGACTGAGCCTGGAAGACGCCGTACCCGATCACTCCACTTTCTCGAAGAATCGCCATGGGCGCTTCCGTGACAGCGGCGTGTTCCGTTGGTTGTTCGATGAGGTCGTGCGTCGCTGTATGGCAGCCGGCCTCGTCAAGGCTGAGGGCTTTGCAGTAGATGCCAGCATCGTGGAGGCCGATGCCAGCAGCCAGCGTGGTGTGGCTGGCACCGAGTCGGTTGACTGGAAAGATCCAGCACTGAGCACACGCGCCGTGCGCGAGTACCTGGAAGGATTAGATGCCGAAGCCCTTGGCAAGGTCCTAGCCAAGAAGATTTCGCTGACCGACCCACAAGCAAGTTGGACGGCGGCGACGGGCGGCCCCGCGTTCTTCGCCTACTCGACGAATTACCTCATCGATGCCGAGCATGGCGTGATCATGGATGTCCAGGCCACGCCGGCCCACCGCACCGCCGAGGTCGAGTCGACCAAACTGATGGTTGATCGAGTGCAGGAGCAGTTCGGCCTCAAGCCCGAGCGGTTGATCGGCGACACGGCCTACGGCACGGCGCCCATGCTGAGTTGGATGGTGGACGAAAAGGGCATCGAACCCCATGTGCCCGTCTGGGATCGCACGCAGCGCGATGACGGCACGCTCTCAAGCAACGAGTTCACTTGGGACGAGCAGGCCAAGGAATACACCTGCCCACAAGGTCGCCCGCTGCGCAGCCAGTGGCGAGTCTTCAAGATTGAGCGCAGTCACATCACCAAGGCCGACACTGTGATTTACCGTGCGAGCCAACAAGATTGCGCCAACTGCCCCGAGAAGCAGCGCTGCTGCCCCACCACCCCTATGCGCAAGATCGTTCGCAGCGTTCACGAAGCCGCACGGGACGTAGGGCGCAAGATTGCCACCACCGAACAGTACGAGCGCTCACGTTGCCAACGCAAGAAGGTGGAAATGCTGTTTGCCCACCTGAAGCGAATCCTGCGGCTGGATCGCTTGCGCCTGCGAGGACTTAGTGGCGCGATGGACGAGTTCACGATGGCTGCGGCAGTACAAAACCTGCGTCGTTTGGCGATGCGGGTGCCGCAAGGTCCACCAACTCAAGGCACAGCTACGCCCGCTTGAGGCGAAACCCCATCGATTAACCTCAAAACCGGGTCGAAAGACCTGGTTCAGACGAAGAAAAGGTGAGTTGAGCGCCTTCGCCTTCCCTTCCGCAACGTCGCCTTCGAGCCGATCAGCGACTTTTTCAACAGAATACGAGGTACAGCTGCCGTTGGACTCTCGCGAGTCGGCCGGCGTCCCACTTGCGACCAGTTCTCTGCAGTCCGAACTCACGTCACTGAATCGCCCCGGGTTCCGAGGAGGCCTGTTGGTTTAAGTCAGGCGGTCGCGGCCTGACCAGCGCGGTGACGATGGTAATTGGCTTCGAACTCAGCAGGCGGCACATGGCCCAGCGGCCCCATCAGCCGGTGATGGTTGAACCAGGCGACCCATTCCAGTGTTGCCAGTTCCACCGCCTGCTTGGTCTTCCAAGGCCCGCGCCGGTGAATGACCTCGGCCTTGTACAGCCCGTTGATGGTCTCGGCCAGTGCGTTGTCGTAGCTGTCGCCCTTGGAACCCACTGAGGGCTCGATTCCGGCCTCGGCCAACCGCTCGCTGTAGCGGATAGACACGTATTGCGACCCACGGTCGGAGTGATGCACCAGGCCATCGGACGGCTTGCGGTCGTACAGCGCCTGCTCCAATGCGTCGAGTACGAACTCGGTGTGCATCGAACTGCTCTGACGCCAACCCACGATGCGCCGGCTGAACACGTCGATGACGAACGCTACATACACCCAGCCCTGCCAGGTTGAGACATAGGTGAAGTCCGAGACCCACAGCTGGTTCGGCCGCTCGGCCCGGAACTGCCGATTGACGCGGTCCAACGGGCATGGCGCCTTGGGATCGGGAATGGTGGTGCGCACGGCCTTGCCTCGGCGCACACCCTGCAGCCCGAGCTGGCGCATCAGCCGCTCGACGGTGCAGCGCGCCACGGCGACGCCTTCGCGGTTGAGCTGGCGCCAGACCTTCTCGGCGCCGTAGACCTGATGGTTGGCCTGCCAGACGCGCTGCACCTGCGGTAGCAGTTGCACATCGCGCTGGGCTCGCAAAGAGCGCAAGGCCGGGCTGCGCTGACAAGCGACGTGGCGCCAGTAAGCCGATGGGGCAATCTGCAGGACGCGGCAGATCGGCTCGACCCCAAGCTGCTGGCGGTGCTGGTCGATGAACGCCTTCAGGACTTGATGCGGCGGTCGAGCTCCGCCTGGGCGAAAAACGCGCTGGCCAGCTTCAGAATCTCGTTGGCCTTGCGCAGCTCGCGCACCTCTCGTTCCAGTTCCTTGATGCGCTGAGCCTCCGCAGTCGAGACACCGTCTCGCTGGCCGGCATCGACCTCGTGCTGCTTGACCCAGGTGTGCAAGGTCTGCGGCACGCAGCCGATCTTGTCGGCGATGGATTCGATGGCCGCCCACTGCGACGGATGTTCTGCTCGGTGCTCCAGCACCATGCGCACGGCACGCTCACGCACCTCGGGCGAAAACTTCGGGGACTTCTTCATGGCTCCATTCTCCAGAGTTGGAGCCTCCTCAAAACCCGGGGCGATTCACACCGACCCTGAGGGGACATTCGCAGTCCTGATCTCGTTGCCGCACACCTGACAGCCGAATCCGTGCCTGTGGCACCAGAACGAGACACTGCAGGGGTGGTAAGTGAAAGCATGGACGATCAAGGTGCAGTGCGCCTCATTAGACGAGGGTAACGGGGCGCCAAGCCGTGCTTGGACACGAAGGTCAATTAAGCTGATGGAACCTGCCTCTGTGTTCGCAGTCTAGCCAGAGGCCCGCCGGACTAACTCGCTTTGCGGGCGGCGACCGGACCACAATGTTTAGATGCACTCGAAATCTGAACGTGTTGAGTGATTCGCTGTGTACAGCGTCCTAGATGTCGGCGTTGCGAGCGAGGGGGTAATGGCTTCACCTGTCGCCAAGTTAGCCCTCAGTGGCTCAGCCGGATGAGTCAAACAGCTGAGCGCTTCGGCATCTAATGCTTCCTGCACAGCAGGACTGAACCGGGCTAGCCATCAAGGTCATGCCAGCCTCCCTGATCTGCTCCGGCTTCGCTCGAAAACGCAGAAACTGCGCGGTACCGGTCTGAAGCGCGTCTCGCCTAAGCCTTGAATTGAACTGAGTGTTTGCTGGGGTCGCGCCTCGGTGGCGGGAAGGCAACGTCTACACTGAGAATTAGCAAGGGCGGCAAGGCTCGCAACAAGCGCGCTGGTATGGTCGCCGAATCCACCGCACCTGCCGACACGGACGCAGCACATGACCGACAGACTTTTCGTCCTTGTGGACTATGACAACCTCGGCGATTTTCGAAAAAACAAGAAGCTTGACGCGGTTGTTCGGCACATTGAATCGCGCATCCCCAACCAATTCATGGACGGTGTTTCGCGCGTCGAGGTGCGTTTGTACGGCGGTTGGACCACTGGACGCTCACTTACCCGCCAAGCCCAGGTTCTTGGGACAGAGATTCAAGCCAATTTCCCAGCTACAACCCAGCGCCTCGATCCAACCGGTAGGCTGGTCAAGCGCATGCTGACGGTAGCTTTCGCCCGCTCGGGCCTGTTCTTGCCAAGCGAAGACCTAGCCGACACTTTCATGCCTGGACGGTCGGTTCGGAACGTTCAGGTCGATCAAAGTGGATGGCGCACATGCGCGTCCCCACAACGATGCCAGTTGGCGCCAATCGAATCGTTCCTCCGAGATGGGCAGTGCGATTTTGGCAACTGCGGAGTAACGACCCGAGACCTTCTTCGCAGGAACGAACAGAAGCAGGTCGACACTCTTATGGTAGCGGACATGGCGGAACTCGCGCTGCGGCAAGGGGCAAAGAAAGTGGTAGTTGTTTCGTCAGACGCCGACATGTGGCCAGGTGTACTTCTTTGCCTCACAGCGGGAGCATCTGTTTGCCAAATTCATACTTCCCCGGGGGGCATGACCAAACCTGTGCTGATGTCCAATTTGTCGCGACTCGGCGTTGTGTACAAGCAAACTTCCGTCTGAAGAGGAGCAAACCGTGACCGTAAATGAACTGAAGCGCATCCTCGGAGCCTTCGTCAATGACCCGAGTGAGCTGGACGTTCGTCAAGGGCGAATCGTTGCTCAAATTCAAGACGAATTGATAGATGTTCGCCTCGTCACGAAGCCAGATTCGGGCGAGTTGATGATCGAAGACTCCGACTCAACGTATACACCTCGTTCGTGGCTCATTCGAAGGGTTGCAAAGCTCGATCTGCTTGCTGACCGGATCTTGACGTTTGTCCCGGACACACCAGCCTTTGTGATGCCGAGCGGCCTTCTGCGCGGAGATCTTTCTTCCCCCGCCTCAGACGACGAGTTCGCTGTCACCAATGTCGCCGCTTCTCTAGAGCAGCGTTTGGGGGCCCCAATTCCGGCAACCACAGCAATCCTGTATCTCACCTCAGATGCTGGAGAGGGCAAGACGACGCTAATTAACCACTTAGCTCGACAGCAGGCCGCCCGCTGCAAGTCCCGAACAGGTAGTTGGCTTCTAGTACCGATAGCACTTGGCGGCAAGACGTTTCTGAGATTTGACGATGTCGTCATCGGAACATTGTCAAACCGCTTCCGCTTCAATCGGTACTACTTTGATGGATTTCTTGAGTTGGTCAAGCTTGGAGCTATTGTTCCGGCCTTTGATGGATTCGAGGAGATGTTTGTCGAGGGGCACTCAGGCGAAGCCGTCTCCGCGCTCGGCAGTTTCATCGATTCGCTTCATTCAGCTGGATCGATCATGGTCGCAGCGAGAAAGGCCTTCTTTGAGATCACGAGCTTCAAGACACAGGCACGGCTGTTTGACGCGATCGGGGACAGGTCTGCTTCGTTTGCAAGACTGAAGATCAATCGATGGATGAGGCCTCAGTTCCTTGAGTACGCGGCTCTGCGTGGTTTCTCAGATGCCGAGGACTTGTACGACACCTTTGCAGCACGCCTCGGAGGCGAACACCCGATGTTGTCGCGCGCCTTCCTAGTCAAGCGACTGGTGGACCTCGCGCAAAGTGTCGAGACGGTTGAGCAGCTTGCAAATGAACTCGGTACTGCACCGCAGGACTATTTCTTCAGGTTCGTCGAGACACTCGTGGATCGGGAGGCCCGCCTGAAGTGGCTAGACAAAACTGGGGATGCAGCGCAGCCTTTGCTCACTGTGACGGAACACCATCAACTTTTGGCCGCGATCGCACGCGAGATGTGGCAATCTTCGGCCAATTCGCTTCGGCTCGACGTGATCGACGTGATCGTGGAGATGTTTGCCGAGCCGATGAGGCGAGGCCCTACATTTGTTCGCCAAATTCGCGAGCGAGTTCGAAACCACTCCCTTCTCTCGACGAACCCAGCGCGCGGAGGCTTGCTCGAGTTCGATCATGACGAGTTCCGCCGCTTCTATTTGGGAGAGTCATTAGGCAGTGCGCTTGCGGATCGGAACCAAGCGGACTTACTATCAATCGTTTCGGCTGACAGGCTTCCATCTGACACTTGTGACCAAGCAGTCAGCCATCTGCTAAGAGTCGGAATGCAACAGAGCGATTGCACTGCTGTAGTCGTGGATGTCGCACGTAGCTCATCGCCACTGTCGTTTGCGCGAGAGAACTGCGGTGCCCTGCTAGTGCGGCTGCTTTCTGGTCAGTCCGATAGCCGAGGTCGCGTGGAAGTGGATTCAGTGGTCTTTCCATTGAACGCCCTATTTGGTCGACGGCTGTCCGACGTGACATTTTCGCAGTGTCGTTTTGAACCTACGGAGATCGCTGGTGCGAATTTCAACAGTATCTCGTTCCATAACTGCGACTTTGAACGCATCGATGCCGCGGACGCGGACACTTTAGCTGGTACCACCCTTGTCGACTGCCGAGTCAACGCTTTGAAGCGCGGCAGCGGGGAAGGTGAAAGAAACCTCTACGGGCCTCATGAAATAGCCGCTGAAATGCGCAAACTTGGCGCAGCAATTCCGCTGGCAGCGAACTTGCCAGCTGATGCCGCGCTACCTGAGGCCGATTCGCGGATTGATGCCGTCGAGAAGTTCCTTAGAGTGTTTTTGCGTACGACTCAGGTCAATGAAGATACGATCCGGGCCAAATTCGGTAGGCAAGGTCCATGGTTCGTCGACGACATTGTTCCTATCTTGGTTCGAGCGAATATCGTCGAAAACGTTGAGTACAGGGGCAAAGGCGTTCAGGCCCGTTTCAAGCTTGCTGTCCCGATGTACGCGATTCAGGATGCCCTCGCAGCCTCAGCAGGCAGTTTTGACACGTTTCTAGCAGCACTTGACGCTAGGGGAACCCAAGGTTAAGCCACCCGAGAGAGGTTATCAATGAATGGCAGTTCCGCTGGGAACACTGCTCGCTGGCACTTTCCAAGACACTCGTTCAACATCGAAAGGTACTGCGCTAGATCATCACCCTCAAAGTTGATTGCCGCTTTTGGAGAAGCGAGATAAGCGAGGGTCATAAGAAGCGAGGGTCAAAGAAGCGAGGGTCAGGCCTTAAATTTCAAGGCAAGACTTGACCCCCAAGTTGTTCCGTTGAATCGCCCCTTGGTGACACGCGTGGGTGTGTCGCCAGTTTGAACGCCGCGTTCCGGTCTTGAGACCATCGAAGAGTAGAGCAGCCCAGGGTCCGCGCCTCCTACCCCCGCCCCGCCCTCTGCAAATGCTTGAAGTGCTCAAACAACCAGGAGCGCATGCCCATCACCAAGGTGTACTGGCGCTTCTCGGCCTCGGGCAGTTTCTGGTCCAGCAGGTGCTGGCGAGCAAAGTCGTGGGCCAGGCGTTGCAGGCGCTCGACCAGTTCGCGGGCCTTGGCCTGGCTGAGGCGGCCGTGCACCAGGCTGAGCAGCTCGGCCTCGCCGTCGAAGCCGCCTGAGAAAAAATCTCCCGCCACTTCCTCGCGGAAGAAGTTCATCACCGGCCCATGCGGGCGCCAGCGGAAGGTCTTGGCCACGCGCAGCTTGTAGCGGTTCAGGGGCTTGAGCTCGATGATGTCCAGGCGGTCCAGCTCGGCCAGGTGCAGGGTCACCTCGGCCTCGCTGAGGCGGTAATTCTGGTGCATCTGCTCGGCCGTCCATTGGCTCAGGCAGCAGATCGCCACCAGCAGCAGCTTGGGGTCGGCGACCACGGCTTTTTCCTGCGCCAGGCTCAGCTCCATGCGCAGGGGCTGGCGTTCGCTGAGTGAGCGGCTCAGCTCGCCGAAATCGGTGTTCAGCACCCGGCAGATTTCATCAACCCGCGACAGCGGCATCTCGCCGCCGGGCGCAAACATGCGCTTGACGCTGGATTCCGACAGCTCCAGCTCGCGGGCCACATCGGCATAGCTCAGGCCCTGGCTCTTCAGCTCGGCCTTGATCACTTCGATCAGGGTTTGGGTGGTGGACATGCGTGGCTCGGTGCGAAGGAGAGTAAGAAAAAGCAGTGTGACGCTGGGCGCAGCAGTAGCGCATGGTGCCACCGTCGGGGCCAGGTCTTGCCACCGAAAGGCATTTTTCGCACGCCAGCGCCGCGCCGCCGCGAGCATCGCTTTCATTCCCAGCCCGCGCCAAGCCGAGCTGAGTTCAATCAAGACGGAGTGAGACACGCGATGCACCACGATGCTGACTTTCAAACCACGCGGCGCCGCCACCTGCAATGCTGCGGCGCCGCCGCCGTGGCCGGCCTGTTCAGCAGCCTGGTGCGCCCGGCCCAGGCCGGCTATCTGCGCAACCCCTGCCGTGGCGCCTTGCCCGAGGCCCTGCGCCAGCATCCGGCCCTGCAGCAGCTCTGGCAAGACATCGACGCCCGCCAGCTCTGGGACGTGCATTGCCATCTGCTCGGCACCGGCGACGCCGGCAGCGGCTGCCGCATCCACCCGGCCATGCACCAGTGGTGGCACCCGGGCGAGAGCCTGCGCCGGCGCGTCATCATGGACGGCGCTTGCGTGCCGGCCGATGCGCCCAGCGTGGACCGCGCTTATCTGCAGCGCCTGCGTGCGCTGACCGAGGATTTCCCCGAGGGCGCCCGCTGGATGCTCTATGCCTTTGACGAAGCCCACGACGAGCAGGGCCGGGCCCAAGCCGACTGGACCACCTTCCATGTGCCCGATGCTTATGCCCGCAGCGTGGCGCAGGCCGGCCCGCAGCGCTTCGCCTGGGTGGCCTCCATCCACCCTTACCGCGAGGATGGGCTGACCCGCCTGGATGCGGCCATCGCCGGCGGCGCCGTGGCGCTGAAATGGCTGCCCAGCAGCATGAACATCGATCTGCGCGACCGCCACCTGCGCCCCTTTTACGAACGCATGGCTGCCGCCCGCCTGCCGCTGATCGTGCACTGCGGCGAAGAGAAAGCCGTGCCCGGCGCCGGCCGTGATGAACTGGGCAACCCGCTGCTGCTGCGCCAGCCTTTGTCGCAAGGCGTGCGCGTGATTGCGGCCCATTGCGCCTCACTCGGCGACGCGCTGGACCTAGACCAGCCCCGGCCGCGCCTGCGCCCGGCATTTGATCTCTTCGCCCGCCTGATGGACGAGCCGGCCTGGAGCGGCCTGCTGCTCGGCGATGTCTCGGCCCTGTTCCAGTTCAACCGCCGGCCCGAGGTCTGGCGCAGCGTGCTGAGCCGGCCAGACTGGCACGGCCGCCTGCTCCACGGCTCGGACTACCCGCTGCCCGGCGTCGGCCCGCTCTACCGCCTGGGCAGCCTGGTGCGGGCGGGGCTGCTGGACGAAGCGCAGCAGCCTTTTCTGGAGCAGCTGCGCGAGCACAACCCGCTGCTGTTCGATCTGCTTTTGAAGAAGTCGGTTCGGTGGCGAGGCCAGGGCCTGCGCACGGAAGTCTTTCACTCGCGCCGCCATTTTGAGCATGGAGGCTGAGCGCGGCCTGCGATGATGCGCCCGCCAGCGCGCATGCCAATCCCTGTGCCGGCGGCGTGCCTGGTGGAGACATCGAGTCGAAGCCGTGGATCAGCAAGACCCTTGAATCGGGAGTTATGAAGATGAAGAAGAAAGCCAAGTCCTTTTCCTGCTCTGCGGGTCTGCTGCTGAGCCTGGTCTTGCTGCAAGCGCCACAGGCGCAAGCCCAGACCACGGCCTCGGAGGCCAGCGCCTTGTCGGCTGTGCCCGTGGCGGTCTCGGTGGCGGCGCCTGCGGTGCTCTTGTCGGCGGGTGCGAACTTGACGGTCGTGGCCGTCGAAGCCTCGGCCCAGGGCACGGTGTGGGTGTTGGAACGCGCGTCGGATGGCGTCCGCGCCAGCGTTCGTTTCGCCGGCAAGGCCAGCACCGCCTTGGGCGCCGTGGTAGTGGTCTCGGTGATCGGCAGTGGCTATGTGCTCTCGGTGGCGGGCGAGGCGGTCGCCCTGGTGCCCAATGCCATCGGCAAGGCCTTGCTGCACCACGAGCAGATCACCCGATGAAGCGCTGCGTTTGGGTTCTGCTGTTGCTGACGGCGGGCTGGGCTCAGGCCGGGCGGCCTTGTGAGGACAAGCCGCTCACCGTGCAGCAGATCGAGCGCGGCATGAATTTGGCCGAAGCCACGGCTCGGCAGTTGGAGGCCAGCGGCGCTCAGGTCGTGTTGCTGGCTCGCGCGGGGCAAGACCTGAGTAAATACGGTGTGCAGTGGTCCCACCTGGGCTTTGCCTACCGCGACAGCCAGGGTGATGCGCAGGCTGCGCAGCCGGTCTGGCGCGTGCTGCACAAGCTCAACCACTGTGGCAGCGCCCGCGCCGATCTGTTTCGTCAGGGCCTGGGTGAGTTCTTTTTGGACCGGCCGCATCGCTACGAGGCTGCTTTTGCTCGGTTGAGCCCGGCGCTTCAGTCGGCGCTGATGCCGCTGCTGCGCGACAAGGCACGCGTGGCCACTCTGCACGAGCCGCGCTACAGCATGGTGTCTTACGCCTGGGGCAGCAAGTACCAGCAAAGCAATCAATGGGTGCTGGAGACCCTGGCCTTGGCGAGCCAGGGTGCAGAGAGCCGCGCCCAGGCCCAGGCCTGGTTGCGCGAGCGGGACTACCAGCCCGGCCTGCTGCGCCTGTCCACGGCCACGCGCCTGGGCGCACGGGTGAGCATGGCCAATGTCGAGTTCGATGACCATCCGAGCGCCCAACGTTTTGCAGGACGAATTGAAACAATCACAGCCGATTCGGTGTTCGCCTGGCTGCCCCGCGCGGGAGCTGGCGATGCGGTTGAGCTGGTCAAACCATGAATTGAGAGAGCGGAGGCAACAGCATGTCGGAATCCCATGGTGGTCAGTTCGCGCTCTTGGCGCAGCGCCGCTTCGCCCCGTTTTTCTGGACCCAGTTCCTGGGCGCGGCGAACGACAACCTGTTCAAGTTCGCCTTCACCGTGCTGCTGACCTACCAGCTGCAGCTGAGCTGGTTGAAGCCGGCCCAGGCCGGGCTGGTGATCGGCGCCTTGTTCATCCTGCCTTTTGTGCTGTTCTCGGCCACCAGCGGCCAGCTGGCCGACAAGCATGACAAGACGCGGCTGATCCAGTTCATCAAGAGCCTGGAGATCGCCATCATGGCGCTGGCGGCCTGGGGCTTTTACGCGACCAATGTGCCGGCCCTGCTGAGCTGCGTCTTCCTGCTGGGCCTGCATTCGACCCTGTTCGGCCCGGTCAAGTACGCCTATCTGCCGCAGCAGCTGAACGAGCGCGAGCTGACCGGCGGCAATGGCATGGTGGAGATGGGTACCTTTGTGGCCATCCTGCTGGGCAATGTGGCCGGTGGCGTGTTGATCGCCCGGCCCGAGGTGGGCGCGCATCAGGTGGCCTTCGCCTGCCTGGGCCTGGCGGTGCTGGGCCGGCTGACGGCGCAAGCCATTCCAGCTTGCCCGTCGACCGACCCCGGCCTGGCGATCAACTGGAACCCGGTCAGCGAGACCTGGCGCAACCTCAAGCTGGCTGGTGAGCAGCTGGCGGTGTTCCGCTCGCTGCTGGGCATTTCCTGGATGTGGTTCTTCGGCGCCGTCTTTCTGGCCAACTTCCCGGCCTTTGCCAAGGAAGTGCTGCACGGCAATGAGCAGGTGGCTTCGCTGCTGCTGGTGGTGTTCTCGGTCGGCATCGGTGTGGGCTCGCTGCTGTGCGAGCTGTTCTCGCGCCGCCATGTCGAGATCGGCCTGGTGCCGGTGGGCGCCATCGGCATGAGCGTGTTTGCCATCGACCTGTACTTCGCCTCGCGCGGCCTGCCGGCGCCTGCGGCGGCTTTGAGCCTCGGTGACTTTCTGGCCCAGGCCGCGCATTGGCGCGTGCTGGCCGACCTGTGCCTGCTGGCGCTGTTCGCCGGCCTATACAGCGTGCCCATGTACGCGCTGATCCAGCTGCGCGCGCAGCCCACCCACCGCGCCCGCATCATCGCGGCCAACAACATCCTCAACGCGCTGTTCATGATCGCCAGCTCGCTGCTGGCTGGTGCCTTGCTCGGCGCGGGCTTCAGCATTCCCGAGCTCTTCCTGGCGGTGGGCCTGGCCAATGCGGTGGTGGCGTTTTACATCTTCATGCTGGTGCCCGAGTACCTGCTGCGCTTTGTGGCTTTCGTCGCCTCGCGCCTGGTCTACCGCTTCCGCGTGCGCGGCGACGAGCACATTCCGGCGCGCGGCCCGGCCCTGCTGGTCTGCAACCATGTCTCCTTCATCGACGCCGTGCTGCTGATGGCAGCCAGCCCGCGGCCGATCCGCTTTCTGATGGACCACCGCATCTTCCGCATTCCGGTGCTGGGCTGGTTGTTCCGTCTGGCCAAGGCGATTCCGGTGGCGCCGCAAAAGGAAGACCCCGCCACCTACGAGCGTGCCTTTGAGCTGGCGCGCGAGGTGCTGGATGAGGGCGAGTTGCTTTGCATCTTCCCCGAGGGCGGCATTACCCGCGACGGCACGCTCCAGCCCTTCAAGGGCGGGCTGATGAAGATCCTGGAAGGGCGCGAGCAGGTGCCGGTGGTGCCACTGGCGCTGCAGAACCTCTGGGGCTCGTTTTTCTCACGCGTGGAGCAGGGCCAGGCCATGGTGCGGCCCTTCCGGCGGGGGCTGTTCAGCCGCGTTGGCCTGCTGGCCGGGGCGCCGCTGGCTGCACCGGCAGTCAGCCCGGAGCTCTTGCGGGAGCGGGTGGGCGGCTTGCTGCGCAGCTGAGCCGATTGCTCAGAACGCCCAGCTGAGCGCGGCATAGCCCTGGCGGCGCTGCGGCAGCTGGGTCAGCACGGCGCCGGCCGGGCCGCCGTAGTGGCGCAGGCCGGCGTCCACGCGCAGGCGGTCGCCCTGCCAGGTCAGGGAGGCGGTCCAGATGCGGCCGCCGTCGGCCGGGTGGTAGAGGCAGTCCAGCGCGGGCGACCAGCCGCCCTCGCTCCATGAAAGCCGCAGGAAGGCATTGCTGCGCTGCAGGCTGCTGCCGCTGCCAAAGGCTTGGGCCTGCCAGGCCAGGTTGGCGGCCAGGGCTTGAGGCGGCACCGCCGCGCCGGGCGGCAGGGCGCGCAGCTGCTGTGTGCGGCGCTGCCAGTCGCGCCAGTCCTGCGGGCTCAGGGCATTGCCGTCCCACCAGGCTTCGGCCAGGAGGCTGAGGCGGTTTTCACCGGTCCAGCTCAAGCCAAGCAAGGCCTGGGCATGGGAGCCGCGCAGGCCTTCGCGCCAGGGTGATTGGCGCTGCAGCAGGCTGCTGGCGTCGAGCTGGTTCAGCAGCAAGGCGTGATCGCGCCGCGCCAGGTGCAAGGAGGCATGCAGCTCCAGGGAGTCCGTGGCCACCCAGGCCAGCGCCGCACCCAGGCTGGGGCCGCTGTGCTGGCCCCAGCGGGCGAAGCCGTGCAGGTCCAGGCTGCCCTGGCGCTGGTAGACGCGGCCGGCCAGGGCTTGCTCATCGCCGCGCCTGCCTTCTTGCTTGAGCGGATTGACCCAGACCAGCGACCAGGCGGTGTCGGCGTCAAAGTGCTCGGCAGCCAGCAGCGGGCGGCCGCGCACCTGGCTGGATAGCAGGGTGCGTCGCTCTTCCTGGGCCACCATGTCATTGGGGCGGAAGGCATAACCCACGTCCCAGCTGAGCAGCTTGCGCCCGGCGCTGAGCTGCCAGGCGCCGAGGTCGGCGTTGGCGTAGAGCTCGTTGACAGTGGCGCTGCTGCTGCTGCTGCGCTTCTCGTCGGCTTCGCCGCCCCGTTCCTGGCGCAGGGCCAGCGCGGCGTTCAGGCCGCGCCATTGGCCGCGCAGCTCCGCGTCCAGGCCCTGCGTTGAGCCCTGGGGGCCCGCCAGCGGCCCCTGCGGGTTGGCGCTGCGATGCTCGCTGCGCGCGCGCAACTGGGCGCTCCAGTCCTGGGCCAGGGCCTGGGTGGGCGCGGCCAGCGACGCTGCTGCCATCAGCAGAAGAGGATGAGCACATGGAAGCAAGGGGCCTCGCATCGGACTTCTCTTCATTCCAGGCTGGGATTGCGCGCCAGGAACATGGGGTTGAGCCAGGTCTCCGGCACGGTGCGCGGTGTGCGCGAGAGATAGCGGATGCGGGTTTCCTTTTTGTGGCTGAGCTGGTCCTGCAGCACCATCTCGTTGACTTGTTTGTGGCCAGCGTCCATGAGGAAGCGGGCCTGCTTGGCCAGCTTGTCCGATTGCACGTACAAGTCGGCCTTGATCGGCTCGTGGCGGGCCTTGTCCAGCCACAGCTCGATGCGCTGGTAGCTGACGCTGCTGCGCAGGGCCTGCAGGCTCAGGTGCAGGCAGGGGCGCTCGCCGCAGCGCGCCTCGCCGATCAGCTGGCCGCTGTAGTCCTCGGCCCAGGACAGGGTGGCGATGTCGCCGGTCGAGGCATCGCCGAGCAGCTTTTGCATCGGGGTGATGCGCATCGGGCGCTGGCTGCCGGGCATCAGCAGCCAGAAATCATCGCCCAGCATCAGCACCTTCTGGCCTTTCTCGGCCGGGCTTTGCATCAGCACCAGAGACTGGCGCTTGCTCTGCACAAAGACGGTGTAGCGGCGCTCTTTCTCGACGCTGCCATCGGCGGCATGCTGGGTGACCAGGGTCTCGACCTGCAGCTTCTCGGCGCTGTTGGCGCCGCCGCTGCGGAACTGATCGGCGGTCTTGAGCAGGCTGGGCACATCCTGGGCGGCCGATGTGCCGGCCAGCAGCAGGGCAGCCAGGCCAAGAATGGGCGCAAGGGTGGCGTTCTTCATCGCGGGTGTGTTCCTCAGGTGTGGGCCAGGGCCTGGACCACGGGTTGATGCACGGTCTTGCGCGCCACCAGGGCCGAGGCCAGCATCACCAGCAGCAGCATGGCTAGGAGGGTGGCGGCGTAGACGCCAGGGTCGATGGCAATGCTCAGCGGATAGCCGTCCGAGCGTCCCGGCGGCGGCGGCATCTGCACCGGAAAGAGGTAGAGCAGCACGCTAGCGCCCAGGGCCAGCAGCGCACCCAGGGCCGCGCCGCCGCCGCCGAGCACCATGCCCTCCAGTGCCAGGCTGCGCAGCAGCTGCCGGGGCAAGGTTCCGAGGGCGCGCAGGGTGCCGATCTCGCGGGTGCGTTCGATGATGGCCATGGCCATGGCATTGGTGACTACGAAGATGACGATCAGGAAGATGATCAGGCCCAGGGCGCCGAAGATGCGGTCGTAGAGATCGCGCACGCTGCGGTAGAAAAAGGCCTGGGTCTCCCAGTTCTGCACCTCCAGCTCGGGGAACTGGGCGGCCACCCGCGCCTGCGCGCCCGGCACGGCCTCCATGCTGCGCAGGAACACGCCCAGGCTGCTGATGCGCGCCTTGTTCAGCAGCTTCTGTGCCGTCAGGACATCGGTGTAGACCAGGCGCTTGTCCATGTCCGGGATGCCGGTGGAGAACACGCCGCGCACCCGCACATCGAGGGCGTTGAGGGCGCCGTCGGCGGTGCTGGAGAGCAGGGTCAGGCTGCTGCCGGGCTCGGCCTTGAGGCTGCGCGCCAGGCCTTCGCCCAGCATCACCTCGGCGCTGGCCTGGGGGCTGCTGAGTAGGGCCTCGCCGGCCTTGATCTTCAGGAAGGGGCCTTTGATGGCGAACTCGCTGTCGGGGTCGATGCCCACGGCCATCATCACCGTCGACTTGTCGCCATTGCTGATCAGGCCGCTGAAGTCCACGCGCGGCAGCACCTGGCGCACCTCGGGGTCGGCCAGCAGCCGGGCGCGCAGCTCATCGGCCTGGTCCAGGCCGTGCTGCAGCGGGGTGTCTTCGTCTTTGTGGAACTGATCGGGCTTGGCCAGGATCAGGTGGCCGCTGCTGCGGGCCGCCATCTGGGCCAGACCCTGGTAGGTTGACAGGGCGAAGCCGCTGGCCAGCAGGATGGCGGCGGTGCCCAGGGCGGCGATGGACACCGTCACCCAGGAGCGGCGGCGGTTGCGCCGCGCGTTCTGCCAGGCAAATTTCAGCCAGGGAAAGTGGTTCATGCGGCGGCTCCGAGAGGCAGGCTGGTTTCGTGGGGGCTGATGCGGCCGTCGAGCAGGGCGATCACCCGGTCGCAGCGGCAGGTCAGGCGGCTGTCGTGGGTAGCGATCAAGAAGGCGGCGCCCTGCCGATGCGCCAGCTCGCGCATCAGGCTGAGCACCTGATCGGCGGTGCCGGAGTCCAGGCTGGCGGTCGGCTCGTCGGCAATCACCAGGCGGGGCCGCTTCACCAGGGCGCGGGCGATGGCCACGCGCTGGCGCTGACCGCCGGACAGGGCATCGGGCCGATGTGCGGCGTGCTCCAGCAGGCCGACCGATTGCAGTGCCTCGCGCACCCGCTGCTGCCGTTCGGCCCAGGGCAGGCCGGCCAGGAACAGGGGATAGTCCACGTTCTCGGCCACGCTCATCACTGGCACCAGATTGAAGTTCTGGAAGATGAAGCCGATGGCATCGCGGCGCAGCAGGGTGGCGCCGGTTTCATCGCGGGCGTCGACCGGCCGGCCTTGCAGCAGAATCTCGCCCCGATCGGCGGCATCGATCAGGCCGCACAGATTGAGGATGGTGGACTTGCCGCTGCCCGAAGGGCCGGTCAGGGCCAGCAACTCGCCCTCGCGCAGCTGCAGGTCCACTCCTTGCAGAGCGGGCACGATGTGTTCGCCCAGGCGGTAGGTCTTGTGCACCGCCCGCATCTCCATGACCACGGGCTGGCTCATGACTGCAGGGCCTTCAGCTTGGCCTGGGCCTTGCTGGCCTGTGGGGCGCCATGCTCCTGCACCAGCTGGTAGAACTTGCGGGCCTCGTCGCGGCGCTCGCCCTGCTCGGCCGCGCGGCCTGCCTGCATCCAGACCGTGGCGCGGAAGGCCAAAGGCGTTTGTGCGAACTGCGGGTGGTTCAGCACCTCTTGCAGCAGCTTGTTGCCGCGCGGGCCGCGGTTGAAGAAACCGGGCAGGGCCAGAAAGGTGCTGGCGGCGGTGAAGCGGGTGTCCAGGGCGATGGGGATCTGGCCGGCCGCGGCGGCGTCGTGTGTGTTGTTGAGCAGGGCCAGGGCCTTGTCCAGATAGGCCAGGCCTTCTTCGGCATGGCTCATCTTCTTCCAGGGCAGCATCGTGGTGGTGGCGCGCAGCGAGGTCGCCGCGCCCAGCTTGGCCATGAGAGAGGGGTTGCCGGGCTCGGCGCGGAGCAGGGCGGTGTAGGCCTCGACCGCCTTCTCGATGGCCGCACTGTCGCCCTGGGTGGCGGCCAGGAACAGCTGCTGGGCCTGGGCGAGTGCCTGCGGCGCTTCGCTGGCGGCCTGGCTCAAGCTCAGCGTGGACGCCAGGCTCAGGCTCAGCAGGGCCTGCACGACCAGGCGATGGCGACGGCGGGCGGGGGCGTGGTGGGGCTTCATCCGGGGGCTCCTCGGTGCGTTGGACTTGATGGACTCAAGCCCGCACCTTAGAAGCCCCCTTCATGTCGCGCATCGGCTTTGCGACTCGCGGTCGCCAGGCGGCGCGAACGGTGGGCCTTGCGGCGTGAAATGCGCCTGCCGCGGCGCCTCAGACCGTCATGCCGCCGGACACCTCGATCACGGCGCCGTTGATGTAGCTGGCGTCCTCGCTGGCCAGAAAGGCGTAGACGCTGGCGATCTCTTCGGGCTTGCCCAGGCGCTTGAGCGGCACATGGGCTTGCATCTCGGTGATCACCTTCTCGGGGATGGTGGCCAGGATCGGCGTTTCGATGAAGCCCGGCGCCACCGCATTGACGCGCACGCCCTTGGGCCCCAGCTCGCGCGACCAGGTCTTGGTGAAGCCGATCACGCCGAACTTGGCCGCCGCGTAATTGGTCTGGCCGAAATTGCCGTAGAGGCCGACCACCGAGCTGGCGTTCAGGATGACGCCGGCGCCCTGCGCCACCATGGTGTCGGCCACGGCCTGGGCGCAGTGGAAGACGCCGCGCAGGTTGACGTCGATGACGGCATCGAACTGCTCCAGGCTCATCTTCTGCAGCCGCGCATCGCGGGTGATGCCGGCGTTGTTGACCAGCACATCGATGCGGCCGTAACGCGCCAGCAGCTCGGCCACCACCGCATCCACCTGGGCGCGGTCGGTGACATTGAGCACGAGGCCCAGGCTCTCGGCGCCGAGCGCGCGGCATTGCGCCGCGGCGGCATCCACCGCTTCGGGCTTGATGTCGCCACAGATGACGATGGCGCCCTCCTGGGCAAAGCGCAGGGCGGTGGCCAGGCCGATGCCTTGGGCGGCGCCGGTGATGAGACAAACCTTGTTTTTCAGCTTCATGGTGAACGAGGGGTCGCGGTGGGCGGAGATGAATAGGAGATGAAGGGGAGATGAAGAATCGGGATGAAACAGGAAGAAAAATCGGTACGCGGCGCACAGTCTAGAGCCCGGCCGCGCCTCGGCCTGCCGCTAACATCGCGCGATCTTTGGTTTCACAGCGGACGGTGTTTCATGCAAGCCTTCGTGTCTCGTTTCCTGAATCGCACAGCGCTCTCGACCGCGCTGGCCTTGTGCGCGGCCGGCGGCCTGGCGCCCGTGCAGGCGGCTGGCCTGTCGGCCTCTTCAGCGTCCGAGAGCATCGGCACCTCGATCGGTAGCCTGTCCACCTCGGTGCAGCAGTCCAGTGCCAGCTCGACCGGTGACAAGCGCGTGGCCGCTGGCGAGTACCGGCTCATCGAGCTGGCCGCGGCCCCCGGCCGACCCGGGCAACTGCGCCTGACCCTGCAGGCCAAGGCCGAATCCGCCGGGGCCGCGGCCGAGACGTCGGCCGACACCTTCCACCTTTTCCTGCCTCAGGCTGCCTTGAACGCAGCCCGCCTGCAGCCCGGCGATTCGATCCAGGCCCGTGCCAAGCCCTATGGTCTGGAGTTTGTCGAGGTGCGCAGCCAGCAGGCCTTCTTCCTGGTGCTGGAGGACGAGATCTACCGCGAGCTTCCTTCGCGGCCACTGAGCCTCTGATCACCCATGGCCTACCTGCACCGCGCGTGGGGCGTGGCTGCGATGGCCTTGGGTTTGAGCGCATCGGGTGGCGCCTGCCATGCCGATGTGCTGCGCTACTGCGCCGGCAACCAGGCCATGAGCGTGGCGCAGCAGGACCGCCTGCTGCGCTTCAGTGCAGTGGTCAAGCAGCAGTTGGAGGCCTCGGGGCATGCCCTGGCCCTGGTGGCTCGCGCCGGGCTGGATTTGCAGCGCTTCGGGCTGCGCTATTCGCACGCCGGCATCAGCCTGCGGGACAGTCCCAACACCCCCTGGTCGGTGCGGCAGCTGTATTTCTCCTGCGAGGAAGGGCGGCCCCGCCTGTTCGATCAAGGCCTGGCCGGTTTTCTGCTCGGTTCGCTGACGCCGGATCTCAGCGTCATCTCCTTGCTCTTGCTGCCTCCCGAGGCAGAGCGGGCCGTGCTGGCCTGGGTCGGCGATGAAGGCCGGGCGCTGCAGCTGCTGGCGCCGCGCTACAGCGCCAATGCTTACGCTTTCGGCCTCGACTACCAGAACTGCAATCAATGGCTGGTGGAATTGCTGGCCACCAGCTGGGGCGGGCTGCAGCCCGCGTTTGACGCCGTACCTGGGCGTTATGAGCCGAGCTTGCGCGCGCAGGCGCAGGCTTGGCTGCAGGCGCAGGACTATCAACCGACGCGCATCGATCTGGGCTGGCGGCCCTTGCTCTGGGCCACGGCCTTGACCCCCTGGTTGCATCGCGACGACCACCCGGCTGAAGACCTGGCAGCGCTGCGCATGCGGGTCAGCATGCCCGAATCCATCGAACAGTTCGTGCGCCAGCGCTGGCCCGAAGCGCGCCGCATCGAACTCTGTCTGCGCGGTCAGGACTTGGTGTTGCGCCAGGGCTGGCAAGCCCTGCCGGCGGATTGCGCGCCTTCGGCGGCAGACCAAGAGTTCAGCCTGGGCGGCTGATGCCTCTTCGCGCCCGAGGCGCGGTCCCTGCGGGAGCAGGGCGGTGAAACAGGCGGTCCCGGCGGCCGCTTGAATGGCGCGTTCGTGAGCAGCTGTGTCGAGATGTCTCTGCCGGCGCCTTGCGGGACCGCGTGGCGGGCGGTGGCGATGTGGCTGAACGGCCTTGGTGTTCAGCGGCTTTGGCAAGGCTCCGCCCCTCCCCGGTCGCTAGGCGATCTGGACTGCTTTTGGTATTGCTGTTTACGCGAAGTTTCGGTCTAACTAGGTGTTTTCATCTATGTTTTGCGACAAACTGGTATCTAAAGTAAATACCACTGATGGGCCGGAGACTTGTTCTGGTCTTGAAGCGGTTGCCTTGGATGCCAGTGGCTCTGGGGCTTGAATCACACCGGCGCTGCAGCCTTCTGGCGCGTGAGAGATGGGAGTTGTTCATGAACCGAAGTCCTGAAATCGCCACCCAACTGGCATGCGGCAGAGAGCGCCTTACCGGAGCGCGCGAGGTTTCCATGAATCGACCGTTCGGCCTACTGTCAGGCCTTACAGGTCGTCATCCCGGCGTCATCGTCTGGACGGCTCGGGCCGTGTCGGCCCTGCTGCTGGCTGCGGCCGCACCGGCCTGGGCGGTCAACTGCAGCACGCTGCCGGTCTGGGCCGCAAGCACGGCCTACACCGCGGGCAAGCAGGTGCAGGAGGCCGGCAAGGCCTATTCAGCCAACTGGTGGACGCAAGGCCAGGCGCCGGCCAGCAACTCGGGCAGCTGGGGTGTGTGGAAGCCACTCGGCGCTTGTGACGGCGGTGGTGGTGGCACGGGCGGCAACAAGGCGCCGGTGGCCAGCTTCAACTCGGTGGTGGATCGCCTGACCGTCAGTTTCGACGGCAGCGGCTCCAGCGATGCCGATGGCACGGTGGCCAGCTGGCGCTGGGACTTTGGCGATGGCACCAGCGGCACGGGCGCCAAGATCAGCCATGCCTACGCCAAGACTGGCACCTATCCGGTCACGCTGACGGTCACCGATGACAAGGGCGCCACCGGCAGCAAGGCCTTGAGTGTGAGCCTGGTTTCCGTGGTCAAGGACCCGGTGACCGGCAAATACATCTTGCGTCAGGCCGATGTGCAGGCCAATGAAGCGCGCCTGACCGGCACCCCGCTGTTTGCCTCGGTCAAGGCCTCGGTGGCGACTCGGGACAACGCGGTGGTCACGGCGGTCAAACCCGGTGCGGCCAGTAACCCCGAGAACGTCAAGCGCGTTGAGCGCATCCTGCCGGCCAGCCAGTGGGAGTTCCTCTTCCCCCTGCGCCACCCGAGCTACACCTACACCGGCCTGTTGCAGGCCGTGGCCAAGTTCTCGGGCGTGTGCAGCAGCTACAGCGATGGCCGGGATGCCGACGCCATCTGCCGCAAGACCCTGGCCACCATGTTTGCCCACTTCACCCAGGAGACCGGCGCGCATGACCGCAACAACGCCATCCCGGAGTGGCGCCAGGCCCTGTACTTCGTGCGCGAGTCGGGCTGCAGCGAGAGCAGCTACGGCTGCCCCTACAACAACGAATGCCTGCCCAGCACCTGGCAGGGTCAGGTCTGGCCTTGCGGCAAGGATGCGCAAGGCCGCTACAAGCAGTATTTCGGCCGCGGTGCCAAGCAGCTGTCCTACAGCTTCAACTACGGGCCCTTCTCCGACGCCATGTTCGGTGATGTGAAGGTGCTGCTGAACAACCCCGAGCAGGTGGCCGACACCTGGTTGAACCTGGCCTCGGCGGTGTTCTTCTTCGTCTACCCCGCCTCGCCCAAGCCCAGCATGCTGCATGTGGTGGACGGCAGCTGGAAGCCCAATGCGACCGACACGGCCCAAGGTATCAAGCCCGGCTTCGGTGCCACCACCAATGTGATCAACGGCGGCATCGAATGCGGTCAGATCACCGAGAAGCCGCAGTCGGTCAACCGCATCGCCTACTACCGGCAGCATGCCGCCTCGCTCGGCGTGCCCATCGCGGCCAATGAGGAACTGGGCTGCGCGACCCAGAAACCCTTTGTAGTCGGCGGCGCCGGCGCTCTGGACATCTACTGGGACCAGGACTGGGCCTACTACCCCGATATGCCCGAGGGCAAGGCCTTTGCCTGCAAGCTGGTCGGCTACCAGACCGCCCACTTCGCCCTCAAGGCAGGCGACTACCAGCGCTGCGTCGAGAAGTACTTCGATGTGGTGATCAAGCCATGAGCCCTCACTGAGAACCCCGGCGGGCCGGACGCGTCGCTCCGAGCCCGTTTTCCCCCAAAGCCGTTTGTACAGCCCTCGTTTCAGCGAGGGGTGGGGCGGCTGCATTCCGCGACGCAAACCGCCCAGCCCAGCGCCCTGAGCGCTGCCAAGAACCTAGCCTGAGACAAGCAAGGACTTCCCATGAAACATGCACTTCCCAGCCTGAGCGTGCTGGTGGCCGCCATGGCCGCCAGCCCCGCTTTGGCCTACAACTGCACCGGTGTGAATGAGTGGTCGGCCACGGCCGTCTACACATCGGGCGGCAAGGCCAAACAGAACAACAAGGCCTACCAAGCCAAGTGGTGGACCCAGGGCAACAGCCCGGCCACCAACTCGGGCCAGTGGGATGTCTGGAAGCCTCTGGGCGAATGTGACGGCGTCGTCAATCAGCCGCCGGTGGCAGCGTTCACCTCCAGCATCAACGGCCTGGCCGTCAGCGTCAACGGCAGCGGCTCGACCGATGCCGATGGCCGCGTGGTCAGCTATGCATGGACCTTTGGCGATGGTGGCACGGCCACCGGCGCCACCGCCAGCCGCAGCTATGCCGCAGCCGGCACCTACACCATCACCTTGACGGTGACCGACGACAAGGGCGCCACCAGCAGCAAGAGCAGCCAGGTGACCGTGGGCACGGTGGTCAACCAGCCGCCCGTGGCCGCCTTCACCAGCACGGCCAATGGCCTGACGCTGAGCGTCAACGGCAGCGGCTCCAGCGACCCCGACGGCACGATCGCCAGCTACGCCTGGAATTTCGGCGATGGCGGCACTGCCACCGGTGCCACCGCCAGCCGCACGTATGCGGCCGCCGGCAGCTACAACGTCAGCCTGACCGTCACCGACAACAAGGGCGCCACCAACACCAAGACCCAGGCCGTCACCGTGACCGGCGGCTCCGTCAACAAGCCGCCCACGGTGGCCCTGACGGCGCCCAGCGCTGGCGCTACGCCCGGCGCCGGTGACAGCGTGACCCTGAGCGCCAATGCCGCCGACAGCGACGGCACGGTCGCCAAGGTGGCTTTCTATGTCAACGGCGCCCTGGTGTCCGAGGACAGCACGGCGCCCTACAGCGTGGCCTGGACTGCGCGTGCCGGCGTGGCCGATATCGTGGCTCGCGCCACCGACGACAAGGGAGCCAGCAGCGACAGCCCGGCCGTGCGCATCACCGTCAGCGGCACCTCCACGGGCGATGAGCGTTGCCGCCCAGAAGGCCTGCTGACCACGCCGGGCACGACGCCGGCCTACTGCAAGGTCTACGACGAGCAGGGCCGCGAAAAGATGGGTGCGGACAAGCCGCGCCGCATCATCGGCTACTTCACCAGCTGGCGCACCGGCAAGAACGGCCAGCCCGCCTACCTGGCCAGCAACATCCCCTGGGCGCAGCTGACCCACATCAACTACGCCTTCGCGCATGTGGACGGCGCCAACAAGCTCTCGGTCGGCAATGTCAACGACCCGAACAACCCGGCCACCGGCATCACCTGGCCCGGTGTGGCGGGCGCCGAGATGGACCCGGCCTTCAGCTACAAGGGCCACTTCAACCTGCTGAGCAAGTACAAAAAGCAGTTCCCGCAGGTCAAGACCCTGGTGTCGGTCGGCGGCTGGGCCGAGACCGGCGGCTACTTTGACGACAGCGGCAAGCGCGTGGCCAGCGGTGGCTTCTACACCATGACCACCAATGCCGACGGCAGCGCCAACACGGCCGGCATCAATGCCTTTGCCGACTCGGCCGTGGCCTTCCTGCGCCAGTACGGCTTTGACGGCGTGGACATCGACTACGAGTACGCCACCAGCATGAAGGACGCCGGCAACCCGGATGACTTCGCCATCTCCAACGCACGCCGTGGAAGCCTGGTGAAGAACTATGTGGTGCTGATGCAGACCTTGCGCGCTCGTCTGGACGCAGCCGGTCAGGCCGACAACCGCCACTACATGCTGACGGTGGCAGCCCCGGCCTCGGGCTATCTGCTGCGCGGCATGGAGAACTACCAGGTCACCCAGTACCTGGACTACGTCAACATCATGAGTTATGACCTCCATGGTGCCTGGAACCAGTTTGTCGGCCCCAATGCCGCGCTCTATGACGATGGCAAGGACAAGGAGCTGGAGGCCTGGAATTACTACACGGCAGCGCAGTACGGCCGCATCGGCTATCTGAACACCGACTGGGCCTACCACTACTTCCGCGGTGCCTTGCCGGCCGGCCGCATCAACATCGGCGTGCCGTACTACACCCGCGGTTGGAAGGACGTGACGGGCGGTACCAATGGTCTTTGGGGCACGGCGGCGCAGACCGACCAGACCAAGTGCCCGCCGGGAACCGGCGGTGGCACGGTGCAGAAGTGCGGTGCAGGCGCCATTGGCATCGACAACCTCTGGCATGACCTGGACGTGTCCAACAAGGAAGTGCCGGCCGGTTCCAACCCCATGTGGCACGCCATGAACCTGGCCGCTGGCAAGCCCGGCAGCTATCTGGCCGCCTACGGTCTGAACCCGGCCACCAACCCGGCCGATCAGCTGACCGGCAGCTACACCCGCTTCTACGACGGCACCCTGGTCGCCCCGTGGCTGTGGAATGCCCAGAAACGGGTCTTCCTGTCCACCGAGGACGAGCAGAGCATCGGTGTGAAGGCGCAGTACGTGGCGGACCGCGGCATCGGTGGTGTGATGTTCTGGGAACTGGCCGGCGACTATGCCTACGACAACGCCAAGGCCGAGTACTTCATGGGCAGCACGCTGACCAAGGCGCTGTACAACAAGTTCAAGACGGCCGCGCCCTACGGCAACCGCCTGAGCGCCACGGCCCTGCCGACCGAGAGCCTGGACATCCGCTTCAGCATCGCTGGCTTCGCCCTGGGTGATGCCAACTACCCGATCAATCCCAAGCTGACCCTGACCAACAACAGCACGCAGACCCTGCCGGGCGGCACCGACTTCAGCTTCGATGTGCCCACCGCCATTCCTGCCACGTTGACGGATCAGAGCGGCTTCGGCCTGAAGATCGTGCAGAGCGGTGCCAACCCGTCCGGTAACAACATCGGCGGCCTGAAGAACGACGTGCACCGCGCTGCCTTCAAGCTGCCGACCTGGCAGACCCTGGCCCCGGGTCAGAGCGTCACCATCGCCCTGAACTACTACCTGCCCATGCCCATGCCGAGCAACTGGGTGGTCAGCTTCGGTGGCAAGTCCTACAGCCTCAAGCAAGAGGCACGGCGTGCGGACCTGAGCGCCGCCGCCCTGGCCAAGGCCGCTGCCGCCAAGGCCGCAGGCAAGTGAATGCTAGCAACCCCTCTCAACGGAGCATGAAGATATGAGACTGCAACAAACAATGATCCCGGCCGCCCTGGCCCTGGCCTTCGGGCTGGCCAGCCCCTTGGCCATGGCTTACAACTGCACCGGCGTCGCCGAGTGGAGCGCCCAGTCGGTCTACACGAGCGGCAAGGTCGTGCAGCAGGCGAGCAAGGCCTTCTCGGCCAAGTGGTGGACGCAGGGCAACAGCCCGGCCACGAACTCGGGCCAGTGGGATGTCTGGAAGCCGCTCGGTGATTGCGACGGCGGCAATAACGACGTGACCCCACCGACCGTGCCCTCGGGCCTGACGGCCAGCGGCCAGACCACCAGCAGCATCGTGCTGACCTGGAGCGCCTCAACCGACGCCGGCAGCGGCGTGGCCGGCTACGACGTCTATCGCGCTGGCAATCTGGTGGCTTCGCCCACGGCCACCAGCCACACCGACACCGGTCTGGCGGCCGGCACGGCCTACAGCTACACCGTGCGGGCCCGCGACAAGGCAGGCAATGCCTCGGCCCAGAGTGCCGCCTTGATGACGAGCACGGCCAGCGGTGTTTGCGCTGCGGCACCGGCGGTGCCGACCGGCCTGGCGTCGCCGAGCCAGACCAGCAACAGCGTCAACTTGAGCTGGTCGCCGGTGGCTGCCGGCCCGAATTGCACGGTGCAGTACCGCGTGCTGCAAGGCAGCAGCCAGGCCGCCCAGGTGGCCAACCCCAACGCCAGCGTGACCGGCCTGGCCGCGGATACGTCTTACAGCTTCAGCGTGGTTGCCTTCAACCAGGCGGGCGCTTCGGCCGCGTCGCCGGCCATCTCGGTGCGCACCGCCAAGCCTGACACCAACACCGGTGCCAAGAACGTGGTGGGCTACTTTGCGCAATGGGGCATCTATGGCCGCAACTTCCTGGTCAAGGACATCGACAAGGGCGGCACCGCTTCGCGCCTGACGCACATCAACTATGCCTTCGGCAATGTGCGCAACAACAAGTGCGAGGTCGGCCTGACCGTGCCGGTGAACGAGAGCACCGGCGTGGGCGGCGACGCGTTTGCCGACTACACCAAGTCCTTCCAGGGCTATCAGAGCGTGGACGGCGTGGGCGACACCTGGGACCAGAAGCTGCGCGGCAACTGGAACCAGCTGAAGAAGCTCAAGGCCAAGTACCCCAAGCTCAAGGTGCTGATCTCGCTGGGTGGCTGGACCTACTCGCGCGGCTTCTCCAGCGCATCACGCCCGGAGAACCGTGTCGCCTTCGTCAAGTCCTGCATCGACGCCTATATCAAGGGTGATCTGCCCGTGACCGAGAACGCCGGTGGCGTGGGCGCGGCCGCTGGCGTCTTCGACGGCATTGACCTGGATTGGGAATACCCGGTGGCCTGTGGTCTGGCCTGCGGCAAGCCCGAAGACAAGGAGAACTTCAACGGTCTGGTGGCGGAGTTCCGCAAGCAGCTCGATGCCGTTCGCCCCGGTCTGCTGCTGACCATGGCGGCCCCGGCCGGCATTGACAAGATCCGCGAGTACCAGCCTGAGGTGGCGCAGAACTCGCTGGACTTCATCAATGTGATGACTTACGACTTCCACGGCGGCTGGGAAACCACGACCAACTTCCACACTCCGCTGTATGGCTCGCCCAAGGACCCGTCCACCGGTGATGCCCGGGTCTACAACACCGCGGATGCCATCCAGGCCTATCTGGACCGCGGCGTGCAGCCCAAGAAGTTGAACCTGGGCATCGGCTTCTACGGCCGCGGCTGGACCAATGTGCCCAATGTCAACAACGGGCTCTACCAGAGCGGCGCGATCCCGGCGCCGGCCACCTACGAGAAGGGTAACGAGGACTACAAGGTGCTCAAGACCTTGAACTACCCGAGCTATGTGGACCCGGTGACCCGTGCCCAGTGGATCTTCAATGGCACCACCTTCTGGAGCTTCGACACGCCGGTGCAGATCAACGAAAAGATGATCTACCTGAAGAACAAGAACCTCGGCGGAGCCTTCTTCTGGGAGTTCAGCGGTGACGATGCCAACGCCACCTTGCTCAAGGCCATCAGCGATGGTCTGAAGTAAGCAAACCCCTGCTCAGGGATCTCAAGGCGACCCAACAATCCGGAGGCGGAGGAAGGGCCGGGGGCAGTGATTCACTCCTCGGTCACTGCCCCCACAAAGCCCTCAGCTGTTTCCGGACTTGAGGTCGGTCTCATCAAGAAGGCCAGCGTTCGCGCTGGCCTTTTCTGTTTGTTCGCGGTGGGCGTGTGGCGGCAGTCGGCACGAAGCAGCCTTTGGTGGTTTTGCTCGTGAGGCCCTGCAGCCCGTGCCGCCACCGGGCTCATGGTTCCGGGGTCGGCCCTGACGGGCCGACTTCCCTGCGCTGCTCGCGCCTCGGGGCTGGCGCATAACTCACTTCGCTCCCTGCGTTCGCTTCGTTCAGACAGAAGCGCCAAGTCAGTACTTGAAGCGCACGAGTACGTGCGCGCCCCGAGTCGCTGTGCTGCTCGGCCCTTCACAAATCGCCCGGCAGCGGCACGGGCTGCAGGGCGCTTGCATCGCGGTCGATGTGCCTCATCAACGGTAGAGCACGCCACCTCCGGAGGTGGCTCGGCCCGCCGACGGGCGATTTGTGCGCGGCCGAGGGCGCAGCGGAGCGGCTCAGGCGCGCGTACTCGCGCGCTTCAAGTGCTGACTCGGCGCCACTGTTTGACCACAGTGAGCGCAGCGAACGGAGGGAGTTTGGCGCCGCTGAGCCGCGAAGCGAGCAGCGAGGGAAGTCGGCTCGCAGAGCCGACCCGCGAACCATGAGTCCGGCGGCGGGACGAGACACCGCAGCGAGAAAGATCAATCAAGACAGCGGAAGTCCGCAATGTGCCGCAATCCGCCCTTCAGTCGGCGTGCAGGCCGCACGAGCGCATGCGCGTCGCTGGGTCAGAGGAACTCACCGGTAACGGTGTCCCCTTCGAGATCGGGGTAATCGTCCTTGCTGGTGGCGGCGCGCAGGCTCTCGATGTCCTGATGGGCGCGGCTCAGACGGCCGACGATATTGGCTTCCTCGGCGATGGACAGGAAGTAGGGGTAGAGCGAGCGCACTTCGAGCGACAGTTCGGGGCGGCCGCCCAGATTGGCGATTTGCTCCTGCACATAGGCAAAATCCAAGCACATCAGAACTGCCGGTGCGTTGACGCGTGGGTTTTGGCGCTGGCCGGTCAGGACCTTGAAGCCCAGCATGGCTTGATAGAAACGCACGTGGCGGGGATTGACCTCGATCAGCAGGCTGTCGAAGCCCATCAGCCGGTGGGCGTAGATGTAGGCGACATGAAACAGCGAGGCCAGCACACGCTTGGACTTGGAAACGTTGTCCACCGCCAGCTTGGTGAACTCACAGATGTTGCGACGCTCGGCTCGCAGGGCATCGGTTTCGTGGCCGAAGGTTTCATCGACATTGAGGCCGGCCGGCGAATCAAAGCCAATGGTGATGGTGCCGATGATGACTTCAGCGTCACTGGCCACCAAGGTGATGCGTTGTGGTTCGGCTTCCTCGGGCAGGTCGCTGGCGATGTAGCCGCGCGAGGCATAGCGGCGCTGGATCAGCACGCTGGCGGAACTGCGGCGACCTGACGAATCGGCGTTGCGGATCTTGAACAGCCGCTGATTGATCTCCACCCCATTGCCAGCCACCTCGCTCTGCAGCAACTCAGGCAGCAGCGATTGCAGTTTGTGTGGTGACTCGAACGTCACGCCAATGATGGTGTCGCCTTGCAAAGTACTACTTCCTTGTGCTCTCACGTGCAACCTGGCGACTGAGCGTTTGCGCCAGGCTCATTCCGAAGACTTGCGACCTTGGGGCGAGGATTGTCTCCAAATATCGGTCACCTTACACAAATTCCGTGCAATTTGACTCAGTATCGATCTCTAGTTTGATTCAAGTTGTCAGTGTGATTTAGGCGTCAGAGCTGGAGGAAGCGGACCAAGCCTTCCAGATGGTCTTCAAAATCGCTGAGGCCATGGTCGCTGCCTTCCAAGAGCTGGATCGGCCCCGCGGCATAGCGGGCCTGCATTTCACGCCAGTCCAGCAACTCATCGCCTTTTGCCACCACGGCGAGGCAACGCTCAGGGTTCAGCAAACGCTCCGGCCGCAGCGTGCACAACTCATCGACGAACTCAGGCTGGAAGAAAAAGCGTTCCGCCGGATCCTGCCAGCAGCTTTGCTCGCCGATATAGGCCGCCAGATCGCGAGCCGGGTCGACGGCGGGGTTGATCACGACGGCGCGCCAGCCCGGGCGATCCTGGATCAAGGCACTGGTGTAGAAGCCCCCCAAGGAGCTGCCCATGACGGCCGATCGTTCTGCCGGCCAGTCTTGCGTCAAGGTTTGCAGCAGTGCGAATGCCGCACGTGGCGAGGGCGGCAGTTGCGGGCAGGCGAAATGAAGGTCGGGTCGATGGGCTGCCACCCAGGTTTGCATGCGCACCGCCTTGGCCGAGCGTGGCGAGGAGCGAAAGCCATGAAGGTAGAGCAGGTGGCTGCGGCGTGGCGTTTCAGTGCCTGAGCCGGCTGGATCGGAAGCGATGAACATGCGTCTGAGTGTAGGTCGCAGCCCGATCCGTGTTTACCCGCATGCGGTGGCATCGCTCAGCCATTGACGACAGGCAGATGACAGGACACAGTTGCGCGCTTCGCGCCGCTGCGGGTCGGGCCTGAGGCCCCTCGGGGCCGGTTTCCATGCTGGCACAGCCTCTTGTGATCTGCGGCAGCGCGACACTCAATCTCTCTCGTTGCGCCTTCGCGCCAAGGATTTGTTGCATGTCCATTCCGAAACAAGACGTCCAGCCCGCTGCGCTGGTGACGACGACGCACCGCGCCCCCGTGCGCTCGGCCTTGAAGCTGTCGACGCTGGCCGCCGCCGTGGCGGTGCTCAGCGCCTGCGCCACCACCACCCCTCCGAGCGGCAGCGCCGGTGCCCCACCGTCTCCCGCTGCAGCTGTGACGCCGGCCGCAACGCCAGCGCCCGCGGCGGGCAGCACCGCTACAGCGGCCGCACCGGCTGCACCCGGCGCCGCGGCACCGGCCGCAGCGGCTGGCGCCCGTCCGCCGGCTGATCCCAGCGCGCCCAAGCCTTTTGCCGACATCATCAAGGACGCCAAGGTCCAGGACGGTCTGTTCCCGATCTGGCGCAAGGACGAGAAGGCCTGGCTGGAGCTGCCCAAGGACAAGATCGGCAAGCCCTTCCTGTTCACGGTCAATGTGGCCAACGCCGTGGGTGAGCGTGGCCTCTACGCCAGCCAGATGGGCATGGACCAGATGGTCGAATGGCGCCGCATCGGCAACCAGATCCAGCTGGTGGCTTTGAACACCGCATTCCGTGGCGAAGGCGGCGGTAAGGCCGCGGTGGCCCAGGCCTTCTCGCCCAGCCTGCTGGCCTCTGGCACGGTGGCCAGTGCGGAGCACCCGGAGCGCAAATCGGTGCTGATCGACGCCAGCATGTTCCTCGGCGACATCCCGGGCCTGTCCACCCGCCTGGAAGGCGCTTACCGCCTGCCTTTCGCCCCCGACCGCGCCAACTCCTTCATCGAAGCCAGCCGTGCCGATGCGAAGCTGAGCACGCTGACCGCGCGCATGCACTTCTCGACACCGCGCATTCCGGCTCCGCCGCTGACACCGACCCCGGTGCCCATGCCCACGCCGCCGCAGGCCACGCCCGATCCGCGCAGCCTGTTCGTCAGCTTCGTCTACAGCTTCGCGGCCCTGCCCCAGACTGCCATGCGCCCGCGTCTGAGCGATCCGCGCCTGGGTCACTTCATGGAGTCCTTCACCGACCTCGGTGACGACAAGAAGGCCAATGCCCGTGTGCACTACATCAAGCGCTGGCGCCTGGAGAAGAAGGACCCGTCCGCCGCGCTGAGCGAACCGGTGCAGCCCATCACGTACTGGATGGACAAGAACATCCCGGTCAAATACCGACCCGCGGTTGAGGCGGGCATCGTGGAATGGAACAAGGCCTTCGAGAAGATCGGCTTCAAGAACGCCGTCGTCGCCAAGCAGCAGCCTGACGACGCCGATTGGGACAATATGGATGCCGGCCATGCCTCCATCCGCTGGTTCGTCGGTGCCGATGTGGGCTTTGCCATCGGCCCCAGCCATGCCGACCCGCGCAGCGGTGAAATCCTCGATGCCGACATCGGGATGAGCGATGTGTTCTCGCGTGGCTCACGCCGCATGATCGTGGAAGACGTGGGCTTGAGCCCGGCCGCTCAGTCGCTGGCTGCTTTGCCGGGCCACCGCCATGGCGCCCATGAGGCGCTGTGCACCTACGCCCATGACGCAGCGTCCGAGATGAACTTCGCTCTCGATGTGCTGGAAGCGCGCGGCGATATCGCGCCCGACAGCCCCGAGGCCGAGGCCTTTGTGGCCGCGGTCATCAAGGACACCATCATGCATGAGGTGGGTCACACCCTGGGCCTGAAGCACAACTTCAAGGCCTCGACCACCGTCACCCAGAAGCAGCTGGCCGACAAGACCTACACCGATGCCCACGGCATCTCCGGCTCGGTGATGGACTACAACGCCTACAACCTGGCACTCAAGGGCGAGGCCCCGACCACCTTCAACAACACCACCTTGGGTGCCTACGACTACTGGGCCATCGAGTACGCCTACAAGCCCATCAGCGTCGAGAACGAAGCCGCCGAGCTGGCCAAGATTGCCAGCCGCAGCACCGAGCCGGCCCTGGCTTATGCCGATGACGCCGATGCCGGCGGCTTCGGCCCCTACGACGGCATGGACCCGCTGGCCAACCGCTTCGACCTGGGCGATGACCCGCTGGCTTACTACAAGAAGCGTCTGAAGCTGTCCAAGGAACTGTGGACCCGCGTGCAGGACCGCAAGCCCGAAGCCGGTGAGGATCCCTTGCGCCAGCGTCGTGCGCTGATGAGCGGTTTCAACCAGCTCTTCCGCGCCGCCGAGTTGGTGGGCAAGTACGTCGGCGGCATGCACGCCCTGCGTGATCTGCCCGGCAGCACTGGCCGTGCCAGCTTCAAGCCGGTGGAGCCGGCCAAGCAGCGCGAGGCCCTGCAGTTCCTGGCCAGTGGCCTGTTCAGCGCTGACAGCTTCAAGTTCAAGCCCGAGTTCCTGTCCACGCTGACCATCGACTACAACGAGTGGGAACGTGGCGGCCCGCTGAACGTGCCGGCCTCGGTGGCTCGTGTGCAGCTGGTGGCGCTGGATCGTCTGCTGAGCCAGAACACGGCGCTGCGCCTGATGGACATGCCGGCCTATGTGCCGGAAGCCCAGCGCAAGGGCCTGATCTCGCTCAACGAGGTCTACGCCACCTTGCAAAGCGCGATCTGGAGCGAGCTCAAGAGTGGCAGCGAGATCGACCGCCTGCGTCGCAATCTGCAGCGCGAGCACCTGAAGCGCCTGCAAGCCATCCTGACCAAGGGCGGCGGCGCCTCGGGCCAGATGGCGGATGCCTACGCTCTGGCCCGACTGCAAGCCAACAATCTGGCCGCCGAGCTGCGCGCCGCCGTGGCCAAGGGCGGACAAACCGTCGAGACCCGTGCCCACCTCGCCGAAAGCCTGGACACGCTGAACAGCGCCCTCAAGGCCTCGATGTCGCGCTCCTGATCTGACATCAGTTCTTGACGAACAAGGCCGGCGCCGAAGGGCGCCGGCCTTTTTTTGTGCGACTGCTTTTGACGGCAATCGGCATGAAGCCGCCTTTGGTTTGCTCGTGAGGCCCGGCAGCCCGCGCCGCCACCGGGCTCATGGTTCCGGGGTCGGCCCTGGCGGGCCGACTTCCCTGCGCTGCTCGCGCCTGGGGGCTGGCGCATAACTCACTTCGCTCCCTGCGTTCGCTTCGTTCAGACAGAAGCGCCAAGTCAGAACTTGAAGCGCGCGGGTACGCACGCGCCCCGAGGCGCTGTGCTGCTCGGCCCGGCACAAATCGCCCGGCCGCGGCACGGGCTGCAGGGCGCTTGCATCGCGGTCGATGTGCCTCATCAACGGTGGAGCACGCCGAATCCGGAGGTGGCTCGGCCCGCCGATGGGCGATTTGTGCGCGGCCGAGGGCGCAGCGGAGAGGCTCAGGCGCGTGGTCCCACGCGCTTCAAGCGCTGACTCGGCGCCACTGTTTGACCACAGTGAGCGCAGCGAACGGAGGGAGATTGGCGCCGCTGAGCCGCGGAGTGAGCACCGAGGGGAGTCGGCTCGCAGAGCCGACCCGCGAACCATGAGCCCGGCGGCGGGACGAGACACCGCAGCGAGAAAAATCAAGATAGCGGAGGTCCGCAATGTGCCAACACCCGCCACAGCAGCCCTGACATCTCCATGACGCACAATCGCGCCCGCAGCGGAGACAGGGGAGGGCCGTCGTTATGAGTTTCAGTTTCGGTGCACATCAGGACAGCGCCTTGATTTGTGGATTCGTGCTGGCGCCGGGCCAAGCGGGGCGAGCGATTGGCTTGGCTGAGGCTTTGCGCTGGCTGGGCGACCAGGACGCGCGCGCCAGCAGTGCCGAATTCATTTGGCTGCACTTCAATCTCACCGATGCCTCGGCCCAGGCCTGGATGCAATCGCATCTGAGTTTGCCGCCCGAGTTCTTCGAGACTTTGCGCCAGGGCTCGCGCTCCACCCGCATTGAAGATGCCGACGATCATCTGATCGCCGTGGTCAACGATGTGGCCTACGAGTTTGCGTTCGACCCGTCTGAGATCGCCACGCTCTGGGTCAATGTCAGCCCGCAGGTGGCGGTCAGTGCACGCAGCCATCCGCTGCGTTCCATCGACCGGCTGCGCGAGGCGGTCAAGATGGGCGCACATTTCGACTCCACCGTCTCCCTGCTCAATCATCTGTTCCGTGACCAGGGCGATGTGCTGGTGCGCATCGTGCGTGATGCCACGGTGCGTGTCGATGCCATCGAGGACAGCCTGCTCGCCGGCCGTCTGCAGGCCAAGCGCAGCGAGCTCGGCCAGCTGCGCCGGGTGCTGGTGCGGCTGCAACGGCTGCTGGCGCCGGAGCCGGGTGCGCTGTTCCGGCTGCTGCGCCTGCCGCCGCCCTGGGTGGTGCCTCAGGATCTGGATGAGCTGCGTCAGGCGACCGAGGAGTTCTCCCTGGTCATTCGCGACATGGCCGCGCTGCAGGAGCGCATCAAATTGCTGCAAGAAGAAATGGCCGCCCAGGTGGGGGAACAGACCAACCGCAGCGTCTTCACCCTGACCGTGGTGACCGTGCTGGCCTTGCCGATCAACATCATGGCCGGCATGTTCGGCATGAATGTGGGCGGCGTGCCGCTGTCCGACCACCCGCATGGCTTTGCCATCCTGGCCGTGCTGGTGCTGCTGTTCACGGCGGTGGCGGGTTGGTGGGCCTTCCGCAAGCGCGACTGAGCTCAGTCCGTGTCGAGGCGCAGTTCTTCGTCGCCCTGCGCATCACGCCGGCCGCTGGGCCTCCAGCCCTGGGCGCGGTAGAAGCCATGCGCGCGCAGTGCTGGATTGACGCCGGCCATCAGCCAAGGCGGTGGGCTGCCCACCGATTGCAAATGAGTCACCGCCGCCTCCAGCAAGGCGCGCCCCACGCCTTGGCCTTCCTGGCCCGACAGCACAGCCAGCACCAGCACTTCACCGCTGGCCGGGTCCACATTGCAAAAGCCGACGGCCTGAGCTTCGTCATCGACGGCCAGCCAGCCGCAGACCGCGCTGTCATCGAAGGCCGCGCCCAGCGTGGCCGGCGTGATGCCCAGTTCGGCCAGTCTCTCGGGTGAGATGGCGTTGTCCTGCGTGTGCGCTCGGATGTGGAACATGGCGCCCACATCGGCGCGGCAAGCTGCGCGCAGTCGCAAGCCCACCTCAGCTGCGGGCGGCGCGCTCGGCCAGGGCCGCCAGCAGCTTGTCGTGAATGCCGCCGAAGCCGCCATTGCTCATGCACAGCAGGTGGTCGCCCGGGCGGGCGGCCTTGAGCACCGCAGCGATCAATGCGTCGATATTCGCCGTCACGACGGCTTGCGTGCCCATCGGCGCCAGGGCCTCGGCGGCGTCCCAGCCCAGGCCGTCCTGGTGGCAGAAGCTCAGGTCGGCGGCCTCCAGGGCCCAAGGCAGCTGCGCCTTCATGGTGCCCAGCTTCATGGTGTTGGAGCGCGGCTCGAAAATGGCCAGGATGCGCTCCGCCGGTGCGATGCGGCGGCGCAGGCCGTCCACCGTGGTGCGGATGGCCGTGGGGTGGTGGGCGAAGTCGTCGTAGACCTTGATGCTGCCCCCGGCAACGGTGACTTCGCCGCGCAGCTCCATGCGGCGGCGCACGTTCTTGAATTCGGTCAGGGCGGCGGCACTCTGCTCGGGCGTCACGCCCAGGTGCTCGGCGGCGGCGATGGCGGCCAGGGCGTTGAGCTGGTTGTGCTCGCCGATCAACGACCACTCGACCCGCGCCACCTTGAGGCTGCCGCGCAGCACATCGAAGGCCTGCGGTTCGCCGCGCGCGCGCAGGGCGCCGCTTTCTTCCTTGCGAGCCCCGAATCGCTGCACCTCGCTCCAGCAGCCGCGGCTGAGCACGCGCTGCAGCGCCTCTTCGCGGGCATTGAGCACGATACGGCCGCTGGCCGGCACGGTGCGCACCAGGTGGTGGAACTGCGTCTCGATGGCGGCCAGGTCGGGGAAGATGTCGGCGTGGTCGTACTCAAGGTTGTTCAGCACGGCCGTGCGCGGGCGGTAGTGCACGAACTTGCTGCGCTTGTCGAAGAAAGCCGTGTCGTATTCGTCCGCCTCAATCACGAATGCAGGACCCGAACCGAGCTTGGCGCTGACGCCAAAGTTCTGCGGCACACCGCCGACCAGAAAACCCGGCTGCAGGCCGGCGTGTTCAAGGATCCAGGCCAGCATCGAGGTGGTGCTGGTCTTGCCGTGGGTGCCGGCGACAGCCAGCACATGGCGGCCCTGCAGCACATGCTCGGCCAGCCATTGCGGGCCGCTGGTGTAGGCGGCGCCAGCGTCGAGGATGGCTTCCATCAGCGGGAACTTCTCGCCGCGCGTGACCACATTGCCGATCACGAACACATCGGGCTGCAGCGCCATCTGCTCGGCGCCGAAACCTTGGCTCAGCTCGATGCCCAGGGCCAGCAGCTGATCGCTCATCGGCGGGTAGACATTGGCATCGCAGCCGGTGACGCGGTGGCCGGCCTCGCGCGCCAGGGCGGCCAGGCCGCCCATGAAAGTGCCGCAGATGCCGAGGATGTGGATGTGCATGGTCGTGATCGTCAATCGTCAGAAACGGGGTGCGAGCGTAGCTCGCGTGGCGATGGTTCAGGCCATGAACCACGCTTCGCTCAGGGGCAGGGCGTTTTCGAGCGAGCTCAGCACCAGGCAGCGCGGTGTGATCTCGGGGTCCGGGGATTTGAGATCGGGCACCAGCACCACGCCGGCGCCCGCGGTCAGCGCCCCGCGGGCGCCGAAGCTGGAGTCTTCAAACACCAGGGTCTGCTCAGGCGGGCAGCCCAGGCTGCGCGCGGCCAGCTCGAACAGGTCGGGGTGGGGCTTGCCGCGTGCGACCTGGTCGCCGCCGTGGATGGGGCCGAAAAAGCCCAGCAAACCGGCCAGGCCCAGGCGCCGCAGCACCTCGGCATGGCGGGTGGAGGAGGCCACCGCGCAGGGCACGCGGCGCGCTTGCAGCGCCTGCAGCAGCCCCAGCGCACCAGGGCGCAAGGCAAAGCCCTGGCCCTGGAACTGCGCCTCGACCTCGCGGTCCACCGCCTCGTACATGGCCTCGGCGATGGCGTGCGAGCCCAGCAGATCGCTCAGCACCCGCAGGCTGTCGCGGCGGTTGATGCCGACGGTCTTCAGATAGTCGACTTCGCTGAGCGGTGTACCCGCAGCCGCACTCTGGCGCAGCCAGGCGTCACGGATGGGCCGCTCGGAATCGAGCAGCAGGCCATCCATATCAAAGATGGCCGCGGTGAAGCGGCGGCCGGTGTGCGGCATGACAGGGGGCGCTGAGATCAGCGCAGGGCTTGGCGAGCGGCGTCCAGCGTGGCCTGGATGTCGGCCTCGCTGTGGGCGGCGGAGACAAAGCCGGCTTCGTACAGCGCCGGGGCCAGATAGACGCCGGCGTCCAGCATGGCGTGGAAGAAGCGGTTGAAGCGCTCCTTGTCGGTCGTCATCACGGTCTGGTATTCCTGCGGCAGCTGGTCCATCAGGAAGAAGCCGAACATGCCGCCTTGGCAATCGACGCTGAAGGGCACGCCGTTGTCTTTGGCGACCGCTGCCAAGCCATCGACCAGGCGACGCGTCTTGGCCGACAGGTCTTCGAAGAAACCGGGCTTCTGGATCTCGCGCAGCGTGGCCAGGCCGCAAGCGGTGGCCACCGGGTTGCCGCTCAGGGTGCCGGCCTGGTAGACGCCGCCCAGCGGGGCCAGGTGTTTCATGATGTCGCGGCTGGCGCCGAAGGCGGCCAGGGGCATGCCGCCGCCGATGACCTTGCCAAAGACGCTGATGTCGGGCTTGAAGCCGGGGATCAGGCTGGCGTAATGGCCTTGGGCGCTGTGCAGACCGACGCGGAAGCCGGTCATCACCTCGTCCATCACCAGCAGGGCGCCGTGTTCGGTGCAGAGCTCGCGCAGGCGCTTCATGTACGCCGTCTGGGTGCGCACGAAATTCATATTGCCGGCGATCGGCTCGATGATCACGCAGGCCAGCTCCTTGCCGTGCAGGGCGAAGGCTTCTTCCAGCTGGGCCAGGTGGTTGAACTCCAGCACCAGGGTGTGCTGGGCCACCTCGGCCGGCACGCCGGCGCTGGTCGGGTGGCCGAAGGTGGCAAGACCTGACCCTGCCTTGACCAGCAGCGCGTCGGTGTGGCCGTGGTAGCAGCCTTCGAACTTGATGAACTTGCTGCGGCCGGTGGCACCGCGCGCCAGGCGGATGGCGCTCATGGTCGCCTCGGTGCCCGAGGACACCAGGCGCACCTGCTCCATGCTGGGCACCAGCTTCAGGATCTCTTCGGCCAGCTCGATCTCACGCTCGGTCGGCGCGCCAAAGGAGAAGCCCTCTTGTGCGGCCTTGGTGACCGCTTCCAGCACGGCCGGGTGGCCGTGGCCGAGGATCATCGGGCCCCAGGAGCCGATGTAGTCGATGTAGCGCTGGCCTTCGGCATCGAAGATGTAGGCGCCATCGCCACGGGTGATGAAGCGCGGCGTGCCGCCGACCGCGCGGAATGCGCGCACCGGCGAGTTCACGCCACCGGGGATCACGCGCTGGGCGCGTTCGAACAAAGCTTGGTTCTTGGACATCTTGATGAGGCTCGGCGAACGAAAAGACGGCCCCGATCGGGGCCATGGGCTTCGGTGCCAGCAGGCACGGGTTTCAGTGCATGCGGCGCGGCGGACGGCCCGGTGCGGGCTCGTCCAGGGTCAGGGTGGGGGTGCTGGCATGGCCGGCAGCTTCGGCGGCCATGGCGGCTTCTTCCTCTTCGCTGGGCGGCAGGGCCCAGAAGAAGCGGTCGGGAACGACATTGCCCATGCCGGGGCGGAAACCGCCGTCCAGGGCCTGGTCCAGAAAGGACAGGGCCTCGCCGACGGCCGAGTGGATTTCGGCGCCGACCGAGAGCAGGGCGGCCAGGCCGGCCGAGAGCGTGTCGCCGGCGCCGACGAAGTTGACTTCGAAGCGCTCGAACTTCTCGCCCGTCACCGGGCCGGCCGGCGTGGCCAGCACATTGTCGACAAACTGATTGGGCAGCTGGATGCCGGTGACCAGCACATGGGCCGTGCCATGCTGGCCGGCGGCCACGGCCAGCTCGCGCGGTGAGGCCGGGCGATCGGCGTCCCAGTCGGGCAGCAGGAAGTCGCTCAAGGTCTTGTGGTTGCCGACCAGCACATGGGTCTGCGGCAGCACCAGCTCGCGGAAGGCATCCAGATAGCTGGCCTGCTGCTCTTCGTCGAGCCAGGACACATTGGGCAGGTAGGCGACCAGGGGCACGTCGGGGTAGTCCGACAGCACCTCGGCCACGGCGCTCACGCCCTCGGCGCTGCCCAGAAAGCCGACCTTCCAGGCGCTGATCTGCACATCTTCCAGAATCAGGCGGGCCTGCTCGGCGATGGTGTCGGGGTCCAGGGTGTGGTGCTCGAACACCTCGGCCGTGTCGCGCAGCACGATGGCGCTGACCACCGGCAGGCAGTGCGCGCCCATGGCGGCGATGGTTGCGATGTCGCCGGCCAGGCCACCGGCGCCACTGGCGTCGCTGGCATTGAAGCTCAAGACGCAGGCCGGGGCTTGCGGCTCCTGCTCGTCGGCGGGCGCCGTCGGATCGGCGGCGCTGGGGGTGTCGGTCTTGTGATTCATGGTGTGCGGCGCGGGTTCAGAGGACAGAAATTGCAAGCAAATGCAAATGGCGGGCCGCAGGCGGCGAGGGGCTGGACAAGCTCTTTCTTGGGTCTCAGGTCAGTCTTTGAGGACTTGGTCACGAATTCGTTAGCCTGCTTTCGTGACGGGCGGGACAAGGGGAATCCTGATGTTGCGTCCTTGCCGACGGGAGCGCTCCGGCGGCCCCAGTTGGCGTGGCTACAATCTTCGCATTGTAGATAGCAAACCTATACCCATCGTGAGCGAAGCTAGTACCTGGATGTGCCTGATCTGTGGTTGGATCTACGACGAAACCACAGGGGATCCCGAGCACGGTATTGCACCGGGTACGCTGTGGGCCGATGTCGATATGAACTGGACCTGCCCTGAGTGTGGCGCCCGCAAAGAAGACTTCGAAATGGTTCGCATCTGACGCTGCCTCAAGGCAGCGCATTCCCACCTGTTTGCTCGTGCCCGTGGCGCAGCCGCCCTGCGGGCATCGCTGTGAGGAGATAAGGCTTGAACGTACAAGTACCTGAAGGCTTTCAAGCTGCCGCAGCCGGCGCCGCGAAAGTGCTGGTCATCGACGACAGCAACACCATCCGGCGCAGCGCGGAGATCTTCCTCAAGCAAGGTGGGCACGAAGTCGTGCTGGCCGAGGATGGCTTCGATGCCTTGGCCAAGTTGAGCGACTACCAGCCGGATCTGGTGTTCTGCGACATCCTGATGCCACGCCTCGACGGCTACCAGACCTGCGCCATCATCAAGCGCAATCCGCAGTTCGCGGCGGTGCCCGTCATCATGCTGTCGTCCAAGGATGGTCTCTTCGACAAGGCGCGCGGGCGCATGGTCGGCTCTCAAGACTACCTGACCAAGCCTTTCACCAAAGATCAGTTGTTGCAGGCTGTGCTGTCCCATCGACGCGCGGCCTGAGCTTGTGTGGGTCTGACGGGCGCGGCCTGAAGGACCTGGACGTAGATGTAGTTACCGTTGTTGTTGCCGTTGTCCAAGCTTGTGTGTGCCGACAAGTCCGTCGGTTGAGTTGCCGAGGCGCAAAAGCTGCCGCCGCGGCGACGTGAGGATTCCAAATGCCGATACAAAAAATCCTGCTGGTCGATGATTCCAAGACCGAGTTGCATGTGCTCAGCGAGATGCTGGTCAAGCGCGGTTATCTGGTGCGCACCGCCGAGAACGGCGAAGAGGCGATGAAGCGCCTGGCCGAGGAAGTGCCCGACCTGATCCTGATGGACGTGGTCATGCCCGGCCAGAACGGCTTCCAGCTGACCCGCAGCATCACCCGCGACGAGCGCTTTGCTGCCGTGCCGGTGATCATGTGCACCAGCAAGAACCAGGAGACCGACAAGGTCTGGGGCATGCGCCAGGGCGCGCGTGACTATGTGGTCAAGCCGGTCAAGGCCGAGGAGTTGCTGGCCAAGATCAAGGCCCTGGGCTGAGCCCCGAGGGCGCTGACATGAGTAGCAACAACAAGCAAGCCCTGCGCGATCTGCAGACCCGCCTCGCGCAGCGCATGCAGGCGGCGCGCGATCAAGAGACCCAGGCGGCCAGCTGGCTGGCGGTCGAATGTGCAGGCGTCGGCCTGCTGCTCTCGCTGCGCCAGGCGGCCGAAATCTTCACGCCGGTGCCGATGCGGCCCTTGCCCTATGCCCAGCCCTGGCTGGCGGGCGTGGCCAATCTGCGCGGAGGCCTGTTCACCGTCGTCGATCTGGCGGTGTTCCTGGGCCTGCGTGAATCCGGTGCTCAGCGCAGTGAAGCGCGTCAGGATGTGGCTCAGGTTCGCCTGGTCTCGCTCAATGCCGAGCTCAATCTGAACTGCGCGCTCTTGGTGGATCGCCTGCTGGGCCTGCGCGGCGATGAGCAGCTGAGCCCCGATCCGGCGCAGGCCGAGGAGGGCGGGGCACGCCCGCGTTTCGCCGGACCGCGCCTGCTCGACGCTGAGGGACGCAGCTGGCAGGTGCTCGATCTTGAGGCACTGTCCAAGCACGACCAGTTCCTGCGAGTCGTGGTTTGATCTGATAAGCAAACAGCCCGCCTTGAGCTAGGCTCAAGAGTCAGCGGCACGGCCAACGCCGATCCATGTGGGATCGGCTTCCAAACGTATTCACGAGGGTGAGATGAGCTTCCTGGACAAGATCAAAAACCTGGGCAAGAACGAAACCGAAGGCCAGAACGAGCACGCGGCCGCGGACTCCGTGCCCTCCGGTGCGGTGCTGGTGTCCACGCAGTCGCACACCGGCCCAGGCCAGCTGTCGAACTCCTCCATCATCTCCGAGGCCCTGCCGACCGAGCAGCAAGGCGCCACGCAGTTCGATGAAACTGCGGTCGGCACCAGCACCTTTGCCACCACCAGCGCCGCCCTCGACGGCCCGCTGACCGAACAGCCGCAGCCGGCCAAGAGCGCCGAGAACCGCCGCCAGACCCTGCTGACCGCCCTGGTGGCGGCCGGCCTGCTGGGCACCGCGGTCACCGTCAGCCTGAGCCTGGTCGGCGGCAGCCGCAGCTCGGCCCAGGTGCGTGCGGCCGGTCAGGCCTTGATGCACTCGCAGCGCATGGCCAAATCGGTGTCCACCGCCCTGGTGGGCAATCAGGGCGCGTTTGCGGAACTGCGTGAGAGCGGCAGCGTGCTGGTCGGCGTGATCGGCAATTTGCGTACCGGTGACGGCCCGCTGGCCGCAGCCCCCGGCAGCGTGCAGCCGGTGCTGGATATCGTTCAGCCTCTGGTGGAGCGGGCTGAAAAGAACGCCCAGGTGGTGCAGGCGCAGGAAAAGGTGCTGACCGAGGTCGGCCAGGCCCTGCGCGCCATCAACCGCCAATCCAGTGATCTGCTGGAAAGCGCCGAGGCCGTGGCCTCGGAATCGCTGCAACGCAACGGTTCGGCCGCTGAAATCTCGGCCGCCGGTCAGCTGGTGATGCTGACCCAGCGGATCGGCAAGAGCGCCAACGAATTCCTGACGCAGGAAGGCGTGAGCCCCGAGGCCGTGTTCCTGCTGGGCAAGGACTTGAACTCCTTCAAGCTGATCGCCGAGGCCCTGCTGAACGGCAACTCGGAGCTGCGCCTGAGCAGCGCCAAGGACCCGCAGCTGCGCGAACGTCTGGTCGCCTTGCTCAAGCAGTACGAACAGACCCGCACCCAGGCTAAGGCCATTCTGGACAATCTGCAAGGCCTGGTGGCTTCGCGTGAAGCCCAGAAGAGCATCCTGGGCGACAGCGAGGCGCTGCGCAAGGGCCTGGAAGACCTGGCCCTCGAGTTGGAATCTGCCGGCGGCGTGAGCTGGTGGCTGGCCCTGTTGATGATTGCCTCGCTGGGCGCGCTGGTGGCAGGTTCGCTCGGCTTCCTGCGCCTCTACGTGGCGGATCAGAAGCAACGGGCCCTGCTGGCCGAAGCCCAAGAGAGCGAGGCGAAGGCGCAGGAGCGTGAAGCCAAGCGCGTCAACGACGCCAACCAGGCCGCAATTTTGCGTTTGATGAACGAGCTGCAATCGGTCGCTGAAGGTGACCTGACCCAGCAAGCGACCGTGACCGAGGACATCACCGGCGCCATCGCCGACTCGGTGAACTACACCGTGGAAGAGCTGCGCAATCTGGTCGGCCAGGTGCAGGCCACGGCCGCCCGGGTGACGGACACCACCGGCCAGGTTGACCAGACCTCGACCGATCTGCTGGCCGCCTCCAAGGAACAGCTGCACGAGATCCGTTCCACCGGTGAGGCCGTGCTGCAGATGGCCGAGCGCATCAACGAGGTGTCCAACGCCGCCCAGTCCACCGCTGAAGTGGCGCGTCAGTCGCGTCAAGCGGCCGAGTCGGGTCTGCAGGCCATGCAGAACAACATCAGCGGTATGAACGCCATCCGCGACCACATCCAGGAAACCTCCAAGCGCATCAAGCGTCTGGGCGAGTCCTCGCAGGAAATCGGCGAGATCACCGAGCTGATCTCCGACATTACCGAACAAACCAACGTGCTGGCGCTGAATGCGGCCATCCAGGCCGCCTCGGCCGGTGAAGCTGGTCGCGGCTTTTCGGTGGTGGCGGAAGAAGTGCAGCGCCTGGCGGAACGCTCGGGCGACGCCACCCGCCGGATTGCTGCCCTGGTCAAGACCATTCAGACCGACACGCACGACGCCGTGGCCGCCATGGAGCGCTCGACCCTCGGGGTGGTGCAGGGTACGCGTCTGTCCGACGCGGCCGGCAAGGCCCTGGAAGAGATCGACGCCGTGTCACGTCGCCTGGACGAATTGATCGCGCAGATTTCCAGCCAGGCGCTCAGCGAAGCGGCCTCGGCCAATGAAGTGGCTTCCAACATCCAGCACATTTTTGCCGTGACCGAACAGACCAGCGAAGGCACGCGCTCGACCGCACAGATGGTGCACGAGCTGTCCCGTTCGGCCGAGGCTTTGAAGCAATCGGTGGCTCGGTTCAAGGTCGCCTAAGAGGCGGAGCCCGGCATGGATCAGTTCCGCGAGTCCGAGTTCCCTCCCGACCTCAGCCCTTTGGCGTGGGTGCAGGAGGAGTTGCGCCGTTCCCTTGAATCGGTTCACAAGGCGCTGCGGCGCATGCTGCGCGATGGCGACAGCAAGTTCAGCGTGCTGGGCGCCGAGGTTCCCTCCAGCTCCAAGTCGCTGCAGGCGGCCGCCGCCGAGCTGCACCAGGTGGCGGGCGTGCTGTCCCTGGTCGGCCTGCCGGCCGGTGCCACCGTGCTGCGCGCCGCCGAGCAGGCGGTGCTGCGCCTGGCCGATCGCACCGATCTGGTCGATCCTTTCCGGGTCGAGACCATCGAGCGCGCCAATTTCGCCCTGCTCAGCTATATCGCCCGCCTGCTGGCCGGCAACAAGGCCTCGACCCTGAGCCTGTTCCCCGCCTACCGCGAGCTGCAGACCTTCAACGACGCCGAGCGCGTGCACCCGGCCGACCTCTGGCAGTACGAGTGGCGCTGGTGCGAGGTGCCGGCCGAGCCCGGCTGCGCGGCCCTGGCTCCCGAGCAGGGCCGCGCGCCCTTCGAAGCGGCCTTGCTCAAGCACATGCGCACGCCCAGCCCGGCCTTTGCCGGCCGCCTGAGCGATCTGTGCGCCGGTCTCGCTGCGGGCCTGATCGACACCCATGGGCGCACCCTCTGGCAGCTGGCCGCCGCTCAGTTCCAGGCGCAAGCCCTGGGCCTGCTCGACGGCGATGCCTTCGTCAAGCGCCTGGGCTCGCGCCTGCTGTCCCAGCTCAAGCTCGGTCGCCAGGTCGACCCGGCGGTGCAGGAGCGACTGGCGCAAGACCTCTTGTTTTTCTGTGCCCAGGCGCGCGATCCCGCCAGCGAACGCGCCGCGCCCCGCCTCAGCGCGGTGCGCCATGCCTTTGGCTTGAACGCCGATTTCCGCGGCGATTACGAAGACCAGACCTTGGGTCATATCGACCCGGCCTGGGTGGCGCAGGCGCGCCGTCGGGTCGGCGTGGCCAAGGACTCCTGGGGCAGCGCGGCCGAGGGCGACAGCCATCGCCTGGCCGGCCTGGACGAGCAGTTCGCGGCCGTGGCCGAGTCCTTGCAGCGCCTCTTCCCCAGTGGCGAGGTGCTGGGCCAGACCCTGCAGCGCGCGGTGGTTGCCACCCTGCGCTCGGGCCAGCCACCCAGCCCCGCGCTGGCCATGGAAGTGGCCACCAGCATGTTGTATGTCGAAGCGGCGCTGGATGACGCCGCCTTCGACCAGCCCGAACAGGCCGAGCGCGTGCGCGCCCTGGCCCAGCGCATCGACGCGGTCGCCCATGGTGACGCGCCGCAGCCGCTGGATGCCTGGATGGAGGACCTGTACCGCCGCGTCTCGGACCGCCAGACCCTGGGCAGCGTGGTGCATGAGCTGCGCGCCAGCCTGTCGGAAGTCGAGCGCCAGGCCGATGAGTATTTCCGCGACCCCAGCCAGCGCGCCAAGCTGATCCCCGTGCCGGCCCAGCTCTCCGCCATGCGCGGCGTGCTGACCGTGCTGGGCCTCGATCAGGCTGCGCAGGCCTGCGTGCGCATGCGCGATGAAGTCGATGAGCTGGCCAACACCGAGGTTGACACCGAGCGTGGGGGTCCGCGCGAGCTCTTCGAGCGCCTGGCCAACAATCTGGGTGCCCTGGGTTTCTTGATCGACATGCTCAGCGTCCAGCCTCAGCTGGCCAAGCGCATGTTTGTCTTTGACGAGGCCGCGGGTCGTCTGAACCCGGTCATGGGGCGGCGTGCCGATGCCAGCCCGCTGCCACCCATGGCAGTCTCGGCACCGGCGCCTTTCGATGGCCTGATCCAGCTGGATCTGGACAGCAGCCCCAAGGCCGCCCCGCCGACCCATCCTGCGCCGCTGGAAGCTGTCGGCGATCTGGGTCTGCCGGCCTTGCATCTCGATGGTGCCGATACGGTGGCCGCCGATGCGGTGGAGACTCCGGCCGCGGCAGCCGCTGTTGCCGCACCTACACCTGCACCTGCCGCCTTTGCGCAAGACCCGGAGATGCAGGAGATCTTCCTGGAAGAGGCCACCGAGGTCCTGGCCCATGCGCGCCAGGCGCTGGCCGCCTTGCACGACGATGGCAGCGACCGCGAGCAGCTGACCACGCTGCGCCGAGCCTTCCATACCCTCAAGGGCAGTTCGCGCATGGTGGGCTTCGATGCCTACGGCGAGGGTGCCTGGGCCTGCGAGCAGCTGTTCAACGCACGCCTGGCCGATGTCACGCCGCAGGCCGATGCGCCATTGCTGGCCTTCAGCGCCGAGGCTCTGGACTATCTGGGTCAGTGGTGCGAGCAGATCGCTGGCCGCCAGAGCGGCGCCTTCCTGCCCGACCCGCTGCGCCGCAGCGCCGACGCGCTGCGTCTGCAGGGCGAAGCTCTGGCCCTGGATTGGCCGGGCCGCCAGTTGCCGGAGGCCGAAATGCCGCCCGAGCCGGCGATCGAAGTTCCGGCCCAGGAGCTGTTCCTGCCGGTCGAAGATCTGCCGCCGCTCAGCGATGCGGCATTGGATGAACTGAACCCGGACGAGCGGTCTGTGCCGGGTGTCGAGAGCCCGCAAGCGCTGGAGGCGGTCGCGCCGGAACTGGACTTGCCAGAGCTGAACCTGCCCGAAGACGCGTCCTTGCCGGCCGTGAGCGTCAGCGAGGAGCTGCAAGCCTTGGCCGAGCTTGCCGGCTCGCTGGAGCCTGCGCCCGTCGAGCCGCCGCTGCCGGCGGTTTCGGTCGAGCCGCCGCTGCTGACCGAGGAGCCCGGGTTGGATCTGGAACTGGAGCTGGATCTGCCGCTGCTGGCAGAGCCTGCCGAGGCCGCCAAGGCCGAGGCGCCCGAGCTTCCGCTTCTGGAAGAAGCGTCTGATGCGGGCGCCGACACCGAGCTGTCGACCCAGTTGTCCACCCAGCTGATGCCGGAACTGCCCGAGTTGACCGATTGGGTGGCGACTGCGCCGCTGGACATGGGCGTCGCAGACGCCGCGTCAGCCGCGGTCGCGAGCGCAGCCCCTGAGCCCGATGCTGCGCAACCGCCCGTGCTGACCGAGTTGCTCGATCTGGCGCAGGCGGATGAAGCCGAGCCCGCTACCGCCACCGAGTTGATGGACATGGCGCCGCGCGAGGCAGACGCGAGTGCGCCCGCGCAGGACGTTCACGCGCTGCCCGAAGGTGGCAGTTTTGAGACCCTGGCGCTGGATCAGCCCTTTGTGCTGGACCTGCCGCAGGATGCGCCAGTGGCCGAAGCCGCACCGCCGGCGGCCGACTTCGAACTGCCCGAGTTCGAGCTCGATCTGGAGCTCGGCGAGCTGGTGGAAACCGCAGCGGAAATGAACGCCGAGGCCGATGCGCCGGCGCCGGAGACCGCTGCTGAAACCGACCTGGAAGCCGGCGTGGATGCCGACGCGGCAGCCGAGCTGACGCTGAATCTCTACGGTGTCAGCGATGGTGCCCTCGACGAGGCATTGAGCCTGGCCGCGGCGCCCGACGAAACACCGCAGGGTGAGGAGTCCACCGTCGAGCAGGTGCTCGAGGTGGCTGCAGACCCGGTAGACGAGGTTCAGGTTCTTGAGTCACCCGCTGACGCTGCCCACGCCCTGGAGGCCGCGGACGCGGCCGGTGCATCTTCGCCCGACGCCATCGAAGCCGCCGAGTTGCCGCTGGCGCCCGTGATTTCCCTGGTGCCTCACCTCAGCCTGGTCAGCTCGCAAGAGCGTCCGCAGGCCGAGTCGGCCGCTGCGGCGCAGGCCTCGGCCGAAGCAGACGAGGGTGGGCAGGGGCAAGACGTGGGCAGCGATGAGAGCGCCGATGAGGGCGCCGATGAGGGCGTCAAGGTCATTGGCCCGCTGCGCATCAGCATCACGCTGTTCAACATCTTCCTGAACGAGGCCGACGAACTTTCGCGCCGCCTGGCCACCACCCTGGCCGAGTGGGCCATGGAGTTGACTCCGCCGGTGCCACCGCAGTGTGAGTCGCTGGCCCATGCCCTGGCCGGCAACTCCGCCACGGTGGGTTATGAGGACCTGTCGACCCTGGCCCGTGCCCTGGAGCATGCGCTGGGCCGGGCCCAGCGTGCACAGCGCTTCAGCGAGGCCGAAGGCCAGCTCTTCGAGCGTGCGGCCGAGGACATTCGCCAGTTGCTGCATCAGTTCGCGGCCGGTTTCTTGCGCAGCGTGGATTCCTCGCTGGTCGAGCGCCTGCATGCGTACGAGCCCGAGGTGGACAGCAGCCATCTGGGCAGCTTCGATGAGCTGGACGATCTGGGCGAGCCCGAAGGCCCGACCCCGACTGTGGCCGACGACACCCTGGACCTGCATCTGCCGGCCTTCCAGGCGGCCGCGCCTGCACCGGTCGAGCCCACGCCCACGGCCGATCAGGACGAGGTGGAGCCGGGCTTGCCCGACGAGATCGACCCCGTCTTGCTGCCCATCTTCGAAGAAGAAGCCCGCGAGCTGCTGCCGCAGCTGCATGCCGCCTTGCGCGACTGGCTGGCCCGTCCGCAAGACCGCAGTGCAGCCGACGCCTGCATGCGCGCCCTGCACACCTTCAAGGGTGGCGCCCGCCTGACCGGCGCGATGCGCCTGGGCGAGCAGGCCCACGAGCTGGAGTCGGCCGTCGAGGCGGCGCTGGCCATGGACCCGCCGGACAGCGCCACCTTGCAGGCCTTGCAGGATGGTGGCGATGCGCTGGAAGCCGGTCTAGACCGTTTGCTGGCCCGCGAGCAAGTGCCCGATCTCGATCCCTTCACCGCCACCGAGGTGGTGGAGGTGCAAGCGACAGCGGCCGCGCCCGCCGCCGAGGTGGACATCGACTTGCCCGATGCGAGCGAGACGCCCACTCCGGACCTGGAAGTCGAACCTCTTGCGGCGGAGAGCGAAGCCTCGCTTGAACCCCTGCCGGAACCGGTCCCCGAGCCGGTGGCGCCGCGCCGCATCGACTGGTCGCGTTTCAGCGAGCGCCAGGCCAGCCCGGACGACATCACCATCGAGCTGCCGGGCGCGGGCCCGCAGGCCATGGTGCGCGTGCGCGGAAGCCTGCTGGAGCGCATGACGGCCCAGGCCGGCGAGGTCAGCATCCGGCGTGCGCGCCTGGAGTCCGAGCTGGCGCAGATGAAGGGCTCGCTGCTCGATCTGGACGACAACTTGTCTCGCCTGCGCACCCAGTTGCGCGAGCTGGAGCTGCAGGCCGAAGCCCAGATGGGCACGCAGCAGGAACTGCATCAAAAGGCCGGCCGCGATTTCGACCCGCTGGAGTTCGACCGCTACACCCGCTTCCAGGAGCTGACCAAGATGCTGACCGAATCGGTCGGCGACGTGGCCACCGTGCAGCGCGCCTTGCAGCGCAATGTGCAGCTGGGTGAAGACGAGCTGGCGGCGCAATCGCGGCTGACGCGTGAGTTGCAGGACGATTTGCTGCGCACGCGACTGGTCGAGTTCGACAGCCTGGGTGAGCGCATGCACCGCGTGGTGCGCCAGGCCTCGCGCGATGCCGGCCGGCAAGCCCAGCTGGAGATCATCGGCGGCCAGACCGAGCTGGACCGCAGCGTGCTGGAGCGCATGGCGGGGCCGTTTGAGCATCTGCTGCGCAACAGCATCAGCCACGGCATCGAGGCGCCCGAGCAGCGCCAGGCCCTGGGCAAGCCCGCGCAAGGCACGGTGCGCCTCGAGCTGCGCCAGGAGGGCAATGAAATCCTGCTCAGCTTCAGCGATGACGGTGCCGGCCTGGACCTGAAACGCATCCGCGAACGTGGCGAGCAAATGGGCCTGATCCAGGCCGGCGAGTCGCTCACTGATGCGGCGCTGATGCAGTTGATCTTCACCTCCGGTTTCTCCACGGCCACCCAGGTGACCGAGCTGAGTGGCCGCGGTGTGGGCATGGATGTGGTGCGAGCCGAAGTCAGCACCCTGGGTGGTTCGATCACGACCGAATCAACCCCGGGCCAGGGCACGCGCTTTGCGCTGCGCCTGCCGCTGACCACGGCGCTGACCCAGGTCGTGCTGCTGCGCAGTGGCGACCAGGTGGTGGCGGTGCCCGCCAGCTTGATGGATTCTCTGCAACGCGTGCCTCAGGATCAGGTCGAGGCTGCCTACGCCAACGGCACACTGAACCATGGCGGTGAGACCCTGCCGTTCTACTGGCTGGGCGGCCTGCTGGGCCAGCCGGGCCGGGGCCATGGTCAGGGCCGTTACCTGCCGGTGGTGCTGATGCGCAGCGCGCAGCAGCGCCTGGCCCTGCACGTGGATGAAGTGCTGGGCAACCAGGAAGTGGTGGTCAAGAACATCGGCGCACAGCTGAGCCGCGTACCGGGCCTGGCAGGTGTGAGCCTGCTGGCTTCGGGTGATGTGGCGCTGATCTACAACCCGGTGGCCCTGGCGGCCTGGTACGGTGAGCAAGCACAGCAGCGCCTGGTTGAGGCCCGCGAGGCCGCCGAGCTGGCCGAAGCGACCGGCATGGTGCCGCTGCAAGCGGTGGCCGAGCCGGCCGAGGATCTGCCGCCGCTGGTGCTGGTGGTTGACGATTCGCTGACCGTGCGTCGCGTCACCCAGCGCCTGCTGGAGCGCGAAGGCTACCGCGTGCAGCTGGCCAAGGATGGCCTCGATGCGATGGAGGCCTTGGGTGGCGACGAGTTGCCGGCCCTGGTGCTGTCCGACATCGAGATGCCGCGCATGGACGGTTTCGACCTGCTGCGCAACATCCGTGGCGATGCCCGCCTGCGTGCGCTGCCGGTGGTGATGATCACCTCGCGGATCGCGCAGAAGCACCGCGACTATGCCGAGCAGCTGGGCGCCGATCATTACCTGGGCAAGCCCTATGACGAAGCGCACTTGCTGGAGCTGATTGCTCGCTACACTGCGGCGCAAGCGCACAGCAAGACAGAGGCAGCGGCCTTGCTGCCTTGAAGGGGCGGCAGGCGAGGGTGGCCTGGCAGGCAGCCCTCGTCTTCTGCTGCTGCTGCGACCGCAGCTTGCAAGCCGAATTTTGGGCCGGCGTTCACCGGCCCTCCGGCCCCGATTCGGGGCCATTCTTTTTTGACCGTAGCCTTCATGTCTGAAGTCGTTGATCATCTCGCCGAGTTGACCGGGTTCCGCGATCGCGATGTCATGGACGTCACCCTGGTGTCGGCCCTGCGCGATTTGCTGGAACCGAGCTCGGTGGCGATCTACCGCTGCATCGGCGAGGCCGGTCATGAACGCTGGCTGACGCGCGCCCGGCTGTGCGCCGACGACGTCGTGGCCACTGCCGACCCGCTCTGGATGGAGCCCGAACGTCTGCCGCTTGCGCAAGACTTCCCCGAGCGCCTGGAATGCATGCGCAGCCGCACTGTGCTGCAGTGGCAGCTGGCGCCTGCGCTGGAGGCTGTTGAAGCGGAAGGGGCCGCCAACCCGGCCCCCGGGCTGTGGATCAACCTCTTCCCCATCGCCACCGAGCGTGAGGTGGTGGGCGTGGTGGAGGTCCATTCCTTGAGCCGCCTCAAGAGCAAGTCGCAGCGCATGGTCAGCAGCGTGCTGCGGATTTATCACAATTTCCAGGGCCTGCTGGACTACAGCGAACGCGACACCTTGACGGGCTTGCTCAACCGCAAGACCTTCGAGGAGAGCTTTCTCAAGGCCCTGGGCGAGCTGGCGGCCAACGTCTCCTCGGGCGTGATGTCGCATGACGAAGGCGAGGGCGAGCGGCGTCATGAGCACGGCCAGCCGCAGTACTTCCTCGGCGTGATCGACATCGACCATTTCAAATCGGTCAACGACCGCTTCGGTCACTTGATCGGGGACGAGGTCCTGCTGCTGCTGTCGCGTTTGATGCGCAGCAGCTTCCGCTTTCACGACCTGCTCTACCGCTTCGGTGGCGAAGAGTTCGTGGTGCTGATGCGCTGCGATGTGGGGCTGGACGCAGCCCAGGCCTTCGAGCGCCTGCGTCACAACACCGAGCACTACGCCTTCCCACAGGTGGGGCGGATCACGGTCAGCATCGGCTTCACCCAGGTCCGCGTTGGCGACTCGCCCGCGGCGGCCTTCGAGCGCGCCGACAAGGCCGTCTATCACGCCAAGGACAACGGTCGCAACCAGGTGCACAACCATGCTGATCTGGTCTCTGCCGGCCAGATGCAGGAAGTGACCCAGCTCAGCGATATGGAGCTGTTCTGAGCTAAGGAGCCGACTTCGGCCCGGCTCGGCAACCGGGTTCTTTTTTCCAGCCGTCACAGACCGTCACAGAGCACACACCGAGCGTGCACTGACCTGGCGGGCCCCCTTCGACACAATGAATTCATCGCAGCAAGACAGCAAGCCCTGAGGCCTCTGCCCCCGACTTGCCGCGAGTGTTGAAACCCTGTGATGCGGCCCGCCTCGGCGGCCGCGAAGGAAAGGAACCCACCATGACCAAGAACAAGAACTCCAAGATCGCCCTGGCTTCCATCTCGGCTTTGGCCCTCGCACTGGGCGCGGCCAGCGGCGCCGCACGTGCCGCATCGTCCGGTGATTCGGGCTTCTACCTCAGTGGTGACCTGGGTCAGTCCCGCAACAACCTGAGCAGCCCCACCAGCCCGGCGGTCGCCACCGACAAGCGCGGCACCATCTACGGCATCAGCGGTGGCTACCAGTTCAACAAGCACTTCGCCACCGAGCTGAGCGTGCAACGCCTGGGCACCCACGGCATCGGCAGCACCGAAAGCAAGACCACGGCTTACTCCCTGGACGCCATCGGCCGCTTGCCCGTGAGCGACAAGTTCGCCGTCTACGGCCGTCTGGGTGCCAGCCATCTCGACCGCAAGTTCAGCGGCATCGACGGCCAGAACGCTCATGGCGTCGGCTTCAAGCTCGGCCTGGGTGCCGAGTACGCCTTGGACAAGAACTGGTCCCTGCGCACCGAACTGACCCGCTACAACAAGGCGCCGGTTGCCAGCACCTACGGTGAGCACATGAACACCTGGACCGCAGGCGTGAAGTACCGCTTCTGATCAAGCTTGGCAGGGCCTTCGCCGCGAATCGAGGCCCTGCATGAGGACACGCCCCGTGCGCAAGCTTTGCCGCGGGGCGTGCTTGCTTTGTGGTGTCGCTACGCCGATTTGTGCGGATAGCGCGCCCCTGTGATCGGGGGGTGTTCGCATCCCCTGCATTGCCGTTAAGGTATGGCCTAGGGTTTTCACTGGTATTTCACCGTTGAAGGGCAGGCATTCATGGCATTGAGCGAGGCTTGGGGTCCCATGGCGAGCGGGCGGCTGTTGTTGCGAGCCCCCGTGGCGAGTGATCTGGAGGCTCTGCATCGCATCCAGTCCGACCCGCTGACGCAGCGGACACGGCCGCAGCCCACCTCACGTGAGGCCAGCTTGGAGTTGCTGCAGTCCTGGCAGCTGCACTGGCAGCGCTGGGGTTATGGTTGCTGGGCCATGAGTCTCGGCGGTGATGAGGGCAAGGATCTGCTGGGCTTTGGCGGCCTGATGTGGCAGGCGGTCGATGGCCGGCAAAGCTTGTGCCTGAAGCTCTGGCTTCATCCGCAGTCCTGGGGCTTGGGCTATGCCACCGAGGTCGGTGAACTGGCCTTGCAGCAGGCTTTTCAGGAACTGCACGCACCTTCGGTTTTGGCCCTGGTTCGCCCCACCGATCTGCCCACCCGCCGCACCCTGGAGCGGCTGGGCATGCGCTTGAAAGGCGCTTTGGCCGATGTGCCCAAGCAGGCCCCCAGCCTGTTGTTTGAAACCACGCCGGCGCATCGGGCTCATTTGGCGCAGAGCCGGCGTCAAGCGGCGGCTCTGGCCGAGCAAGCGCTAAGCCCAGAATCCTCGTTCGGCGCTTACAGCGCCTGAAGCTCATGCGGCGGCCGTGTTCGGCCGCCCTGGTGCAACCGGCAGGCTCAAGCCAGCACCGGAAATCGCCTCAGCCCCTGCAGATCGAGCACCCGCAGGCCGCCGTACTCGATGCGGATCAGGCCATGGCCCGCCAAGGTGTGCAGGGCCAGGTTGACGCGTTGGCGGGACAGGCCGACCAAGTAGCCCAGCTCTTGCTGGGTGATACGCAACAGGCTGCCCACGCCGGGGTAGAGCTGGGGGTGGAAGAGGGCGGCGAGGTTGCGGGCGACGCGCAGCTCGGGGTCGGTGATGCGGTCGATCTCGCGCGCGGCGATGAATTGGCCCAGGCGTTCGTTCAGCTGGTTGAGCATGAAGCGGTTGAAGGGGATGCTGCCCTCCAGCAGCTCATGAAACGCCTCAATCGGCAGGCCGGCCACCACGCTGCGCCGCAGGGCCTGGATGTTGTAGCGGTAGCTTTCGCGCTTGAGCAGGGTGCCCTCGCCAAACCAGCCGCCCGGCGGCACGCCGGTGAAGGTGATGGCTTGTCCGCTGGAGTCGTCATTGCTCATCTTGAGCAGGCCATCGACCACGCCGAACCAGAAGGTCGCCGGCCGGCCGATGCGGCAAACGCGCTCGCCGACATCGGCCTCGGCCACTTGCAGCTGCTGCACGGCGCGCTCGCGCTGCGCCTCGTCCAAGAGATCCAGCCAGGGGATGGCGGCCAGCTCGGCCGCCGTGGCCGGGCGGGCGCGCTGGCGCAAAGGGATGCTGGGGCTGGATGGTGGATGAGGCACGCCGCTCTCGGAACGGGGCCCTGACGCTGAATTCATACGGCAGTGTCCACCGCCCAAGATGACGCAGCGCTTACAGGCCACCCCCGGGAAAGTACCGGCGGGGGAGTCCCTTGAATTGTCGTTACAACGACAACACAGCGTCAAAGTGACGACCTACCATGCAGGCAACAGATGTCGGCAGCACCGCTTCTTGCGGGTCTTGCATGCACGACACAGGAGACAACACGTGGATGCGACATTTCCTCGCCTCTTGCTGGCCCATGCCGCCGAGCGCCCCGATGCGCCGGCTCTGCGTGAAAAGGAATACGGGATCTGGCAGACCCTGAGCTGGTCGCAGCTGGCCGTGCTGGTGCGCGAGCTGGCCCATGGGCTGGCGCTCGCCGGCCTGCAGCGGGGCCAGCATCTGATCGTGGTGGGGGAGAACCGGCCGCGCCTGTCGGCAGCCATGCTGGCAGCCCAGTCGCTGGGGGCGATCCCCGTGCCGCTGTACCAGGATGCGGTGGCGGCCGAGTTTGTCTTCCCGATCAACAACGCCGAGGTCGCCTTTGCCGTGGTCGAGGACCAGGAGCAGGTGGACAAGATGCTGGAGCTGCGCGAGCACTGCCCGCAACTGCGCCACATCTGGTTTGACGACCCGCGCGGCCTGCGCAGCTACCAGGAGATGGGCCTGCGCTCGCTCGACGAGCTCTGCGAGCGCGGCCGTCACGATGCCCTGGCTCGCCCCGGCTTTTTTGCCGCCGAGGTCGCGCAAGGGCTGAGCCACGATGTCGCGGCCATGTTCTTCACCTCGGGCACCACGGGCAACCCCAAGGGCGTGGTCCACACCCATGCCAGCCTGATCGACCGCGCCCAGGCCGGCGCGCGTTTCGACCGCCTCAGCCATGAGGAAGAGGTGCTCGCCTACCTGCCACCGGCCTGGATCGGCCAGAACATCTTCAGCTATGCCCAGTGGCTGGCTTGCGGCTATGTGGTCAATTGCCCCGAATCGACCAGCACGGTCAGCATCGATCTCAAGGAGATTGGCCCGAGCTACTACTTCGCGCCGCCGCGGGTGTTCGAGGGCCTGCTGACCAGCGTGATGATCCGCATGGAAGACGCATCAAGACCCAAGCGCTGGCTGTTCGCCCGCTGCATGGCCCTGGCGCGGCGGGTCGGCCCAGCGCTGATGGATGGCCGCCCGGTCGGCCTGCTGGACCAGCTGAAATACCAGTTAGGCGATCTGCTGATCTACGGGCCTTTGCGCAACAGCCTGGGCCTCTCGCGGGTGCGCGTGGCCTACACCGCGGGCGAGGCCATCGGCCCCGATCTGTTCAGCTTCTACCGCAGCATCGGCATCAATTTGAAGCAGCTCTACGGCTCGACCGAGACCGCCGTCTTTGTCTGCCTGCAGCCCGATCACGAGGCCCGCGCCGACACCGTGGGTGTGCCCATCGAAGGGGTCGAGATCAAGCTGGCCGAGAGCGGCGAGATCCTGGTCAAGTCGCCGGGCCTGCTCAAGGGCTACTACAAGAACGAGGCGGCCACGGCCGAGGTGCTGACGCCCGAGGGCTGGTTCCACACCGGCGACGCCGGCTTCATCGATGCCCATGGCCATCTGAAGATCATCGACCGCGCCAAGGACGTGGGGCGGCTGCGGGGCGGGGCCTTTGATGGCGCCATGTTTGCGCCCAAGTATGTGGAGAACAAGCTCAAGTTCTTTGCCCACATCAAGGAGGCGGTGGCCTTTGGCGACGGCCGCGACCGCGTCTGCGCCTTCATCAACATCGACTTCGACGCCGTGGGCAACTGGGCCGAGCGCCGCAACCTGCCCTATGCCGGCTACACCGATCTGGCGCAAAAGCCCGAGGTGTACGAGCTGATCCGCGACTGCGTGCAACAGGTCAATGCCGACCTGGCCCAGGATGCGCTGCTGGCCGGCAGCCAGATCAGCCGCTACCTGATCCTGCACAAGGAGCTCGATGCCGACGACGGCGAGCTGACTCGCACCCGCAAGGTGCGGCGTGGCGCCATTGCCGAGAAGTACGCGGTGCTGATCGAGGCACTGTATGCCGGCCGCAGTTCGCAGTACATCGAAACCGCCGTCAAGTTCGAGGACGGACGCAGCGGCAAGGTGGCCGCCGATCTGCGCATCAATGATGCCCAGACCTTCGCGGCCGTGAAGAGCGCCGCCTGATGATGATGAGCAGCAGCAGCCCGATGGACCCAAACGACATCAGCATTCCCGGCGACAACACCGCGGTCAAGAAGATCGGTGATGTCATCCTTGAGGTGCGCAATATCTCGTTGAGCTTTGGCGGCGTGAAGGCGCTGACCGACATCAGCTTCGATGTGCGCGAGCATGAGATCCGCTCCATCATCGGCCCCAACGGTGCGGGCAAGAGCTCCATGCTCAACTGCATCAATGGGGTCTATCAGCCGCAGCAGGGGCAGATCAGCTTTCGCGGCAAGACTTTCAAGCACATGAGCTCGCGCCAGGTGGCCGAGATGGGCGTAGCCCGCACCTTCCAGAACCTGGCCCTGTTCAAGGGCATGAGCGTGCTGGACAACATCATGACCGGGCGCAGCCTGCACATGCGCTGCAATCTGCTCCAGCAGGCCCTGCGCTGGGGCGCGGCGGAGCGTGAGGAGATCGCGCAGCGCGAGAAGGTCGAGCGCATCATCGATTTCCTTGAGATCCAGGCCTACCGCAAGACCCCGGTCGGCCGCTTGCCTTACGGCCTGCAAAAGCGCGTGGACCTGGGCCGTGCCCTGGCCATGGAGCCGCAGGTGCTGCTGCTGGACGAGCCCATGGCCGGCATGAATGTGGAGGAGAAGCAGGACATGTGCCGCTTCATCCTCGACGTCAACGCCGAGTTCGGCACCACCATCGTGCTGATCGAGCACGACATGGGCGTGGTCATGGACATCAGCGACCGTGTCGTGGTGCTCGACTACGGCAAGAAGATCGGCGATGGCGCGCCCGCCGAGGTGCGCCAGAACGAAGACGTGATCCGCGCCTATTTGGGCACCTCGCATTGAGATGGAGTCGTGATGGGATTCGTCATTGAAACAATATTCGGCGGCCTGATGACAGGCATGCTGTATTCGCTGATCGCACTGGGCTTTGTGCTGATCTACAAGGCCTCGGGCGTGTTCAATTTCGCGCAGGGCGCCATGGTGCTGTTCGCGGCCCTGGCGATGGCGCGCTTTGCCGAGTGGATTCCGCTCTGGACCGGCATCAGCAGCCCGCTGCTGGCCAATCTGCTGGCTTTTGTCGCGGCCTTTGCGGTGATGGTGGTGGTGGCCTGGGGCGTGGAGCGCCTGGCCTTGCGGCATCTGGTCAACCAGGAAGGCATCACCTTGCTGATGGCCACGCTAGGCATCACCTATTTCCTTGAAGGCCTGGGTCAGATGGTCTTCGGCTCGGACATCTACAAGATCGATGTCGGCATGCCCAAGGACCCGATCTTCCTGTTCGAGAAGAGTTTTGAAGGCGGGGTGCTGATCAACAAGGAAGACCTCTACGCCGCCCTGATCGCCGCGGCCATGGTGGCCTTGCTGGCCTTGTTCTTCCAGAAGACGGCCACCGGCCGCGCCCTGCGCGCCGTGGCAGACGACCACCAGGCCGCCCAGTCCATCGGCATCCCCCTGTCCACCATCTGGGTCATCGTCTGGAGCGTGGCCGGCTTTGTGGCCTTGGTGGCCGGCATCATCTGGGGCAGCAAACTGGGTGTGCAGTTCTCGCTCTCGCTGGTGGCGTTGAAGGCGCTGCCGGTGGTGATCCTGGGCGGGCTGACCTCGGTGCCCGGCGCCATCATCGGCGGCCTGCTGATCGGCGTGGGCGAGAAGGTCTCCGAGGTCTACCTCGGCCCGGCCCTGGGCGGCGGCATCGAAATCTGGTTCGCCTATGTGCTGGCACTGCTCTTCCTGCTGGTTCGGCCTCAGGGTTTGTTCGGCGAAAAGATCATTGATCGGGTGTGAGTGGGTGGGTGAGTAAGTGAACAGGTGAACAGGTGAACAGGTGATGGCGGACGGGGTTCACCCGTTCGCTTGTTCACCGGCTCACTGATTTGCCAGCAACAGAGCGTCCAAACGACATGATTTACCGCGAAAACGGCCAATTCAAAACCAGCTACCGCGCCGACAGCGCCATCCTGGCGATCCGTCAGGACCGCTGGGCCATGGCGGCGCTGCTGGCCCTGGCTTTTGTCGGCCTGCCCCTGCTGGGCAATGAGTACCTGTTCCGGGCCATCCTGATCCCGTTTCTGATCCTGTCGCTGGCGGCACTGGGCCTCAATGTGCTGGTCGGTTACTGCGGCCAGATCTCGCTGGGCACGGGCGCCTTCATGGCGGTGGGCGCGTACGCGGCCTACAACTTCCAGGTCCGCATCGAGGGCATGCCGCTGATCCTCTCGCTGCTTCTGGGCGGGGTGTGCTCCACGGTGGTGGGCGTGCTGTTCGGCATTCCCTCGCTGCGCATCAAGGGCCTGTATCTGGCGGTGGCCACGCTGGCGGCGCAGTTCTTCTGCGACTGGGCCTTTCTGCGCATCAAATGGTTCACCAACAATTCCTCGTCGGGCAATGTCTCGGTGTCGGATCTCAGCGTCTTCGGCCTGGCCATTGAGTCGCCGGTGCAGAAATACCTGTTCTGCCTGAGTTTTGTCTGCGTGTTCGCCCTGCTGACCAAGAACCTGGTGCGCGGCGCCGTCGGCCGTGAATGGATGGCCATGCGCGATATGGATGTGGCGGCGGCCGTCATCGGCATACGCCCGGTCTACGCCAAGCTCAGCGCCTTTGCCGTCAGCAGTTTCATCGTTGGCGTGGCCGGTGCGCTCTGGGGCTTTGTGCATCTGGGTTCCTGGGAGCCGGCGGCCTTTTCCATCGACCGCAGCTTCCAGCTGCTCTTCATGGTCATCCTCGGCGGCCTGGGTTCCATCATGGGCAGCTTCTTTGGCGCGGCCTTCATCATCTTTCTGCCGCTGCTGCTGAACCAGATTCCGCACTGGCTGGGCCTGCCCATGAGCACCGAGACGGCTTCGCATCTGGAGCTGATGGTGTTCGGTGCCCTGATCGTGTTCTTCCTGATCAAGGAGCCCCATGGTCTGGCCCGGCTCTGGTCCACGGCCAAGGAGAAGCTGCGGCTCTGGCCTTTCCCGCACTGACCTTGTCCACACTGTTTTTTCGCGCCTGCTGTTTGTTCAACCCATAACGCACCGCTTGAGTGCGCATCGACTGGAGACACGCATGAAACTGAAGCCATCCCTCGTTCTGGCCCTGGCCGCAGCTGCATCGGGCCTGTTCGGCCCGGCTCAGGCGGCGCCCGAAGCCAAGGAGCAGTTCTTCCCCCTGCTGGTCTACCGCACCGGGCCCTATGCCCCCAACGGCACGCCCTGGGCCAATGGCAAGCAGGACTATCTGAAGATGATCAACGCCCGCGACGGCGGTGTGAACGGCGTCAAGCTGACGTATGAAGAATGCGAAACCGGCTACGCCACCGACAAGGGTGTCGAGTGCTACGAGCGCCTGAAAGGCAAGGGCGCCACACTCTTCGACCCGCAGGCCACGGGCATCACCTTTGCGCTGACCGACAAGGTCATCAAGGACAAGATCCCCCTGATCACCCTGGGCTATGGCCTGGCCGCCTCACAGGATGGCAATGTCTTCAAGTGGAACTTCCCGCTGATGGGCAGCTACTGGACGGCGGCCGACATGCTGATCCAGCACCTGGCCAAGAAAGAGGGCGGCTTCGACAAGCTCAAGGGCAAGAAGATCGCCCTGGTCTATCACGACTCGCCCTTCGGCAAGGAGCCCATCCCCCTGCTGGATGAACGCCAGAAGATGCATGGCTTTGACCTGCTGAAGATCCCAGTCACGGCGCCAGGTGTCGAGCAGAAGTCCGCGTGGCTGCAGGTGCGCCAGCAACGACCCGACTATGTGCTGCTCTGGGGCTGGGGCGTGATGAATTCCACCGCGCTCAAGGAGGCCCAGGCCACCGGCTACCCGCGCGAGAAGATGTACGGCGTCTGGTGGGCCGGCGCCGAGCCTGACGTCAAGGACGTGGGTGAGGGCGCCAAGGGCTACAACGCGCTGGCGCTGAATACCTCGGGCCAGAGCCCCAAGGTCATCCAGGACATCCTCAAGCATGTGCATGACAAGGGCCAGGGCAGTGGGCCCAAGGATGAGGTCGGTTCGGTGCTCTACACCCGCGGCGTGATCATCCAGGCCTTGGGTATTGAGGCGGTGCGGCGCGCCCAGGAGCGCTTTGGCAAAGGCAAGGTCATGACGGGCGAGCAGGTTCGCTGGGGCCTGGAGAACCTGGCCCTGGATCAGAAAAAGCTCGACGCCTTGGGCCTGGGTGGCGTGCTGCGCCCGCTGTCCACCTCCTGCGCCGACCACATGGGTTCCACCTGGGCCCGCGTGCATACCTGGGATGGCGCCAAGTGGAACTTCAGCTCCGACTGGATGCAGGCGGATGAGCAGATCTTGAAGCCCATGGTCAAGCAGGCGGCCGACAAGTACGCGGCCGAGAAGAAGCTGGAGCGCCGCACGCCGGCGGACTGCCAGTCGTGACGGAGTGAGGTGAACGGGTAAGTCGTTGAGTGAACGGGTGAACAAGTGAACAGGTGAGTCAGAACGCCGTCGCTTCACCCGCCCCCCCCTTCACCCGTTCACCCGCTCCCCCCTTCATCCGTTCACCCGTTCACCCGTTCACTCCCACCCACCCACCATGTCCACCCCATTCCTCAACGTCAACGGCATCGAGGTCATCTACAACCACGTGATCCTGGTGCTCAAGGGCGTGTCCTTGCAGGTTCAGGAAGGCCGCATCGTGGCCTTGCTCGGTGGCAATGGCGCGGGCAAGACCACCACGCTGCGGGCGGTGTCCAACCTGCTGGCCGGCGAGCGCGGCGAGGTCAGCAAGGGCAGCATCGAGCTGCGCGGCGAGCGCATCGAAAAGCTCTCCACCGCCGAGATGGTCAACCGCGGTGTGGTGCAGGTGATGGAGGGGCGCCACTGCTTTGCCCACCTGAGCATCGAGGACAACCTGATGACCGGCGCTTACACCCGGCGCGACGGCCGCGCCGCCGTGGCCGAGACGCTGGAGAAGGTCTACAACTACTTCCCCCGCCTCAAGACCCGGCGCAGCTCGCAGGCCGCCTACACCTCGGGCGGCGAGCAGCAGATGTGCGCCATCGGCCGCGCCTTGATGGCCAACCCGCGCATGGTGCTGCTGGACGAGCCCTCCATGGGCCTGGCGCCGCAAATCGTCGAAGAGGTCTTCGAGATCGTCAAAGACCTCAACAGCAAGGAAGGCGTGACCTTTTTGCTGGCCGAGCAGAACACCAATATGGCGCTGCGTTATGCCGACTACGGCTACATCCTGGAGAGTGGCCGCGTGGTCATGGATGGTGCGGCCCAGGCGCTGCGCGAGAACGAGGACGTCAAGGAGTTCTACCTCGGCACCGGTGGCGGTGATCGCAAGAGCTTCAAGGATGTCAAGAGCTACAAGCGCCGCAAGCGCTGGCTGGCCTGATCCGATATGGCCACGCCCATCTCCCTTTCCGACAGAAAGCCGGCCATGAACGAAGACGCCTTCTTCGCCCTCCCGCCCTTCAGGCCCGAGGAGGCCTTGCTCACCCTCAAGCGCAATCTGCGCGACCTGCGTGCGCTGGAGGCGCGCGGTGACAGCTTCTGGCTGCAGGGCCAGCCGGTGCTGGAGCTGAGTGCGCAGGACGTCCAACTGCTGGCCCGCCTGGTCAAACGCCCGGCGCGCAGCCCCGAGTGGGAGACGCGGCATTGCAAGAACGCGGCCGAGGTGCGCAGCCTGCTGGACGAGGTCAAGCGCCGCCTGAACCGCTGGACGGACGAAACACCATGAGCGCCGCGGCCCCCTCGGACGCTTTCTTCGACGCGCTGGAAACCCGCGACCCCGCCGATCGCGAAGCCCAGCTCTTTGCCGCCCTGCGTCTGCAGCTCAGCCATGCCAAGGCGCACACCGCCGCCTATGCCGATCTGCTGGCCGGCGTGGAGCCGGCCGAGGTGGGCGACCGCGCGGCCCTGGCCCGCCTGCCCGTGATCCGCAAGTCCGAGCTGGCCGCGCGCCAGCTGGCTTTGCGCGAAGGGCAGGGCTCGGCAATCGACGGAGCCCATGAGCCCCACGAAGCCTTGGGCGGCTTCTCGGCCATTGGCTGGCGAGGCTGCCTGCGCAGCGCCGGTGCCGGCCGCGTGTTTCAGTCCCCGGGTGGCTTGTACGAGCCTGAGGGCCGCGCGCCCGATTATTGGCGCGTCGCCCGTGCCCTGTTCGCCGCCGGCCTGCGCGCGGGCGACCTGGTGCACAACAGCTTCAGCTACCACCTGACCCCCGCTGGTGCCATGATGGAGGGCGGCGCCCATGCCCTGGGCTGCACGGTCTTTCCCGGCGGCGTCGGCAACACCGAGCTGCAGATGCAGGCCATGCGCGATCTGCGGCCGCAGGCCTATGTCGGCACGCCCAGTTTCTTGAAGATCCTGCTCGACAAGGCGGCCGAGAGCGGCTTGCGCCTCGATTCCCTGCAGCGCGCCTTGCTCAGCGGCGAGGCCTTCCCGAACAGCCTGCGCGACTGGCTGGCCGAGCGCGGCGTGGCCGGCTACCAGTGCTATGCCACGGCCGACCTGGGCCTGGTCGCTTACGAGACCGCAGCGCGCGAAGGCCTGGTGCTGGCCGAAGGCATCATCGTCGAGATCGTCCGCCCGGGTGGCAGCGAGCCGGTGGCCGAGGGCGAGGTCGGCGAGCTGGTCGTCACCACGCTCAATCCCGACTACCCGCTGATCCGCTTTGGCACCGGCGATCTCTCGGCCATCCTGCCCGGGACCTGCCCGACCGGACGCAGCAACCAGCGCATCCGCGGCTGGCTGGGCCGGGCCGATCAGTCGGCCAAGGTGCGCGGCATGTTCATCCATGCCTCGCAGCTGGCCGAGTTGCAGCGCCGCTTTCCCCAGGCCAGCCGGGCGCGCCTGGTGGTCGAGGGTGAGATGGCGCAGGACCGCCTGACCTTGAAGCTGGAGTTGCCCGAGGCCGTGCCGCGCGAGGGCCTGAGCGAGCAGCTGGCCGCTGCCCTGCGCGACATCACCAAGCTGCGCGCCGAGGTGGAGCTGCTGCCGCCGGGCAGCTTGCCCAATGATGGGCGCGTGATCGAAGACGCACGAAAACTCGATTGACCTTCTCGCTTGGCGGATTACGTAGTTCCCGCTGTCTCCAGCGCTGGCCTGCCGCCTAGGATCACAGTCCTCCCACTCGCCATTCGAGGACTGTTGACATGAAGAAGACTGCATTGCCCCTGCTGACCCTGAGTCTGCTGACCCTGGCCTCGGGCGCCGCCCTCGCCAACTACCCTGAGAAGCCCGTCAACATCGTCGTGCCCTTCTCGGCCGGCGGCCCCACCGACAAGGTGGCCCGAGACCTGGCCGAGGCCCTGCGCAAGCCCCTGGGCGCCACCATCGTGATCGAGAACGTCGGCGGTGCCGGCGGCACGCTGGGCGCCACCAAGGTGGCCAAGGCCGCACCCGATGGCTACACCTTGTTGCTGCACCACATCGGCATGGCCACCTCGCCGGCCCTGTACCGCAATATGCAGTACAAGACGCTCGACGATTTCGAGTACCTGGGCCTGATCAACGAAGTGCCCATGACCCTGATCGCCAAGCCCTCGATGCCCGCGAACAGCTATGCCGAGCTGGCCAAATGGCTGGATGCCAACAAGGGCAAGGTCAACCTGGGCAATGCCGGCCTGGGCTCGGCCTCGCACCTGTGCGGCCTGCTGTACCAGAGCACCATCAAGATCGACATGACTACCGTGCCCTACAAGGGCACCGGCCCGGCCATGACCGACCTGCTGGGCGGCCAGATCGACCTGATGTGCGACCAGACCACCAACACCACCAGCCAGATCGAGGGCGGCAAGGTCAAGGCCTATGCCGTCACCAGCAGCAAGCGCCTGACCGCGCCCGCGCTGGCCAAGCTGCCCACGCTCGATGAAATGGGGCTCAAGGGCTTCAGCGTCAACATTTGGCACGGCGTCTACGCCCCCAAGGGCACGCCCAAGCCGGTGCTGGAAAAGCTGGCCGCGGCCCTGAAGGTGGCCCTGGCCGATGCCGATTTCCACAAGCGCCAGGAAGCCCTGGGTGCGGTCATCGTCACTGACAACCGCGTCAACGGCGCCGAGCACAAGAAGTTTGTCGAATCCGAAATCAACAAATGGGGCCCCATCATCAAGGCGGCCGGCCAGTACGCCGACTGAAGATGGTTTGATGGCGTGGAAGCCCGCAGACGCGCCCTGCGTCTGAGTCCCAGAGCCCGGCTTGCCGGGCTCTTTTTCTTGGGGTCCGCCGGCCAGGTGGGTGGCTCCCATCATCTTTGGCTGGCCTAAAGCTTGGCCGCGAAGAATCGCCGCTGTCTTCAACCACAGCGACCGCCCGGCGCCGCCTCCATCGGCCGCGGTCTTCATGCGATGCGATTCACATCCCCTGCCCAAGCCGTCTCCCGTCTTTCCGCCCTGGCTCTGCGTCTGGGCCTGGTTGCCGCCTGCCTGCTGCCTCTGGCCGCCTGCCAGACCCTGCGCCTGGGCGACCAGGAGTTCATCAAACCCGACCGCCTCAGCGGCTTCCAGGCTCGCAGCACCCTGCAGTCGACCGCGCTGACGCGCCAGAACCCGGCCGTGCGCCTGCTGCCGCAAAGCCTGAGCGTGCCGGGCGCCAGCGCCGACGCTGCGCCGGTGCAGCTGCAAGGCCTGAGCCTGCAGCGCCCCGATGCCCTGGCCACGGTGCTGTACTTCGGTGGCAATCTCTTCCACATCGACGATGGCGGCGACGCCGTGCTGGACGCCCTGGCCGGCTGCCCGGTCAATGTCTGGATGTTCGACTACCGCGGCTATGGCCGCAGCGGCGGCGAGCCCAAGGTCGAGACGCTGACGGCCGACGCGCTGCGCCTGTATGACCATGTGCGCGACCATGTTCGGGCCCAGCAGCCGGCCGGTGCCGGCCCCGTGCTGGTTCACGGTTATTCCCTGGGCAGCTTCATGGCCGGCCAGGTGGCCCAGGCGCGCCCGGTGGACGGCCTGATTCTGTCCGGCGCCGCCCCCAGCCCGCGCGCCACGGCCGAGCATGCCGTGCGGCGCCGTGCCGGCCTGCTGGCGCCCCTGCTCAAGCTGGAAATCAGCGAGGGCCTGGAGCGCATCGACAACCGCCAGGCCCTGGCCGCCTACCGCGGCCCGACCCTGGTGCTGGCCGGGGGCCGGGATGAGACCACGCCGGCCGAGCTGGGCCGCGCGGTCTTCGAGGCCCTGCCCGGAGGCGAGCACAAGCGCTGGGTCGAGCTGCCCGAGGCCAGCCATGCCGGGCTGATCCGACAGGGGCCTGCCCAGCCGGCGTACTGCGAACTGGTGCGGCAGGTGGCCGGCAGCACTGGCACCCCCACAGGAGCCTCCACCGGCGCCGGGCGCTGAGCCGAGCTCAAGCCCGCGAAGCCATCGGCAGGCGCACCCCAAAGGCGCAGCCACGCGGCGGTTTCAGCTCCGGCCGCGGGCTGAGCAGGCTCAGCGAGGCCCCGAGGCGCAGGCTGGCTTGCTGGACGATGGCCAGGCCGAGGCCAGCGCCCTCCACCGGGGTCGAGCCCTTCGGGCCGCGCTGGAAGCGCTGGAACAGCCGGCCCTGGGCCTCGGGCGGGATGCCCGGGCCATCGTCCTTGACCCACAGCTCCAGCACATCTGGCTGAGCCGGATCGTGCAGCAGCTGCAGTTCCAGCTGGGCGCCGTGGCCGGCGTAGCGCAGCGCGTTGCCGATCAGATTGCCGACAATGGAGGCCAACGCTTGCGGCTCCACCCGCCAGGGCAAGTGCTCAGGGGCATCCAGGCTCAGTTCGATGCCCGAGCGCTCGGCCTCGGGCAGAAAGGTGAGCAGCTGTTCGCGCAGCCACTCGGCCAGGTCCAGGTCTTGCGGCACCGGCGCCGAGGCTGCCTCCATGCGGGCCAGGGCCAGCAATTGCTCCACCAGGTGCGAGGCGCGCGCCACGGCGGCGTCGAGCTGCCGACCTGCCTGCTCGCGCGCGCCAGCGTCTTCGGCGCGGCGCAGCACATGGGCCTGGGCGCTGATCCAGGCCATGGGCGTGCGCAGCTCATGCGCGGCGTCGTCGACGAAGCCGCGTTCGCGCTCCAGATGGCCGCGCAAGCGGCCCAGCAGGCTTTGCAAGGCCTGCACCAGGGGCTGCAGCTCGCGGTGGCGCAGGGCTTGCTGCAGAGCCGGGGGCAGGGGGCTCAGATCCTCCGGCCGGCGCTGGCGCAGCTCGCGGCTGAGCCGGTTCAGGGGCGCGAGGCCGCGCGTCACCGCCAGCCATAGCGGCAGCAGGATCAAGGGAAAGGCCAGCAGCAGCAGGGGCAGCAGGGCCTGGTGGATACCGGCAAAGATCTGCCGGTCGCTCATCGGCAAGCTGATGCGGTGCAGCGCCCAACGGGCGTTGCTGCGGCTGCGCAGCAGGCAGTCCTGGCCGGGCAAGCTGCAGCGGCCGGGGCTCAGCTGCCAGTTCAAGCCCGGCAGCTCGCGCAGGCGCTCGGCCACGTACACCGGTGGCGCATCGTCCGGCAGCCGGCGGTCGCGCAGGATGAAGCCGGCCCGGGTGCTTTGGCCGGCGTCCTGAAGCTCCTGCTGCGAGAGCTCGTCGATGCTGCGCAGGCGCAGGGCGGCCTCGGCGGCGCTGTGCTCGGGGCGCAGCTGGGCCAGCACCTGGTCCACGGTCTGCTGCAGACGGGCCTCGCGGCCCTGGGCCCAGCGCTGCCAGTAGAGCAGCAGCAGGGCGGCCCAGACCAGCACAAAGGCCAGCAGCAGGGAGACGATCAGCCGCCGCGTCAGGCTGGGCCCGAGCCAGCGCGCACGCAAGCTGCCCGGCCTGCTCATTCCGGCCGTTCCAGGCGGTAGCCCACGCCGCGCAGGGTGTGGATGCGCTCGGGCCCAATCTTCTTGCGCAGATTGGACATGTGCACCTCCAACGCGCTGAACTCCAACGCTTCGCCCAGCGGCTCCAGGCGCTGGGCCAGGGCGCCCTTGGCCACGGCCCGGCCAGGTTCGCGCGCCAGCTCCAGCAGGATGTTGAACTCGCGCGGTGACAGCTCCAGCGCCTGCCCGCCCACGCGGGCCGTGCGCGCGCCGGGCGAGATTTCCAGATCGCCGATGCGCCAGAGTTCGCTGGCCTGCTGGGCATAGCGCCGCTGCACGGCCCGCATGCGCGAGAGCAGCTCGGGCATGGCAAAGGGTTTGACCAGGTAGTCGTCGGCGCCGCCGTCCAGGCCGCGCAGACGCTCATCCAGACCCGAGCGGGCCGTGATCAAGAGCACCGGCGTCAGCGCGCCGCCGCGGCGCCAGCGGGCGAGCAGGTCGAAGCCGCTGCCGTCCGGCAGGCTCAGGTCGAGCAGCACGCAGGCGTAATCGGCCAGCTCCACGGCCTGGGGGGCGTCGGCCGCGCGGCGCAGCCACTGGCTGCTGAAGCCCTCGGTCTGCAGCACCTGCTGCAAGGCCCGGCCCAGCTCCAGATCATCTTCCACGATCAAGACATGCATGGCGCGGCATTGTCCCCATGCCCCTGCGCGGCCCGCCTCGGGACAAACCGCAGGCGGGGCGAGCCGATCAAGGCGCCCGGCGGGCCGCGTCCAGCAACTGCAGCACCAGCGGGTGGTGCTGGCCACGGCGCGAGCGGATGGCGTGGATCTCTTCCTTCACCTCCTCGACATGGCCCAGCAGGCGCAGGCCATGCATGCGTTCCAGGTCTTCACCGCCGAGGCGGCTGACCGGAAACACACCCAGGCCGCGCGAGGCGAACACGGCCATCAGGGCGCTGTCCTCGAACTCGCCGACGATATTGGGCTGCAGCCCCTGTTCGGCGAACCAGTGGTCGAGCGTGCCGCGCAGGGCCGAGTGCGCCGTGGGCAGCAGCACCGGCAGGCGGTTCAGGCAGAGCGGGAACTCGCGCAGCTCGGCCGCGTGCACCAGGGTCTTCGGCCCATACCAATCGACCGGCGCCTGAACCAGCAGCTCGCTGCTCAGACGCAGGCCCGGCTTGTGCGGCGCCGGCCGCCCGGCCAGCACCAGGTCCAGCTTGTGCATGGCCAGCTCGGCCAGCAGCGGGTCGACCTCGCCCTCGTGGCAGAGCAGGCGCAGGGACTCGGTGCCCAGCACCGGCGCGAGCAGGGCGTGGGCGGCCAGTTTGGAGATGCCGTCGCTCAGGCCCACGGCCAGGCGGGCCGTCGGGCCTTGCGCCGCCTGGCGCACCTCCTCCGGGATCAGGCTGCCGAGGCGGAAGATTTCTTCGGCGCGCGCAAACGCGGTCTGGCCCGCCTCGGTCAAAGCCACGCCGCGGCCGGCGGGCTTGAGCAGCTGGTGCCCGAGCGATCTCTCCAGCTCGCGCACCTGGGTGCTGACCGTCTGGATGGCCATGTCCAGCCGTTCCGCGGCGCGCGCAAAGCCGCCTTCCTGGGCCACGACCCAGAAGTAGTGCAAGTGCCTGAAATTCAGCATGGAGCCTCCGCGCTCAATCTGTTGACTTCCGAAAAACAGAAGTGAATCGTATGCCAGCGCTGCTTGTTTGGAAGTGTGGCGCGGCGGAGAATGCAGCCATCTGTGTTTCGGACAAGAAGGGGGAAGACGATGGCCTATTACCTGTTGACCTGGTTGATGGTGGGGCTGCTGGCTGCGCTCTGGTCGCTGGCCAGCTGGGCCTTTCACAGCCTGGCGGTGTGGACCGTGACCGCCCTGGGCTCGCAAGCGGAAGGGTTGCCCACCCTGGGTGCCCGCCTGTCCGACCTGCATTTGCCGGCCTGGCTGGCGCCCTGGGTGCCCGAGGGCTTGCTGCAAGGCCTGGCCGAGTTTGTGGATCTGTTCGCGCCCCTGCTCAAGGCGGTGCTGGAGGCCATGCCCGTGCTCGGTGAATGGCTCTCGCCCTTGATCTGGGTGGGCTGGGGTCTGGGCATGTTCTTGCTCCTGCTGCTCGGTGGCGGCTTGAGCCTTTTGCTCAAGCTGATGCAGAGCAAGGCGGCCAGCTTGGCCCCGCAGCGTTCGTTGCCTTCGGCTTGAAGTGCACCGGACTGCATCACATCTGAATTTGGAGGACTGAGACCATGAAACGCATTGCCTTGTTTCTATTGACCAATCTCGGCGTCATGCTGGTGCTGGGCCTGGCGGTCCACCTGCTCGGGCTGAACCGCTTCTTGCATGCGAACGGCCTGGACTTGACCACCTTGCTGGGCTTTGCCCTGGTGATGGGCTTTGGCGGCGCCTTCATCTCGCTCCTGATCAGCAAGCCCATGGCCAAATGGACCACGGGCGTGCAGATCATCAACCAGTCGAACGACACCACCCACATCTGGCTGGTGACCACGGTGGAGCGCTTCGCCGAGAAAGCCGGCATCGCCACGCCCGAGGTCGGCATCTACGAGGGTGCGCCCAATGCCTTCGCCACCGGCGCCTTCAAGAACTCGGCCCTGGTGGCGGTGTCCACCGGCCTGCTGCAGTCCATGACGCGCGAAGAGGTGGAGGCCGTGATCGGCCACGAGGTGGCCCATGTGGCCAACGGCGATATGGTGACCATGGCGCTGATCCAGGGCGTCATGAACACCTTTGTGGTCTTCCTCTCGCGCATCGTGGGCTACTTTGTCGACAAGATCGTCTTGCGCAATCAGAACGACGGCCCGGGCATCGGCTACTACGTCACCACGCTGGTGATGGACCTGCTGCTTGGTGTGGTCGCGGCCCTGATCGTGGCTTGGTTCTCGCGTCAGCGCGAGTTCCGTGCCGATGCCGGCGCCGCCCAGCTGATGGGTCGCAAGCAACCCATGGTCAATGCCCTGGCGCGCCTGGGCGGCCTGGACCCGGGCGAGATGCCCAAGGCCATGCAGGCCATGGGCATCAGCTCGCGCCCCGGCGGCATGCTGGCGCTGTTCTCCAGCCACCCGCCGATGGAGCAGCGCATCGCCCGCCTGCAGCAATCGGCCTGAGTCATCACCCATCCATCTGGTTTCAAGGAGCAAGCACCATGAGTGCACAACATATGCTGGAACAGCTGTTCAAGTCGGGCCTGAGCTTGCTGGACGGCAAGAGCGGCGGCCGAGGGCCGGACTGGCGGCAGATCGGCGGCGGCGCCGCGGCGGGCGGTGCGCTGGGCCTGCTGCTGGGCAGCAAGCGAGGCCGCAGCTTTGGCGGCAAGGCGCTCAAGTACGGCAGCCTTGCGGCCCTGGGCGCGGTGGCGTACAAGGCCTACCAGTCCTGGCAGGCTCAGCAGGCCCAACAAGGGCAGCAGCAACAGCCGCCTGCAGCGCAACCGGCAGCCTTGGCCGCCCCATCGCAGAACCCGGCACCCCAGGAGCAGCATGGCCGGGCCTTGCTGCAGGCCATGATCGGCGCGGCCAAGGCCGACGGCCATCTCGATGCCCGGGAGCGCGGTCTGCTGGAGACCGAGTTGCAGCGCCTGCAGGCCGAACCGGCCCTGCGCCAGTGGATGGAGGCCGAACTCGCGCGCCCGCTGGATCCGGCTCAGGTGGCGCAGGCTGCCAGCAGCCCGGAGCTGGCTGCCGAGATGTACCTGGCCAGTCTGCTGGTGGCCGACGAAACCAGCTTCATGGAACGGGCCTACCTCGACGAATTGGCGCGCCAGCTGCGCCTGCCTTCCGGCTTGAAAGCCGAGCTTGAAGCCCAGGCCCTTGTGAGCTGAGCGGCGGCGTGCTCAGGCGAACAGCTCGGGCCGCAGCGGCAGCTCGCGAATCCGCCGGCCGGTCAGTGCAAACAAGGCGTTGACCACGGCCGGCGCGATCGGCGGCGTGCCCGGCTCACCGACTCCACCCGGCGCCGCGCTGCTGGGCACGATGTGCACCTCGATCTGGGGCATTTGCGCGAAGCGAACTGCCTCGTAGTCGGGGAAGTTGCTTTGCTCGACCCGGCCGTTTTTCAAGGTGATCTCGCCGTAGAGTGCGGCCGACAGGCCGTAGACGATGGAGCCCTGCATCTGGGCTTCGACCGTGTCGGGGTTGACGACCACGCCGCAGTCGAGGGCGCAGACCACTCGATGCACCCGCGGCTGCCCATCCTGCAGCGACACCTCGGCCACCTGGGCACACCAGGAGCCAAAGCTCTCATGCACGGCGATGCCGCGGGCCCGTCCCGCCGGCAAGGGCTGACCCCAGCCGGCCTTGGCCGCGGCCAGCTCCAGCACCGCGCGGTGGCGCGGCTTGTCAACCAGCAGGGCGCGGCGGAACTCGAAGGGGTCTTTTTTTGCGGCGTGGGCCAGTTCGTCGATGAAGCCCTCGGTGAAGAAGGCGTTGTAGGAATGGCCAACGCTGCGCCAGGAGCCAATCGGCACCGGTGTTTTCACCCGCAGCTGGCGCACGCTCAGGTTCGGTATGGCGTAGGGCAGGTCGAAAGCGCCTTCGATCTGGTTCTTGTCGGGAGAGTCCGCCGCCATCGAGGGCAGCAGGCGCTCGGTCGTGGCCAGGCCGATGGAAGGCGCGGCCACGCGGTTCAGCCAGGCCTGGGGGCGGCCTTGCGCATCGAGCGCGGCGCTGAAGCTGGCCATGGCGACGGGGCGGTACATATCGTGCTGCATGTCCTCCTCGCGCGACCACACGAGCTTGACCGGCCGGCCTTGGGCCTGCATGGCCAGCAGCACCGTCTCTTCGACCATGTCCAGCTCCAGGCGGCGGCCGAAACCGCCACCGAGCAGGGGCACATGCAGCGTCACATGGTCGCTGTCGATGCCGGCCACCTGGGCGGCCTTCCAGCGTGCCAGTGATGCCACCTGCGTGCCGCACCACACCTTCAGATGGCCGTCCTTGAATTGGGCCGTGCAGTTGATCGGCTCCATGGCCGCGTGGGCCAGGAAAGGGGCTCGATAGAGCGCGTCCAACTGGCGCTCGGCCTGCTGCAAGGCGGCCTCGGCGTCGCCAAGCTGGCGGAAGCCGCTGCCCTTGTCCTTGCTGTCCAATGTCTGCTTGAGCTGACGGTCGATCTGAGCGGAATCGAGCTGGGCGTTGGGGCCTTCGTTCCACTCGATGTCGAGCGCATCGAGCGCCTGCTTGGCGCGCCAGTAACGATCGGCCAGCACCACCACCGCGCGTTCCTGCAGCACGATCACATCGGCCACGCCACGGCGGGCCTTGGCTGCGGCGCTTTCGAGCTTGTGGACCTTGCCGCCCAGCACCGGGCAGTGGCGGATGGCAGCGTAGAGCAGGCCCTCGGGGCGCATGTCGATGCCGAACTGCGCCTGGCCATTGACCTTGGCCGGAATGTCGGTGCGCGGCATGGGCTTGCCGATCAGGCGGAACTGGCTCGGGGTTTTGAGGGTCAGGTCTTGCTGCGGGCTAATCCGGGCGGCGTCCGGCGCCAGCTCGCCAAAGCCGGCCTGGCGCCCGCTGGCCGGGTGGCGAACCACACCGGCTTGCACCTGGCAGCTTTCCGGCGTCACGTTCCAGCGCTGTGCCGCGGCATCGAGCAGCATGGCCCGCGCGGTGGCACCGGCCAGGCGCAGGGGCTCCCAGGCATCGCGGATGCTGGAGGAGCCACCGGTGATCTGCAGGCTCAGCAGATAGCCGACCCGCTGCATGGAGCGCCGGGCCAGGTTCGCCAGCAGGCTGTCATCGTCAGCGCTGAAGGGCAGGACATTCACCAGCACTGCCGTGTTGGCGTAGATCTGCGCCAGCGGTGCTTGTTCGGTGCTGACCTGCTTCCAGTCGGCGTCCAGCTCCTCGGCCACCAGCATGGCCAGGGCCGAGTGAACGCCTTGGCCCATCTCGGCGCGTGGTGAGGCGACGATGACGCGGCCGTCCGGCAGGATCTTGACCCAGCCGTTCAACGCGACCTGGCCCGGCTCGGTCGGCAGCTGGGTTTTGTCACCCAGGCGGGAGGCGGCTGAGGGCGCCGTGGTCAAGCCCACGCCGAGTAGCACGCCGCCGCCCAGCAGGCCACCGGCAATCAGAAAGCCGCGGCGCTTCATGCGGAGGCACTCCCGTTCAGTTGCTGGGCGGCCAGATGGATGCCCGCTCGAATGCGCTGGTAGGTACCGCAGCGGCAGAGGTTGTTGATGTCGGCGTCGATGTCGGCATCACTGGGCTTGGGATTGCTGCGCAGCAGCGCGGCTGCGGCCATGATCATGCCGCTCTGGCAGTAGCCGCATTGCGGCACCTGCAGCTGCACCCAGGCCGCTTGCAGGGCGGCGGTGATGCGGTCGGGCTCGGCCTCGATGGTGCGGATCTTGGTGCCTTCGAGGGCCGAAATGGGCATGACGCAGGAGCGAGTGGCCACGCCGTCCACGCTCACGGTGCAGGCGCCGCAGCTGGCCACGCCGCAGCCAAATTTCGTGCCGGTCAGGCCCAGCTCGTCACGCAGCACCCAGAGCAGGGGCGTTTCGGGCTCGATGTCCAACCGTAGGTCCTGGCCGTTGACGTTCAAGGAGATGCTCATCGGGGAGGCTCCAGGGAGGATCAGCGAATCGTGATCGGGATGGTCACTGGCCCGTCATTGAGCAGGCTGACCTTCATGTCGGCGCCAAATTCGCCGGCTTCCACCCGGGGGTGCAGGCGCCGAGCGACTTGCAGGCAGTGGTCATACAAGCGCCGCCCCTGCTCGGCGCCGGCCGCGCCGGTGAAGCTGGGCCGGTTGCCGCTGCTGCAGTCGGCGGCCAGGGTGAACTGCGAGACGATCAGCAGGCCGCCGGCGATGTCTTGCACGCTGCGGTTCATCTTGCCGGCCTCGTCACTGAAGACGCGCAGCTTGAGCACCTTGGCAATCAGCTTGTCGGCCTGAGCCTCGCTGTCGCCCGGCTCGGCGCAGACCAGCATCAGCAGACCCGGTCCGATGGCGCCGGTGATGTGGCCTTCCACTTCCACCTGGGCGTGTTGCACGCGTTGCAGCACGGCGATCATGGCTTCAACTCCATCTGACTTTCATCTTGTGGGTCATCAAAATGCGCTTCCACATCGCTGGGCAGCAGCTGGATGCTGGCGCGCAAGCCGGGCACGGCGACCATCAGCGCGCGCTCCAGCGCATTGCGCTCGGCCGCGGCCTGGCCCAGGCTCCAGCTGGCGGGCATGTGCATGTGCAGGTCGAGGTAGCGGCGCTGGCCGGCGCTGCGGCTGGCGATGTGGTCGAAGCGGATGTGCTGGGCCTGGGCAAAGCGGTCCAGCACTTCTTGCACCGCGCGCAGCTCTTCAGGGTCCAGGGCTGGGTCCATCAGGCCGTGGCTGGACTTCCAGACCAGGTGCACGCCCTCGCGCAAGATGTTGAGGGCCACCACGGCGGCCAGCAGCGGGTCCAGCCACTGCCAGCCGGACAGCATGACGCCGAGCAGGCCCAGCACCACACCGGCCGAGGTCCAGACATCGGTGAACAGGTGCCGTGCATCGGCCTCCAGGGCCATGGAGCGGTGCTCGCGCGCCTTCTTCAGCATGGCCCAGGCCAGGCCGCCGTTCAAGGCCGAGCTGATCACCGCCAGGGCCACGCCCAGGCCCAGGCCTTCCACCGGCTGCGGGTCCAGCAGGCGGTGAACCGAGGCCCAGATGATCCCCAGGCCGGCGGCGATGATGAGCACGCCTTCAAAGCCGCTGGAGAAATACTCGGCTTTGTGGTGGCCAAATGGATGCTCGGCATCCGGCGGCTTGGCCGCCACCGTGACCATGGCCAGGGCGAAGATGGCGCCGGCCAGGTTGACCAGGGATTCCAGCGCATCGGCGGCCAGGCTGACGGAATCGGTCCACCACCAGGCGCCGGTTTTCAGGGCGATGGTCACCAGGGCGACGGCGATGGACAGCTTCAGGTAGGAGGCGACTTGCATGGCCCGCATTGTGGCGGCCTTCCGCTGAAGCGCGGCTGAATGGTGCGGCGCTTCAAACCTACAATCGCGCCAGTTTCAACCCCTGCCTGCCGAGCGCCCGCCGCCATGACGAACGACACGACCGCCACCTCCAGCACCGATGTGGCCCATATTGCCCCGCGCGAGAAGGCCGAGATCCTGTCTCAGGCGCTGCCCTACATCCGCAAGTACCACGGCAAGACCATCGTCATCAAATACGGCGGCAACGCCATGACCGACCCGGAGCTGCAGAAAGACTTCGCCGAGGACGTGGTGCTGCTCAAGCTGGTGGGTCTGAACCCGGTGGTGGTGCACGGCGGCGGCCCGCAGATCGAAGGCCTGCTGAGCAAGCTGGGCAAGAAGGGCCATTTCATCCAGGGCATGCGCGTCACCGACCAGGAGACCATGGACGTGGTCGAGTGGGTGCTGGCCGGTGAAGTGCAGCAGGACGTGGTGGGTCTGATCAATGCCGCCGGTGGCAAGGCCGTGGGCCTGACAGGCCGTGATGGCGGCTTGATCCGCGCCAAGAAGCTGATGATTCAGGACAAGGATGATCCGAGCAAGGAGCACGACATCGGCCAGGTCGGCGACATCGTCTCCATCGACCCCAGCGTGGTCAAGGCCTTGCAGAACGACCAGTTCATCCCCGTGGTCAGCCCCATCGGTTTTGGCGAGCACAACGAGAGCTACAACATCAACGCTGATGTGGTGGCGGCCAAGCTGGCCACTGTGTTGCGTGCTGAAAAGCTCTTGATGCTGACCAATATCCGCGGCGTGCTGGACAAGGAAGGCCAGCTGCTGACCGAGCTGACCCCGCGCCGCATCGACGAGCTGGTGGCCGACGGCACCATCAGCGGCGGCATGATCCCCAAGATCGCCGGCGCCATCGACGCGGCCAAGAGCGGCGTCAACGCGGTCCACATCATCGACGGCCGCGTGCCACATGCCATGCTGCTCGAGATCCTGTCGGACCAGGCGTACGGAACAATGATTCGGTCTCACTGAGACCGAAGGCTTGTTCCGCGTCTGACCGAAGGGAAGACTTGCAATGATTCGGTCTCACTGAGACCGAAGGCTTGTTCCGCGTCTGACCGAAGGGAAGACTTGCCATGATCCGGTCGCACTGAAGTTGAACCACTCAGCTGTGTCGTGAACGAGCGCCGCGCGTCCCAGGTCTGGTTCTTCGACCTCGACAACACCTTGCACAACGCCTCGGCCCATGTGTTCGGGGCGCTCAATGTGGCGATGAACGAGTACATCGTCCGCCACCTGGGGGTGCCAGGCGATCAGGCCGCAGAGCTGCGTTCGCGGTACTGGCACCGTTACGGCGCCACGCTGCTGGGCTTGGTTCGCCATCACGGTGTGTCGGCCGCGCATTTCCTGGCCGAAACGCATGCGCTGCCGGGTATGGAGCCAGGCTTGCACAGCCATGCCCATGACCTGGCCGCCTTGCGCCGCCTGCCCGGGCGCAAGTTCCTACTGACCAATGCGCCGCTGGACTATGCCTTGCGCGTGCTGCACACCCTGGGCATGGCGCGCGACTTTGAGGCCGTGATCGCGGTGGAGCAGATGCGCATGTTCGGCCAGCTGCGGCCCAAGCCGGATGCGCGCATGTTCCGCCACCTGCTGGCGCGTTTGAAGCTGCTGCCCGGCCAATGCATCCTGGTGGAAGACACCCTGGTGCACCAAAAAGCGGCGCGCCGCGTGGGCATGTCCACGGTCAGGATGCAGCGCTGGCTGAAGTGTGCTGCCACCGGGCCGGGCGCACAGCAGCCGCTGCGTCGCCGCCCGGCCTATGTCGACCGTCGGGTGCGCAGCCTGCAAACCCTGCTTCGCTGAAGCGTCGCCACGGCGCTGCTCCACGTGCATGCCGCTGGAATCCGGCGTCATGTCTGGCTGGCTTGCCTATCCCAAGGATGTGGGATGTGAGGCGGCCCAACCCTAGGGGCTTGCCGCATTGGCCGCGGCGGGCGAGGGGGTGCAGAATGGTTCGGCGCAACCCGGATCCTCCATGCCCAATTTCTCTGTCCTGATCGTCGAAGACCAGCTCAGTTTCCGCGATGCCTTCACCCGCTCCCTGGCTTCGGTGTCGGACATCAAGCTGGTGGGCATCGCCACCGACCTGGCCCAGGGTCGCAGCTTGTTCGACCGCCTGCTGCCCGATGTGCTGCTGGTGGACCTGGACCTGCCCGGCGGCAGCGGCATCGAGCTGATCCGCCACGCCGCCCAGACCCGGCCACAGTGCGAGGTCATGGTGATCTCGGTGTTCGGTGACGAGCAGCATGTGCTGTCCAGCATCGAGGCCGGCGCCACCGGCTACCTGCTCAAGGATTCCCTGGCCCTGGACTTGCCGGAGCAGCTGCGCTGCCTGCGCGCCGGCGGCAGCCCGATCAGCCCGGTCATCGCCCGCCGCCTGTTGCTGCGCCTGGCGCCGGCCCTGCCGCAAGGTGCCGCGGCCTCGGCGACGGCCGGATCGGCCCACCACCCGCCGGCCTCGGACGAAGACGCGGTGGCCCTGTCCGAGCAGGAATCCAAGGTTCTGCACCTGGCCGCCAAGGGCTTCACCTTCGACGAAATCGCCAAGTTCATGCAGGTCTCGCCGCACACGGTGATGACCTATGTGAAGCGGGTGTACCGCAAGCTCCATGTGCGATCCAAGGTGGAGGCGATCTACGAAGCACGACGCCTGGGCTGGCTGCGCGACTGAGCGCGGCGCTGACATCAGGAGCGGCCCCGGGCTGTGCCAGAATCGGCCGCGCGCTGGGTGCAAGCAGGCCCGGATCGCTGATTTCTCTGCCGTACCGTCTGCTCTTGCGGCCCTCAGCGGCCGGCCACTTCTTTCAAGCAATCGACCGATGTCAGCCTCCGTGCCCGAATCCACTGCCGTGCCCGTCGATGCGCCATCGGCCGAATCCTCCGATCCCGTGACTGCCGCCCCGCCGGCCCGCAAGCGGCCCCGCCCGGGCGAGCGGCGCGTGCAGATCCTGCAGACCCTGGCCGGCATGCTGGAGCAGCCCGGTGCCGACCGCGTCACCACCGCGGCCCTGGCGGCCAAGCTCGAGGTCAGCGAAGCGGCGCTGTACCGCCATTTCGCCAGCAAGGCGCAGATGTTCGAGGGCCTGATCGAGTTCATCGAGGGCAGCGTCTTTTCGCTGGTCAACCAGATCATCGAGCGCGAAGGTTCGGGCACCGCCCAGGCTCAAAAAATCGTCGCCGTGCTCTTGCAGTTCGGCGAGCGCAACCCCGGCATGACCCGGGTGATGGTGGGCGATGCCCTGGTCTACGAGAACGAGCGCCTGGTCGCGCGCATGAACCAGTTCTTTGATCGCATCGAGAGCTCGCTGCGCCAGGTCTTGCGCGCTGCTGCCGAGGCCAATGGCAGTAGCACGCCGACGGTGGAGGCCAATGCCCAAGCCTCGGTGCTGGTCAGCTTCATCATCGGCCGCCTGCAGCGCTATGCCCGCTCGGGCTTCAAGCGCAGCCCGATCGAGCAGATGGAAGCGGCGCTGCGCATGTTGGCGCGCTGAGTTGAGGTTGGGGCGCGAAGGCGCTGGCAGCCGGGGCGGCCGCGGCGCGCCCTTAAACTGCCCGCATGTCTCTGCTCGATTCGCTCTCTCCGGACAGCCCCTTGAACCGCCTGCTCAGCCGCGCCGAAGCGCTACTGGGTCGGCTGGAGGCCGTCTTGCCTCAGTCCTTGGCCGCGCCCGACTGGCAGGCCGCTGCGGCCTTCCGCTACCGCCGCCGACGCGGCGCGCCGGTGCTGGAGCCGGTGCGCCATGCCGCCAGCATCCAACTCGATGATTTGCTGGAGGTCGAGCCGCAAAAGGCCCGCCTGCGCCAGAACACCGAGCAGTTCGTTCAGGGCCGGCCGGCCAACAATGTGCTGCTGACCGGCGCCCGCGGCACGGGCAAGAGCTCGCTGATCAAGGCGGTGCTGAATGCCTACGCACCGCAGGGCCTGCGCCTGATCGAGGTGGACAAGAACGACCTCGTCGACCTGCCGGATCTGGTCGATTTGGTGGCCGAGCGGCCCGAGCGCTTTGTGATCTTTTGCGACGACCTCAGCTTCGACGAGGGCGAGCTGGGCTACAAGGCGCTCAAGTCCATGCTGGACGGCTCCATCGCCGCCGCCAGTGACAACGTGCTGATCTACGCCACCAGCAACCGCCGCCACCTACTGCCCGAGCAGATGCGTGACAACCTGGGCTACCGCCATACCGAAGATGGCGAGGTGCACCCGGGCGAGGCGGTGGAGGAAAAGATCTCTCTGTCCGAGCGTTTCGGCCTGTGGCTGAGCTTCTACCCCTTCAGCCAGGACGAGTACCTGGCGATTGCCGCGCAATGGTTGCGTTACTACGGCCTGGACGAGGCGCAGATTGCCGCGGCGCGCCAGCCGGCCCTGGTCTGGGCGCTGGAGCGCGGCTCGCGCTCGGGCCGGGTGGCGGCGCAGTTTGCGCGCGATCTGGCCGGGCGCGGCGCGCCGGCCCAGGAGGCACCGGCCGTGATTGCCGGCCAGGCACCGGAGGGCCTCGATCATGTCTGAGTCCTTGACCGGAATGGCGCCCACCGACCGCGTGCCGGTCGAGGTGGCCGTGGGCGTCTTGGTGGAGCGCGATGCGCAAGGCCGGGAAGGGCGCTTCTTGCTGACCTCGCGGCCTGAGGGCAAGGTCTACGCCGGCTACTGGGAATTCCCCGGCGGCAAGCTCGAAGCCGGCGAGACGGTGGAGCAAGCCCTGCGCCGCGAGTTGCAAGAAGAATTGGGCATCACCATCGGTGCCGCCCATCCTTGGCAAGAGCTGGTGATGGACTACCCCCATGCCCGCGTGCGCCTGCATTTCTGCAAGGTCTTCGACTGGCAGGGCGAGTTCCAGATGCGCGAGCAGCAGACCATGGCCTGGCAGGCGCTGCCGGTCGAGGTGCGGCCGGTGCTGCCGGGCACGATTCCGGTGCTGGACTGGTTTGCCTACGAGCGTTCGCACACCGGCCCCACGCACCAGGCCTGAGCCGGCCCACCACTACACTGCTGCGCATGACTGACGACTGGCTGGATCAAATCAAATGGGATGCCGACGGGCTGCTGCCCGTGATCGCGCAAGAGCGCGACAGCGGCGATGTGCTGATGTTCGCCTGGATGAACCGCGAGGCCTTGCGCCGCACGGCCGCCCAGGGCGAGGCGGTGTACTGGAGCCGTTCGCGCCAGAAGTTCTGGCACAAGGGCGAGGAATCCGGCCACACCCAGACCGTGCATGAGATGCGCCTGGACTGTGACAACGATGTGCTGCTGCTCAAAATCACGCAGAACGGGCACACCCCCGGCATCGCCTGCCACACCGGGCGCCACAGCTGTTTCTTCCAACGTTTTGACAAGGGGGCCTGGGTGGCGGCGGACGCCGTGCTCAAGGACCCGGAGCGGATCTACAAATGAACCCGTCCTCGCAAGGCAATGACACCCTGGCCAAACTGGCCGCCGTGATCGAGTCGCGCAAGCCCGCCAACGGCGGCGACCCGGCCACCAGCTATGTGGCCAAGCTTTTCGACAAGGGCCTGGATGCCATCTTGAAAAAGGTTGGCGAAGAGGCCACCGAAACCGTCATGGCCGCCAAGGATGGCGATGCGCAGAAGGTGGTCTATGAGGTCGCTGATCTTTGGTTCCACTCCATCATTGCGCTCTCGGCCTTTGGACTGAAGCCGGCCGATGTGCTGAACGAGTTGGCGCGTCGTGAAGGTCTGTCGGGCCTGCAGGAATTTGCGGCTCGGGGCCAGAAATCCAAGGCCGAGGAGGAACCCAATGACTGAGGACACACAGAACGATGCCACGGTGCTGCTCGATCCTCAACGGGAGCAGAGCCTGCGCACCGTCGGCTTGATCAGCTACCTCTTGCATACCGTGGTGGCGGTCGGGGCCGTCTTGCCCGGGGTACAGGCCAGTGTGCTGCTCTTGCTGGTGGCCGTGGCCATCGACCTGATCAAGCGCGACGACGCGGCCGGCAGCTGGCAAGCCAGCCATTTCAGCTGGCGCCTGCGTTCGGTGGCCTGGGCCGGCTTTTTCTATCTGCTGACCTCGCCCTTGTGGTTGTTGCTGGTGGTGCCGGGCTGGATCGCCTGGGCGCTGGTGTCGATCTGGTTCCTGTACCGTGTCGTCCGAGGTTGGCTGGCCATGAACGCGGCTCGCAGCATCGTCTGAGGGGCCCAGGCCTCGCGGGGTTCCAGGTTTTTGTCAGCCCGTTTTTCGTTTTTCGAGTTTGCTTACAACCATGTCACACGATCCCAACTGCCTGTTCTGCAAGATCGTCGCCGGCCAGATTCCCAGCCGCAAGGTCTATGAAGATGAGCACATCCTGGCCTTTCATGACATCCATCCCTGGGCCCCGGTGCACATCCTTTTGATCCCCAAGCAGCACCTGTCCTCTCTGGCAGAGGCGACCGACGCGCATGCCGAGGTGCTGGGTCGTATGACAGTGCTGGCGCCGAAACTGATGCGCGAGCTGGGTGTCACAAATGGTTTTCGAACTGTCATCAACACGGGCGCCGATGGCGGCCAAGAGGTCTACCACTTGCACATGCATGTCATGGGCGGCCCGCGCCCCTGGGCCAAGGGCTGAGCCCGGCCAAAGCCGCGCTCGCAGAACTGTCATGTGCGCCAACTAGAATGACAGCTTCCATCTCAGGAGAAAAATAATGGGTTCTTTCAGCATCTGGCACTGGCTCATCGTGCTGCTGATCGTGATTGTGGTCTTCGGCACCAAGAAGCTGAAGAACGTGGGTTCCGATCTGGGTTCGGCCGTCAAGGGCTTCAAGGACGGCATGAAGGATGGCGCCGGCAGCGATGCCACCGCCGCCGCGCCTGCGCAGCAAGTCGCCAACGCCGCCAAGGCGAACGACGCCAACACGGTCGACGTCGAAGCCAAGACCAAGTCTTGAGCCTTGACGCGCCACGCTCTGGTTTGTTTTTCGTCTTGCTCTCCATTTCACGCAGGCCTTTTGAGCGCCTGCGACTCGCATGATTGACTTTGGATTTGACAAGCTCGCCCTGATCGGTGGTGTGGCTCTGATCGTCATCGGCCCCGAGCGCCTGCCGCGCGTGGCGCGAACCATCGGCCATTTGATCGGCAAGGCGCAGCGCTATGTGTCCGACGTCAAGGCGGAGGTCAACCGCTCCATGGAGCTGGAAGAACTCAAGAAGATGCGCACCGAAATGGAGACGGCAGCGCGGGAGGTGCAGGACACGGTGCAGCAGGAGATCAACTCCGCCACCCAGGCCTTTGACCAGACCTGGGCCGATGTCAGTGGCCGCAGCATCGGATCCACAGACGCTGAGTCCGGCCTGCCCAGCTACCGACATCCGAAGAAGAACTGGCGGGTCAAGCGCGGCGCGACCCCGCAGTGGTACAAGCAACGCCAAGGCGTGCGCCGCCATGCTCAGTCCGGTGCCGCCCGTGTGGCGCGTTTCCGCCCCAGTCCTGCCCGCCGATTTCCATGACCGATTCCCACAAGCCCGAGGATGAACTCGCGGGCACCGAGCAGCCTTTTGTCTCTCACCTGATCGAGCTGCGCGACCGTCTGGTCAAGGCCAGCTTGGCGGTGCTGGTGGTGTTCGGTCTTCTGGCCTTCTATCCCGGCCCGGCTGCCCTGTATGACTTGCTGGCCGCACCCTTGGTGGCGCAGCTGCCCAAAGGCACGACCCTGATCGCCACCAACGTCATCTCGCCCTTCCTGGTGCCCTTGAAGATCACCTTGCTGGCTGCCTTCCTGGTGGCTTTGCCGATCGTGCTGTACCAGGTCTGGGCCTTTGTGGCGCCGGGCCTGTATTCGCATGAGAAACGTTTGGTCCTGCCTCTGGTGTTCTCCAGCACCTTGCTGTTCATGGTGGGCGTGGCGTTCTGCTATTTCTTCGTGTTCGGCCAGGTGTTCAAGTTCATCCAGAGCTTTGCGCCCAAGAGCATCACCGCGTCGCCTGACATCGAGGCGTACCTGAGTTTCGTGATGTCCATGTTCATTGCCTTCGGCGCCGCCTTCGAGGTGCCCGTGGTGGTGGTGGTGCTGGCTCGCATGGGCTTGGTCTCGGTGGAGAAGCTGCGCGATTTCCGCCAGTACTTCATCGTCCTGGCCTTCGTGATCGCCGCCGTGATCACCCCGCCCGATGTGGTCTCGCAGCTGGCCTTGGCCATTCCCATGTGCATCCTGTACGAGCTGGGCCTGTTCGCCGCCAGCTACTTCATCCGTTACTCCAAGGCGCCGGACAGTTCGGAAGGGACATCTTGATCGGATTGGATTTGCCAAGAAAGCGCTCTCCGGAGCGCTTTTTCTTTGCTACTGCATGTCTGTGCAGTGGCTGAATTCGGCACGAAGCCGCCTTTGGTTTTGCTCGTGAGGCCCTGCAGCCCGTGCCGCCGCCGGGCTCATGGTTCCGGGGTCGGCCCTGGCGGGCCGACTTCCCTGCGCTGCTCGCGCCTCGGGGCTGGCGCATAACTCACTCCGCTCCCTGCGTTCGCTTCGTTCAGACAGAAGCGCCAAGTCAGAAATTGAAGCGCGCGTGACCGCGCGCGCCCCGAGGCGCTGTGCTGCTCGGCCCTTCACAAATCGCCCGGCAGCGGCACGGGCTGCAGGGCGCTTGCATCGCGATCGATCTGCCTCATCCACGGTGGAACACGCCATCTCCGGAGGTGGCTCGGCCCGCCGACGGGCGATTTGTGCGCGGCCGAGGGCGCAGCGGAGCGGCTCAGGCGCGTGGTCCCACGCGCTTCAAGCTCTGACTCGGCGCCACTGTTTGACCACAGTGAGCGCAGCGAACGGAGGGAGATTGGCGCCGCTGAGCCGCGCAGTGAGCACCGAGGGGAGTCGGCTCAAAGAGCCGACCCGCGAACCATGAGCCTGGCGGCGGGCCGAGACACCGCAGCGAGAAAGATCCAGACAGCCGAGGTCCGCAAGGTGCCGAATGCAGCAGCACAACCTTGATTCGAGGACCTGTTTGGGCGTCTTCCGCCTCTCCATTCGTGCACAGGGGCTATTCAGAATTGTTTAATCAATCGATTGATTAAATTGACTATCATGCCTGCCATGTCCAAATCAAACAAAGCGAATCAGAGCGAGGAAGGACCCGGCCGTCGGGAGAGGCTATTGACCGAAGTCAGCCGGATTTTCGCGATCAAAGGCTTCGACAAGGCCAGCACGCGGGAGATCGCCCAGGCGGCCGGGGCGAACATCGGCTTGATCGCCTATTACTTCGGGGACAAGCTGGGTTTGTATCGCGAGGTGATGATGCGGCCCGTGGCCGATGTGATCGCCCGTATCCCGGAGGCCGATGCCAGTGTTCCCTTGCGCGAGTGGCTGGAAAGCTTTTACGGCGCATTTCTGCAACCCTTGCAACTGGATGAGGAGGCCTTGGCCAGCCTGCTCCGTCTGTGCGGGCGCGAAATGATCGAGCCCAGCGCGGTGTATCAGGAGATCTGTGCCGAGTACATCGCGCCGCGCCACACCGAGTTGGTGCAGATGCTGGCGCTGCGATGTGGCGCGCAGGAAATCGACACCGAGCTGCACCAACTGGCCTTCGGCTTGGTTGCCCTGGCCCAGGACTACTGGATGTCGGCGGACCATATGGAGGCCATGGTACCGGGCATGGTGCGCAGCCCCGGCGCTTATGAGCGGGTGCTGGGCCGCCTGGTGGGGTACGGCGAAGCGTTGATCGAACACGAACGGGCGCTGCGTCAAGCGGCTGCCAAGGCATCTGCCGCAAACCTGAATCCGCAGACATCTCGAAAAGTACGCAAAACATGACGATCGTGAAGGTGAGGATGAGAGCACAAGAGATCTCCGTCATGCCCGGCTTGCGCCTGGCCCTGTCGATGACCGCGCTGGCGGTCCTGAGTGCCTGCAGCAGCCTGGCTCCGCCGCCCGAGCTGCCCAAGCAGCTGATGCCTGAGGCCAGCCGCTGGCATGCGCCGCAGGGCCCGGCCCTGGCAGCCGAAGCCGGGGCCGTGGTTTGGCAGCGGCTGAACGACAGCGTGCTCTTGCAGCTGCAAGCCCAGGCCGAGAGCGCCAACCCCAGCCTGCAGCAGGTGCTGGCCCGCGTGCAGCAGGCCCGGGCGCTGTCGCAGCAGGCCGGCAGCGCCCAGCTGCCGCAGCTCAACGCCAACGGCCTGGCCCAGCGCAGCCGGCCTGCCCAGCCCAGCGGCAGCCCGACCCAGACCCTGTCCTCCGTGAGCCTGGACAGCAGCTGGGAAATCGATCTCTTCGCTCGCGTGCGCCAGCAGGCCTCGGCCGCGCAGGCACGACTCCAGGCCAGCGAGCTCGATGCACAGGCCGCACGCTTGAGCCTGGCCGCAGAAGTGGCTCAGGCCTACCTGAACCTGCGCAGCTGCGAACGTCTGGCGCAGATCGCTCAGGCCGATGCCGCGGCCACTGCACAGCTGGCGCGGTTTGCCGCCGAGCGCCTGCGAGTCGGTTTTGAATCGGCCGCCAATGAGGCGCTCTTGCAAGCCGCGGCGGCCAATGCGGCCAATCTGGCCCTGGCCCAGCAGGCCGAGTGCGAGCTGGCCGTCAAGGGCCTGGTGGCGTTGACGGCGATGGAGGAGGGGGCCTTGCGTCAGGCTCTGCAGCCCGGTGCCGCGCAGCTGCCGGCCATCGCAGGCCTGGGCCTGGCCGTGGCTTCGGTGCCGGCCGAGGCCCTGGCCCGTCGCCCCGATCTGGCGGCCAGCCAACAGCAGGTGCTGGCCGCCTGGGCCGAGCGGGGCGCTGCTGAAGCCGCGCGTTATCCGCAGCTGCAGCTGAGCGGCAGTATTTCGCTCGCGAACTTGCGCATCGCTGGCGGCAGCGATGAAGGCCGTGGCTGGTCCTTCGGGCCCAGCCTGAGCCTGCCCCTGTTCGACGGCGGCGCGCGCAAGGCACAGGCGCAAGGCGCGCTGGCGCGCTATGACGAGGCCCTGGCCGGACACCGCCAAAGCGTGCTGCAAGCCGTGCGCGAAGTCGAAGAAGGCCTGGTGCGCCTGGACGCTGCGCGTGCTCGCGAAGCTTTGGCTGAACGTGCAGCCGCCGGCTACCGCCAAAGCCTGCAGGCGACCGAGCGACGCTGGCGCGCCGGGCTGGCCAGCGCGGCCGAGCTGGAAGACGCCCGGCGCCTGAGCCTGGGCGCCGATTCCGCTCTGGTGCAGCTGCAACGTGAGGGCCTGAGCGCCTGGGTGGCCCTGTGCCGAGCGAGCGGCGCCGGTTGGGATGGCCAGGCCGCATCGCCGGCCCTGAAGAAGAGCTCCGGGGATGCTGCATGAAGCCTGCGCGCCCGAAGCTCAAGAACAACCTCACCTCATTTTTGCCCGCGAGTCCTCAGTCCATGAATCGCTCCATCTCGACCTTTTCTGCTGCCCCCGTGCTGGGCTTGCTGCTGAGCCTGAACCTGTTGCAATCCATGCCGGCCCTGGCTGCAGATGCCTCGGCCAGCGCGTCGCCCTCGACCAAATCGCGCCCGGCCCTGACCGTGCAGCTGACCCAGGCCAGCAGCGCTGAATGGGAGCAAACGCTGAGCGCCCACGGCAGTGTCACCGCCTGGCAGGAGGCCATCATCGGCGCTGAGATCGCCGGCCTGCGCCTGGCCGATGTGAAGGTGCAGGTGGGTGACCGGGTCAAGCGCGGCCAACTGCTGGCCCAGCTCTCGGATGCCACCGTGCGTGCCGAGCTGGCTCAGAGCCGCGCCGCCGCGGCCGAAGCCCAGGCCCTGCTGCAAAGCGCCCAGGGCGATGCCGAGCGCGCCCGCGCCCTGCAGGCCGGAGGCAGCGGCGCCCTGAGCGCCCAGCAGCTGGCCCAGTACCTGACCGCCGAGCAGACGGCCAAGGCCCGGCTCGACTCCGCCCAGGCTAGGGTGGCCAGCGACGAGCTGCGCCTGGCCCAGACCCGCATCACCGCGCCCGATGAAGGCATCATCTCGGCCCGCCTTGCCACGGTGGGTGGGGTGGTGCAGCCGGGCCAGGAGCTGTTCCATCTGATCCGCCAGGGCCGCCTGGAATGGCGCGCCGAGCTGCCTGCCGCCGATCTGGCCCGGGTGCGCCCCGGCCTGCCGGTGCAGCTGGCGGCCGCTGATGGCAGCAAGGTGCCGGGCAAGGTGCGGGTGGTGGCGCCCACGGTCGATGCGCAAACCCGTATGGGCCTGGTCTATGTGGACCTGAGCGGCCCCGGCGCGGCCCTGCTGCGTGCCGGCAGCTTTGCACGCGGCGAGATCCAGCTCGGTCGCGGTCAGGCGCTGAGCCTGCCGCAGTCCGCCGTGCAGCTGCGCGATGGCAACAGCTATGTTTTCCGCGTCGGCAAGGACCAGAAGGTGCAGCAGATCAAGGTCAGCACCGGTCGCCGCAACGGCGATCGGGTCGAGCTGCTCGGAGGCCTGGAGCCGGGTGCGGCCGTGGTGCAGAGCGGGGTCAGCTTCCTCAGCGATGGCGACAGCGTGCGTGTGGTGGCCGCCTCGGCTCCCGCGGTCAAGCCCTAAGCCCGCCTCCACAGGATCAGGACTCTCACCATCATGTTGAACGTTTCTTCCGCGTCCATACGCAACCCGATTCCAGCCATTCTGCTGTTCATCATGCTGACCCTGGCCGGTCTGCTGGGCTTCCGCTGGATGAAGATCCAGAACTTTCCCGACATCGACCTGCCCACCGTCACCGTGACGGCCAGCCTGCCCGGTGCCTCGCCGGCGCAGCTGGAATCGCAGGTGGCGCGCAAGCTGGAGAACCAGCTGGCCACGCTGCAGGACGTCAAGCACATCTACACCACGATCCAGGACGGCGTGGTCATGGTCAGCACCGAGTTCCGGCTCGAGAAACCGACCCAGCAGGCGGTGGACGATGTGCGCGACGCAGTCTCGCGCGTGCGCTCCGACCTGCCGGCCGATCTGCGCGACCCGGTGATCTCCAAGATGGAGCTCAGCGGCACGCCCATCCTGGTCTACACCGTGGCGGCTGAGCGCATGGACGACGAGGCCTTGTCCTGGTTTGTCGACAACCAGGTGGCCAAGCGCATGCTGGCCGTGCGTGGCGTGGGTGCGGTCTCGCGTGTGGGCGGCGTCAGCCGTGAGGTGCGCATCGAGCTGGACCCCGCCCGCCTGCTGGCCCTGAACGCCACGGCCAGCGAGGTTTCGCGTCAGCTGCGCCAGATCCAGCAAGAGGCCTCGGGTGGCCGCAGCGACATCGGTGGCATCGAGCAGTCGGTGCGCACCCTGGCCACCGTGCAGACGGCCCAGGAGTTGGCGGCCATGGACATCACGCTCAGCGATGGCCGGCGTGTGCGCCTGGACCAGCTGGCCACGGTGCAGGACACGGTGGCCGAGCGCCGCTCGGCGGCCCAGCTTGACGGTCGGCCTGTGGTGGGCTTCGAGATCACCCGCACCCGCGGGGCTGGTGAAGTTGAGGTGGCGGCCGGTGTGGCCAAGGCGGTGGAGGAGCTGCGCGCCGCCCACCCCGAGATCCAGTTTGCCGAGGCTTTCAATTTTGTGGAGCCGGTGCAGGAGAACTACGACGGCTCCATGGTGCTGCTCTACGAGGGCGCGCTGCTGGCCATCGTCGTGGTCTGGTTCTTCCTGCGCGACTGGCGTGCCACCCTGGTGGCGGCCACGGCCTTGCCCCTGTCGGTGATCCCGGCCTTCGCCGTGATGTACTGGCTGGGCTTCACGGTCAACACGGTGACGCTGCTGTCCCTGTCCTTGGTGGTGGGGATCCTGGTGGACGATGCCATCGTTGAGATCGAGAACATCATGCGCCACCTGGCCATGGGCAAAACGCCTTACCAGGCGGCCATGGAAGCGGCCGATGAGATCGGTCTGGCCGTGATCGCCACCACCTTCACCTTGATCGCGGTCTTCCTGCCCACCGCCTTCATGAGCGGCATTGCCGGCAAGTTCTTCGTGCAGTTCGGCTGGACGGCGGCGATCGCGGTGTTTGCCTCCCTGGTGGTGGCGCGCATGCTCACGCCCATGATGGCGGCCTACATCCTCAAGCCGCTGCAGAAGGCCCATGCCGAACCGCGCTGGCTGGCCACCTACACCCGCTGGGCGGCCTGGTGTCTGCGCCACCGTCTGATCACGCTGGGCGTGACGGCGGTGTTCACCGGAGCCTCGCTGTTCCTGGTGAGCCTCTTGCCCACCGGCTTCCTGCCGCCCGATGACCTGAGCCAGACCCAGGTCACCGTGACCCTGCCGCCCGGCAGCACCCTGGCCCAGACCACGCGCATGGCCGAGCAGGCACGGCAGATCGTGGCCGCCAACAAGCAGGTCAAGCTGATCTACACCGCCATTGGCGGCGGCAGTGCCGGCAGCGACCCCTTCGCCGGCGGAGGCGTGGCCGAGGTGCGCAAGGCCACGCTGACCCTCAATATGACGCCGCGCAAGCAGCGCCCTGGTGTCAGCAAGCAGGACATCGAGGCCCAGCTGCGCCAGGCGTTGGAGGTGCTGCCCGGTGCCCGCATCAAGGTCGGCTTTGGCGGCTCGGCCGAGAAGTATGTGCTGGTGCTGGCCGGGGAAGACGGCCGGGTGCTGGGCGAGCATGCCCAGTTGGTCGAGCGCGAGCTGCGCAGCATCCCGGGCATCGGCGCGGTCAACTCGACCTCCAGCCTGGTGCGACCCGAGCTGATCGTGCGGCCCGACTTCGCCCGCGCGGCTGACCAGGGCGTGAGCGCCGAGGCGATCGCCGACACCTTGCGGGTCGCCACCGCCGGTGACTACGACCAGGCTCTGGCCAAGCTCAACCTCGCCCAGCGCCAGGTGCCCATCGTCGTCAAGTTGCCGGCCGAGGCCCGCACCGATCTGGCCTTGCTCGCGCGCCTGCCGGTGCCGGGCAAGCATGGGCCGGTGCCCCTGGGCAATGTGGCCACGCTGGAGATCGCCAGCGGACCCGCCCAGATCGACCGTTATGACCGCATGCGCAACATCAACTTCGAGATCGAGTTGAATGGCGTGCCCCTGGGCGAGGCCGAGCAGAAGGCCCTGGCCCTGCCCAGCCTCAAGAACCTGCCGCCGGGCGTGATGCAGACCTCGGTCGGCGATGCCGAGGCCATGGGTGAGCTGTTCGCCAGCTTCGGCCTGGCCATGCTGACCGGCGTGCTTTGCATCTATGTGGTGCTGGTGCTGCTGTTCAAGGACTTTGTGCAGCCGGTGACGATCCTGGCCGCGCTGGTGCTGTCGATCCCGGGGGCCTTCCTGGCGCTGTACGTCACGCACACGGCGCTGTCCATGCCGTCCATGATCGGGCTGATCATGTTGATGGGCATTGCCACCAAGAACTCCATCCTGCTGGTGGACTATGTGGTGATCGCCAGGCGCGACCATGGCATGCCGCGTTTCGAGGCCATCCTCGACGCCTGCCACAAGCGCGCCCGCCCCATCATCATGACCACCATCGCCATGGGCGCAGGCATGCTGCCCATCGCCCTGGGCCTGGGCGTGGACCCGAGCTTCCGCGCCCCCATGGCCATCGTCGTGATCGGCGGCTTGATCACCTCCACCTTCCTGAGCCTGCTGGTGATTCCGGTGGTGTTCAGCTATGTGGATGATCTGATCCTGATGTGCGGGCGTTTGCTGCGGCGCAAGCCCCGGGCCAGCGCCGCGGCCGATCCGGCTTGATTTCTTGGCCCTCAACCTCAGCTGAATTGCCATGCGCACGACCGAAGCCCTCGATCCCTTGTCGCCGTCCTGTCAAACTCGCCGCCGCCTGAGCTTGGGCATGGGTGCGGCTCTGGCGCTCGGCGCTCTGGGCGGCTGCAAGCTGGAGACGGAGACGTCGGCTGCGCTGGGGGAGGCCAAGGCGCTTTCGCCGCATGATGCGGCTTCGGGGGCTTCTGCCGGCTCGGCCTCGGCCCCGGCAAGTGCGCCTGCGAGCGCGCCTGCAAGTGCGCCGGCTTTTGCCGATGTCAGCGTGCCCAGCCGCCTCTACCAGGCCCATGACCTCGACTGGCAAGACCTGATGCGCCAACGCGCGGTGCCGGTGCGCTTGTATTTGCCCGCAGGGCGGGCCGAGGCGCCGGGCCTGCCCTTGCTGCTGTTCTCGCACGGCCTGGGCGGTTCTCGGCGGGGCTACAGCTATCTGGGTGCCTACCTGGCCTCGCAAGGGGTGGCCAGCTTGCATGTCCAGCATGTGGGCAGTGACCGCGGCCTGTGGACCGGCAACCCCTTCAGCCTGGTCGGCCGCCTGCAGGATGCCGCCAAGGAAAGCGAAGCCTTGAACCGGGTGGCCGATGTGCGCTTTGCCCTGGATCAGCTGCTGGCCAGCGAGTTCGGCGAGCGGATCGACCCGCAGCGCATTGCCGCCGCCGGGCATTCCTACGGCGCCAACACCACCATGCTGCTGGCTGGCGCGCGGGTGCAGCGCCAGGGTCAGGTCTTGCCCTTGCTGGAGCCCCGCATCAAGGCGGCCATCCTGATCTCGGCGCCGCCGTTTTACGGCGAGAGCGATCTGGCGCCCATTCTGCAGGACGTGCGCATCCCCAGCCTGCACATCACCGCCACCCAGGATGTGATCCAGGTGCCGGGCTATTACTCCGCCGCCGAGGATCGCATCAAGGTCTTCGAGGCCATGGGTGGCCCGAGCAAGGCCCTGGCCGTGTTCGAAGGCGGCTCGCACAGCATCTTCACCGATCGCAGCGGCACGGGTGGCGTCAGCCTCAACCCCAAGGTCAAGGTGGCCACGCGTGAGTTGTCGCTGGCTTTTCTTGACCACGTCTTCGTCGGGCGCAAGGAGGGGCTGTCCCGCTGGAACGAGCGTTATGGAGCTCTGTTGCAACGCTGGCAGCCGGCGGCGGGCATGGCCTGAGGCGAGGTCGCGGCTGGATGCCGCGACTTGTGCCGTTTGGCTCAGGCGGGCAGGGGATTGACTCGCAGCCCGCACGCCTGTGCGAGGCTTGGTTGGCATCGGTGTGCAGGGGTGCCGAAGCACACTGCGCTTCACGGATGTGTCATGGCGGCTGCGCACCATCGCGGCTTTCTTTCTCCTCGACCCGAGAACGCCACGACCATGATGAAGACGAACAAGAAGTCCGCCCTGACCCCACGCGGGTGCCAGGTCTTGCTGGCCAGCCTGCCTCTGCTGCTGAGCGCCTGCGGCGGCGCCGGTGATGCGCCCAGTCCGGCGCCAGTGCCTGCCCCAGCACCGGCGCCGGCACCTGCGCCAGCCGAAGCCAAGGCCTTGAAGGTCGCCCTGTTGCCTGACACCCAGGGCGGTGGTTCGAATGTGTCGGTTTACCCCATGCGTGCGCTGCTGGAGCTGTACAAGCAGCAGAAGGTCGATGTGGTCCTGGTGGTCGGCGATCTGGCTGAGAACGGGTCGGCCGCCGAGTATCGCCAATGGCGAGAGGTGGCTGAGGCCTACAAGCCTTTCATGACCTTTCTGCCCATCATGGGCAACCACGACAACAAGGGCATGGATCAGGATTGGCATGATCTTGTCGCCGATTTCATCCCGGCCGATGCCGAGCACATGTCGGGCGCACGGAACAAGAACTACGCCGTGCTGCGCAACGGCGTGCTGCTGATCAATGTCTCATACGGCTGGATGCCGTTCGCCTACGATTTTGTCGAGCAGACCATCCTCAAGCACAAGGCCAAGGCACGCCATATCGTGCTGCAAACCCACAACTCGTTTGTCGGCAACAAGTACGGCCTGTTGCGTGAGCGCATAGTCGAAGGCTACAAGTCGGAAGAGGGTGATGTGGCCTTCAAGGCGGTGTACGACAAATACCGCAAGCTGCTGGCCGAACATGAGGTGGTCTATGTCTCCGGGCACGAGCATCTGTACGCGCGCAGCCTGATTCGTGATCCGGCGCAGCGCAATTTCATGCAGATCGTCTCCGGCAGTGCCTCCTACAAGGGCTACGAGAATCGCTTTGGCGAGCATGAGCTGGTGCAGAACACCTTGATGCTCAAGGCCCGCACCGAGGCCACCGGCACCTTGGATGTGAACGCATCCATCCTGGATTTCAAGGACGATGTGCTGGACTTCAAGGCCTGGTATGCCGAGCACAGCGTGATGAAAAACGAAGACGGCCCCAAGGAACTGGCCCAGCCCAAATGGCAGCTCTTCGATCGCTTCCGGCGCAGTGCAGCACGCTGCGAGAAGGTCGTCTTCCCGGCCAGTTTCCCGGTCGAGATTCAGCGCAACAACGCTTACGACACCAACTATCGCAGCAGCCCCTGCCCATCACCGCAAGGTGTATCGGCCCGCGTGCTCGACGGCGAGAACCTCACTTTCAACCGTCACGACACCCGCAGTCGCACCATGAGCGCCGAGGCCGGCAAGACCGAGGCGGCCAACAACCGCGAGATGCTGTCGCTGATGCAGCGCTATATGTTCGTGGCCCATGAAAGCTGGCGCCCGAACTTGAACAACAGCCAACGCGCGCGCCTGATCAAGGTCGGGACGCCCGAGGAAGAGGTTGAGGTGCGCGCCACCACCATCGATCTGAAGAAGCAACTGATCCTGTCCTGGGAAGCCAAAGCCGAAGGCACGGTTTCCGAAGTGCTCAATGTCAGTGGCACCGCTGGCCAGGGCGGCACCTACATTGACCCATATGGTCGCAGCAAGGACATCCGCGCCAGCACCGGCCTGCCCGGTTCTTTGGGCGATGGCAGCGAGCAAGGCAAGCGACCGGTGCAACTGCCGTCCTGGGCCAGTGGCAGCTGGATTCTGGCGGCCGATGGCCAGGGCGATCCCTTTGTGCTCGAGTTCAGCCTGCCCAAGGATGGCAAGCCGGAGCAGCTGATGCTGGCCCGCCAGGACCCGGTCAGCGGTGCCTGGCGGCCGGTCGCCACGACCGCCTGCCTGAGCCAGCGCGCCTATGTGCCAGCATTCCTGCTCGGCACGCCGCCCGATGTGGCGGCCAGCTGCTCGCTGGTCGAGGGTGTGGCCGGCTATGACGCGGCGAAGAAGGCCTTCTGGCTGCGCAGCCCGCGCGAAGGACGTTTTGCGCTGATCGCGCGCCCTTGATCGAGGGAAAGCCGTCTTGTCTGCCTTCAGCCGGTGCGCCGCGGGTGGCGAGCGGCCTGGCCCTCGTTGCCGCGCTTGTAGTTGCCGGTGATCTTGGCCATAGCCTGCTGGCCTTGCTCGAAGCTGCCGGTGTTCAGGATGTGAAGCAGGGCCATGGCGCGGTTGCCGCGCAGCAGGGCCGCCTGGCGGCCCTCGCGCAGCACTTCCAGGCTGCCGTCCTTGCGCTCGCGGTGGCTGAAACCCAGATCGAATGGGCGGGTCGGGGCCGGGTTGAAGTCCTCGCCGTCCTCAGCCGGTGCGGCGGGCTTGTTCATGGTTTTTTGCCTCGCGCCATGATCTTGCCTTCGAACTTGCGCCAGTACTGGAACTCGTCCTCATGGACTTCGATGTCCAGCTCGGCCACGCGTTGCTGCATGCGCTCCTGCACATCGGCCACCGCCTGGTTGTAGATCAGCGGCCCGATCTCTTCCAGAAAAAAGCCCAGCAGGCCGCCGGCAGCGATATTGCCGATGGGCTCGTCCATGTGGTGCTCGAAGTAGCGCTCGATCGAGCGAATCGCTTGCTCGCGGGCGGCTTTGGGGATTTCGATGCTCATGGTGTGTCGTTGGCCTTGCTCACTCAATGGCTCGCGATTTGACCACCGCATAGCGCGCCAGCGTGGCCGCGCGGGCCTCATCGTGGCGCACGATGGGCGTGGGGTAGTCGCGGCCCAGCACCACGCGGCAGGCTTCCAGCTCCAACGGTTTGGCCAGCCAGGGCGCGTGGATCAGCTTGGGCGGCAGCTTGGCCAGTTGGGGCAGGTAGCGCTTGATGAACTTGCCCTCGGGGTCGAACTTCTCGCTCTGCGTCACCGGGTTGAAGATGCGGAAATAGGGTTGGGCATCGCAGCCGCTGGATGAGGCCCATTGCCAGCCGCCGTTGTTGGCGGCCAGGTCAAAGTCCAGCAGCTTCTCGGCGAAATAGGCCTCGCCGCGCCGCCAATCAATACCGAGGTCCTTGATCAGGAAGCAGGCCGTCACCATGCGCAGGCGGTTGTGCATGTAGCCGCTCTGGTTCAGCTGCAGCATGGCCGCATCGACCAGGGGGTAGCCGGTCCGGCCCTCGCACCAGGCTTCGAACAGATGATCGGCCGCCGGGCCGCTGTCCCAGGTGATGGCGTCGTACTCGGGTCGGAAGGCCCGCACCATGGCATGCGGGTGGTGGTGCATGACCTGGTGGTAGAAATCGCGCCAGATCAGCTCGGAGAGCCAGACCTCGGCGCCACGGTCGCCGCCCTGGGCGCGCTGCCAGGCCTCGCGCGCCAGGCGCCGGATCGAGATGGTGCCAAAGCGCAGGTGCAGGCTCAGGTAGCTGGGGCCCTTGACGGCGGGGAAGTTGCGCGAGGCCTCGTACTGGTCCATGCGGTCGAGAAACTCCTCGAACAAGGCCTCGGCGCCGGAGGCACCCGCGCCCAGATGCGGGCTCAGATCGGTGGGCTCGAAGCCGATCTCGGCCAGGCTGGGTACGCCGCGGGCCAGGGCCGTGGGGGCCAGGGCCGCCGCGTGCCGCGCTACGGGATAGCTGCGCAGATAAAAGTCGTTGATCTGGCGCAGCCAGGCGTTTTTGTAGGGGGTGAACACGCCGTAGGGCTTGCCTGCGCCGGTCAGCACCTCGCTGCGCTCGAACACCACATGGTCCTTGAACGTGCGCAGCTGGCAGGCAAAGCTGGCCAGGGCTTCGGCCACCTGGGCGTCGCGGGACAGGGCCGCGGGCTCGTCGTCGTGGTTGCAGAACACCGCCTGCACTTCCAGCTCGGCCGCCAGGCGCGGGATCTCCTCGGCTGCCCGGCCATGGCGCACGATCAGGCCGCCTCCGGGGCAGAGCGCGCGCAGGCTGGTGTCCAGCTCGACCAGGCTGCGCAGGATGAAATCGACCCGGCGGTCGCTGCGGGGCAGGGCGTCGAGGATGTCGCGGTCCAGCACGAAGACGCAGAAGACCTGGTCCGCCGCTCGCAAGGCCCGGTACAGGGCGGCCTGGTCGTCCACACGCAGTTCGCGGCGGAACCAGACCAGGGCGCGCGGCACGCTGCCGGCGGGGGCGGGAGTTTGATCGGGGGCATTTATTGGGCGCGTCATCCCGATAGTGTCGCCCGCGAATAAAATGCCTGCATGCCTCAAGATCGGATCGTCCTCGCCAACCAGTTCCTGATCGCCATGCCGGGCATGGCCGACGAGGCCTTCGCCGGCAGCGTCGTCTACCTCTGTGAACACAATGAAAAAGGCGCGCTGGGCCTGGTCATCAACAAGCCCATCTCCCTGACCCTGGGCAGTTTGTTCGAAAAGGTCGAGCTGAGCCCGCCCAGCGATGAACTGGCTGCCACGGCCGTCTACTACGGTGGCCCGGTGCAGACCGAGCGCGGTTTCGTGCTGCACGAGCCGCTGGACGCCGAAGGCAAGCATTACAACGCCACCCTGGCCGTGCCCGGTGGCCTGGAAATGACCACCAGCCGCGATGTGCTGGAGGCCTTGTCCAACGGCGCTGGCCCGCGCCGCGTGCTGGTCACCCTGGGCTACAGCGGCTGGGCCGCCGGCCAGCTGGAAGAAGAAATTGGCCGCAATGGCTGGCTGACCGTGGACGCCGAGCCCAACATCATCTTCGACACCCCGGTGGAGCAGCGCTACGAACGCGCGTTGGGCCTGTTGGGCGTGGACCCTCGCATGCTGAGCCAAGAGGCCGGTCACGCATGACCGCGCCGGCCCCAGCGACCCCCATTCCCGCACCGGCCGCCGCCGCCGTGCAGACGGCCCTGGCTTTTGACTACGGCAGCCGCCGTGTCGGCGTGGCCTATGGCAGCCGCTTCACCGGCCAGGCCGAGCCGCAGCGCCACATCGCTGTCGAGGGCGAAGCGCGCATGCAGGCGATCGAGAAGCTGGTGCGCGAGTGGCAGCCCCAGGCCCTGGTCATCGGCGTGCCTTTCCACCCCGATGGCGCCGAACACGAGATCACCGCCCGCGCGCGCAAATTTGGCCGCCAACTTAAGAGCCGCCTGCGCCTGCCCGTCTTCGAGGTGGACGAGCGCTACACCAGCGTCGAGGCCGAGAGCCAGGGCGCGCGCGATGTCGATTCGGCCGCGGCCGCCCTGATTCTTGAACAGTTTTTCAGAGAGAACACATGAGCACTTTGCTACTGGATGCCGAGGCGATCTATGCCGATCTGCTGCGCGGCGTGCAAAAACTCTGGCAGCCCGAGGCGGCGCTGGTGGGCATCTGGTCGGGCGGCGCCTGGCTGGCCGAGCGGCTGCAGCGCGATCTGGGCCTGGCCGGCCAGGCCGGCGTGATCTCCAGCTCCCTGCACCGCGATGACTTCGGCTCCAAGGGCATGTCGGCCAAGGCCGACCACACCAAGCTGCCTTTCGAGGTGGAAGGCCGCCACATCGTCCTGATCGACGATGTGCTCTACACCGGCCGCACCACGCGCGCCGTGATCAACGAGCTCTTCGATTTCGGCCGCCCGGCCAGCGTCACCCTGGCGGTGCTGGTGGACCGTGGCGGGCGCCAGCTGCCGATCGAGCCAGCCTTCTCGGCCGCGCGCGTGCATCTGCCGGCCGAACAGCGTCTGCGCCTGGCCAAGAGCGAGGACGGCCGTTTCAGTTTTGATGTCAAGGAAGGCTGAACGCCATGCTCTCCAAACGCAACCCCCAGCTGAACAAGCACGGTGAGCTGGTTCACCTCTTGTCCATCGAAGGCCTGCCCCAGGCCATCATTCACCAGATTCTGGACACGGCCGGCACTTTTCTCTCGGTCAACGACCGTGAGGTCAAGAAGGTGCCGCTGCTGCGCGGCAAGTCGGTGTTCAATCTGTTCTTCGAGAACAGCACCCGCACCCGCACCACCTTCGAGATCGCGGCCAAGCGCCTGTCGGCCGATGTGCTGAACCTCGACATCGCCCGCTCCAGCACCGCCAAGGGCGAAACCCTGCTGGATACGGTGGCCAATCTCTCGGCCATGCATGCCGATATGTTCGTGGTGCGCCACAGCGAATCGGGCGCGCCCTATCTGATCGCCCAGCATTGCGCGCCCCATGTGCATGTGGTCAATGCCGGTGATGGCCGCCATGCGCACCCGACGCAAGGCTTGCTGGATATGTACACGATCCGGCACTTCAAGAAGGACTTCCGCAATCTGACCGTGGCCATCGTCGGCGACATCGTGCACTCGCGCGTGGCCCGCTCCGACATCCATGCGCTGAACATCCTGGGCGTGCCCGAGATCCGCGCCGTCGGCCCCAAAACCCTGGTGCCGGGCGACCTCAAGGACATGGGTGTGCGCGTCTGCCACGACATGGCCGAGGGCGTCCGCGATGCCGACGTCATCATCATGCTGCGCCTGCAGAACGAGCGCATGAGCGGCGCCATGCTGCCCAGCGCCGGCGAGTTCTTCAAGAACTTTGGCCTGACGCCCGAGAAGTTGGCCCTGGCCAAGCCCGATGCCATCGTCATGCACCCGGGCCCCATCAACCGGGGCGTGGAAATCGCCTCCACCGTGGCCGATGGCGCGCAAAGCGTGATCCTGCCGCAGGTGACCTTCGGCATCGCCGTGCGCATGGCGGTCATGTCCATCCTCGCTGGAAACGAAGCATGAAGATGAGCCCACCCCCGATGCGCTTCGCGCCTCCCCCTCAAGGGGGCGAGCCCAGTGGCCCGGCAAAGCCGGTTCCACGGGCTCTGCTGGGTGAAGTCGGCGAGGTCCATGGCCTGGCATGTGTTGCTGCACAGGAGTTCTGCAAGTGAAGATTCTTATCAAAGGCGGGCGTTTGATCGACCCGGCCAGCGGCCTGGACCGCATCGGCGACCTGGCCATCGCCAACGGCCGCATCGTCGGCCTCGGCGATGTCGGTGAGTTTTCGGCCGAGCGCGTCATCGAGGCCGGCGGCCTGGTGGTGGCGCCGGGCCTGGTGGACCTGGCGGCGCGCCTGCGCGAACCCGGCCATGAGCACGAAGGCATGCTCGAGAGCGAGCTGGCTGCGGCAGCGGCCGGTGGCGTGACCAGCCTGGTCTGCCCGCCCGACACCGACCCGGTGCTGGACGAGCCCGGCCTGGTCGAGATGCTCAAGTTCCGCGCCCGCAAGCTGAGCCGCTGCCGGCTCTTCCCGCTGGGCGCGCTGACGACGCATTTGAGCGGTGAGTCGCTGACCGAGATGGCCGAGCTGACCGAGGCCGGCTGCATCGGCTTCTCGCAGGCCGACCAGCCCATCCGTGACACCCTGGTGCTGGCCCGCGCCCTGTTGTACGCGGCCACCTACGACTACACCGTCTGGCTGCGCCCGCTCGATGCCTATCTGTCCGGCGGCGTGGCCGCCAGCGGCGCGGTGGCCACCCGCCTGGGCCTGTCCGGTGTGCCGGTGACGGCCGAAACCGTGGCCTTGCACACCATCTTCGAGCTGATGCGCTCGACCGGTGCGCGCGTCCACCTCTGCCGCATCTCCAGCGCGGCCGGTGTGGCCCTGGTGCGTGCGGCCAAGCAGGAGGGCCTCAAGGTGACGGCCGATGTGTCCATCAACTCCCTGCACCTCAGCGATGTGGACATCGGCTACTTCAATCCGGCCATGCGCCTGAACCCGCCGCTGCGCCAGGGCCGCGACCGCGACGCCCTGCGCGCCGGCCTGGCCGATGGCACGCTGGATGCGCTGGTGTCGGACCACATGCCGGTCGCTCCCGACGAGAAGAACGTGCCTTTCGCTGAAGCCACGCCGGGCGCCACCGGCCTGGAGTTGCTCCTGAGCCTGGCCCTGCGCTGGGGCCAGGACAGCGGCCTGACCCTGGTGCAAAGCCTGGGCGTGGTCACGGCCGCGCCAGTGCGCGTGCTGGGCAGCACCCTGGGCTCGCTGGGCGCCAGCGCGGGCCGTCTGGTCGAGGGCGGTGTGGCCGATGTCTGCGTCTTCGACCCGGCCGCCAGCTGGGCGGTCACGCCCGAGCGCCTGAGCAGCCAGGGCAAGCACACGCCCTTTGCCTACGAGATCAGCGGCTTCGAGCTGCCGGCCCAGGTGCGCTACACGGTGGTGGCCGGCCATATGGCTTTCGAAGCCGCGGCTGCGCGCTGAGATGCGCAATCTGCTCGCCGCCTGGCGCTTGCTGCGCTTTGTCCTGCATGTCTTGCACGGGCTCTTGATGATCAAGCTGCTGTTCCCGAGCCTGAGCTTGGGGCAGCGCCACCACCGCATCCGCTGGTGGTCCGGCAAGATGCTGGCGCTGATGGGTGTGCGCCTGCAGCTCCAGGGTCAGGCCCGGCCGGGCCCCAAGCTGATCGTCGCCAACCATGTGTCCTGGCTGGACATTGCGGCCGTGCATGCGGTGCTTCCCGAAGCGCGCTTCGTCTCCAAGGCCGATGTCAAGCATTGGCCGGTGGTGGGCGCGCTGACCGAGGGGGTGGGCACCTTGTTCATCGAGCGCGCCAGCAAGCGCGACGCGCTGCGCGTGGTGCACCAGATGGCCGATGCGCTCAAGGCGGGCGACACCGTGGCCGTCTTTCCCGAGGGCACGACCGGGGCTGGCCCCGAGCTGCTGCCTTTCCACGGCAATCTGCTGCAGGCGGCCATCGCCACCGAGACAGTGATCCAGCCTCTGGCCCTGCGCTGGCATGAGCCGGGCGAGCGCTTCAGCAGCTCAGCCCGCTTCATCGGCGACACCACCATGATCGCCAGCCTCTGGACCGTGCTCAAGGCGCGCGGCGTGGGCATCGACATCCAGATCCTGCCAGCTCTCGAGAGCGCGCATGCCGACCGCCGCGCCCTGGCTGAGCATGTGCGCGAGCAGATCGCCGCGGCCTTGGCTGCGAATTGACACAAAAGCCTGGTAGATGGGGCCGGGTGAGGGCAGGCGAGTCCGTTAAAGTGGCTGGATGAGCGCCAACCCGCTGCCCAAGAGTTCGCTGTCCATTCGCCGCGTCGGCATCGACACCTGGCGCGAGAACGTGGCCTATCTGCACCGCGACTGCCCGGTGGTGCGGGCGGCGGGCTTCCAGGCCCTGTCCAAGGTCGAGATCCACACCCGCAACGGCCAGGGGCCACGCAGCATCCTGGCGGTGCTCAATGTGGTGGACGATGAGCGCATCGTCAGCGCCTGCGAGCTGGGCCTGAGCGAAGAGGCTTTTGCCCGCCTGGGCGTGGTCGAGGGCCATGCAGCCACGATTGCCCATGCCGAGCCGCCGGGATCGATTGCCGCCTTGCACCGCAAGATCAATGGCGAGCGCCTGGGCCGCGAGGAACTGGCCGCCATCATCCGTGACGTGGCGCAAGCGCGTTACTCCAAGATCGAGCTGGCCGCCTTTGTGGTGGCCACCAACCAGTACGAGCTGGACCGCGAAGAGGTGCTGCACTTGACCGAGGCCATGATTGCCGTCGGCCGACGTCTGGACTGGAAGGGCCAGGTCGGCGCCGGCCCCGTGGTGGACAAGCATTGCATTGGCGGCATTCCGGGCAACCGCACCTCCATGCTGGTGGTGCCCATCGTCGCCGCCCACGGCATGCTCTGCCCCAAGACCAGCTCGCGCGCCATCACCTCGCCCTCGGGCACGGCCGACACCATGGAGGTGCTGGCGAATGTGGAGCTGGGTTTCGAGCGCATGGTCGAGATCGTGCGCGCCACCCGCGCCTGCCTGGCCTGGGGCGGCACGGCCGATCTCTCGCCGGCCGATGACATCCTGATCTCGGTGGAGCGGCCGCTGTCCATCGACTCGCCCGGCCAGATGGTGGCCTCCATCCTGTCCAAGAAGATCGCAGCCGGCTCCACCCATCTGGTGCTGGACATCCCGGTCGGACCCAGCGCCAAGGTGCGATCGATGGTCGAGGCGCAGCGGCTCAAGAAGTTGTTTGAGTACGTGGCCGGCCATCTGCGCCTGCAGCTCGACGTGGTACTCAGCGATGGCCGCCAGCCTATCGGCCGCGGCATCGGCCCGGTGCTGGAGGCCCAGGATGTGATGCAGGTGCTGCAGTGCGACCCCGCCGCGCCGCAGGACCTGCGCCAGAAGGCCTTGCGACTGGCCGGCCGCATGATCGAGTTCGACCCCGATGTGCGCGGCGGCGAGGGCTACGCCATCGCCCGCGACATCCTTGAAAGCGGCCGCGCCCTGGCGCAGATGAATGCCATCATCGATGCCCAGGGTCGCCGCCAGGACATGCCGACCGTGGGGGCGCTGAGCTTCGAGGTGCGGGCACCGGCGGAGGGCCATGTCATCGCCATCGACAACCTGCGCATCGCCCGCGTGGCGCGCCTGGCCGGGGCGCCGCAGGTGGCGGGTGCCGGCCTGCTGCTGCTCAAGCGGCTCGGTGATCCGGTGCATGCGGGCGAGCCGCTCTACCGCATCCATGCCCAGTTCGAGGCCGATCTGCAGTTTGCCCGCGACCTGGCCGAAAAAGACTCGGGCTGCCAGATCGGCCGGCTCGACCAGCTGCCGCATGAATTTGCCAGCGGCTCCCTGTTCTCTCTCTGAAAGTGATTCGCCATCCATGAGCGATCTTCTGCATGCCCGGGCCCTGTTGCTGGCCTTCGAGGACGAGCGAGCGTTGGCCGAGGAACTGGCCGCCGCGCTGGCCGTGCCTTTGGCCTTCATCCGCCGCCATCGCTTCCCGGATGGCGAGCTGCGCCTGGTTCTGCCCAAGCCGCTGCCGCCCACGGTCTTCCTGTTGCGCGGCTTGCAGCAGCCGAACGAAAAGCTGGTTGAGCTCTTGATCGCCGCGCCGACCGCGCGCGAACTGGGTGCCGATCGCCTGGTGCTGGTCTCGCCCTATCTGGCCTATATGCGCCAGGATATGGAGTTCACGCCCGGCGAGGCGGTCAGCCAGCGCCATATCGCCCGCCTGCTGGCCCAGCAGTTCAACCACGTGATCACCCTGGACCCGCATCTGCACCGCATCGCCAGCCTTGATGAGGTGATGCCGGCCGGGGCCGGCTTTGCGCTCTCGGTGGCACCGGTGCTGGGTGCCTGGATTGCCGCGCATGTGCCGGGCGCGCTGCTGATCGGGCCCGATGAAGAGTCGGCGCAATGGGTCAGCGAGGCCGCCGCCGCAGGTGGCCTGGACCATGCCATCGGCCGCAAGGTGCGGCATGGCGACCACCAGGTCGAGCTGGCCTTGCCGGAGCTCGAGGTGAGCGGCCGGGCCGTTGTGTTGCTGGACGATATGGCCTCGACCGGTCGCACCCTGATCGGCGCGGCCCAGGGCTTGCTGGCCCGGGGGGCGGCCTCGGTCGATGTGGCCGTGACCCATGCCTTGTTCAACGGCGATGCCTTGCCGGCCCTGCAGGCCGCGGGCGTGCGCCATGTCTGGAGCAGCAACAGCGTGCCGCACGGCAGCAATGCCGTCAGCATCGTGCCGCTGCTGGCGGGGGTCTTGCGGCGCTGGTTGTGAAGGACTGAAGCGGCCGGGCTGCCGTCTCGGGCCCGGCCTTCCACAGCGTGCTGAGTGAGGAGTGGCTGAGCGCGATGCAATTGCTGAAGCTGGTGGCGGAACAGATCCAGGTGGGCGCGTCCTTGCCCTTCAATGTGCGCGATGCCGCCGGCGGCCTGCTGCTGGCCTGCGGGCAGAAGGTCTACAGCCAGACCCAGCTGCTGGCCCTGCTGGAGCGCGGCGTGTTTGCCGATGTGCAGGAACTGCAGGCCCTGCAAGCAGGGCAGGCCGTGCCGGCCGAGCCGCCCTCGCTGGCCTCGCGCTGGCAGCAGGCGGTCTGGTCGCTGGATCTGATGCTCAAGAGCCTGGGCGACAGCGAGCATTTCCTGGCCAACTGCGATGAGGTCACCACCGAGCTGATCACCCTGGCGCGCCAGGATGGCGATGTGGCGCTGTACCAGTCGGTGCGGCAGGAAAACCAGCAACTGCGCCTTTACGGCCTGACCCATTCCCTGCATGTGGCCACGCTCTGCCTGATGGTGGCGCAGCGCCTCGGATGGGCGGAATCGCGCCAGCGCTCGGCCGTCAAGGCGGCGCTGACCATGAATGCCAGCATCATCGAGCTGCAGGGGCGCTATGCCATGGCCGGCGGCCGCCTGACCGAGAGCCAGCGCGAGCAGATCCGCCGCCACCCCGAGGAGGCCACCAAGCGCCTGCGCGCCGCCGGCACGGCCGATGAGGAATGGCTGGTCGCCGTGGCCCAGCACCATGAGCAAGCGGGTGGCCGCGGTTATCCGCGCGGCCTGACCGAGGTGGAGGAGCTGGCGCGCCTGCTGCGCCTGGTCGATGTCTTCATGGCCAAGATCAGCGCCCGCACCAGCCGGCCGGCCATGGACATCAAGCTGGCCGCGCGCCAGACCTACGAGGCCGCCCCCGGCGACGCCATGGTGGCGGCGCTGATCAAGGAGTTCGGCATGTACCCGCCGGGTGAATTGCTGCGCCTGGCCAGCGGCGAGCTGGCCGTGGTGGTGCGGCGCGGCGCCAGCCTGCAATGCCCCGTGGTGATGACCCTGGTCGATGCCCAGGGCAAGGCCTGCGCCGTGCCCATGCGCCGCGACACCTCGCGGCCCGAGCATGCGGTGGCGGCCGTGGTGCCCGACAAAAGTCTGCTCGCACGCGTGCCCAGCGAGCGGCTCTACGGGCTCTACGGCCTGCATGGTCTGGATGCCTTGAATCCCCTGCACTGACCCCCTGCTTGCAGGGCGATGCCGGCGGCTGCGCCGCTGGTCGGGCCGCCAGTAGCGGCGTAGACTGGAGCGACAAGTGCGGCCTCGTTGGTGAGGCCGGCACGGGGTGCCATGAAGGCCCGGCTGCCCCGGGACATCAAACAGCGACGGAGTCCGCATCATGCAGTTGCTGAAGCTGGTCGCCAAGCAGCTCACCGTCGGTGAACCATTGCCTTTCAATGTGCGTGATGAGCTGGGCAGCCTGCTGCTGGCATGCGGCCAGGTCTTGCGCAGCGACGCCCAGCTGGAGATGCTGCTGGGCCGCGGCATGTATGCCGATGTCGAGGAAATCAGGGCCCTGGCGGCCGGCCGCAAGGTGGCGGTGGCCACGCCGACGGTGTTCGCGCGCTGGAACCAACTGCCTTGGGCGCTGGACGTGCTGTTGAAGAATGTCAGCGTCGAGGCGGGCTTTGTGGCGGCCTGCGAGGAGCTGGCTCAGGAGCTGATCCGCCTGGTGCAGCGCGACCCCGATGTGGCCTTGTTCCAGGCCACGCGCCAGGAGTCGCATCAGCTGCGCAACTACGGGCTGACCCATGCCATGTTTGTCGCCACGGGCGTGCTCCTGCTGGCCCAGCGCCTGGGCTGGAGCGAAGCCCGCCAGCTCACGGCTGTGCAGGCTGCCTTGACCATGAACCTCAGCATCGTCGATCTGCAAGGGCGCTTTGCCGTGCACGGCCGCATGACCGAAGAACAGCGCGCCCAGCTGCGTGCCCATCCGGACACGGCCGAGGCGCAGCTGCGTGCCGCCGGGGTTGAGGATGAGGAATGGCTGCAAGCGGTGCGCGAGCACCACGAGCATGCCGATGGACAGGGCTATCCGCGCGGTTTGAGTCAGGTGTCGGAGCTGGCCGAGCTGCTTCGCCTGATGGATGTGTTCATGGCCAAGATCAGCCGGCGCGAGTCGCGCCCGGCCTTGGCGGTCAAAGAGGCCGAGCGGCAGGCTTACGCCTTGATGCCCGGCAGCCCCTTCGTTGCTGCGCTGGTCAAGGAGGTGGGCATCTATCCGCCCGGCGAGCTGGTCAATCTGGCCAGCGGCGAGCGTGCGGTGGTGATCCGTCGGGGCGCCAGCATGTCGACGCCCCTGGTGGCGGCGCTGACCGATCGCAAAGGCTTGCCGATCACCCAGACGCCCAAACGCGACTGCGCTCAGCGCGAATTCTCGATCGCCGCGCTGGAGTCTGACAAGACCTTGGTCAGCCGCGTACCGCTGGAGCGGCTGTACGGCCTGCTCACCTGAGGGGCCCTGCGGCCCCGAGGGTCAGGCCTTGCCCTGGCTGGCCACGGCGGCCGCTGCCTTGGCCGCGGCTTCGGCGTCGCCGAGGTAGTAGCTCTTGATCGGCTTGAGATCGGCATCGAGCTCATAGACCAAGGGGATGCCGTTGGGGATGTTGACGCCAACGATGTCGTTGTCGCCAATGCCGTCCAGGTACTTGACCAGGGCACGGATGCTGTTGCCGTGGGCGGCGATCACCACGCGCTTGCCCAGCTTGATGGCCGGAGCCACGCTGCCTTCCCAGAAGGGCAGGACGCGGGCCACCGTGTCTTTCAGGCACTCGGTCAGCGGAATGTCCTCGGGGTCCATCTTGGCGTAGCGCAGATCGCCGCGCTCGCTGCGCGGGTCGCTGGGTTCCATGGCCGGCGGCGGGGTGTCGTAGCTGCGGCGCCAGACCAGCAGCTGTTCGTCACCGTACTGCTTGGCGATATCGGCCTTGTTCAGACCTTGCAGCGAGCCGTAATGGCGCTCGTTCAGGCGCCAGCTGTGGACGACCGGCAACCAGGTGCGGTCCATTTGATCCAAACAATGCCAAAGCGTCCAAACCGCACGCTTGAGCATCGAGGTGTAAGCCACGTCAAAGTCAAGGCCTGCATCCTTGATCAAGCGCCCGGCCTGTTTGGCCTGCTCCACACCGGTGGGGGTCAGGTCAACATCGGTCCAGCCGGTGAAACGGTTTTCGAGGTTCCAGGTGGATTCGCCATGGCGAATGAGCACGAGTTTGTACATGGACATTGCTTGATAGGGCCGCCCAATTTGGGCTGCTTGGATTCTACGGGCCCGCTATCGCAAGTCATGCTTCACGCTTGCTTGCGATTCGTACTCAAGTCTGTGGCGTCGGGGCCGACAACGTCTGTACAGAGTTGGGCGTTGGGCGCACATTTGTGCGGCACGCCTGTTTTTTGCTGTTCATAAAGGAGACATTCATGAGAATTGGAACTGCTGTGTTCCTGACGCCAGTGGCCCTGGCCTTGCTCACACTGGCCGGTGGCGCCCAAGCCCAAGCGGCCGGCGATTCTGCGTTTTCCTTTTCCGGTTTTGGCACCTTGGGTCTGGTCAAGTCCAGCTCGGACACCGGCAAGTACGCCCTCTACAGCCAGCCGCGCGGCGCCGACACCTCGGTCACCGGCGAAGTCGACAGCAAGTTAGGCTTGCAGGTCACAGCCCGCGCCAACGCCATGTTCTCGGGCACCGTGCAGGTGCTGACCAAGCAGGACGGCAAGGGCAAGTTCACGCCGGGCCTGGAGTGGGCCTTCGTCAAGGCCCAGGTCTCGCCGAATCTGGCCCTGCGCCTGGGCCGCATGGGCGGCCCGTTCTTCGCGGTTTCGGATTTCCGTGATGTGGGCTACGCCAACACCTGGCTGCGTCCGCCGCAGGATGTCTACGGTCAGGTGCCGGTCAGCCATTTCGACGGTGCCGATGTCAGCTACCAAACTTCGCTGGGCTCGGCCACCGTGACGGCGCAACTCTACGGAGGCAAATCCTCGTCCTATGTCACCGGCGTCAAGGTGGAGCTGGACAAGGTCTTGGGCGTCAACGCCAGCGCTGAGCTGGAAGGCGGCGTGACCCTGCGCGTCGGCCATGTCAGCAGCAAGCTGACGGCGCACAGCACGACTCTGGCCACCATCGTGGCCGGTCTGCGCAACCCGCAACTGGCCGCGTTGAGCCCGCGCTTTGCTGCTCTGGGCAACGAGCTGGATGGTACGAACAAGACGGCCACATTCACCGGCATCGGCGCCAGTTATGACCAAGGCGACTGGTTGGCCAATTTCGAGTACACCCAGCGCCGCACCGACTCTTATGTCTCTGACACCAACGGCTGGTACTTCACCTTGGGCCACCGATTCGGCAAGTTCACGCCCTACCTGACCTTGTCCAAGCTCAAGGTGGCGGACGCCAACGCTGTCAACGACATCCCGGCACCAACGCCTGGGCTGGCCCAGCTGAAGGGGGGCGTCAGCCTGGTGCTGGCCGGACAAGCCACCGACCAGAAAACCACCGGCTTGGGCCTGCGTTGGGACGCCTACCGCAATATCGCGATCAAGGCGCAGTACGAACGCATCCAGCCCAAGACTCAAGGTCTGTTCCTGGTGCCTGTCAACGGCACCGTGGTCGGCAATGTCAATGTCTACAGCATCGCTGTGGACACCGTGTTTTGAGACGGAGGCCTGACATGAATCGCAAGCATCTGATCTCTCTGAACTCGCGCGCTCTGCGTCTGGCTTTCGGCATGGCTTTGGGTTTCTCGGCCCTGGCTGCACAAGCTCAGGTGGCAGTGATCGTCAACAGCAAGAGCCCGACGGCCAGCATGACGGCCGATCAAGTGGCCACCATCTTCCTGGGCAAGTCCAATGTGCTGCCCAGCGGTGCGGCGGCTGCAGCCACCGATCTGCCAGACGGTTCGCCCGTGCGCGACCAGTTCTACAGCAAGGTGACCGGCAAGCAAGGCCCGCAGGTCAAGGCCGCGTGGTCACGCCTGGTCTTTTCAGGCAAGGCCACGCCGCCTAAAGAGCTGGCTTCGGCGGCCGAAGTCAAGAAGTTCGTGGCGGCCAATCCCGATGCCATCGGCTACATCGAGAAATCTGCCGTGGACGGCAGCGTCAAGGTGGTCCTGAGCGTAGACTGATCCAACGCTCAACCTGGATGCGCCGTCGGGCGCGGCGCATCAGCACTGGAGGTTCGAATGAATGTAAAGACCAGAATCTGGCTCTTGCCTGTGTTTGCAGCGTTGATCTTTGCCATTGGCATTGCCGTGGTGTGGGGCTTCTCGGCTCGCACCTCCTCGGCCATCAACGCCGTAGGTCAAGTTCACTATCCCTATGTGGACGCCACCACGCAACTGGCCGCCCAGCTGGAAGCATTGGGCGCCACCATTCAAAGTGCCGTGGCCGAGGGCGAGAAGAAGCGTCTGGATGAAGCGAAGGAGCGCGCCAGCAGCATTCGCAAGCTGCTGGAAGCCATCGCCAAGATCGAAGGCAAGGGGGATACCGCCGCCAAGCTGAAGTCGGGCTTTGATGCTTACTTTGCGGCTTCGGTGGACACGGCCGAGCTGTTCCTTGGTATCAAGCAAGGCGATCAAGCCGGTGCGATTCCCAAGATGCAGGCCGCGCTCAAGACCCTGGATGCCGAGGTCAAGGCGGCTCGTGTCGATGCCAGCGAAGGTTTCGAGAGCGGCCTGCACAAGGCCGAAGGTGGCGTGTCCGCCAGTCTCTTCGCCATCCTGATCAGCGGTTTGGTTGTGGTGGTGGCACTGGGAGTTGGATCCTTCCTGGTGATCGGCAGCGTCTGGCGTCAGCTGGGTGGTGAGCCTGAATACGCTCGCGATGTGATGCGTCAGATGGCCGATGGCGATCTGTCCCAGGACATTCACGTGGCACCTGGCGCAGAAGGCAGCTTGCTGGATGCGGTGCGCGCCATGTCGCAAGGCCTGGCCGCCATCGTCAGTGATGTGCGCATGGGCACCGATTCCATGTCGGTGGCCTCACGCGAAATCGCGGTCGGCAACCATGACTTGTCGGTGCGGACCGAGAAGCAGGCCACTTCGTTGGAGCAGACCTCCGGCAATATGCAGACCCTGACCGACACCGTGCGTCAGAGCGCCGAAGCGGCAGCCCAGGCCAATCAACTGGCTGGTTCGGCCGCGACCGTGGCGCGCAAGGGTGGCGAGGTGGTGGCTCAGGTGGTCTCGACCATGGAAGAGATCAACACCAGCTCCAAGAAGATCAACGACATCATCGGCGTGATCGATGGCATCGCCTTCCAGACCAACATCCTGGCGCTGAATGCTGCCGTCGAGGCGGCGCGTGCGGGCGAGCAGGGCCGCGGTTTTGCCGTGGTGGCCAGCGAAGTGCGCTCCCTGGCGCAGCGCTCGGCCGAAGCGGCCAAGGAGATCAAGTCCTTGATCGGCGCCAGCGTCGATCGTGTCGAGTCGGGCAGCCGCCTGGTGCGCGACGCCGGTGCCACCATGACCGAGATCGTGGCCAGTGTGCAGCGGGTGTCGGACATCATCGGTGAGGTGACTGCGGCCTCCGGCGAACAAAGTCAGGGCATCGGTCTGGTCAACCAGTCGGTGGTGCAGCTCGATCAGATGACGCAGCAGAATGCGGCACTGGTCGAGGAGGCCGCTGCCGCCGCCAGCAGCCTGGAGCAGCAAGCCCAGGCCTTGCAGGCGGCTGTGGCCACTTTCAAGCTGCGCTGACCGCGAATCTCGCGCTCCGAGCGCACAGCCCTGGTGTGCCAGGGCCTTCTTCCAGCCCGCCGCTGCTTTGCACCGGCGGGCTTTCTATAATCCCGCCTCCACTCTTTCACGGACGCCTCACGGCCGCTGCCCTTTGAACTTCTTGCTCGACAACTGGATTTTGGTCTTGGCTGCGTTGACCTCGGGCGGCCTCTTGCTCTGGCCCACGCTGGCGAGCGGCGCGCAGGGCGCTGCGGTCAACACGGCCGAAGCGGTGCGTTTGATGAATCGCGAAAAGGCGGTCTTGATCGACGTGTGCGAGCCGGCCGAGTTTGCGGCTGGCCATGTCGCCGGCGCTCGCAACGTGCCTTTGGCTTCGCTGGAGGGTCACAAAGGCCTGCCCAGCAACAAGAGCCTGCCGGTGATTGTGGTCTGCCAGAGCGGCGCCCGCGCGGCCCGCGCGGCGGCCCAACTGCGCAAGCTGGGCTATGAGAAAGCCCAGCCCCTGGCCGGTGGGCTGAATGCCTGGCGCGAAGCCAGCCTGCCGATCGAGAAGAGCGCCTGAGTCGGCTCGGCTTCCTGTCTCGCCTGGTTTTTGAGGAGTCGGCCATGAGCCACGTCAAGATGTACACCACCCAGGTCTGCCCGTTCTGCGTGCGGGCCAAGGCCTTGCTGAAGCAGCGCGGCGTCGAGCAGATCGAAGAAATCCGCATCGACCTGAACCCGGCCGAACGCGATGCCATGATGGCGCTGACCGGCCGCCGCACCGTGCCGCAGATCTTCATCGGTGAGACCCATGTCGGTGGTTGCGATGATTTGATCGCGCTGGACCAGCGCGGAGGCCTGCAGCCCTTGTTGCAAGCAGGCGCCTGATTCCGAAGCGGGTGGCTGGGGGCGCGCTGAACGCCCCTGGCGTCCGCCGGCCCGAATTCAAGAGCGGGCAGACCCCCACAGACTGAAATATTCGCTGCGCCATAATCAGCGCCGCTGCCCGCAGCAAAGAAGCTGGCGGGCCTTTACTTTTTTGGGAACCCCATCATGGCCGAAGAGAACAACACCCCCGTCTTCCAGATTCAGCGCATGTACCTGAAGGATCTGTCGCTGGAGCAACCCAACGCCCCGCAAATCCTGCTGGAACAAACCCAGCCCCAGGTGGACATCAACCTGGCCCTGGCCGCTGAGCCGGTGGTGGATGGCATCTTCGAAGTGTCCGTGACGGCCACCGTGACCACCAAGGTCGGCGACAAGACGCTGTTCCTGATCGAGGCCAAGCAAGCCGGTATCTTCGAGATCCGAAATGTGCCGCAAGAGCAGACCGAAGGCATCCTGGGCATCGTCTGCCCGCAGATGATTTACCCCTACTTGCGCGCTGTGGTGTCTGACGTTTGCACCCGCGCTGGCTTCCCGCCCGTGCTGCTGACCGAAGTCAACTTCCAAGCCATGTTCGAAGCTCAGCAAGCCGCACGCGAAGCAGCGGCCAACGGTGGCGACGCTGCCGCCGCGCCGACCCTGAACTGAGATGGACTGTCTGCTGGAGACCGGCGCAAGCCGGCCTCCGCGCGCCACGCCCCCGCTGTTGTTCGGCCGGGGCGTTTTGCATTTCGGGCTTCGTCGGTTTGCGCGGGCGCATGCAGAGCGGGGCCGGAGTACCTGTTTTGAAGGTTAAGCTGCTGCCATGAAGATCAGCATTCTTGGAGCCGGTGCCTGGGGTACGGCCTTGGCCGTGCAGGCCGCGGCCCGTCACGAGGTGGTGTTGTGGGCCCGCGATGCGTCGGCCGTGGCCGCCATGCGGGCCGAGGGCCGCAACCGCGCCTATTTGCCTGACACGCCGCTGCCCGAAGGCCTGCAGATCGAGGGTGATCTCGCCCGTGCCGTGGCCCATGCCTGCGAGGCGGCCGAGCCCGGATTGATCGTGGTGGCCACGCCCATGGCCGGCCTGCGTGCCATGCTCGCGGCCTTGCCGGACGGGGCGCGTGTGCTCTGGTTGTGCAAGGGTTTCGAGGCCGGCACCGGCCTGCTGGGGCACGAGATCGCCCGCGCGGTACAGCCGCGCCTGCGTGTGGGCATTCTCTCGGGGCCCAGCTTTGCGCAAGAGGTGGCGGCGGGTCAGCCGACCGCCCTGGTGGCGGCCAGCGAGGATGAAGCCCTGGCACAGGCGGCCGTGGCGGCCTTCCACAGCGAACGCCTGCGCGTCTACACCTCGGCCGACCCGGTTGGCGTCGAGGTCGGCGGTGCGGTCAAGAATGTGATGGCCATCGCCGTTGGCGCAGCCGATGGTCTGCGTCTGCGCGCCGAGCGAGAAGGGCAGTTGCTCGATGCGCCGGGGCTCAATGCCCGCGCCGCCCTGATCACCCGCGGCCTCGCCGAGATGCTGCGCCTGGGCCTGGCCCTGGGTGCGCGCAGCGAGACCTTCATGGGCTTGTCGGGCATGGGCGATTTGGTGCTGACCGCCACCGGCGATCTGTCGCGCAACCGCCGGGTCGGCCTCTTGCTGGCCGATGGCCTGCCGCTGGCGCAGATCCTGCGCGAGCTGGGCCATGTCGCCGAAGGGGTGTACAGCGCGCCCACGGTGCTGGCGCGCGCCCGCGCCAAGGGTGTGGACATGCCCATCACCGAAGCCGTGGTGGCCGTGCTGGAAGGGCGTTTGAGCCCCGCCGATGCCGTGGACCTGCTGATGGGGCGTCAGGCCCGTTCCGAGCACTGAGCATGGTGCCCGCGCCTCGGAACTGTGGTTCTCGTCGTCTGCTGCTGGCGCTGGCCGCCTCGGGGCTGGTGCCACCGCTGCGCGCGGAGCCGGCCTGGCCAGCCGCACGGCCGATCAAGCTGATCGTGCCTTTTCCGGCCGGCAGCTCACCCGATCTGGTGGCGCGCTGGCTGGCCGAGCCGCTGGCCGCCGCCCAGGGGCAAACCGTGCTGGTCGAAAACCGGCCGGGCGCCGGCGGCAATGTCGGCACGGCGCTGGCAGCCCAGGCGGCGCCCGATGGCTATACCTTGCTGCTGACCATCCAGGGGCCGCTGGTGACGGCGCCCTTGCTCAACCCCAAGCTGCCCTACGACCCGCTGCGTGATCTGCGGCCCATCGGCCTGGTGGCCAGCTCGCCCAATGTGCTGGTGCTGGGCAGTGGGGTGAATGCGCGCGATTGCGCTGAGTTTGTCCGTCAGGCCCGTGTGCAAGGTGTGGCCTGGAACTACGGTAGCGTCGGCAATGGCAGTGCCTCGCACCTGGCCATGGAGTCCTTCAAGGCTCGCGCCGGCCTGGCTCTGACCCATGTGCCCTATGCCGGCTTCCCGCAGGTCACCAACGCCCTGCTCAGCGGCGAACTGCAGGCGGCCTTTATGGTGCCAGGTCTTGCCATGGCGCAGGTGAGGGCTGGCAAGCTCAAGGCCCTGGCCGTCAGCAGCCTGGGCCGGGTGGCGGCACTGGCCGATCTGCCTACCTTGGTGGAGCTGGGTTATCCGGGCTTTGAGGCCATTTCCTGGCAGGCCTTGCTGGCGCCGGCACGCACGCCCAGCGTCGTCGTCGAGCGCTTGTCGGCCGAGCTGCTGCGCATCTGCCGCAGCGATGCCTTTCGAGCCAAGCTGCTGGGGCTGTACTTCAGCGCGCAGGGGACCGCACCCGAGGGCTTGTTGAACCTGATGCGTGCGGATCGCCTGCACTGGGCTCAAGTGATCAAGATGGCCCAGGTCAAGGCCGACTGACCGAGTTCAAGCGGCTCAGGCCTGGCTGCCTTCGTAGCCGTTCTGGCGCCAGGCTTCGAACACCGCCACGGCCACGCTGTTGCTCAGATTCAAGCTGCGTTGGCCCGGGCGCATGGGCAGGCGCACGCGCTGCGCCTCGGGGAACTGCTCGCGCAGTTCGGGCGCCAGGCCGGCGGTTTCCGAGCCAAAGACCAGGAAGTCACCGGCCTGCCAGCGCATCTGCGCCAGCGGCTGGCTGCCGCGTGTGGTGAAGGCAAACAGGCGATCGGCCGGAGGCTGCACGGTGGCCAGAAAGGCGGCCCAGTCGCGGTGGCGGTGCACGGCGGTGTACTCGTGGTAATCCAGGCCGGCGCGTTGTAGCAGCCGGTCTTCCATGGAAAAGCCCAGCGGCTCGATCAGGTGCAGGCTGCAGCCGGTGTTGGCCGCCAGACGGATCACATTGCCGGTGTTGGGGGGAATCTCGGGTTGCACCAGAACGATGTGGAACATGGGTCGCATGAAGAAAATTTGGGGGAAAGGTCTGTCCTTGAGCGCCGCTCGGGATCACTGGCTCAGCGCCGGATGCTGTCGCTGCCGCCTTCCGGCGTGCGCGCCACCACCCAGGCCTCGACATGGGCCGCGCCGGCCTGGCGCAGCACGCGGGCGATCTCGAACACGGTGGCGCCGCTGGTCATCACATCGTCGAGCACAGCCACATGGCTGCCCCGCAGATCGGCCAGGCGGCCGGGCTCGACGGCGAAGGCCTGCTTCACATTGTGGCCGCGTTCTTGCAGAGGCAGGCGCGCCTGCTGGGTCGTGCTGCGCACGCGCAGCAGCAAATGCGCGTCGCAGGCCAGCTTGCGGCGGCGCGCCAGGGCCCGGGCCAGCTCGTAGCTCTGGTTGTAGCCGCGTTCCTTCAGCCGCTCGGGTGCCAGCGGCACGGGCAGCAGCCAGTCGGGCGGCTCGACCTGCGCGATGCTCAAGGCCTGCTGCAGGCGCTCCAGCAAGGTCTCGCGCAGATCCAGGGCCTGGTGGAATTTGTAGTGCTGCAGCAGGCCATCCCAGGGAAAGCTGTAGTCGAGGGCGGCAACCGTGCGGTCCAGGGGCGGCGGCTCGCGCAGGCAGCGGCCGCATTTGGCCTCGCGTCGGCCGCTCAGTTCGGGCGGCAGGCGTGCCGCGCAGGTCCAGCAGCGCGGGGCGGGGCGCGCGTAGCGCAGCAGACAGTCGGCGCAGACCCGGGCGGTGGACCAGGCACGGCAGACTGCGCATTGCCCGGGGCAGCGCATCAGCACCCGCTCGACCCAAGCGGGTTTGCCGGTCGCCGCATGCTGGGTTTCCATGGGCTCAATATACTGCCCGCCCATGGCCGATCCCTTGACTCCCCCTAGGACGGAAACGTCCGCCGCAGCCCCGTCTGCGCCCGCTGCCCGGCCGCAAGATCTGGATGTGAACGCCCTGCACCGGCAGGCGCGGCGCTTGGCCAGCATGGCCCAGACGCCTTGGCTGCATGAGGAGGTGGCCACTCGCATGGCCGAGCGCCTGGCCATCATCAAGCTGCAGCCGACACGCGTGCTGCAGTGGTCGGGCCTGCTGGGCGGCGGCGAAGCGGCCTTGCTGGCGGCCTACCCGCAAGCCGAGCACCGTGTGATCGAGCCCGACGCCGCCCTGGCCGAGCGCAGCCAGGCCTTGCACAAACGCTCCTGGTGGCAGAACGCGCTGGGCCGTGGCGCCACGGTGCAAGTGCAGGGCCCCCAGGCGATGGCGGGCTTGAAATCAACGCCAGAACAGGATCAGGTCGGCCTGGTCTGGGCCAATATGGCCTTGCACGCGGCACCCCATCCACCTGAGACCCTGGCGGCCTGGCATGGTGCTCTGCGGGTTGACGGGTTTCTGATGTTCTCTTGCCTGGGCCCCGACAGCTTTGTCGAATTGCGCCAGCTGTTTGAGCGCCAAGCTTGGGGGCGTGCCGGCCCGGACTGGTGGGACATGCATGACATCGGCGATCTGCTGGTGGGAGCCGGCTTTGCCGATCCCGTGATGGACCAGGAGCGCATTCAACTGACCTGGGCGCAAGCCGACGACCTTCTCAAAGACTTGCGCTTGTTGGGTGGCAATGTGGCGCCCGAGCGATTTGTCGGCTGCCGAGGCAAGACCTGGCACCAGAAGCTTTTGCAGGCCTTGGAAACATTGCGTCGGCCCGATGGCCGGCTGCATCTGAGCCTTGAAATCGTGTACGGGCACGCGTTCAAGCCGGTGCCGAAGATACGGGTAAGCCCTGAGACCAGCCTGACTTTGGAGCAGATGCGCGCGATGGTGCGTCGATCTGGGGGCTGATAGAGGCTTAAAGCGACAGTGGGTCGCGACATGCTGGGCTAAAATTCGCGTTTAGCCAAAATGCATGACCCATGACTTTAGGGTCAGACCATGCCAGCGTCTTTGACGAGCCTCAAAAGAAGCGCTGAAGCGGTTGCATCAATGGGCCGGCCGGGCAGTGAAACGGGTTCACGCCAGGGCTCTCATGAGACGAATTTGAAACAAGAGTGACGACCATGAAGATGATGAACGCACGAGTGCATCAGGCCGCGCGCCGCGTGGGGCAGCTGGCGCAAGTGGCCGCGGCGGCCGGCGCGATGCTGGTGGCCCAGACGGCCCTGGCAGCCCAGGCGGTCCAAGACCTGCCGGGTGGCCCTGCGGTCAATCAACTCAATCTGCACCCCCCGGTCACCCGCATTGCGGCCGACCAGATGTGGCTGCACAACTTCATGCTGATCATCTGCCTGGCCATTTTTGTGGCGGTGTTCGGCGTGATGTTCTATTCCATCTTCAAACATCGCAAATCCAAGGGCGCGGTGTCGGCCAACTTCCACGAAAGCGTGAAGGTTGAAATCGCCTGGACCGTGGTGCCTTTCATCATCGTCATCCTGATGGCCCTGCCGGCCACCAAGGTGGTGGTCGCGATGAAGGACACCACCAACGCAGATCTGACCATCAAGGCCACCGGCTACCAGTGGAAATGGGGTTATGACTACCTGAAGGGCGAGGGCGAGGGCATTGGCTTCCTGGCCACTTTGGACACGGCCCATCGCGCCATGTCCGACGCCGGCAAGCCGGCTGGCGATGACTACCTGCTGAAGGTGGACAACCCCCTGGTCGTGCCCGTCAACAAGAAGGTTCGGATCATCACCACCGCCAACGACGTCATTCACGCCTGGATGGTGCCGGCCTTTGGTGTCAAACAAGATGCCATCCCCGGCTTCGTCCGCGACACCTGGTTCAAGGCCGAGAAGATCGGTGATTTCTACGGCCAATGTGCCGAGCTGTGCGGCAAGGAGCACGCCTACATGCCCATCCACGTGAAGGTGGTGTCGGCAGAAGACTACTCCAAGTGGGTGGATGGCAAAAAGAAGGAGCTGGCCGCCAAGGCGGACGATCCGAGCAAGGTCTGGGAGCAAGCCGCCTTGGTGGCTCGCGGTGAAAAGGTCTACAACGCCAACTGCGCGGCCTGCCACAAGGCCGATGGTTCGGGCGCTGGTCCGATCAAAGCCCTGGTGGGTTCGCCGGTGGTGCTGGCGGAAGACAAGCTGGCTCAGATCAAGGTGCTGCTGAATGGCCAGAACAATGGCGCCATGCCGGCCTGGAAGCAATTGAGCGACACCGAGATCGCCGCGGTGATCACCTACACCAAGAACAGCTGGTCCAACAAGACCGGTCAGGTGGTGCAGCCGGCTGAAGTGCTGGCCGCCCGCAAGTGATGGGCTGAACGTCGACAAGCGTTGATAAAGGAAACAAGATGAGTGCAGTGCTTGGCCACCCCGGTCATGACGTTCATGACCATGACCACCACGATCACCACGCCCCCACGGGCTGGCGTCGTTGGGTCTTTGCCACCAACCACAAGGACATCGGTACCCTGTACCTGCTGTTCTCGTTCACCATGCTGATGATCGGCGGCATCTTGGCGCTGTGCATCCGCGCCGAGCTGTTCCAGCCCGGTCTTCAGTTCTTCAATCCGGAACTGTTCAACCAGTTCACCACCATGCACGGCCTCATCATGGTGTTCGGCGCCATCATGCCGGCCTTTGTGGGCTTCGCGAACTGGATGGTGCCGCTGCAGATCGGCGCGTCCGACATGGCTTTTGCCCGCATGAACAACTTCAGCTTCTGGCTGATGATTCCTGCGGCCATCATGTTGGTGGCGTCCTTCTTCATGCCGGGTGGCGCGCCTGCCGCCGGCTGGACGCTGTATGCGCCCCTGACCCTGCAGATGGGCCCCTCCATGGATGCCGGCATCTTCGCGATGCACATTCTGGGTGCCTCGTCCATCATGGGTTCGATCAACATCATCGTCACCATCCTGAACATGCGCGCACCCGGCATGACGCTGATGAAGATGCCGATGTTCTGCTGGACCTGGCTGATCACCGCTTACCTGCTGATCGCCGTCATGCCTGTGCTTGCCGGTGCCATCACCATGACGCTGACCGATCGTCACTTCGGTACCAGCTTCTTCAGCCCCGCTGGCGGCGGTGACCCGGTGATGTACCAGCACATCTTCTGGTTCTTCGGTCACCCCGAGGTCTACATCATGATCTTGCCGGCCTTCGGCATCGTCAGCCAGATCGTGCCGGCCTTCGCCCGCAAGAAACTGTTCGGTTATGCCTCCATGGTGTACGCCACGGCCTCGATTGCCATCCTGTCCTTCATCGTGTGGGCTCACCACATGTTCGCCACCGGCATGCCGGTGACGGGCCAGCTGTTCTTCATGTACGCCACGATGTTGATTGCCGTGCCCACGGGCGTGAAGATCTTCAACTGGCTGGCCACCATGTGGCGCGGTTCCATGACCTTTGAAGTTCCCATGCTGTGGGCCGTGGGTTTCATCTTCGTGTTCACCATGGGTGGCTTCACGGGTCTGATCTGCGCCATGGCGCCGATCGACATCCAGATCCAGGACACCTATTACGTCGTCGCCCACTTCCACTATGTGCTGGTGGCTGGTTCGCTGTACGCGCTGTTCGCTGGTGTCTACTACTGGGGTCCGAAGTGGACCGGCGTGATGTTCTCCGAGACGCGCGGCAAGATCCATTTCTGGGGCTCGCTGATCAGCTTCAACATCACCTTCTTCCCGATGCACTTCCTGGGTCTGGCCGGTATGCCCCGTCGCTATGCCGACTACCCGCTGCAGTTCGCTGATTTCAATGCCATCGCCTCCGTGGGCGCCTTTGCCTTCGGTCTGATGCAGGTGTACTTCTTCCTGTTCGTGGTCATCCCGATGATGCGCGGCAAGGGTGAGAAGGCTCCGCAAAAGCCCTGGGAAGCTGCAGAAGGCCTGGAGTGGGAAGTGCCGTCGCCGGCTCCCTTCCACACCTTTGAAGAGCCGCCCAAGCTGAACGCCAGCGCCACCAAGGTGATCGGCTGACACCATGAGCGCCACGCCTGAACAACGCAAGAGCAACAAGCGCCTGGCGCTGATCCTGTTCACGGTGGCCCTGGTCTTCGGACTGGGCTTCGTGACCAAGATCGCCTTGCTGGGTTTCTGAAATCGGCCTGCGATGAGCGAATCCAAGCGGCCCTGGACCCTGGCGTCCGCCCTGCGCAGGGACAATCTGCACTTGGTGGGCAAGCTCTTGGTCGTGGTGACCATGATGTTCGGCTTCGGCTATGCGCTGGTGCCGCTCTACAACGCCATCTGCTCGGCACTGGGTATCAACGTGCTGTCGCTCAGCGAGCGTCAGCACGCGGTGCGAGCCGAAGATGTGAAGAATGGCCAGATCGACTACAGCCGCAAGATCACGGTCGAGTTTGACGCCAATGCCCGTGGGCCCTGGGAGTTCAAGCCCGCCATGTCGCATGCGGTGGTGCATCCGGGTGAGCTGACCACGGTGATGTACGAGTTCCGCAATGTGCAGAACCGCGTCATGGCGGCCCAGGCCATCCCCAGCTATGCACCCAAGCAAGCGACGGCGCACTTCAACAAGCTGGAGTGCTTCTGCTTCAACGAGTACACCTTGCAGCCGGGCGAAACCAAGCAGTGGCCGGTCGTCTTCGTGATCGACCCCAAGCTGCCCAAGGACGTCAAGACCATCACCCTTTCCTACACCTTCTTTGAAGTGGCGGGCAAGGGCAAGGCGCAGGCCCAACTCAGCGCTCCGGTGCTGAGCAGCAAGGAACCGCGCACATGAGCCAGGCTGGCGAAGACCTGAAGCAGGCGGCGGCTCGGCCGCTGTCCTTTGTGCAGACCATGAAGGCCGTGGCCTGGTCGTTTTTCGGCGTGCGTCGTGGCGCCGACTATGAAAAAGATGTGGCTCAGCTGAACCCGGTGCATGTGATCATTGCCGGGCTCATCGGAGCCGTTTTATTTGTGCTGGTTCTGGTGCTGTTGGTCCAATGGGTCATCGGCAGCGGGGTCGCCGGCGCTTGAGGCTGGCAGCGTTTGCAGCGTCATCAGCAGGACTGAATTTAGTTCGAGGAGAAAAGAAATGTCGGCAGCGACTACCACGGGCAAGACCCCTTACTACTTCGTACCAGGGCCCTCGCGCCATCCGGTGATGGCCGCCATCGGCCTGTTCTTCGTGATCCTCGGCGCAGGCCAGTGGATCAATGACCATGACTGGGGCAAGTACTCGCTGGTCTTCGGTCTGCTGTGGTGGGCCGTGGTGCTCAAGCAATGGTTCGGCGATGCCATCCGCGAAAGCGAAGGCGGTCTGTACAGCGACCGCATCGATGTGTCCTTCCGCTGGAGCATGGGCTGGTTCATCTTCTCGGAAGTGATGTTCTTTGCCGCCTTCTTCGGTGCGCTGTACTGGGCTCGCGTCCATGCTGTGCCGACCCTGGGCAGCTTGGAGAACGCGTTGCTGTGGCCTGACTTCAAGGCTTTGTGGCCCAGCGTGGCAGCCGGCATGACGGCCTCGCCCGCCGGTGTCGTTGAGCCCTTCACCACCATGGGTCCCTGGCCGCTGCCGACCATCAACACCGCGCTGCTGCTGACCTCGGGCGTGACCCTGACGGTCGCTCACCATGCGCTGATCGCCGGCAATCGCGGCAAGACCATCGCCTTCATGTGGATGACGGTGCTGCTGGGTGTGATCTTCCTGTGCGTGCAGGGCTACGAGTACATGCACGCCTACCGCGATCTGAACCTCAAGCTCAGCTCGGGAGTCTATGGCTCGACCTTCTTCATGCTGACCGGCTTCCACGGCTTCCACGTGTTCGTCGGCATGCTGATGCTGCTGTTCATCACCCTGCGCCTGCAAAAGGGCCACTTCACCAAGGACCGCCACTTCGGTTTCGAAGGCGCCGCCTGGTACTGGCACTTCGTGGACGTGGTCTGGCTGGGCCTGTACTTCATCGTCTACTGGATGTGAGGTCGGCCCACTTTGGATGGCGGCGGATATCCGCCGTTCAAAGGGGTTGGCAGGCCGCAGTCGGCCATGAAAAAGCGCCGCAATTCGCGGCGCTTTTTTTCTGAGGCGGGGCCATGCAAGCCCGTTCGTGCTGCGCTTCAGCGCTGCATGGGCAAGCCGGTCGGTTCGATCCAGCCCATCAAATAGCTCAGCAAGATGAACAGGAACAAGGCCACCGACAGGCCGACCCGCAAGGCCAGGGCGCGGGCCATATTCGGGCCGCGGCTCTCTTGCTTGCCGTTCTTGAACATGAACAGACCAGCGGCCGCGAGGGCGCCGAGGATGCCGATGAATGCGAGGATGACGATGAGTTTCATGGTCGCGGATTATGCGCTTGGGGGCCAGTACTGATGGCTGGCTTGAGTCCTCGGGCGCGCGCGTGGGTGATCGGTCTGGCCACGCTGTCGGCGGTGTTGCTGACGGCGCGGCTGGGCGTCTGGCAGCTCGATCGCGCGGCGCAAAAGGCCGCACTGCACAGTGCCGTGCTGGAGCGGGCCCAACTACCGCCCTTGCGCGCCGAAGCTTTGCTGGCCGCACCAGGGGAGGCCGAGACCCAGTTGCACCGTCTTGTGCGTTTGCGTGGGCGCTGGCTCAGCGAGCACACCGTCTATCTGGACAATCGGCCCATGAACGGACGGGTTGGTTTTTTTGTGGTGACGCCGCTGCAGCTCAGTGAGCGCCCCGACATCATCTTGGTGCAGCGAGGCTGGGGCCCGCGTGATGCCCGGGATCGCAGTCGCTTGCCCCAAGTGCAGACCCCGACAGGGGAAGTGGAGTTGCTCGGGCGATTGACCGTGGCGCCTTCCCGTGCATACGAGTTCAGCGCGGCAGGGGAGGGCCCGATCCGGCAAAATCTAGACCCAGCCAGCTTGGTCAAGGCGCTGCCCGCTCCCTTGTTGCCTTTGACGGTGCTGCAACTGCCCGATGCCGACGCCACGCCGGCGGCAGGCGCGGCAAGTTCGCCTCCTGCCGACGGCTTGTGGCGTGATTGGCCGGCGCAGGATGCCGGCCTGCAAAAGCACCACGGCTACGCTTTTCAATGGTTTGCGCTTTCTGCGCTGCTTCTGGGTCTTTATGTCTGGTTCCAAACAATCCGTCCCCGCATCCGCTCCCGCCGCAGCGAGCACAGCGCCTGAAGCCGAGGGCCTGACCTTGACGGTGCACAGCCTGCCAAGCTCCCAAGGCCTGGCCGACGCGCAGCGTCAGCGCGGCGGTCGCCTGCGCATGCTGATGGTCTTGGCGGCCTGTGCTGCGCCGGTGGTGGCGTCTTACTTCACGTTCTACGTGGTTCAGCCGCGCGGTTCGGCCTACAGCGAGTTGATCCACCCGACTGTGGATCTGCCACCGGCTTTGCACCTGCAAGACCTGCAAGGCAAGCCGGTCGCCGCCGAAAGCCTCAAGGGCCAGTGGTTGCTGACCCTGGTGCAAGAAGGCGACTGCGACGAGGCCTGCGAGCGCCGCTTTTTCCTGCAGCGCCAGCTGCGCGAGATGCTGGGCAAGGAGCGCGACAAGGTCGACAAGCTCTGGCTGCTGCCCGAGGACTCGCCTTCGCCCAAGCCCGAGCTGATTCAGGCGCTGACGGCCGGCGTGCCGGTGACCATCCTGCGCGCGCCGCGTGCCGAGCTGGAAGCCTGGCTCAAGCCCGCAGCCGGCCAGACCTTGAAGGACCACGTCTATCTGATCGATCCCATGGGCCGCTGGATGATGCGCTCGCCGCCGCAGCCGGACCCATCCAAGCTCAAGGGCGATCTGACCCGCTTGCTCAAGGCCAATGCGGGCTGGGACAAAGAAGGGCGCTGAGCCGCCTGGGCTTGTGTGAGTGAGAAATAGCCTCATGTTCGATCTCTCCCCTCTGTGGCAGCTGGCAGCGTTGGGCGCCTTGATCGCCTGCGGCCCCTTGCTGTGGCTGCGTCTGCGTTCGCGTGCGGCCACACCGGGCCAGCGTTTGCGCGCCTTGACGGTGCTGACGCTGTTCCTGACTTTCGACTTGGTCCTCTTTGGCGCCTTCACCCGGCTCACGGATTCCGGCCTGGGCTGCCCCGATTGGCCGGGCTGTTATGGCAGCGCCAGCCCACTGGGGGCGCGTGACGAGATCCATGCCGCCCAGACCGCCATGCCCAGCGGCCCGGTGACGCACGGCAAGGCCTGGGTGGAAATGATCCATCGTTACCTGGCCAGTGCTGTCGGCGTGCTGATTCTGGTGCTGTGCGTGATGAGCTGGCGCCACTGGCTGCAGCGCCGGGCCGCGCCATCCACCACGCCAGACGCTGCAGCCGTCGTTTCACCGGCCTGGGCTACCTTGACCTTGGTCTGGGTGTGCATGCAGGGAGCCTTCGGGGCGCTGACGGTGACCATGAAGCTGTTCCCTGCCATCGTCACCCTGCATCTGCTGGGCGGCATGGGTTTGCTGATGCTGCTGGCCTGGCAGGCCCAGGGTTACAGCCCCAGGCCCTTGCGCCTGAACCCGGGTCTGCGTGCCGGCGCCTGGCTGTTGATGCTGCTGAGCGTGCTGCAGGTGGCTTTGGGTGGCTGGGTCAGCACCAACTATGCGGTGCTGGCCTGTTCGGAGTTTCCGGCCTGCCAGCCGGGCCAGTGGTGGCCGGCCATGGACTTTGAGCATGGCTTCACCCTATGGCGCGAGCTCGGGGTGGGCAAGGGCGGCGGCTGGCTGCCTTTTGAGGCCTTGACCGCCATTCACATGACCCACCGCTTGGGGGCCTTGCTGGTGTTCAGCGTCTTGTTGCTGTTCGCGTGGCGCCTGGCCGCCTCGGGTGAAGCCGGTCCCTGGCCGCGGCGTTTGCTGCTGGTGGCGGGCTGGCAGTTGCTCAGCGGCATGTCCAATGTGGTGCTCGATTGGCCCATCCTCGCTGCTTTGGCTCACACCGGCGGCGCCGCGATGCTGTTGACGCTGCTGGCGGCGCTGCTGGCCCAGATCGAGCAAGGCCAGCGCTCGGTGCGGGTGCAGGCCCTGCCGATCCGGCCCTTGGTTGCTTAGCGCCGCTGCCCTCGGTGGCTCTGCACGCGGGAGCCACGCTGAAAATTGTTTGCGCAGATCGCTGCTCAGCCCCCGAATCCCGATACCCTGATCCCTTATGTCTTCTACGCCCTCCGTCACCGCTGCCGTGCCTACCGCCTCGCGTTGGCAGCAGTTCTACCAACTGACCAAGCCACGGGTGGTGCAGCTGATCGTGTTTTGCGCCGTCATCGGCATGGCCCTGGCCGTGCCCGGTATGCCCAGCGGCGCGCAGTGGATCAGCATCGTCGCGGCCACCGTGGGCATCTGGCTGGTGGCCGGTGCGGCTGCGGCCTTCAACTGCCTGATCGAGCAGCAGATCGATGCCAAGATGAAGCGCACCGCCTGGCGCGCCACGGCCAAGGGCCAGCTGAGCCGCGCGCAGACGCTGAGCTTTTCGGCCCTGCTTTGCGGCATCGGCTCGGCGATTCTGTGGGTCTGGGTCAATCCGCTGACCATGTGGCTGACCTTTGCCACCTTTGTCGGCTATGCCGTCATCTACACCGTCATCCTCAAGCCCATGACACCGCAGAACATCGTCATCGGCGGTGCCTCGGGCGCCATGCCGCCGGTGCTGGGCTGGGCTGCGCTGCGGGGCGAGGTGGGGCCGGAGGCCCTGATCCTCTGCCTGATCATCTTTTTGTGGACGCCGCCGCATTTCTGGGCACTGGCCTTGTACCGGGTTGAGGATTACCGCAAGTCCGGCCTGCCCATGCTGCCCGTTACCCATGGCGGTGAATACACGCGATTGCAGATCTTTCTCTACACCTGGATCTTGCTGGCCGCGACCTTGCTGCCCTTCCTGACCGGCATGAGTGGCTGGATCTATCTGGCCAGTGCCCTGGCCCTGGGTCTGGGCTTTTGTGGCTACGCCTGGAAGCTGTGGCGAGGCTACTCGGACGAGCTGGCCCGCGCCACCTTCCGCTTCTCGATCTGGCATCTGTCGCTGCTGTTTGCAGCCTTGCTGCTCGACCACTATTTGCTGCCCTCGGGCGCTTGAGCCATGAAACGCACGACGAACTCCACTTCTTCTTCGCCCTTGCCCTCGCCCAAGGGCCTGAGCCGCCGCAGCCTGGCCGCCACCGGCCTGGCCTTTGCGCTGCTGGGCAGCCTGGCTGCCTGTGACCAGCTGGGCCTGGGTGGCGCGAGCAAGCTGGCCTTCAAGGGCGTGGACCTGACCGGCGCCGAGTACGCGCGCAGCCTCAACCTGCCCGACCAGGACGGCCGCAGCCGCAGCCTGGCCGATTTCAAGGGCAAGGTGGTGGTGGTGTTCTTTGGCTATACCCAATGCCCGGATGTCTGCCCCACCACCATGGCCGAGCTGGCCGAGGTCAAGCGCTCGCTGGGCGCCGAGGGCGAGCGCGTGCAGGGCGTGTTCGTCTCCGTCGACCCCGAGCGCGACACCCCCGCCTTGCTCAAGGCTTATATGGCCAGCTTCGACCCCAGTTTTGTGGCCCTGCGTGGCAGCGAAGAACAGACCAAGGCGGCGGCCAAGGAGTTCAAGGTGTATTACGCCAAGGTGCCCGGCAAGACCCCCGAGAGCTACACCCTGGACCACACCGCGGCCAGCTTCATCTTTGACCCCGAAGGCCGGGTGCGCGTGTTCTCGCGTTATGGCTCGGGCGCGCAAGCGCTGGCCGATGACATCAAGCTGCTGCTGGCGGAGAAGCGCTGAAGCTCGAAGCCAGCTGGCGCTTCGCCACGCCAAAAAGAAAACGGCCCCGGTAGGGGCCGTTTTTCATGGCGGGCAAGGGTCGGATCAGGCCGGGCTGAGTGCCTTGCGCATCTTCTTCATGGCCGCCACTTCGATCTGGCGGATGCGCTCGGCCGACACGCCGTACTCGGCCGCCAGCTCATGCAGGGTCATGCCGCCGGACGAATCGTCGTTGACCTTGAGCCAGCGCTCCTCGACGATGCGGCGGCTGCGCTCGTCCAGGGCTTCCAGCGCGCGGCTGATGCCGTCGCCGGCCAGCTCGTCGCGCGCCTGGGCTTCCAGCACGCGGGTCGGCTCCTGGCTGTCGTCGGCCAGGTAGGCGATGGGAGCGAAGCTCTCGCCGTCCTCGTCGCTTTGCGGCTCGAGCGCCACATCGCCGCCGGACATGCGGGTTTCCATCTCCAGCACTTCTTCCGGCTTGACGTTCAGTTCGCGCGCCACATGGGCCAGCTGCGCTTCGCTGAGACTGTTGCGGTGGGTTTGGTCGTCGGCCTGGTCTTCCTTCATGCTGTGCTTCATCGAGCGCAGATTGAAGAACAGCTTGCGCTGGGCCTTGGTCGTGGCGACTTTGACCATGCGCCAGTTGCGCAGCACGTACTCGTGGATCTCGGCCTTGATCCAATGCATGGCATAGCTGACCAGACGCACGCCCTGGTCCGGGTCGTAGCGCTTGACGGCCTTCATCAGGCCGACATTGCCTTCCTGGATCAGGTCGCCCTGGGGCAGGCCATAGCCCAGGTACTGGCGCGAGATCGACACCACCAGGCGCAGGTGCGAGAGCACCAGGCGGCCGGCGGCCTCGAGATCGCCGCTGTCACGCAAACGGCGGGCGGCCGAGCTTTCCTCTTCCGGGGTCAGCAGGGGCAGGCGGTTGACGGCGGAGATGTATGCATCCAGGTTGCCGAGCGAGGGCACCAGCGACCAGGGGTCACGGACCGTCAGAGCAGTGGGTGTAGACAAAGTCATCGCTTTCTTTCGCAAGCCGAACCTCAGCGGTTCCATGTGGTCAATATTAGCACTCTCGTTTAGTGAGTGCCAAATCGCTGGGGTTATTCCAGAAAGTGCATGAATATGCGCTTTCTGGTGAGTGCGCTCGCTAACTTAGAGCGGCGTCTCAGTCGCTTGCATCAATCCAGCAGGCCGAAATCGGGGCTGACGACCATGGTGTCGATGTCCAGCAGGATCAGCATGCGCTCGCCGATCTTGCCCAGACCGGTGATGAAGCGGGCGTCCAGCGCCGCCGCCACCTCGGGCCGCGGCTTGATTTCCTCGGCGCTGAGTTCCAGCACATCGGAGACCGAATCCACCACCACGCCGACGATGCGCTGCGCCACATTGAGCACGATCACCACGGTGAAGGCGTTGTACTCGCCGCTTTGACCCAGGCGCATGCGCAGGTCAACGATGGGCACGATGACGCCGCGCAGATTGACCACGCCCTTGATGAAATCGGGCGAATGGGCGACGCGGGTGGGCGGCTCGTAGGAGCGGATTTCCTGCACGCGCAGGATGTCGATGCCGTATTCCTCGCCACCGATGCGGAAGGTCAGGAATTGCCGCGTGTCATGGCGGGCCTGGCCGCCGGTGGGCTGCAGGGCTTGGGCACCAGAGGAGGGAACCAGTTCGTTTGAGCTCATGGATCGGTGGGCTTGTCTGCGGTGAAGTCGGAAGAGGGCCAGTCGGTGCTGAACGTCTCAGGTCCATTTTGCAACCATTGTGCGCCGCGCCATCGCTCGATCTGCTGCCACCGGGCCGGGTAATTTCCCCCATGGCCTGAAGCGCTTCGGCGCGGGGCGGCTGTCGCCCAGAAAAAAGCCCCGCCAGGGCGGGGCTGTTGTCGGCGGGGCGCAGGTCCCGGCTCAGACGTTGAAGAGGAAATTGAGCACGTCGCCATCCTTGACCACGTATTCCTTGCCTTCGGCGCGCATCTTGCCGGCGTCCTTGGCCCCTTGTTCGCCCTTGAAGGTGATGAAGTCTTCGAAGGCGATGGTTTGGGCGCGGATGAAGCCGCGTTCGAAATCGGTGTGGATCACACCAGCCGCCTGCGGGGCGGTGTCGCCCTTGTGGATGGTCCAGGCGCGCACTTCCTTCACGCCGGCGGTGAAGTAGGTCTGCAGGCCCAGCAGGCTGAAACCGGCGCGGATCAGGCGGTTCAGGCCCGGCTCGTCCTGACCCATTTCGGCCAGGAACATGGCGCGGTCTTCGTCGCTCATTTCCGACAGTTCGGCTTCGGTCTTGGCGCAGATGGCGACCACCGGGCCGTTCTGGGCGGCGGCGTACTCCTTCAGGCGGTCCAGGAAGGGGTTGTTCTCGAAGCCGTCTTCGGCCACGTTGCCCACGAACATGGCCGGCTTGGCCGTGATCAGGCACAGGGGCTTGAGGATGGCCTGCTCTTCCTTGCTGAAATCGATGGTGCGCACCGGCTTGGCCTGGTCCAGCGAAGCCTGGCACCGCTCCAGCACCTTGACCAGGGCGATGGCGTCCTTGTCACCGGCGCGGGCCACCTTGTTGTAGCGGTGCAGGCTCTTCTCGACCGTGCCCAGGTCGGCCAGGCAGAGCTCGGTCTGGATCACCTCGATGTCGGCGATCGGGTCGACTTTGCCGTTCACGTGGATCACGTTCGGGTCTTCGAAGCAGCGCACCACATTGACGATGGCGTCGGTTTCGCGGATGTGTGAGAGGAACTGGTTGCCCAGGCCTTCACCCTTGGAGGCACCGGCCACCAGGCCGGCGATGTCCACGAACTCGACGATGGCCGGCAGGATGCGCTCGGGCTTGACTATCTCGGCCAGGGCCTGCAGGCGCGGGTCCGGCAGTTCCACCACACCGACATTGGGTTCGATGGTGCAGAAGGGATAGTTCTCGGCGGCGATGCCGGCCTTGGTCAAGGCATTGAACAGGGTGGACTTGCCGACATTGGGCAGGCCGACGATGCCGCATTTGAGGCTCATGGAGGGCTTTCTGGGGAGCTGGGTTGGAGGCCGCGGTTGCGGCCGCTGAACAAGGCGGTCTGGGAGCCGGGCTGAGCCGATGGGGCGGCCGCCGGCTCGAAGCTGGGCGCGATTTTAGGCCAATGCGGAGCCGCGCTGCGCCGGCGCCGCTCCGGCCGGCCGAGTCGGGCGTGCAAAAGCAGCTTCCCCACTCGCCGCAGGCCTGGCCGGGCCTGCCTACAATGCCGCGATGCAAACATATGACGTCCTGGTGCGTGGCAGCGGCTGCGTCGGTCGCAGCTTGGCCTTGGCCCTCGGGGCCCAGGGCCTGCGCGTGGCCCTGCTCGGCAGCGCCGAAGCCACGCCCGCCCAGCGGGAGGACGTTCGCAGTTACGCGCTCAACGCTGCGGCCGTGCGACTGCTTCGCGAGCTCAAAGTTTGGGATTCCTTGCCGCCCAGCGCCCTCAGCCCGGTCTACGACATGAAGATCCACGGCGATGCGCCGGGCTCACTGCTCGAGTTCTCGGCCTGGAGTCAGGGTGTGTCGGAACTGGCCTTCATTGTGGACGCCGGTGCGCTGGAACAACAACTGGCCGTGGCTTTGCGCTTTGCGCCCCATGTGCAGCTGGTGGACTCCCCGGTGCCCGCCGCGCTGACGGCACTCTGTGAAGGCCGTGCCTCGGCTGCACGGGCCGAGCTGGGCGTGAAATTCGAACTCAACAGCTATGGGCAGCGCGGCATTGCGGCCCGCCTGCGCTGCGATCGGCCGCACCAGGGCGTGGCCCGGCAATGGTTCCGCTCGCCCGATGTGCTGGCCTTGCTGCCCATCGCGGCGCCGGAGGCGGGCGCTTCCTATGGTTTGGTCTGGTCGGTGCCGGAGGCTCGGGCCGAGGAGCTTCTGGCGCTGGATGAGGCCAGCTTTGAAGCGGCGCTGAATGACATCTGTGGCGCCGAGGTCGGTGCGCTGAGCCTGGCCAGCGCACGCGGTACGTGGCCGCTGGCCTTGGCTCGTGCCGAGCCGGTTCAGGGGCCCGGCTGGGTTTTGCTGGGCGACGCGGCGCATCTGGTGCATCCGCTGGCCGGCCAGGGTTTGAACCTGGGTCTGGCGGACGTGGCGGCCTTGGCCCGCGTGTTGGCCGGGCGCGAAAGCTGGCGCCCTTTGGGCGACGAGCGTCTTTTGCGCCGCTATGCTCGCGAGCGCCAACTGGACACCTGGGCCATGGGCGAGCTGACCGACGGGCTGCTGCGATTGTTTGCCAGTGATCTGGAGCCGGTGCGCCGTTTGCGCAACCAGGGCCTGAGCACCTTGAATACCCTTTCCCCCTTGAAGCGCTGGCTCACAGCGCGGGCGCTTGGCGCCTGAGACCTCCCCAACTTCTTCTCCATGAGTCTGACAACAATGCTGAACTTGAAGACCCTGGCGGTGGCGAGTCTCGCCGCCAGCCTGCCCTTGGTGGCCGCAGCCAACGAAGCGGTGATCCGCAAGAGCCTGGGCGAGAAGTTGCCCGGCATGCCCAAGATCGAGGAGGTGCGGCAAAGCGCGCTGCCGGGTTTGTGGGAAGTGCGCATCGGCAACGAGATCCGCTACACCGACCCGACCGGCAGCTATCTGGTTGAGGGCGAGCTGATCGATTTGCGCACCCGCAAGAACCTCACCGAAGAGCGCCTGAACAAGATCAACCAGGTCGACTTTGCGGCCCTGCCGCTGAAAGACGCCGTGGTCTGGAAGAACGGTAACGGCAAGCGCCGCATCGCCGTATTTGCCGACCCGAATTGTGGCTACTGCAAGCGCTTCGAACGCGCCCTGCAAGACGTCAAGGACATCACCGTCTACACCTTTCTGGTGCCCATCCTCGGTGGTGACTCCGCGGAAAAGGCACGCTCGATTTGGTGCGCCAAGGACGCTACGGTCAGTTGGCAAGGCTGGATGTTGGACGGCAAGGCGCCGGTCAAACCGCTCGCCGCCTGCGACGATGGTGCCATCGAACGCAATACGGCCATGATGCGCCGCTTCCACGTCAATGGCACGCCGGCCATCTTCTTTGAAGATGGCAGCCGCGTGCCGGGCGCCCTGGGGGCCGAGCAGTTGGAGAAGCGACTTCAGGCCGTGTCCGCCACCAAGTCCTGAGCCAGCCAACTGGCAGCGGCTGCAGCGGCTGAGTGATTCAGCAGGGCTTCAGCCGCTTTTTCTTGCCGCTGGCCGGGGCCCTCGCTGAATGGCCCCTGAATTCTTGTTGACCCGGAGCATCCCTGCATGTCTGCCGCCCCTAGTGCCGAGCCCCCCAAGCCGATGAACACGCTCTCTCCTCTGCCATTGCACCCGGTGGCATTGAAGCTGGGACATCTGGGCCTCCTGCCCTTTGTGGCCGGGGCCGTGCTGATCTGGCTGATCGGTGACCGCAACCTCGAGGCCCATGCCTTCGTGACCCTGGCCACTTCGGCCTATGCGGCCTTGGTGATCTCATTTCTCGGCGGCATCTACTGGGGCTTTGCTTTTCGCATGCCCGAGGCCACGGCCCAGCCCTTTGTCTGGGGCATCATGCCCTCGCTGGGCGCCTGGGTGGCGGTGGTGATGCCAGCCTATGCCGGCCTGGTCTTGCAAGGCGGCATGTTGATCATTTGCTATCTGGTGGATCGTCGGCTTTACCCCGCGTTTGGCGCTGCAGCCTGGCTGACCTTGCGTTTCCGTCTGAGCGCAGGCGCTGCCCTGTGCTGCTTCCTGGCGGCGGCAGGGAGCTGAGACCGTGGCCGATATTCGTTATCGCATCGAGCTCGATCGGGCGCGCGAACACCAGTTCCTGGTCACCCTGACCTTGGCCGCACCGGCGGCCGAGCAGACCGTCAGTCTGCCGGCCTGGATTCCGGGCAGCTATCTGCTGCGCGAGTTTGCTCGCCACCTGAGCGGCCTCACGGCCAGCCAGGGCAGCCGCGAGCTGGAGCTGGAGCAAGTGGACAAGGCCAGCTGGCGCGTCGCGTGCAGCGGCCGCAGCGCCTTGGTGCTGCGCTACCGTGTTTATGCATTTGATCCTTCGGTGCGCGCCGCCTTTCTGGACGTCGAGCGCGGCTTCTTCAACGGCAGCAGCCTGTGCCTGCGCATCCATGGACGCGAAGACCAGCCTCATGTGCTGGAACTGGCCGGCTTGCCCGAGGGCTGGCAGGTGGCCACAGCGATGCCGCAGAACGCTGATGGCAGCTATGTCGCGGCCGACTATGACGAGTTGATCGATCATCCCTTTGAGCTGGGGTGCTTCTGGCAGGCGCGGTTCAGTGCCTGCGGCGTGGAGCATCAGCTGGTGGTCAGCGGCGCCTTGCCGTCCTTTGATGGCGAGCGCCTGCTGGCTGACACCCAGCGCATCTGCGAGGCGCAGATCCAGTTCTGGCATGGCCCGATGGGCAAGCGGCGCAGCCCCTTGCCCTTTGAGCGTTATGTCTTCTTCCTGAATACCGTGGACGAGGGCTATGGCGGTCTGGAGCACCGCGCCAGCACGGCCTTGCTGTCACCGCGCCGGGATCTGCCGCGTCATGGTCAGACCGAAAGCAGCGAGGGCTATGTCCGCCTGCTCGGCTTGATCAGCCACGAGTACTTTCACACCTGGAACGTCAAGCGCCTGCGTCCGGCCAATTACCTGCGCCTGGATTACGCCCAGGAGAACTACACCGAGCTGCTGTGGTTCTTCGAGGGCTTCACTTCCTACTACGACGAGTTGATGCTGGTGCGCACCGGCCTGATCGACGAGTCGCGCTACCTCAAGCTGCTTTCCGCCACCCTCAGCGGTGTCCTTGCGACGCCGGGGCGCAAGGTGCAGAGCGTGGCCATGGCCAGCTTCGATGCCTGGGTCAAGTACTACCGCCAGGATGAGAACTCGCCCAACAGCACCATCAGCTATTACGGCAAGGGCGCTTTGCTGGCCCTCGCCTTGGATTTGACCCTGCGTCTGCGGCATGCCGATGGAGAGCCCGCCACCAGTCTCGATGAGCTGATGCGGGGGCTGTGGCAGCGTCATGCGGCGGGAGAGGGAGCCACGGGCGGAATCCGCGAGGCCGACATCCTGAATCTGTTGGCTGAGCTGGGTGGGCCGGCTGTCGCTCAGCAGTTGGCGCAGTGGGTGCATGGCACCGAGGATCTGCCCTTGCTGCCCTTGTTTGAGCGCCTGGGCGTGCAACTGCGCGCCGACAAGCAAACCCTGGCCCAGCGCCTGGGCCTGCGTCTCCATGACGCCAGCGGCCCGATCAGCGTCAAGCAGGTGCTGGCAGGCTCGGCCGCTGCCACCTCGGGCCTGTGTGCCGGCGATGAAATCATCGGCTGCCAGGGCTGGCGCCTGCGCCGCCTTGATGACGCCTTGCTGACCCTGGCGCCGGGACAGCAAGAGCTGCAACTGCTGGTGTCGCGCGACCAGCGCCTGCTTGAATTGCGGCTCGATTTGCCGAGCAGCAGCGCGGGGGCCACCGTCAGCTCCAGCACCACGCCTGTGCAGCTGTGCCTGGCCGACAAGGCGCCCGCGCGTGCACTGAGCCTGCGCCGGGCATGGCTGACGGGCTGATTCAGCTGACCCGCGGGGGGCAGCCATTGGCAGCGCGCCGCTCCTGGTGGCTACCGGCCGCCTTGACGCTGCCGGTGCTGGTCCTGCACGGCTGTCTGGGTGAGGCCGTCCTCGAGATGCACCAGCGCTGGACCGAGCTGGCGGAGATGCCGCCCAGGCTCAGCGTCAGCTATGTGAGCGAGTTGAAGCAGAGTCGACCGCCTGCCGCGCCGGCCGCAGCACCGGCACTCTTGCGGCCGGTGAGCAAGAAGCCGCTCGGGGCGGCGCCCGCCCATGCGCAGGCGGCTTCGGCATCTGTGCCGGAGCCGGCACAACCGGAGCCCGACAAGGCCTTGCTGCCCGAACCTGCTGCCAGCAGGCCCGAGCTTGAACCGGTCCCGCCCTTGCCTGAGCTGGCGGCCAGTGCCGAAGCTGCTGCTGCTACGAGCCAAGCCGCAGGTTCAGCGGCAAGCCAGGCCTCAGCCGAGGGCCCAAGCTTTCAACCCGGCCCCGAATGGCCGCCCTCGACCCGTTTGCGTTACGACTTGACCGGCAATTACCGCGGTGCCGTCACCGGCGAGGCACAGGTGGAATGGATCCGCGAGGGCAGTCGCTACCAGGTGCATCTGGACGTTTCGGTGGGTCCCAGCTTTGCGCCCTTGATCTCGCGCCGTATGAGCAGCGATGGCCGTCTGACGCCCGATGGCATCGCCCCGCAACGGTATGACGAGGACACGCGGGTGCTGTTCAGCAGCCGGCGTCGCGTCAGCGTGCTCTTTCAGGGGGATCAGCTGACGCTGGCCAATGGTCGGGTCGAGCCGTCCGCGCCCGGCATGCAGGATGCCGCCAGCCAGTTCGTGCAGCTGACCTGGCTGTTTCTGACCGGCCGCCAGAGCTTGCGCGAAGGCCTTGTGCTGGAACTGCCGCTGGCCCTGCCGCGCCGCCAGTACCGTTGGCGCTACGAGGTGCTGGGGCGCGAAACCCTGGCCACGCCCATGGGCGAGCTCGACACCTGGCATCTCAAGCCCTCGGTGGTGGCCGGCGGTGGCGACCTGACCGCCGAAGTCTGGCTGGCGCCCACCTTGCAATACCTGCCCGTGCGCCTGCGCATCCGCCAGGACGAACAGACCTACATCGATCTCATGCTCAAGGCGCCGCCGGCCCAGGCGGCCGAGGGCTCGCCTGCCCCAGCGCCTATAGTGAAGCCCAAGATCGAGACCCCGAACCCCAACCTTCCCTGAGCCAAGGAGTGAGACTCATATGAGCAGTTACGAATGCATCATCACCGCCGTGCACGGCGACGGCCCGCGCAAGACCGCCCTGATCACCCTGAACCGCCCCAAGGCCTTGAACGCGCTGAGCGATCCGCTGTTCGACGAGCTGGGCGAGGCCCTGCTGGCTTTTGATGCCGACGACAGCATCGGCTGCATCGTGCTGACCGGCTCCGAGCGTGCCTTCGCCGCCGGTGCCGACATCCCGACCCTGGCCCAGCACGACTTCCAGAGCGCCGTGCGCACCGACATGATCACGCGCAACTGGGAGCACATCCTGCGCGTGAAGAAGCCGGTAATCGCAGCCGTGGCCGGCTTCGCCCTGGGTGGCGGCTGCGAGCTGGCCATGATGTGCGACTTCATCATCGCGGCCGACACCGCCAAGTTCGGCCAGCCGGAAGTGAAGCTCGGCGTGACGCCGGGTGCCGGCGGTACCCAGCGCCTGCCGCGCGCCGTGGGCAAGGCCAAGGCCATGGACCTGCTGCTGACCGCCCGCATGATGGACGCGACCGAGGCCGAGCGCAGCGGCCTGGTCTCACGCGTGGTGCCGGCGGACAAGCTGCTGGAAGAAACCCTGGCGGCCGCCGAGGCCATCAACGGCTTCAGCGCCCCGGCCCTGCAGCTGATCAAGGAGCTGGTCAACCGCAGCTTCGAGAGCGGCTTGAAAGAGGGCGTCACCTCGGAGCGACGTGTTTTCCATGCGGTGTTTGGCACCGACGACCAGCGCGAGGGCATGGATGCGTTCTTGAACAAGCGGCCGCCAGTCTTCAAGCACGGCAAGCGCTGAACACCGGCGCTGAAATAAAAAAGGGGAGGCCATGGCCTCCCCTTCTTTTGATGCCCGTCGCTTGAGCGATCAGGCCTCGCGGCGCAGCGCCGGGAACAAGATGATGTCGCGGATGCTGGGCGAATCGGTGATCAACATCATCAGGCGGTCGATGCCGATGCCGCAGCCGCCGGTCGGGGGCATGCCGTATTCCAGGGCGCGAATGAAGTCGGCGTCAAAGAACATCGCTTCCTCGTCGCCGGCGTCCTTGTTGGCCACCTGGGCGTGGAAGCGGGCGGCCTGGTCTTCGGCGTCATTCAGCTCGGAGAAGCCATTGGCGTACTCGCGGCCGGTGATGAAGAGCTCGAAGCGCTCGGTGATCTTGGGGTTGCTGTCCGAGGCACGGGCCAGGGGCGAGACCTCGACGGGGTAGTCGATGATGAAGGTCGGCTGCCAGAGTTTCTCTTCCACAACGGCCTCGAACATGCCGAACTGCAGCTCGGGCAGGGTCCAGTGCTTGGGTGCTTCTTCGCCCAGGTCCTTGAGCTTGGCGCGCAGCAGCTCGGCGTCGTCGGCCTCGGCCTCGCTCAGGCCGGCATGCACGACCAGGGATTGGCGCACCGAGAGGCGAGCAAAGGGCTCGTCCAGATGCACGTCCTTGCCGGCGTAGCTGACGCGGGCATTGCCGGTGGCGGCGCGCGCGGCGTGGCGCAACACTTCCTCGGTGAAGTCCATCAGATCATGGTGCGTCCAGTAGGCCGCATAGAACTCCATCATCGTGAACTCGGGGTTGTGCCGGACCGAGATGCCTTCGTTGCGGAAGTTGCGGTTGATCTCGAACACGCGCTCGAAGCCGCCCACGATCAGGCGCTTGAGGTAGAGCTCGGGCGCGATGCGCAGGTACATCTCCTGGTCCAGCGCGTTGTGATGCGTGATGAAGGGCTTGGCGTTCGCGCCACCCGGGATCGGGTGCAGCATGGGCGTTTCCACTTCCAGGAAGCTGTGCTCGACCATGAAGCTGCGGATCGAGGACACGGCCTTGGAGCGGGCGATGAAGCGGGCGCGGGCGTGCTCGTCGGTGATCAGGTCGACATAGCGCTGGCGGTACTTCTGTTCCTGGTCGGCCATGCCGTGGAACTTGTCCGGCAAGGGGCGCAGGCTCTTGGTCAGCAGGCGCAAGGTGGTGACGCGCACCGACAGCTCGCCGGTCTTGGTCTTGAAGAGCTGGCCTTCGGCGCCGACGATGTCGCCCAGGTCCATGTGCTTGAAGGCGTCGTAGCTTTCCTCGCCGACCCCGTCCTTGGTGACGAAGAGCTGGATGCGGCCGGTCGCGTCTTGCAGGGTGCCGAAGGAGGCCTTGCCCATCACGCGCTTGAGCATCAGGCGGCCCGCCACCGAGACGGCCACGGCCTGCGGCTCCAGCGTTTCATTGTCCAGATCGCCATAACGCTGGTTCAGCGGCAGGGCGCGGTGCTGGGGTTTGAAATCGTTGGGGAAGGGGACGGCGGTCTTGGCACGCAGCGCGGCCAGTTTCTCGCGGCGTTCGGTGATCAGCTGGTTCTCGTCCTGGGCTGCAGGGGCGTGGTGCGGAGCGGGAGGGGTGTGCTGGGTCATCATCAACTCGTTGAATTTGCTCCGATTTTAGGCGCTTATCGAAGCGTGCTTTGATGCACCCTAGAATGTTGATCATTCGTAACCACAGGTACCCGATGTTCGGTGGCCTTCTCATGAGCGCAACATTTCCTATCCTGGACCGACCCATTCGATTTGCTTTGGTCGGCTGCGGCCGTATTGCCAAGAACCATTTCGAAGCTCTTGCCAAACATCGAGATCGTGCGGAATTGGTTGCGGTGTGTGACATCTTGCCCGAGGCTTTGGCTGCAGCAACGGCCGCGACAGGTGCTCAGGGTTTCAGCAGTTACACGCAGATGTTGGCCGAAGCTGAAGCAGACATCGTCGTGTTGACCACGCCCAGCGGCCTTCATCCTCTGCAAGCAATTGAGGCGGCTCGTGCAGGGTTTCACGTGCTGAGCGAGAAGCCGATGGCCACGAAATTTGAACAAGGCATGGCCATGGTTCAGGCTTGCCGTGACGCAGGGGTCAAGCTCTTTGTGGTGAAGCAAAATCGTTTGAATACCACCGTGCAATTGGTCCGCAAAGCTATCCAGCAAGGCCGTTTCGGCCGCATTTTTATGAGCACTGTGAATGTGTTCTGGACCCGCCCCCAAAGTTACTACGACGCAGCCAAATGGCGCGGTCGTTGGGACCTGGATGGTGGTGCCTTCATGAATCAAGCCAGTCACTATGTGGACCTCTTGGACTGGCTGGTCGGTCCCATCGACAGCGTGCATGCATACACGGCGACGTTAGATCGTGATATCGAAGCGGAAGACACAGGGGTACTCAGCGCGCGTCTTCGCCATGGAGGGCTCGCTTCCATCAATGTGACTATGTTGACCTACCCTCAAAATCTGGAAGGGTCGATCACCATTCTTGGTGAAAAGGGCACGGTGAAGATTGGCGGGACGGCAGTGAACAAGATCGAACACTGGCAGTTTTCCGATCCGCATCCGGACGATGAATTGATCAAAGCTGCGAGCTACGACACAGGCAGTGTCTATGGCTTTGGTCACCCGCTCTATTACGACAATGTGATCAAAACCCTGCGTGGCGAGGCCAGCGCTGAGGTCGACGGTTACGAGGGCTTGCGATCGCTTGAAGTCTTGGTGGCCGCTTATCGCAGCGCCAGGGATGGGCAGCGCGTCGGCCTTCCCCTGGTGTTTTGATCATGGCTTACTGGAAGCATGAAAGCGCCATCGTGGATGAGGGCGCTGAGTTGGGTGAAGGCACCAAGGTTTGGCATTTCGCGCACGTGAGTCCGGGCGCAAAAATTGGTGCTCGTTGCGCTTTGGGGCAAGGTGTGTACGTAGGCAACGACGTGCAAATTGGTGACAACGTCCGCATCCAAAATAATGTGTCGGTGTACGACGCCGTAACGCTTGAAGACGACGTGTTCTGCGGTCCGAGCATGGTGTTCACCAATGTGTACAACCCTCGTGCCGCCGTGGCGCGCAAGAACGAGTACCGCCGCACCCTCATCCGGCAAGGCGCGACCTTGGGTGCGAATTGCACCATTGTTTGTGGCAACACCGTGGGTCGGTATGCGTTTGTCGGAGCAGGCGCCGTCGTGCAAAAAGACATTCCAGACTTCGCGCTTGTTGTCGGGGTTCCGGCTCGGCGCATTGGTTGGATGAGTCGCTTTGGTGAGCGATTGGAGTTGCCCTTGCAAGGGTATGCCGAGACAACATGCCTGCATACGGGCGATCGCTATCTCTTGCGGGGCGACTCGTGTGAATTGGTTGAAGTGGGAAAAGATAAGCAATGAGCAATTTGCCGTTCATCGACCTCAAGGCTCAATACCTGGCCTTGAAGTCCAGCATTGATGCGCGTATCCAGGCTGTTCTGGATCATGGGCAGTACATCATGGGGCCGGAAGTTAAAGAGTTGGAAGAAAAACTCGCGGCCTACGTTGGCTCCAAGCACTGCGTCACCGTGTCGAGTGGTACTGAGGCTTTGCTGATCGCCCTCATGGCGCTGGATTTGAAGCCTGGAGATGAAGTCATCACCACGCCGTTCACATTTGCAGCTACGGCCGAGGTCATTGTGCTTCTCGGTGGCGTACCGGTGTTCGTTGATATTGAACCTGACACCTGCAATATCGATGTCACCAAGATAGAGGCGGCCATCACTTCACGCACACGCGCCATCATGCCTGTCAGCCTCTACGGGCAGGTGGCTGATATGGACGAGATCAATGCCATTGCAGCCCGTCACGGCAATTTGCCAGTGATCGAAGATGCTGCACAGAGTTTTGGTGCCAGCTACAAGGGCAAAAAGAGCTGTGGCCTGTCGACCTTTGGAGCCACCAGCTTTTTTCCGAGCAAGCCTTTGGGGTGCTATGGGGACGGTGGTGCTTTGTTCACGAATGATGACGCGCTCGCTCAAGCGGCCCGAGAAATTCGGGTACACGGTCAAAGTCAGCGTTACACCCACACGCGCTTGGGTGTAGGTGGGCGAATGGACACCTTGCAGTGCGCAGTCGTGCTGGCCAAACTTGAGCGCTTCGATTGGGAAATCGAGCAGCGTTTGCGTTTGGGTGATCGCTATCAGCATCTGCTGAGTGATTTGCCGGTTCAGCGTCTGGCCGTTCGACCGGATCGGAATTGCGTTTGGGCGCAGTTCACGGTCATCCTGAATGACCGCCCCAAGGTGCAGCAGGCTCTTCAGACTGCAGGCATCCCGACTGCGATCCACTACCCCCGCCCCTTGCACCTGCAGCCGGCATATCAGTCATACGGGCAAGGCCTGTCTCACCCGCACAGCGAGTTGGCAGGCCAGCGGGTGATGAGCTTGCCCATGAGCCCCGACCTTACCCAAGAGCAACAGGACCGAGTGGTCGCTGAGTTGGCCAAGGCCTTGAAGGTGTGACCGTCGCGAGATGCGCTCCGGGCTGCTGAGGTCCACCCTGACCCTGCTGGCCGGGGGCGTGCTCGCCCAGGCTCTGCCTTTGTTGCTGGGGCCTTGGCTGACGCGGATCTACAGCCCGGAGGAGTTTGGTCAGTTCGCCAGCTTGTGGGCGCTGGCGGCCAATTTGGCGGTGGTGGCCTGCGCCCGCTATGAGTTCGCCCTGCCGCTGGAGACCGAGGAGGCGGACGCTGCGGTCCTGATGGCTTTGTGTGCCCGGCTCTTGCTGGCCATGACTGGTGTGGCGGCGTTGGTGGGCTTGATCTTGGCTTGGCTCGCAGAGGCTGGGCAGGGCCCAGCCTTGCTTTTGCCGTTGGCGGTGCTGGCGGGCGGGCTGAGCCAGTGGCTCACGCTCTGGGCCAGCCGGGTAGGACGCTTCAGTGCCACGGCCCTGGCCCGCGTGCTGCAGTATGGCGGCGCAGCCCTGTTGCAGCTGGGTCTGGGTCTGCTGGCCTTCGGGGTTTGGGGCTTGCTGCTCGGCCCTATCGTCGCGGGCCTCGCCGCGGCCTTGGTCTTGGCCCGGCCGGCGCCGGCCGGGGGCTGGCAGATGTTGTGGCGCCAGCCCTGGGTGGAGCTGCGGGCCATGGCGCGACGCCATCGCGAGTTCCCTCTGCTCAACACGCCCCATGCCTTTGCCGGGGCCTTGCAGGACAGCCTGGCGCTGTTTTTGTTGGTGTGGTGGCTCGGTGATGCCTCGGCCGGCTTTTGGGCCTTGGCCTTGCGCTATCTGAAGGCGCCGGCGGGTTTGGTGGGCAGTGCCTTGTCGCAGCCGCTGTACACCCGCTTGGTGGCCTTGCAGACCGTCGAACAGGCGCGTCAGCTGGTACAGCGCCTTCTGCTGCTGCTGCTGGCCCTCGGCTTGAGTTTGGCGGTGCTGCTGATGGTCTGGGGGCCGGACCTGTTCGTCTGGCTGTTCGGCGAGCGCTGGCGCGAGGCCGGGCAATTGGCCCGCGCGCTGGCGCCCTATATCGCCCTGCATTTCGTTGCCTCGCCGCTGTCGGTGGCCACACTGGCCTGGGGTCAGCAGGCCTGGGCGCTGCGTCTGGCGCTGTGGGGGCAGTTGGCCTTTGCCCTGGGCTTAGGCCTGGGCCTGTTCTGGGGCGGCTTGATCGGCGCGGCCTGGGGGGTGTCTGCGATGATGTCGGCCTACTTCATGTACTTTTTCCTGGCCTTGCCCGCCCGCGCCGCCGTGGTTCCGGCGCGTGCGAGCTTGAGTTGAGCCCTTCGCCCGTTTTGTTCCGCCGTCCTGCTTGCTTGATCGAGAGATGAACCGACCTTCCCCGTACCCTGACACCTTGCCTGCTGCGCCCCTGTGGCGGCGCGCCTGGCAGCCGCTCAAGCTGCTGGCTTCGCGCCTGTGGGGCACGCGCATGGTCTGGGGCTTTGTGCGCGGTGACGGAGTCTTTCTGCCCAACACCCGCATCAGCAACACCAGCGAGGTGTTCGACCGGCCGGCGCTGGATGTGGGCGACCATGTGTTCATCGGCCACTTCAGCGTGCTCGATGCCAGTGGCGGGCTGCACATCGGCGAGGGCTGCCAGATCGGCTTTTTCACCGGCTTGTTCAGCCATTCCAGCCATGCCGCCATCCGCCTGTATGGCCGGGCCTATGTCAGCACGCCCGAGAAGCAGGCCTATTTCAAGGCGCCGGTCTCGCTCGGCCCTTATTGTTTTGTCGGCGCCCATGCCACGCTGCTGCCCGGCACCCGGCTGGGCAAGGGCTGCATCGTGTCGGCCTACTCGCTGGTCAGCGGTGAGTTCCCGGATTTCGCCATCATCGCGGGCAACCCGGCCCAGCAGGTGGGTGACACGCGGCGCATGGATGCGCGTCTGTTGGCCCAGCACCCGGAGCTGCAGCCGCATTACCTGGCCTGGGCCGGCGCCTTGCCGAGCGCCGTCGACGAGGTGTCGGCGTGAGTGAGTTGAAGGCCTTGCGCCTGGTCTTGATCGGTGATGGCGAGAGCCCGCACCTGCTGAAATGGGCGCGGGCGCTGGCGCCGCAGGTGGAGCTGTGGGCGGCCTCTTCGCGGGGCTTTCTGCCCGACTTCGAGGCCGTGCTGCCGGCGGCGCGGCGCTATGCGATGAACACCGACCCGGCGCATGCCGGCGGCAATGTGGCCTTGCTGAAGCAGCTGCCGGCGCTGGCGGAATGGCTGGCCCGTGTCGATGCCGATTGGCTGCATGCCCATTACCTGACCTCGCACGGCACCCTGGCCTGGATGGCCCGGCGCGGCTGGCGCCTGCGCGCCCGCATCGCGGGCTCGGCCTGGGGCAGTGACATCCTCGTCACGCCCGAGCAGAGCTGGCCTTACCGCTGGCTCACCCGCAAGGTCTTGAAGGCCTGCAGCGTGTGCACCTCTGATTCGCAGCACATGACGGCCCGGATGAAGGACTTGGGGGCAGGGGAGGTGATGACCTTTCCCTTCGGCCTGGAAGCCATGCCCAAGCCGCCGGCTCGCAAGCAGCCCTGGCTGTTTTTTGCCAACCGGGGGCTGGAGCCCATTTACCGGCCCGAACGTGTGATCGACACCTTCGCGGCCATTGCCAGGCAGCAGCCGGAGGCCCAGCTGGTGATCGCCAACGACGGCTCGCTGCGTGCGGCCTTGGAGGCTCAAGCACGGGCCCTGGGCGCCGATCTGGCCGAGCGCATCCAGTTCGTTGGTCGCCTGGACGCCAAGCGCCAGGCCGAGCAGTACGCCCGCGCCCGCTGGTATCTGAGCCTGCCCCAGAGTGACTCGGTGGCGGTGTCGGTGCTGGAGGCCATGGCCCATGGCTGCGTGCCAGTGCTCTCGGATCTGCCCGCCAACCACGAGCTGCTGCCAGAGCCTGGCCGCGGCCTGATCCTGGACCCAGAGAACGAGGCCGCACGCGAAGCCTTGCCAGGCCGTTTGCTGGCGCTGGACACCGCTGCGGCGGCAGCCGCCAACCGCGACTGGGTGGCCCGCCATGGCTTGTTTGCACCGGCGGTGCAGCGCTTCCTGACCCGATTGAAAGAACTGTCTGCCCCGTGAAGATCCTGCTCATCAACCATTACGCCGGCTCACCGCAGCACGGCATGGAGTTCCGCCCCTTCTACCTGGCGCGGGAATGGGTGCGCATGGGCCACCAGGTGCTGATCCTGGGTTCGGTGAAATCGCATGTGCGCGCCACCGAGCCTCAGCCGGGCGTGCAGATCATCGACGGCGTGCACTACTGCTGGTATGACACGCCCGAGTACCAAGGCAATGGGCTGGGGCGCTTGCGCAATATCGGGTCTTTTTGCCGGCAGGTCTGGGGCGATGGCAAGAATCTGGCCGAGGGTTTCCAGCCCGATGCGGTGATCGCGTCCAGCACTTACCCCATGGACATCTGGGTGGCGCGCAAGATTGCGAGTCTGGCCCGTGCGCAGCTGGTCTACGAGGTGCACGACCTCTGGCCCCTGTCGCCGATCGAGCTTTCGGGCATGTCGCCGTACCATCCCTTTGCCATGCTTTGCCAGAAGGCCGAGAACGACGCCTACCGCGATGCCGATGTGGTGGTCTCCATGCTGCCCAAGGTGCATGAGCACATGGCCGCCCATGGCCTGGATCTGCGCAAGCTGCACATCGTGCCCAATGGCATTGCGCTGGATGAGTGGTCCGACACGGCGCCGCCCGCGCCGCTGCAGGGCGAGCTGGCCGCGCACCTGGATGCTTTGGCGGCGCAGGGCCAGCTGGTGCTGGGCTATGCGGGCTCGCACGGCCTGCCCAATGCGCTCGATGTGCTGCTCGACGCCGCCCGCCTGCTGCAGCAGGCGCCCGCGGGCAGCCCGGCTCGGCGCGTGGCCATCGTCATGGTCGGTGGCGGCCACGAGAAGGCCCGCCTGCAGGCCCGCGTGGCGGCCGAGGGCCTGAGCCAGGTGCGCTGTTTCGATGCCATCCCCAAGGCCCAGATCCCCGCCTTGCTGGCTCGCTTTGACATCGCCTACATCGGCTGGCAACGCACGCCGATCTACCGATTCGGCATCGCACCCAACAAGCTGATGGACTACATGATGGCGCGACGGCCGGTGCTGCATTCGGTGGAGGCCGGCAACGACCCGGTGCGCGAAGCCGGCGCCGGCTTGACCGTGCCACCCGAGGACGCGCAGGCGGTGGCCGATGGCGTGTTGCGCCTGGCGGCGCTGAGCGCTGCGGAGCGCGCCGCCATGGGCGAGCGTGGCCGTGCTTTTGTGTTGGCCGAGCACAGCTATCCGGTCCTGGCGAGGCGCTTTTTAGCGGCTCTGTCCGCTCTGGCGCCGAAGGCTGAGGGCGAGGGGCCACGGCCATGATCCAGCGCCAGACCGAACTCGACGCCATCGCCCAGCGTTACCAGCGCCGTGCCACGGCCGGCCTGGGCGATCGCTACAGCCTGCTGCGGCCCGAGGTCTGGCAGATGCTGCAGGAGCGCCAGCGCGCCTTGCTGCGTGAGCTGGCGGTGCGGCCCGGCGCCGTGGCCGACTGGCGGCTGACCGAGGTGGGCTGCGGCGCCGGTGGCAATTTGCTGGAGTTTTTGCGTCTGGGCCTGCGGCCCGAGCATCTGCAGGGCGTCGAGTTGCTGCCCGAGCGGCACGCCGCTGCGCGCGAGTTTCTGCCCGCGGCGCTGCAGCTGCACCAGGGCGATGCCTCGGCGGCGGCTATCGAGGCACAGAGCCAGGACTTGATCCTGCAGTCCACGGTGTTCTCCTCGATTCTGAGCGACAGCGTGCAGCAGGCTGTGGCCCAGGCCATGTGGCGCTGGCTCAAGCCGGGCGGCGCCGTGCTCTGGTACGACTTCATCGTCGACAATCCACGCAATGCCGATGTGCGCGGCGTGCCGCTGGCGCGTGTGCGGGCCCTGTTCCCTGAGGCGGAGTCCATCCGCTGGCAACGCCTGACCCTGGCGCCGCCGCTGGCGCGCTGGGTCTGCCGCCTGCATCCGCAGGCCTACAGCTGGTTCAACAGCATCCCCTGGCTGCGCACCCATGTGCTGGCTGTGATCGAGAAGAAAACGTCGTCTGTCTGAAATGTCCGCCATGAGTGAGTCGCCCCTGCCGTTCCTGCCCTTTGCCTTGCCCGAAATTGGTGAGGACGAGATCCATGAGGTGGTGGACACCTTGCGCTCCGGCTGGGTGACCACCGGCCCCAAGGCCAAGCGCTTCGAGCAGGACTTCGCTGCCTTCCTTGGCGAGCCCGAGATCGAGTGCATCGCCGTCAACTCCGCCACCGCCGGCCTGCATCTGGCGCTGGAGGCCATGGGTATCGGCCCCGGCGATGAAGTCATCACCACCACCCACACCTTCACCGCCACCGCCGAGGTGGTGCGTTATCTCGGTGCGGACGTGGTGCTGGTGGACATCGACCCCGCAACCCTCAATATCGACCCTCGCCTGGTTGAGGCCGCCATCACGCCCCGCACCCGCTGCATCATTCCGGTGCATTACGCCGGCCTGGCGGTGGACATGATTGCCATCCTGGACATCGCCCGCAAGCACGGTCTGCGCGTGCTGGAAGACGCCGCCCATGCCCTGCCCACCACGCTGGAGAAGGAGCTGATCGGCACCATGGGCAGCGATGCCACGGTGTTCAGCTTCTACGCCAACAAGACCATGACCACGGGCGAGGGAGGCATGCTGGTGACGCGCAATGCCGAGCTGGCCAAGCGGGCCAAGGTCATGCGCCTGCATGGCATGAATCGCGATGCCTTTGACCGCTTCACTGCCAAGGTCCCGAGCTGGTATTACGAGATCGTGGCCCCGGGCTTCAAGTACAACCTGACCGATATCGCAGCGGCATTGGGCATCCACCAGCTCAAGCGCATCCAGGCCTTCCAGGCGCGGCGCGAGCAGATTGCTGCGGCGTACAACGAGGCCTTTGCGGACCTGCCTTTGATCTTGCCGCCCAAGGCGGTCGAGGGTGATGTGCACAGCTGGCATCTCTACGTGCTGCGCCTCAGCGATGCGGCCAAGATCGAACGTGATGCCTTCATCGAGGCCATGTTCGCCGCCGGCATTGGCTGCAGCGTGCACTACATCCCCTTGCATCTGCAGCCTTACTGGCGCGATCGCTACGGCCTGGCGCCCGAGCAGTTCCCGCATTCGCAAAAGGCCTACGAGCGCAGCTTCAGCATCCCGCTCTACACCGCCATGAGCGATGCCGATGTGCAGCGCGTGATTGCGGCCGTCCGCCGCATCGCCCTCGCTTGAACGCCTCGCTGGACCGGATGCTTCACCACCATGGCCAAGCGCTTGTTTGATGTGTTCTGCGCGGGCCTGGGGCTGCTGCTCCTGTCGCCGCTGTGGATCCTGGTGGCGATCTGGATCAAGCTCGATTCGCCGGGCCCGGTGCTGTTCCGGCAGGAGCGGGTGGGGCGCTTTGGCAAACCGTTCTCCATCCACAAATTCCGCAGCATGCGGGTGGATGCGCCGGCCTTGGGCCCGCAGATCACGGTCGGGGATGACCCGCGCATCACACGCAGCGGCCGTTTTTTGCGTGCCAGCAAGATCGATGAATTGCCGCAGCTCTGGGATGTGTTTCGCGGCGCCATGAGCCTGGTTGGGCCCCGGCCCGAGGTGCCACGCTATGTGGCGCTGTACACACCGGAGCAGCGTGAGCTGGTGCTGTCGGTGCGGCCGGGCATCACCGACCCCGCGTCATTGCAGTTCCGCCATGAGAGCGAGATCCTGGCGCGTGCGGCCGACCCGGAGCGCGAGTATGTCGAGGTCATCCTGCCCGCCAAGCTGCGGATCGCGGGCGACTATGTGCGCGACGCCAGCGTCTGGGGTGATCTGCGCCTGATCCTGGCCACGCTCGGCGCTCTGCGCCACTGAAGCCGATCTTCGGCCTCTGCTGAATTGCCCTGCCCACCACAACAAAAAGAAACAGAACCCCTGCCATGAACTGGTTGTCCCTCGATGCCTTCCTGACCCGCATCCGGCCACAGCGTGAGGCCCTGGCCTTGCTGCTGGACCTGGCCGTGGTTGCTCTGGCCTGGCAGGCCACCTACCTGTTCCGTTTGGGTTTTGAGCGCTGGTTCAGTGCGCGCCCGGGCTATGACCACTGGGTGCTGCTCGGCTTTGTGCTGCTCTATGCCCTGGTGCTCAAGGGCCTCAAGGTGCCCAAGGGCATGTGGCGTTTCTCGGGATTTGGTGAGGTTCAGCGCCTGGCCCTGGCCTGCCTGATCGCCGGCCTGATCGGCGCCACCCTGGTCTTGATGGCCCAACTCAGCAAGGTGCCTCGTGCGGTGCTGGCTTTGCATCCACTCTTTGCGCTGATGGGCCTGGCCATGCTGCGCATGGGCTATCGCATGCTCTACGAGCACATGCGCAGCCGCATCAGCGGCAGCGCTCAGGAACAGCGTCGCGCCTTGGTCATGGGCGCGGGCGATGCCGGGCGCCTGCTGGTGGCCGGCATCCAGCACAGCCAGGGTTGGGTGGTGGTGGGCTATCTGGACGATGCGCCCGAGAAGCGGGGCGCGCGTGTCGGCGGCGTCCCGGTGCTGGGCGGTCTTGAGCAGGTCAAGCAATTCTCCGAACTGCACGGCATCACCCACCTGATCGTGGCCATGCCCGCGGCGAGCACGGCCCAACGCCGCCGCGCCCTGGACCTGGCGGCTCAGGCCGGCCTGCCGGTGCTGACCGTGCCCAGCAGCCAGGAACTGCTGGCCGGTCGCAACGTCGATCAGGTGCGCGACATCGAGCCCGAGGATCTGCTGGGGCGAGAGCCCGTGGAATTGGACGAAGGCGGCATCAGCGAATGCCTGAACGGCAAGGTGGTCCTGATCACCGGCGCGGGCGGCTCCATCGGCTCCGAGCTGTGCCGGCAAGTGGCCCGTTATGGCCCCTCGAGGATCGTCCTGTACGAACTCTCAGAGTTCGCGCTCTACACCATCGAACAGGAACTGGGCGAGAAGTTCCCCCACATCCCCTTGGTTCGCCTCGTCGGCGACGTGAAGGATCTGGAGCATCTGCGCTACGTCTTCGGCAAGTACAAGCCCCAAATCGTCTTTCATGCCGCTGCCTACAAGCACGTGCCGCTGATGGAAGAAGAAAACGCGTGGGCCTGCTTGCGCAACAACACCCTGGGCACCTACCGCGCGGCATCGGCGGCAATAGAGTTCGAAGCAGAGCGATTTGTGCTGATCTCTACCGACAAGGCGGTCAATCCGACGAATGTGATGGGCGCTAGCAAACGCGCCTCCGAGATGGTGCTATCAAGCTTCGCGGCCCGTGGCGGCGCCACCAAGTTGACGGCGGTGCGTTTCGGCAATGTGCTGGGTTCTAGTGGCAGTGTAATTCCCAAGTTCAAGGAGCAACTCACCACCGGTGGCCCGCTGACAGTGACGCACCCCGACATTACTCGCTACTTCATGACTATCCCGGAAGCAGCTGGGCTGGTGCTGCAGGCGGCTTCGATGGCCGATAACGGCCAAGTCTACGTACTGGACATGGGCGAGCCGGTCAAGATTGTCGACCTAGCTCGTAACTTGTTGCGAATGAGCGGCCATGCCGAAACGCGTATCGCCTTCACTGGATTGCGCCCCGGCGAGAAGCTCTACGAGGAGCTGCTCGCCGACGCCGACGAAACTCTGTCCTCGCCGCATCCGCGGCTGCGCATCGCGCGGCTGCATGATCGCGGTTCGGAAGCCTGGTTGGCCGAGTTGCTGACCTGGCTGATGGTGGGCCGTGACCCAGGCGATTCGCGTGATACGCGGCTGAGGCTGCGTCACTTTGTCAGCGAGTACCAGCCGCGGTGAGAGCGCTTCGCCGTTGCCGGCTCGGCGCACCGGCAACATCCGCAAGGTAGACTGCGGGCCGCTGCGAACCGCCTGATCCCCTGTTGCGGGGACATGTCGCCCTCTCGATCGGAGCCGTATCAGCAGTCAAGGGCAGTAATTTTCGAGAATCAATATGAGTTATCAAAATCAGGAAGAGAAGGTCGTTGCCGTTGTCGGCCTCGGTTATGTCGGCCTTCCGCTCGCTGTCGAGTTCGGTAAGCGCCGCGCTGTCATCGGCTTCGACATCAACGCCAAGCGCGTCGCGGAGCTCCAGGGCGGGCAGGACCACACGCTCGAGTGCAGCCCGGAAGAGTTAGCCGAAGCCGGCCGCCTGACCTACACCGACCGCCTCGACGATTTGAGGCAGGCGCGGGTGTTCATCGTCACTGTGCCGACCCCGGTCGACCAGGCCAATCGCCCCGACATGACGCCGCTGGTCAAGGCCAGCGAGACCGTGGGCAAGGTACTCAAGCGCGGCGACATCGTGATCTACGAATCGACCGTGTACCCCGGTGCCACCGAGGAAGTTTGCGTGCCCATCCTGGAGCGCGTCAGCGGCTTGAAGTTCAACGTTGACATCTTCTGCGGCTACAGCCCCGAGCGCATCAACCCGGGCGACAAGGAACACCGCCTGCCGACCATCAAGAAGGTCACCAGCGGCAGCACGCCTGCGATCGCCGACGAAGTGGACGCGCTGTACGCTTCGATCATTGTCGCGGGCACCCACAAGGCCAGCAGCATCAAGGTGGCCGAAGCCGCCAAGGTGATCGAGAACACCCAGCGCGACGTGAACATCGCGCTGATGAATGAGCTGAGCCTGATCTTCCACAGGCTGGGTATCGACACGCACGAGGTGCTGATCGCCGCCGGCACGAAGTGGAACTTCCTGCCCTTCCGTCCGGGGCTGGTCGGCGGCCACTGCATCGGCGTCGACCCGTACTACCTGACGCACAAGGCGCAGGAGGTCGGCTACCACCCCGAGGTGATCCTGGCTGGCCGGCGCATCAACGACAGCATGGCCCGTCACGTCGCCGACGAGACCGTCAAGCTGATGCTGCGCAAGAACAAGCCGGTCCTGGGCGGCAAGGTGCTGGTGCTGGGTCTGACCTTCAAGGAAAACTGCCCCGACGTGCGCAACACGAAGGTGGTGGACATCGTCCGTGCGCTGCAGCAGTACAACACCGGCGTGGATATCTACGACCCGTGGATCGATCTGGCCGAGGCCGAGCATGAGTACGGCGTGCAGTGCCTGGCCGAGATGCCGGCATCGGGCACGTACGACGCGATCGTGCTGGCCGTGGGCCACCACCAGTTCGCGACGCTTGGCGAGCAGGGCATCAAGGCGCTGGGCAAGCCCGACGCGGTGCTGTTCGACGTCAAGGGCCTGCTGCCCCTGGGCGCCGCCGACGGCCGCTTGTGATCGCGGCAAGGGCAGACGCATGACCCGTTATGACGATACGCGCGCCACGCTGCGGGCCACACCGCGCACCTGGTTGATCACCGGCGTGGCCGGCTTCATCGGCAGCAACCTGCTGGAGACGCTGCTGACGCTGGATCAGACCGTGGTGGGCCTGGACAACTTCGCCACCGGACACCAGCGCAACCTCGACGAGGTGCGCGGCCTGGTGAGCGCGAGCCAGTGGGCGCGATTCCGCTTTATCGAAGGCGACATCCGCGACGAGCAGACCTGCCGCGACGCGTGCGCCGGCGTGGATTACGTGCTGCATCAGGCTGCGCTGGGCTCGGTGCCCCGCAGCCTGGCCGACCCGATCACGACCAACGCGGCCAACGTCACCGGCTTCCTGAACATGCTCGTCGCCGCGCGCGACGGGCAGGTCCAGAGCTTCACCTACGCGGCCAGCAGCAGCACCTATGGGGATCACCCGGCGTTGCCCAAGGTCGAAGAGAACATCGGCAACCCGCTGTCGCCCTACGCGGTGACGAAGTACGTGAACGAGTTGTACGCGGACGTCTTCGCCCGCAGCTACGGCTTCACGACGGTCGGCCTGCGTTATTTCAACGTGTTCGGCCGCCGGCAGGATCCCAACGGCGCCTATGCCGCGGTGATCCCGAAGTGGGCTGCGGCGCTGATCGACGGCGAGACCGTGTTCATCAACGGCGACGGCGAAACTAGCCGGGATTTCTGCTACGTGGCAAACGCGGTGCAGGCGAATATCCTGGCCGCTACCGTCGAAGATATATCGGCACGCAGTCAGGTCTACAACGTCGCGGTAGGCGATCGCACATCATTAAACCAACTGTTTGATCTTCTTCGAGATGGTCTGCTTGCGGAAGGTGTCGACAGTAAGGCTCGGCCGGTTTATCGTGACTTTCGTGCTGGCGATGTGCTGCATAGCCAAGCTGATATCGGCAAGGCGCGACGGCTGCTCGGCTATGAGCCCACTCACCTTCTCAAGGAGGGGCTGGACGAATCTTTGTCTTGGTACGTTAGGAATCGCTGACTGTGTTCGCCCGCTACCGCCAGCCATGGTGGGCGACCTGAGTCATAAACACCCTAGAATTGATCTAGGAGATTGTTGGTCCGTGCCAATTAGTTTCTGTCTCGGCCGAGCACGGCTGCCCATTGCCGCATTCGGCATTTCATTTGTTGGGGTGGCTTTCGCGTGCAATCTCAGCAATAGCCTTGCGGTAATGCTGGATGACCAGGGTTTCGTCGAATTCGCGCTGCATCTTGAGGCGTCCAGCAGCGCCCATTGCGGCGCGAGCTTCATCGCTGAGAAGAAGCATTTGTTCTAGTTTTGCCGCCAAGTCGGCGGCATCTGCTACTCGGCAAAGCAGACCGTTTTCCCCATGCGCAACGACCTCGCGGCAACCAACGGCGTCGGTAGCCACAATCGGCTTCGCCATAGCTGCTGCTTCAAGGAGCGTTCGTGGCGTACCTTCACGATATGACGGCAGCACCACGCAATCTGCAGCAGCGATTTCTGCGCGGACGTCCTTGCGTGTTCCTAGATATGTCACCAAGCCGTCCCTAACCCACTCGTCCACTTGTTGGCGGGATATCGCCGCCGGGTTGTCATAATCGGCAGCTCCTAGGAGTGCGAAATCAACGTTATGGTGTCTACGTCCAAGTTCTCTGGCTGCTTCAACGAACTCCACTACACCCTTGTCTCGCAACATCCGGCCAATCAGCAAGAACCGAAATGGTTCATTCGCTCGTTTTCTTGTTTCCGGCTGAAAGCGTTTGAGATTAATGCCGGAGCCAGGCAAAAGACCAGTCTGCTTCACATCGACTAAACGTTCGGTTACGAATAGGTCACGGTCCGTCGCGTTCTGAAAGAACACACGATCCGAAGTTCGCAAGGCGTGGCGGTAAAGAATTTTCACGACAACCGTTAGGAGGCTTTTGGAAATAAATGCAGCGCCGAGCCCAGCTACGTTGTTAATCACGGGAATGCCGGTAGCTTTCGCTGCGATTGATCCGTAGATGTTGGGTTTAGCTGTATAGCTGAGCAAAATGTCCGGGCGCTCTGCGCGAAAGTACCCTTTCATTCGTGAAAGCAGACGCAAGTCTTCGATTGGATTCGTGCCGCCATTAGGCATGGGCATATCGACAAACTGGCATCCGAGTGCAACCAGTTCATTGGCAAACGAGTCGCGTGGCGCCAGTGCGATCACTTGGTGACCGTCTTGCAGTAGCGCCTCGATCAAGCCTCGCCGGAAATTGAGAATGTTCCAGGCGGTATTAATACAAATGACGATCTTCATCAGAGGAAAGTAGCCAGCCGCTTAGCTCACGCCAGTTCACTTCGGGTGCTGGAATTGGTGATCCATAAAGTTGCCCTCTGCGTGAGTAAAAGCCGCGAATAGCCCAAGAGGAGAGGAGTATGTGGTACGGCGCTTCGTTGCCAAAGCGCTCAGGGTGGGCCCAGATACCGTTTGCAGCAACCGGCATTCCTTCTAGGTCTAGCGCCATCCAAGGAGTGATTGAGTCTACCAGCAGCCATCCCTTGCTTGTTCGAACTTCAACTGCAGCATGGCTAGGGTGCCCTCTGCGGAACATTGCGCTCATAAAGGGCTGATTTTGACGATAGAGAAAGAACACGCGGCGAGTCTCTAGTTTGTGCAAGGAGAGTCCCTTTTCTATCGTTCGACTCAACTCATAGCAGGCCCCTCTGCCTCTTTGCAATAACTCTGCTGGTTCCACGGCATGACCCTGTGGAGGCGTGGCCCCATCGACCTTGATGACGCGCAACACATTTTGCTGAACGGAACGGATATGGACTAATTCCTCCTCATAAGTCGCGGCTCTATTTGTAGGGGTCATTCCCATACTCGCTAATGCCCTGCGGTCCGCATCAGTCATGTCCTTGGGGACGTTCATAGCCCATCCTACGGCCGCCATGGCGGTAACCAGGGTAACCAGCCACAGTGAGACTAGGCGCCACTTGACTGTCCGTACGGAATTTAAATGGATCAACATGTGAGCGGTGAACTCTGCGCACTAAGTCCTTAACGAGCTTGCCGCCAAGCTTGCAGTGACAAGATGGGCCAAAGTTGTTCGGTCATGTTGCGCCGACCTTCGAGGTGTATGCGCCAAGCACTGATCACGCGTGCGCCGTCAAGGCCCGGCACTTCTCGCAAAGAGTGCTCAGAAAGCAGATGCTCAGCCCAAGGCCGCAGTGGCCCACGTAACCAAGCAGCCAACGGTAACGCAAAGCCCATTTTTGGTCGTTCCATCAGCGAACGAGGGACGTGCCGGTCCAGCAATCGCCTCAACAACCATTTGCTCTGCCCGTCACGGATCTTGTAGTTCATTGGGAGAGACCATGCGAACTCGTAGACACGGTGATCCAAGAAAGGAATGCGCCCCTCCAATGAAACACCCATGCAAGCCCGATCCACCTTGTGGAGGATATCCCCCGGCAAGTAGTTAACGGTGTCCATGAGCATCATGGACTCGACGGCGCCAAGGCCATGCCGCATTTGGATAGCTTGGTGCTGACGATCGTAACCAATCATTGGAGAAGGGTGCCAGAAGGACACAGCGCCGTGATATAAGTCCTCCGCATGGCGTGCACCCAGCACCCGAATCGCTTTCGTAGCCTTATCGGGAAAATTACTGATGCCAGCTCTATTACTAGCGATCGCGTGATACCCCTTGCCTAGGTTTTCCAGAGTGGTATGCGATGCACAAGCCAGGATTTGTGCTGCACCTCGCCTTAATGGTCCCGGTATACGCTGAAGCTTCCGCCAAGTTGAGTTTGCGAACATGTAACGGTTGTAGCCCGCAAAGAGTTCGTCGCCCGCATCGCCTGACAACGAAACTGCGACATGCTGCCGCGCCAGCTTAGCGACCAAATAGGTAGGAATCTGGGACGAATCACCAAACGGCTCGCTGTATATTTCAGGAAGCTTAGGAATAATGTCCAAGGCTTCCTGGTCACTAAGATAGTGTTCCGTATGCTCTGTGCCAAGGTGTCGCGCCACCTCGCGCGCGAACGGGGCCTCATTGTGCGCCGCTTCGTGAAACCCGATCGTAAAGGTCCTGACTCGCTTTGGGGAACGGCGGGCCATCATCGCCACCACTGTCGTGGAGTCGATACCTCCAGACAGGAATGCACCCAGAGGGACGTCGGCAACCATCTGGTCTTCGATTGCGCGCCCCAGTACCGCATCTAGTGCGTCAATTGCATCTGTATCGTTGCCTTTGAACGGGTTCTGACGCGCTTGAAGCGCCGCGGCAATTGGGTCCCAGTAAGATCGAACGGTCATTGCGCCACTGGCAAGATCCAGTTCTAGAAGGGACGCTGGCGACAACTGGTGAACTTTTTCGTAAATTGTTTCTGGCGCTCCGATATAGCCGAACTGAAGAAGGCCGCCAATGGCGACTGGATTGAGTGAGGTATTGAATCCGGGAACGGTGGTAATCGCCGAAAGCTCTGAAGCGAACACAAAACGGTGATTTTTTCCCTGACCGGAAATGCCGTAGTACAGCGGCTTCTCGCCAAATCTGTCTCGTGCAAGATACAGGCGTCCTTCCTGCCGATCAAGCAACGCAAACGAAAACATTCCGACACAACGGGAAAGTGCTGCCTGTATGCCCCAGGCTTCAATGGCGGCGATCAACGTCTCTGTGTCGGAATGTCCACGCCAAACCGGCGCACGATTTTGCTGAGTTAGAGATTCTCGAATCTCATGATGATTATAGATTTCACCATTGTAGGTGATGACATAACGTTCGCCAGGTGAAATCATGGGCTGATGGCCGGCGCTCGAGAGCTCAACAATCGCCAGGCGACGGTGACCTAAGGCGACGCCCAAATGACGATCAAACCACGCGCCCTGCGAATCCGGTCCACGACGAGCGATACGGTCGAGTTGCCCCAACAGAATCGCCTCTGCTGATTCGAACGAGTCCCGGTTTAGTGCTGTAAAGCCAGCGATTCCGCACATATAGATATTTAGCTGAGCGAAGAACGGAGGTTGAGGGGGTGACCTGGATCGGTCCGCATTGCTGCCAAATGCATGAAGTGCATAAGCATCAAAACAAGGTAGAACAAACGATAGTTCTTCATGAAATCACCGGTTCCCAGCATCAAGAAAAATGCCAGCAGCGTCGCAATAGCAGCCCAGCGATGAATCGGCTTCGATGCCTTGATGGCCAGCAGTGCCATAGGAGCCATGAACAGCCCGTAGAGCAAGAGTGCAGCCGGAATGCCGTAATTGAGAGGCCACGACGCCAACTGTGAGTCGACCACGTCGAGGCCAAGCGCGCGCCCAGGACCGACACCCAAAACTGGCGAATCATGAATAAATCTCAAGGCGTTGTCGATAAGTTCGAACCTGATGTTTGCTGTGTTGACCTGACCCAGATCACCCCCTTGAAGAGCAACTACCAACTCACTGACTCTGCTAAAGCCCCCAAAGGTATCGGCAAGTTGGCCGGCGGCGGCAACCGCAGCACCATGAATTACCAAAAAGAAGGCAATCCGCTTTCCACTTGTAGCCGAATGAAACAGAAATTCAAAATAACCAAGCAATAGCAACGGTGTTGCAGCAATGTAGCCTGAGCGAGAGCCGGTCAGAATGATTGCAAGCAGAGTCAGGGCCGCGAATCGGATGGATCTGTCGAAAAACAGGAAATAGGCGAGCATGAGTGTAAAGACTAATGCTGCAAAATTTGGGTTGGCGAATGGTATGCCAATCCGAATATGATTGATGGCGTATTGCACTTTGGCGTCGCGGTAAATCGCCAAGACGAGATCAATTAGAAAGGGTAACTCGAAAACTAGGACGATGGTGCAGCCAATGTTGAGAAGAACGCAGAACTTCATCAGCTTGCTAACGGCCTCTAAATGGCGGCTCTCCATACAGGCACCTATGTGCAGTGCCAAAGGAATGAAGAACAAGAAGCGTACGAGGTCGACCAAGTCACCGTTGTCGAGTGGAATGCCGACCGCGGCGTGACCATATATCGCGCTGAGACACCCTGAAAACGTGAGAGCCGTTAGGGTGAGAAGCCAAATAATTGGCGGGATAGCTGCCGTGGCTTGATTTGGGCGCCTTGCGAACAAAATCGCAAGACCACCCGCGAGTAATTGAACTGCCAACCACAACCATTCCAAAGTCCAGCTGAAAAGGTGGCCTGGAACAAATAGTGCAAGAGCGATGAGTGACAGATCGCCAAACTTGCGACTTGACTTTGGTAACGAAACTCCAGCCTTCAACACGAAGCCTGCCTTCCCGTGGATGCTGCGCTCTTGTCATAAATGGTTGCGCCCGGAATGATGTAATCCTTGGCGCTCCGCATTGCAATGACACGAGCAGGCACTCCGCCAAGAGTGACGCCTTCCGTTTCACATGATTTGTTCACTACAGCTTGAGCCGCGATGGCAACTCCGTCGGCAATTCGAATGGCGCCGAAAAGTTTGGCGCCTGGCCCGATGTAACAGTTGTCTCCTAAGGTTGGTGCCGAGTTTTGCGTACCAGCTGCAGTGCCAATATTCACGCCCGAATGGATTCGACAGTTCTCGCCAATTCGTGAATTAGGGTTAATGATTATTGGCCCGCGATGAGCGATGCTCAACCCGGCGGCGAACACGAAAGGTGGAATCTCAAAATTAAGTCTGATTGATTGCTTGTAGTATCGGTAATGCCAGTAACTGCGCGCCAAGGTCGCAAAAAAGCCTCGCTTCTTGAGCCAATACTCGTAGTGGCGTAGGATGATCTGGTATTTCCAGATGTCATCGCCAATCAGGCGCGGACGAGTCCTCTTCTCCCCGCGCGACAGGCGATCTGCTTCCAGCATGCGAACTAAATCGTGCCTTTCCATAGTGGGTCTAGGCGGAAATCAGAGTTGACAAAATAGTCTCGGATGTATGCCCTTCGCCGTAGGGATTGAAGTCGGCATGCCCGGCTCGCCCGTAGCACCTCAAGGCTCGGTCGGCGATAGGGTCTATGGACACGTCGATCAAGGTATTCCAGCCATGATCAACCAACTCCTTCCACTCCGTCTGGTCGCGAAGCGTGGCACATGGCACCTTAAAGAAAAACGCTTCCTTCTGGACACCACCTGAATCGGTCAAAATGAGCTGAGCATTGCGCTCGAGTTGCAACATCTCCAAATAGCCTAAGGGCTCAGTCAGGTAAACCTGCTTGTGCTCACAAAGCCGTTTCAGCGTAGCGTCGTCCAACTTGCCACGTGTCCGCGGGTGTAAGGGAAGGACCACAGGATGTGCGTCCGCCAGCTCAAGAATGCCATCCATGATTCGCCCCAGCCTCTGCGGAGCGTCGGTGTTCTCCTGGCGGTGGATTGTGGCCAGCACGTACGCCCTTGTTTGGTGAACCTCGCGTAGTTCAGCGCTCAACAAAGCGGCGTTGTCAGGGCTATTGCCATAGTGCAATGCTGCGTCGTACATGATGTCGCCAACGTCATGTACATTGGTCACTATTCCTTCACGTTGGAGGTTTTCTACTGCGGTTCGTGTCGGACAAAACAAGTAGTTTGCGAGATGGTCAGTGAGTACCCGATTGATCTCTTCCGGCATGGCTCGGTTGAAAGAACGCAGGCCGGCTTCGACATGCGCCAACGGAATTCCAAACTTCGACGCACAAACGGCGGCGGCCAAAGTGGAATTGGTATCTCCATAAACAAGGACCAAGTCAGGCCTCTCGACCTGCAAAACAGGGTCCAAAGCAATCATCATACGGCCCGTCATGTCGCCATGAGTGCCGCCCGAGACACCCAAAGAGTGCTGAGGGCGCTGAATGTCCAGCTGCTGAAAGAACACGTCCGACATTTGAGCGTCGTGATGCTGGCCGGTATGGACTAGCACCTCCGACATATCGTTTCGTGCTCGAATCGCACGATTGAGCATGGCAGCCTTGATGAACTGCGGGCGAGCACCAACAATGGTCAATATCTTCATGATTCAGGTCATTTATCGCTTCGGAGCAATCGGGCAAGCTTCGCCTTGACGCGAAGCAAACGATCGATCAGGTCTGCATTCGACGGGTAGTCGCGATAGGTCTTCGGTGATGCCGCAATAATGCTTTCAAGTTCGGACTTGTTGATTCCCAACTTTTTAGCAACGAAACTGCAGTCCTCTGCGGCCTCAGCTTCGTTGTACGGTGGTAGCTCCAACTCACTCAGCGCAGCTTCGCGCGAAAGCTGTCCTGAAACGACGAGGCTGGCCAAGTGGGCTCGACGCTTATCGAAGCCAAATTTCTTTGGAAGATAGTAAGACTGAAAGAACTTGGTGAATCGTGATTCATAGTGCTTTCCGCCGTAATCGCGCCAACCAAACCTTTCTATCAAAAACTGTTTGGCCGATTGCTTGTTGTAGTCCTCAAAGTTTAGCATTTTGAGGATCTTGTTTCTTTTGACAAACGGCCAATAGAATGTGTAATCAAAAAGAGAGTATGTCGGGAAAGTTCGGAGAGGTCGGCTTCCATAAAGATTATGTATTGACCGAAGATGCTTGCGATCAATGCTGGTGTATCCCCAGGCCTCCGGTAGAATAGATTCGGTCTGCAAATTGTGTCCGCTAATGATCCAACGAATACTCTTCCGTGCGGCAAGTTTGAAAAGTACTGCGACGAAAGTATGGTCTTGCGGGACATCGCAGTTTGCAACGCCGGATCTCAGAAAGGCAAGTTGGAGATCTCGCATTTCTTCCCAGTCTATGACGGTAGTGTGCAAATCGATTCCCAGCGCTGAGACAATCTTCTCGATATTGCTTACCGCCAATTCGCTATTCCAGCCCGTATCCACATGGACGGCTAGAGGTCGAAGCCCGAGTTCGAGGACGCGATAGGCGACGTAGCTGCTGTCGACACCGCCCGAGATTCCTATGATGCAATCATATTCTTGGCCTTTACCTTGTTCTTTGATCTGCGTGACGATTGCATCCAGTGCTACTGCGCCGGCCGATCCGCCAATGAGTTGCGGCTTTTGATGGTGCTCGAAGTCATGGCAATGGTTGCAGACGCCCGCACTATCAAAAACGATCTCGGGATCGCTGGTATCCATGACGCAGTGCGTACAAATTTGATAAGGTCGAGTTTTCATGGAATAGACGATGTTCTTAATGCTTCATTGACTTCCGCCGGCTTTGGATAGCTCAGTAGAACCGCTCGATGCGGGCCGCGGAAAGTAAAAAGTGCTCCTGCGGCACATGCTGATGCGCCGGATTGGGCGACGGCCTTGCCTAGATCGGCGACGTCTGCGGCGCCGCCGCAACTGATGACGGGGACGCTGGCCACTGTGCACACCTGCTTCAAAAGGGCGTGATCGTAACCGAGTAAGGTCCCGTCGCGATCGATGTTGTTGAGCAAGATCTCTCCCGCACCAGCCTCCACGAAGTCCTTGACAAGCGCTTGTAAGGAGGCCGCCGCCACTTTCTTGGTCCCAGAGACCGAGCGAGCTTGGTAGCCGCCAAAGAGTGTCTTTTTGATGTCAATACTCACCACCACGCTTTGTGAGCCGACTTCCTTTGCAGCTTCAGACACCAGGGCTGGTCGGGCCATTGCTGCACTATTGATAATTACTTTCTCGACGCCCATTTCAACGAGCTTGCGAACCTGATTGGCGTCGCTGATACCTCCGCCGTAGGCCAGTGGCATGAAGCACTCGTTGGTCACATCTTTGATCAGGTCGAAATTTGGGCTTAGCCCGCGTTTACTTGCCCCGATGTCAAGGATTGCCAGTTCATCGACCTCCTTCTCGTTGAAGATTCGCACGCTGTTGATTAAATCCCCAACGTAACTAGGCTTTGAAAACCTAATTGTTTTGACCAGGCGTCCTTCTTCAAGTAGTAGTACCGGAATGACGCGAAAAGGGTTGAAACTGTCTGATGGCATGCCTTGGTCCCGTTCAGGTCTTTGCAATGAAATTTCTGAACATTTGAAGCCCGAAACGGTGGCTTTTTTCCGGATGGAACTGAGCCCCGAAAACATTGTCTTTGCGAATCGATGCGGCAAACCTCAAGCCATACTCGCACCACGCCGCCACGTTTGCCGGGGTGGTTGCGTCAAAATAATAAGAGTGGACGAAGTAAAATCGGTTGAAATCTGCCAGACCTCCGGCGAAGAGAGGATTGCTGAGGTCTGCATCGACGCTAGACCACCCCATATGTGGCACCTTAAGTGCCATCGTCTGTCCCGGCATTCCCGATGGGAAGCGTCTGACCTTCCCTGGAATAATGTCGAGACCAGGCAGTACACCTTCCTCGCTGCTCGAGCCAAGCAGTTGCATGCCAACGCATATTCCAAGCAATGGACGTCCTGAGCGCGCGAACTCGAGAATCGATTCGGCCAAATCGGGAATGGCTCCCAGATTGCGACGACAGGAATCGAAAGCGCCCACGCCAGGCAAAATAATACGCTCAGCAATCCTAACTTCGTTTGAATTTCGGGCGAAGCGAATTTCCGCACCGGCACGAAGCAGCATGTTCGCAACGGAGTTGATATTGCCAACTCCATAGTCGACAATGGAGACTGATTTATTCATTGGCAATTGAATCTAGATATTTTGAGCGAAAACTATTGAAGTGGTCGGCCGGTATGAATCCGATGTACTTGTATTCGCTTTGGTGGGAGATGCATTCGTCGGGATTTAGGAGTCGAATTATCTTGGCAGGATTTCCGGCCAGAACGCAAAAACCTTCTGGAAATGATTTGCTTACGACCGCACCAGCGCCCACCACTGTATACGGTCCAAGATTTACGCCAGGTAAAACTATGGCGTTGGCTCCGATCCAGCAATATGAGCCAATTCGAATCGGCCTAGTTATATTGTGTGCGCGGTTGTCATTAAGTGCGTGATTCGCGCTGATGATCTTTACGCCAGCGGCCACCTGTGTATAGTCTCCAATGAGCACCCCATTCGTGCCCTGAATGTAACAACCGGGCATGAGTCCGGGCGAGGTTTCAATCCCAATATGAATTCGATGGGCATCGATCGCCATACTTGAGGGGTGGAGTGGCCAATAGGGTAGTTTTTTGCGAGAGAGCCTATAAGCTAGAAGCTGCTTGAGCGAGATCGGTGTTTGAGTGCGACGGGTTTCGACTACAGGTTCAAGGAACGGCATAGCCTGAGCGAACCGCAAGGCGATGGCTTTAATAATGGATTTCACTTCAAAACCAAGGGGTATTGTCTAGTCCACAGTTCGAGAGCGCCTGGCGAACTGCAAGGCTCTCGTGCCGTAACTAGCGTACATGATTGATAATGACCACGCCAGCGCTGAAACGTAGGTCTCAACTGCCCAATGAAGATACTTGCCTGCCAAATAGACAGTGCTGACTGCGAGTATAGATACTGCCTGCAGGCCTAAATCCTCAGCATGGCGTTTGGCGACGTAGAACGAGTAGGTCAGAGGCGAGACAATAAATCGTAGGACATAAACCCATACCATAATGGAGCAGATTGTCCCCGCGAGATCCCATTGATCTCCAAGGAAAAACTTCGAACCAGCTTCGCTAAACACGAGAACCAGCGCAAGTGCGCTAGCTCCGATCGGCGTAGTGATGGCGAGCAGCTTTAAGCTGAGGCCCCAGTAGGGGCGTTTGTCTGATACTCGCTGGCCAACTTGCTGGCGATAAAGGTCTGAAAACGCAGATCCAACTAGCATTAGCGGGGTACCGACAAGCCTTTGGGCGAGGACGTAGGCGCCGGTAGCCGCAGTTCCATAAAGACTGCCGAGAAAGATGGCTGGTAAGTTTGAACCTAAAGCATTGAGTAGATCGGCTGGACTTGTGTAGAACGCAAAACGCCACTGCCTCAGCGCGAGCGCCCGCAGTCGCGAACTCTGGAAACTCGGCTTGATCTGGTTCTTCTGCTGGCACTTGTAGATCAAGAGCAGCAATCCTGCGATTTGTCCAACCAGGGTGGCGGCGATGAGGGCTGCTGCTGTCGGATACGTCAGCGCAGCGAGGACGGATAGTGCTGCGGTAGTCAGTGCCGCAACAAATCGACTCTTTGCCAATAAAGCGAATTGCTCCTTTTGAAGCGCCACGTTGGACATCGCTTGTTGCATGCCGGCCAACATGACGCTAACTGGCATGAAGATCGAGAGAGCGAGCGGCATTCCCATAGGGACTTGCCAGCCCATCAATATCGCAACAGATACTATGAGGGTAATAACCAGTCCGATGCCGATATTGATAAAAATGGAAAGCCCGAGAATGGCGTTTGTCGCTGCTCTTGAGTGTGTTGCCAAAATTGCATTTTCATACTTGAAATTTGCAACGGTGGCGCAAATTGCGGCAATCGCAAGGTAAATGCCGAATATTCCGAATTCGGCGGCGTCATATCCCCTCGCAATAATGGGGGCACTTATAAGCGGCAGGATCTGTGCGGCAGTTGTGCCTGAGAGCAGCACCCAGAACCTTCGAAACACCATCCTGTTTACTCCGGCTTTTGCAGCCGACTCCGGTTTGGATGGTGGATATTATTTGTGGTTGGCCAGTACTTGAGGTCCAGCTTCACCCAGCCAAAAATAGTTTGAGAAGTCCAGCAAATGCAGTTAATTGCGAACTTTGTGTTGCGCCGAACTGAAATCCAAATGAATGCTAACAGCATGGGCCAAATGGCCATTTGTGGTGAGATGGCTAAAGTAATCGCAGAAAGTGCAACCGCCGCAATCATTGAAAATTGAAGGGGCTTGAGTCGCATGAAGGAAAAAATGTTGCCATTTCGGCATGCTTGCCGAGTCGCCTGACCAGCTCCAAAGAATTTCTTGCCAAGATGAGATCTCCACGGAATCAAAGATCCAAGGAGCTTATTGGTTGCGGTGAATTTCGGAGTGAAATGGTCGACCATATGGGTTGACGTCCAAACGACCGTTGAGCCTCGCATCAATAGGCGACTGTAGAGTTCCACTTCTTCGTTTGAAAACAGGTTGGGCGCCCAATTACCCGCCTCAATCACGCAGTCTCGGTTCATCAAGACGGCTCCACCAAAGGCTTTGCATGGCATACCGGGCTGATTGCCGGCGAGTTGCATTAGGTCGAAACTGCCGTCCGGATAAATATTTCTGGTCTGGCCTGCGAGTCCATTTTTGCCCCCTTTGTCGGCCACGACATAGAGTAGTTCTGTGTCAAACTCCGGTCGCAGGCACATGTCGCCGTCAAGATAGAGGATCCAACGCCCTTTGGATTCAAGGGTTCCAGCGGCGCGGGCTGCACCTGCATTCAATTGCGGGCTCGCAGTCAGTTCCAAGACCTTATCGAAGAGCGCAACCGCGATTTCCACGGAGTTGTCATTTGAGGCCGAGTCAACAAAAACTGTTTCGCAATTGATTCCGTAGCCCTTGACTCGTTCGAGTGATCTTGCGCATGCGCCTAGATTGGGTGCTTCATTGTGCCCAATCACGCAGATTGAGAGGTCAACTCTACTATCTTTATCGCCGGCTTGCCTATTCTGCGATGTTGAAGCTGTCTGCGGGCTCATTCGCAGTTTCCTTCTTTAACTTTCAGCAGCTGAATGAACTTTTCGTGTTGAGTTGTCCTCGAGAATGCCTTGATAATGGATTCTGCACGTCGGACAGGGCCGCCAAGCGATTGGCCGTGCAGTTTTTCTATGGTCGCCAATAGGTGCGCCTCGTCGCGGTGATCAACACTGAAAAAGGTAGGGTCGTCCCGGAGGAGCTGATTTACGGCCATGGTCTTCGGGCCAATGGAAATAATCGGTAGTCCAGTTGAAATATATTCAAATACTTTTCCGGTTATTACTTCGTCGGCCCCTTCCTCTCTGGTGTGAAGCAAAACTAGGGCATCCATCTCGAACATGCGCTGAATTGCCTCAAGGTGGGTCAATTTGCCACCATTCATCAGCCTGCTGCCAAGGCGCTGCTCCCATCCTGCTTCCAGTTTGGATGGGCCATGGATGACAAATTGAACTTTGTTCTCTGGTAATTTCTCTAGTGTTTTGAATACAGTTGCAGGATCGCGGTAACTTTGTTCTCCATGATCTACAGCGCCAAAGTAGCCCAACTTCATTTGCCGTCCGTTGAGAGCTTTATTCGTCCGAGTGATGTTGTCGAGGAGCTTCTCATCAAAGCCATTTGAAATGAGGGTAGCCTTGTCGCTAAGCTGGATGTTCGCGATTTGCTCAGCCTTAGGCAGCATTGGGCCGCTGATGTATGTGAGATGGTCTGCGGCCTTCAGACAGCTGCGTTCCATCGATTGGTTAATACTTTGAAAGAATGGATTCTTCTTTCGAAAAAGAGAAGTTCCATTCCAACTGTCGCGATAATCCATGATCCAGCGCACTTGATTCTTCGTGCGCTTGATGTGTTTGCCAATCAAGTGAATGCTGTGTGGCGGCCCGGAAGTTATTAGTGCTACTGGACCTTTGGCTGACTCAATTTCTTGGAGCACAGCTTTCCGCATTTTGCGGCTTACCAGGAAGCCGGTGTCGGGAATCATGGCGTCAAGGACTACATGTTTCAATCTTTGTCGCAAGCGGCTTTGGATGTTCGGTGGGTCGGATCGTTTTTGGCTATTGGCGGCCGCGTCCTTTGCTGAAGTGACGGTGCGTCTGGCCACATTCGCGATCGGGTCTTCGCAGGTGATGGTGTTTATCTTCGCCAACGCTTCGTCATAGCCAAACGTGTCGAAATGAGGCGTGCGAGCGCATACAACAGTGACATCTTCACCCTTTTGCGTTAGGAATTCAGCCAGCTTCAGAACTCTGATTGCACCACCTAAGCTACGAAGATATGGAGGGAATCCATAGGTGCAAATTATGATTTTGGCTGTCGCCATTTGTTTTCTCTTTTGTACGGCACCCGTTATTGTGAGTGTCGATTTTCAGTATTTTGGTTTCAGAAAAAGGAGTCGGCGAAGGTTATTCTGAATTTTTTTCAAGGCTTGGTGGGTGTCTTGCTGGCGTCGCGCTTGAATCAGTACGAACTTCACCAGAAGTGTCATTAGCAGTAGGCTGAAGGCTGTCAATGTTGCGATCACTGCTATCAAGCCCTTTTTGGGTTGGCTCTTTCTTGTGGGGGGCTGAGCTACATCTATCACCTGGATAGTGCCCCCCTCCCGCGCCTCATCGACCCTCGCGGCTTCAAATTGTCTGGTGTAAAGCTCAACCATGGCTTCTCGATACTTGAATTCTCGAAACTTGCCAATGAAATCGCCATTCTTTTTTTCGTCCAAGCCTTCGGTTTGTTGGCGGAGTTTCTGCTGCATCGCCACAAGTTCATTTGTGGCTTTTTGGTATTCGATTGAGCCTGGAGCTAAAGTGGAACGCATGGCCGCGAGCTTTATCTCTTGAGCGGCGATTCTCTCTTGCGCCGCTGCAACTGCTTGCATCGTGGCCGTAGAGTTTGTTCGTAGTGTTGCCAAATCAATGCCAGCTGCTTTTAAGGCAATTTCTGCGTCTGCAAGTGCTTTGTTTGCTTCTTCGAGCTGTTTGAGGAAAAATCTGCGACGGTGTTGTGCTTCTGTGACCGCAAGCGAGTTGATCAATTTAGTTAATTGCTCGACGTGTGCATTTGCTAAGTTGGCTGCAAATTTTGGATCAACGTCTGTGACAGCAATCGCAATGATCCCTCCCTTGTCGACTTGCACCGCTACTGCGCCTGAGAGGATTTTTCGTAGGTCCTCTTTGATGTTTCGTTGATAGCGTTTGTCGAGCTGAAACTGATCGATGAGGTGGTCTTGTACGGTTTCGCTAAATAGAAAGCTTACATACTGATCAACTGGATTTTTGAGGCCAGCTGCTGCACCAGCCATGCTCCCGAAAGAACCTAGGTTGCTTAATGTCGACGCTAGGCTGCTTTGTTGTTGTTGGGGGGGGAGTAGCCGCGTGGTGGCTGTAAATGCGGGCGTGAGCGTAAAGCTGTATGCCAATGCTAGTGCGCCGACAATGAGTGGCGTGTAAATCAACAATCTAGCGTGTGCCGTGACATACTCAATGAGCGGGAGGGCCGTGCTTGAACTGCCTTGGTCCGTTGTTTGGGTAGTTAGGTCCATATGTTGTTATGCAGGCCTGAAGCTCAAGTTTCTTGGAAGATCTCTGGAAAGTTCTGGTTGACAGACTGCCGGCTGATGCAGGTCAGTTCTTTCAGTTTTTGATTGTTTTTAGTGCAGCCGCACCCAAGCCGAACTGATAAAGGATCTGTGTCCAGTCCTTGGCTTCTTGCATGAAGGTGGTTTTGTTCATTTCCTCCGGTACGAAGACGGTGTCTCCGGGAAGAGCGGTTATGCCATCAAGCGCGCCGCCGGCAAGCAGCCAGCCGGACTTTTGGCGAGCGCTCACCACGCTACCATTGGCGCGCAAGACAAAGATGCTGTTGGTGTCAGCGCCTCTCGTTGGTCCGCCTGCGAGTTTCAGGAAGTCGTTGATGGAACTTCCGTCGCTGAATAGATAGCTGCCACCGTTGAATACGCTGCCAAAGACTCCGATGGTTTTGGGTATTGCGGGTATCAGCAGGCGGTCGCCGTCTTCTACGGCTAAATCTGGCAACGTTTTGGAGGATGGGTTCAGTTGCAGAACAATTCGGCCCGTAGGTTTTATCGATCGCAGGCGTTGAATCAGCTGGTTGGTCCCTTGTGTTTTGGCTGCTTGTGCGGAGGCTTCTTCTGAATTCGCGGTGCGCTGAGAAGAGGTGCTGCGAGCGAACTCAGTCTCCATATCGCGAAGGGCCCGTTCATAGTTTTCCTGTTGGGAAAGCCGGGTGCTTTCTCGGCTGAATTCAGTGCCAAAAACATACGCGTCAGGTGTTAAGCCACCTGCAGCTCGAATTGCGTCAGCCAGGCTGCTGTTGGCTGGGAGTATGAATTCTCCGGGGCGCTGGACTTCGCCTTCGATCTTGACCCGTTTGCTTTGTTTGTGTTGGGGCAGAGAGGCGTCAACGGCGCTGAAAGCACGCAAGACGTCGCCGTCGCGAGGCTTTAGCTTGGCTTGCTGAGGCAAGCTCAACTCGCTGATGCGTGTGTCATTGCGGGTATCCAGATGTTCTACCGTGAAGCGGCTGCGGTCAGCCACGGCTGTGAAGCCGCCGGCCATGGCCAGCACGTCCTCCAGGGTGTCTTGAGACTTCAGTTCAAAGATGGCGGGCTTGTTGACGCTTCCGACGAGGGCCACTTGCGGCCCGACGGCGCCGATGTGAATCACATCATCGGCTTGCAGGGGGCGGTCCGCAGACTTGTCGCCCTTGATCAGCAAGTCGTAGAAGTCAAAGCTACTGATCGTTTTGCCGCTTCGGCGCAGCTCGATCTGTCGGAAGCTGCCTGCAGCCGTGGGGCCGCCAGCTTGCATCAGCGCGTTGACCAAGGTCGACAGGCTGCTCACTGTGTATGCGCCGGGGCGTTTGGTGAAGCCGGTGACGTAGATGCGAATGCTGCGCAGCTTGCCCAGCGAGGTGCTGAGTTTGTAGTTTTTGAAGACTTGGCTGACCCTTTGGTCGATGGCTGCCGCAAGGTCGGCGTAACGCAGGCCTGCAACCATAGCCGGTCCGACTCGCGGGAGGGTGATGCGGCCGCTCCGGTCTACGTTGAGTCGCAGGTCGGCCTCAACCGATCCCCACAAAGTCACCAAGACTTCATCTCCCACATTGATTACATAGTCTTGCGGAATTTGGGTGCTGGCTTCTTGGAGTCCATTCGTGGAATGTCCAAGCTCCATTAGTTCGCTGCCAAATCTGCGTATCAATGGCTCGACACCGACATTGCGCTGCACATAGCGCTCAAACTCACTGGGAACGTAGACTTCGGCCGGCTTGGCGAAGAGCCGGAAGTCAGGCGAGCCTGCTGGTTTGTCCTGGTCCGTGTTGATGGGGGCATTGCTTGCTTGCCCCTGCAGGCGAATCGGAGCCCCCTCTGCTGTTTGCGATTGAGCTTGTGTTTGAGCTTGGGCCTGAGCCGACAAAGCTCCAAACAGGGCACTTTGGGCGACCGCTGCGACGATCACACCGTGCTTGAAGCCGCTGCTGCAACCAGAGGCCAGTCCGGTGTTGGGAAGTCGGTCCCTGCGGTCAGTTTTTGTATTGTGTTTGTCTTGCGACTCAGAAAATGTCATGGCCTGCTCGAAAAGGTGCATTCGTTGACCGTCTAGGGGCGCCCCAGTATCGGCGTTGCGGGATTCTAGCCGTCCACTCGGCTGACTATTTACAGAGCAGGAATCGTGGCTCGTTACACTCTTGTCCATGCTTTATTTGCTCTGCTCCTTTTTGGTGGCGACTCTGGTCACCCTCTGGATCGTCCACTCCTCCAGCCTGCATGCCCATCTCTCTGCTGACGGTGATCTGGACGGCCCTCAGAAGTTCCATGTGAAAGTCGTGCCCCGCATCGGCGGTGTCGGCATGTTCTTGGGGCTGTTGGTGACCGCTGCCCTCGTGTGGTTTCGCGGCTCGGATCATGCGCACTTGGGCTTGATGCTCCTCCTGTGCGGCTTGCCGGCTTTCGCGGCGGGTCTGATCGAGGACTTCACCAAGAAGGTGTCGCCGGGCAAGCGTCTGTTGGCGACAGCCATTTCGGCGACGATCGCGTTTTATTTGATCAACGCCCAGATCACACGGACCGACATTCCGGGGCTGGATTGGTTGGTCGGTTTTTCCGTCGGTGCTTTGGTGGCCACCGTGTTGACGGTGTCGGGCGTTGCCAACGCGGTCAACATCATTGACGGCTTCAATGGCTTGTCGTCCATGTGCGTGAGCCTGATGTTGCTGACCTTCGCCTACGTGGCGCTGCAGGTCGGTGATGTAGAACTGACCCTGTGGTCTCTGGCGGGCGTCGGGGCAGTGCTGGGCTTCTTTGTCTGGAACTTTCCGGCCGGGCTGATTTTTCTTGGCGATGGCGGGGCCTATTTTCTGGGCTTCTTTGTGGCGGAAATTGGGGTGCTGCTGATCGCCCGTCACCCCGAGGTGTCGCCGCTGTTTGCGCTGATGGTCTGCATTTATCCAGTGTTTGAGACCCTGTTCTCGATCTACCGCCGCCGCTTCATCCGGGCCACGCCGCCGGGCCTGCCCGATGGCATCCACTTGCATTCGCTGATCTACCGTCGCCTGATGCGCTGGACGGTGGGGACGCGGGATGCCCGTGCGATGACGCGCCGCAACTCCATGACGGCGCCCTATCTCTGGATGCTGTGCCTGTCTTCCCTGGTGCCGGCGGTGTTCTTTTGGGATTCGACCGCCATGCTCGCGCTGTGCATGTTGTTGTTCGGCTTGGTCTACGTGGGCTTGTACTGGCGCATCGTTCGTTTTCGCACACCGTCTTGGATGGTGTTTCGGGGCGATGTGATGGGGCGTGCGCCGCGTGACTCCAAATCGGCGTCTGGCCCGAAATCGCAGTAAAAGCCCTGCATCAGGGATAATGGTGGGATGACCGAACCCCAAATCATCGAATCCGCCACCCCTGATCCCACGCCGGCTCGCTTCGACACCCTCCCGCTCGACGCCAAGCTTTTGCGTGCCGTGGCCGACTCTGGCTACGCGTTGATGACGCCGATCCAGGCCAAGGCGATTCCGATCGTTCTGGAGGGTCGCGATGTGATGGGTGCGGCGCAGACGGGTACCGGCAAGACCGCCGCCTTCTCCATCCCTTTGCTGCAGCGCATGCTGAAGCATGAAAACGCCAGCGCTTCGCCGGCCCGTCATCCGGTGCGAGCCCTCGTGCTGGCGCCGACGCGCGAGTTGGCCGATCAGGTGGCCAACAACATCAAGGCCTACGCCAAGCACACCAATCTGCGTGTGACCTGCGTGTTTGGCGGCATCGACATGAAGCCGCAGACCTTGGTGCTCAAGGGTGGCGTGGAAGTCTTGATCGCCACGCCCGGGCGATTGCTGGACCACATCGAAGCCAAGAACTGCGTGCTCAATCAAGTCGAGTACGTGGTTTTGGACGAAGCCGATCGCATGCTGGACATCGGCTTCCTGCCCGATCTGCAGCGCATCCTGAGCTTCCTGCCCAAGACCCGCCAGACCTTGCTGTTCTCGGCCACCTTCTCGCCCGAGATCAAGCGTCTGTCGCAAAGCTATCTGCAAGATCCGGTCTTGGTTGAAGTGGCGCGCCCCAATGCCACGGCCAAGAACGTGGAGCAGCTGTTCTACAGCGTCACCGATGACGACAAGCGCGCCGTGGTGCGCCAGATCCTGCGTCAGCGTGAGATCAAGCAGGCGATTGTGTTTGTCAACTCCAAGCTGGGTGCCGCCCGCCTGGCACGCTCCTTCGAGCGCGATGGCTTGCGCACGGCGGCCTTGCATGGCGACAAGTCGCAGGACGAGCGCCTGAAGTCGCTCGAGGCCTTCAAGCGCGGTGAAGTCGACCTGCTGGTCGCCACCGACGTGGCTGCGCGTGGCCTGGATATTGCCGATCTGCCCGCGGTCTTCAATTTCGACGTGCCCTTCAATGCCGAAGATTACGTTCACCGCATTGGCCGCACCGGCCGCGCGGGTGCGTCCGGCGTGGCAGTGACCCTGGTGACGCGTGCTGATGCGCGTCTGGTTGCGGACATTGAAAAACTGGTCAAGCGCACGCTGGATTTGCAGGCTTTTGAGTTGCCGGATGACCGTGGCTCGCGCTCCGCTCGATACGAGGGTGTCGAGCGCTCGGATCGTCCGGCCCGGCCGCGTCGCGAAGAGTCTTTCTATGATGCAGCCCCCGCCGCCGCCGCGCCCCGTCCGGCCTACCGCCCACCGGCAGCGCCGCGCGATGCCTTCTTCGACAAGCCCTACGAAGCCAGTCAGCGCGACGAGCCGCCGGCCTGGGACAAGGGTGCTGCTGCAGCGCCGCGCAGCGTGTCGAGCAATATCAAGCCCAAGAAGAAGGTGGCGGCCTTGTTCGGGGCCAAGGCACCGGCGGCTTCGCTGGAGTCTTGAAGGCACGCGCGCCTTGCGCGGCTCGGCCGGCTGGCAAAGCGGACTGAGTTTCAAGTGAAAAGACGGCGCCCATGAGGCGCCGTTTTCTTGGGCGTGCTAGCGGTAGCCCTGGCTGCCCGGCTCAGGCCAGGATGGCGAACACCGCTGGCACCTTGTCCGGCAAGCCCTCGCCGGAGCTGCGCCAATCGGCCACGCTGGCGCTGCGGGTCCAGCCTTGGGTCAGGCTCAGGCCGCAGCTGATGGACAGGCGGGTCTGTGGTCGCAAATTGCTCAGCAGGGCATGGAGCAGGGCGGAGTTGCGGTACGGTGTTTCGATCATCAGCTGGGTTTGCTGTTGCCGGCCGGACAGGGCTTCCAGCTCCTTGATGCGCGCGGCGCGCGCTGGTGCTTCCACGGGCAGGTAGCCGACAAACGCAAAACTCTGGCCATTCAGGCCGCTGGCCGACAAGGCCATCAGCAGGGAGCTGGGGCCGCTCAACGGCAGCACCTCGATGTCGGCATCGTGCGCGGCGGCCACCAGCAGGGCGCCGGGGTCGGCCACGGCCGGAAGGCCGGCTTCTGAAATCAGGCCCATGTCATGCCCGGCCAGCGCGGGCGCCAACAGGGCGTGCCAGGCCTGGTTCTGGTTGACCAGATCGCCGCCCCGGCCTTTGGGCGGGCGTGGCAATTCCTTGATCTCCAGGCTCTGCAGGGGCTGCGCCAGCGGGCAGACTTCGTCCACTCGCTTCAAAAACGCACGGGTGGTCTTGGCGCTTTCGGCGGCCCAGTGGCTCAGGCGTGCGGCGGTGGCAATGACTTGCTGCGGCAAGACCTCATTGAGTGGCACCGCCGCGCCCTCGACGCCAAAGTCCAGGGTGTTGGGGATCAGGTAAAGGCGGCCCTTCTTGTTGTTGTGCGCGTTCATGGGCTGACTCCGCCTGCCAGGCTGTGGGCGAGGGCTTGCAAGGGATCCAGGCCCGCGGCGCGGAGCAGGGCGCTGGTGCGGATCAGTGGCAGGCCGATCAGCGCAGTCGGGTCGTCTGACTCGATGGCCGACAGCAGGCTGATGCCTAGTCCTTCCGATTTGGCGCTGCCTGCGCAGTCGTAGGGCTGCTCGGCGCGCAGATAGGTCTCAATCTCGGTGTCGCTGAGTTCGCGAAAGCGAACGCGCACCGGGGCCAGGTCTTGCTGGGCAAAACCGCTTGCCTCGCAGACCACGGCCACGCCGGTTTGAAAAATGATGCTGTGGCCGCTCATGCGGCGCAGTTGCTCGACGGCGCGCTCGTGGCTGCCTGGCTTGCCGATGGGGCTGCCATTCAGGTCGGCAACTTGGTCAGAGCCGATCACGATTGCCTCGGGGTGAAGTCGGGCCACGGCGTGCGCCTTGGCGAGAGACAGGCGCGCAGCCAGTGCCGCGGGTGCTTCGCCGGGAAGCGGGGTTTCATCTACTTCGGGTGACTGCACGGCAAAGGGCAGGCGCAGCCGCTCCAGCAGTTCACGCCGGTAGCGTGAGGTGGAGGCGAGGATCAGGGGGCGGGGTGCCGGGGTGGCGGAGGGTGTGTGCATGGCTGGATTTTCGCATTGGCGGCCGGGCTTCGCGTTTCAGCTGCCCGGCTTGCAAGGCCGGCCTCGTACACTTGCGGCCATGAAAGCGCATGAATTTGACTCGCGAAAATTGGACGTTCCGGCCTTTGCCCGGGATGCGGGCAGCCTGCAGGGTGAGTGGCCGGCTTCGCAGCTGGGTCGCCTGGCCGATGTGGCGGCGCCCGAGACGCCGGTGGCGGCCTGGCCTGCGGTGCAGTGGTCCTTGCAAGGTGAGCGCCGGGAGCTCAGCGGCGGTGCCATTGAAACCTGGTTGCACCTGGAGGCCTCGGCTGAAGTGAGCATGACCTGCCAGCGCTGCCTGCAGCCGGTGCAGGAGTCGATGAGCCTGGAGCGCTCCTATCGCTTTGTGCGCGATGAGCAAGAGGCGGCCGAGCAGGACATCGAGAGCGAAGAGGAGCTGCTGGTGCTGACGCGCAATCTCGACGTTCAGGAATTGGTGGAAGATGAATTGCTCTTGTCGCTCCCCTTGGTGCCGCGCCACGAACAATGCCCGAAGCCCTTGGAAGTGCCGGCAGGCGTGGCGGAGCTGAGCGAGGAAGAAGCAGCCTCGTCCGAGCGCCCCAATCCCTTTGCGGCCTTGGCTGCGTTGAAGAGAAAATGACGAAGCGGGCCGGCGGCCGAGTGCTTCCGCCGGCGGCGATTGTGGGCTCGGATTTGAGTCTTGGCGTCAACGGTGCTACAATCGCGGGCTTTCCCCGGTCCGAGAATCAAAGTAGCGTGCCGTGAGTGCGGGCCAGCTTGGCTGCAGTGCTTGCAAACCGCTGGCGCATGGTGCGCTTGATGCTCGCGACGCTTGTGTACACAGCAATCGCGGCGCCCGGGGTGTGTAGGTCGCTGGTCTGCGTGGAGAGCTGGAGCGAACCGCTTCAGCAAATCCAGACCGCCGCGCCTCAATCACCGGAGCCTTAGGAGAATTTCATGGCCGTTCAGCAAAACAAGAAGTCGCCTTCCAAGCGTGGCATGCACCGTTCGCACAATGCCCTGGTCACCCCGGGCACTGCCATCGAGCCGACTACCGGCGAAGTGCATCTGCGTCACCACATCAGCCCCACCGGCTTCTACCGCGGCCGCAAGGTCCTGAAGACCAAGGCTGACGCCTGATCGATTTCGACTGACGCGCCTGCCCCAGGCGGCGCGTTGATCTCACGATCTGCTGTGATCACGAATTCCCGGCCTGTGCCTTGTTGCAGTGCCGGGTTTTTGTGTTTTCTGCGGGCTCTGTTGCGCGGTGTTTCCACCGTTGGCAAGAGACCGCATGGCCTGACATATTGGCTTGATCCACTCGGGTGTGCGTGCGCGAGGGCGCTGCACGGCCTGAGTTTTCGTGTCCGGCCGTTTTTCTGTGGCCGGCTTTCACCTGGGTTGCTGTGATGTCTTCTGTCGATTCCCGTCTGCCCGCCCAGCCCGCGGTGTCCGTGGCCGAGCCTTTGGCCCGGGTGCGCCTGGCTGTCGATTGCATGGGCGGCGACCATGGGCCGTCCATCACCTTGCCGGCCTGTGAGGCCTTCCTCGCCAAGCACCCGCAAGCCGAACTGCTGCTGGTGGGCCTGCCCGATGCGCTGGCTGCGGCCGTCCAATGGCCACGCTGCCGCATCGTGCCCGCCAGTGAAGTGGTGACCATGGACGACCCGGTCGAGGTGGCGCTGCGCCGCAAGAAGGATTCGTCCATGCGGGTGGCCATCAGCCAGCTCAAGTCGGCCGACGGCGGCTTGCCGCTGGCCGATGCCTGCGTGTCGGCCGGCAACACCGGCGCCCTGATGGCGGTCTCGCGCTATCTGCTCAAGACCCTGGATGGCATCGATCGCCCGGCCATTGCCTCGGTCATGCCCAACCAGCTCGGCGGCTACACCACCATGTTGGACCTGGGCGCCAATGTCGATTGCTCGGCCGAGCACCTGCTGCAATTCGCGCTGATGGGCAGCGCCCTGGTCGCGGCTGTGGATGGCAAGCCCGAGCCGCGTGTCGGTCTGCTCAATATTGGTGAAGAGGTCATCAAGGGCAGCGAAACCATCAAGCGCGCGGGTGAGTTGCTGCGCGCTGCGGCGGCTGCTGGTCAGCTGAATTTCCACGGCAATGTGGAAGGCAATGACATCTTCAAGGGCACGGTCGACCTGGTTGTGTGCGATGGTTTTGTCGGTAACGTCGCGCTGAAGACGGCCGAAGGCCTGGCCACCATGATCATCACCATCATCCGCGAGGAGTTCGGTCGCAGCTGGATCAGCAAGGCGGCCGCCGCTCTGGCGATGCCGGTGCTCAAGCGCTTCAAAGGTCGCGTCGACCACCGTCGCTTCAACGGTGCAGCCCTGCTGGGCCTGCGTGGCCTGGTGTTCAAAAGCCATGGCTCGGCCGATGCCTTCGCTTTCGAGAACGCTTTGAACCGAGCGTATGATGCCGCCCGCAACCGGTTGCTCGACCGGGTACACGATCGCATCATTGCCACGCTGCAAGCCACGCCCGGCACCACGACCGGCACCGAGGGGCTCGCGGTGGGCGACTCAGGAGACAAGGCGGCCCCGGTCGCCCAAGCTGCATGACCACCATCCCCAGCGCCACGAACACCCCCGCATTTGCTCCCACGCCTTCGACGGCCATGCCTTCGGCGCGCTACGCCCGCATCATCGGCACCGGCAGCTACCTGCCGCCACTGCGTCTGAGCAATGCCGAGCTGGCCGCACAGCTGGCCGCCGATGGCATCGAGACCTCGGATGAGTGGATCGTCGAGCGCACCGGCATCCATGCCCGCCATTTCGCCGCCGAAGGCGTGACGGCCAGCGACCTGGCCTTGCCCGCTGCGCAAGCCGCCATTGCCGCGGCCGGCATTGCGGCCGATGAGATCGATCTCATCATCGTCGCCACTTCGACGCCGGACATGGTCTTCCCCTCGACCGCCTGCCTGCTTCAACACAAGCTGGGCATCGCCGGTGGCGCCGCCTTCGATGTGCAGGCGGTCTGCTCCGGCTTTGTCTACGCGCTGACGGTGGCGGATTCCATGATCCGCACCGGCGCGGCCAACAAGGCCCTGGTTGTGGGCGCCGAGGTGTTCTCGCGCATCCTTGATTTCAAGGACCGCACCACCTGTGTGCTGTTTGGCGATGGCGCCGGTGCCGTGGTTTTGGGCGCCAGCGAGACGCCGGGCATCCTGGCCACCGAGCTGCATGCCGATGGCAAGCACTCGGGCATTCTTTGCGTACCCGGCCATGTCTCGGGCGGCAAGGTCAGCGGCGACCCGCTGCTGAAGATGGACGGCCAGGCCGTGTTCAAGCTGGCCGTCGGCGTGCTGGAAAAAGTGGCCCGCTCGGTGCTGGAAAAAGCCGGCCGCAGCGAGGATGACATCGATTGGCTGATTCCTCATCAAGCCAATATCCGCATCATGCAGGGCACGGCCAAGAAGCTGAAGCTGCCGCTGGACAAGGTGGTGGTCACCGTGGATCAGCACGGCAACACCTCGGCGGCGTCGATCCCGCTGGCCCTCGATGTGGCGGTGCGTGACGGCCGCGTCAAGGCCGGTGACACCGTGATGCTGGAAGGCGTGGGGGGCGGCTTCACCTGGGGTGCCGTGCTGCTGGATTTCTGATTCCGCAGGCCGCGCTTCACGGCTTTTGCCTCCGCTGCAATTCCGAGTTACTTCATCTTCAATTCTTCGACACACGATCATGAGCGCAAAGTTCGCATTCGTCTTTCCGGGCCAAGGCTCGCAAACCGTAGGCATGCTGGACGCCTGGGGCGATCACCCTGAAGTGGCTCGCACCCTGGCCGAAGCATCCGAGGCCCTGGGCGAAGACATCGGCGCCCTGATCAAGGCCGGCCCGAAAGAGCAGCTGGACCTGACCACCAACACCCAGCCCGTGATGCTGACGGCCGGCATTGCCTGCTACCGCGCCTGGGTGGCTGAAACCGGCTTGCTGCCGGCGGCTGCGGCCGGCCACTCGCTGGGCGAGTACACCGCCCTGGTGGCGGCCGGTGCGCTGACGCTGGCCGAGGCCCTGCCTCTGGTGCGATTCCGTGCCCAAGCCATGCAAGAGGCCGTGCCGGTGGGCGTGGGCGCCATGGCGGCCATCCTGGGTCTGGACAGCGCGGCCGTGATCGAGGGTTGTGCCGCCGCGGCCGCCGCCACCGGTGAGGCCGTGGAGGCCGCCAATTTCAATGACCCCAAGCAGACCGTGATTGCCGGCACCAAGGCCGGGGTCGACAAGGCCTGTGAGTTGCTCAAGGCCGCGGGCGCCAAGCGCGCGCTGCTGCTGCCGGTGTCGGCGCCCTTCCACTCGAGCCTGATGAAGCCGGCGGCGCTGGCGCTGCAAGGGCGTCTGGCCGCGACCGAGTTTGCGGCGCTGCAGTTTCCGGTGATCAACAACATCGATGTGGCCGCAGTCGGCGATGCCGCCGGCCTGCGCGATGCGCTGTACCGCCAGGCTTTCGGCCCGGTGCGCTGGGTCGAAGTGGTGCAGGCGCTGAAGGCGCAGGGCATCCAGCATGTGCTGGAGTGCGGCCCGGGCAAGGTCCTGGCCGGCCTGGCCAAGCGTGTCGATGCCGAACTGATCAGCGCCACCGTGCTGGACCCGGCCAGCCTGGCCGAGGCACGCGCACTGCTGGGCTGAGCATCGCCCCGTCTGCACCTTCCAACGAAACCGCAAGAAGATCATGACTGACACGACGACAAGCAGCACCCCCCAAGTGGCCCTGGTCACCGGCGCCAGCCGCGGCATCGGCCGCTCCATCGCCCTGACCCTGGCCGAGCAGGGCTACAAGGTCATCGGCACCGCCACCAGCGAATCCGGTGCGGCCGCCATCGGCGAGGCCCTGGCTGCGCTGGGTGGCTCGGGCGTGGTGCTCAATGTCAATGATGCGGCCGCGGTTGAAGCGGCCGTGGACGGCATCGTCAAAGCCCATGGCGGCCTGCACGTGCTGGTCAACAACGCCGGCATCACCCGCGACACCCTGGCCATGCGCATGAAGGACGACGATTGGGATGCCGTGCTGGACACCAATCTGAAGGCCGTGTTCCGCATGAGCCGCGCCGTCATGCGCACCATGATGAAACAGCGTTATGGCCGCATCATCAGTATCACTTCGGTGGTCGGGGCTTCGGGCAACCCGGGCCAGGCCAACTACGCGGCGGCCAAGGCCGGTGTTGCCGGCATGACGCGCTCGCTGGCGCGCGAGCTGGGCAGCCGCGGCATCACCGTCAACTGCGTGGCGCCTGGTTTCATCGCCACCGACATGACCGAAGTGCTGCCCGAGGCGCAGAAGGCCGCGCTGCTGGCGCAGATCCCGGTGGGCCGCCTGGGCGAGCCGCGGGAAATTGCGGAGGCTGTTGCCTTCCTCGCGTCACCGAAGGCAGCCTACATTACCGGCAGTGAACTGCATGTCAACGGCGGCATGTTCATGAACTGACAGATTTGAGATGGCGGCAGTTCCGCCGCCATCCACCGGATTTGCCCGGCCGGTGAAGGTTCTCTGATGTGCCGCAATGCCTTGTTTTAGGCGCGACTCCCTAGAGGCCTTAGAATCCCGGGCTGTTCCTAGCAAACCCCTCCTGGAGGAGTCATGAGCGATATCGAAGCACGTGTCAAGAAAATCATCGCCGAGCAACTCGGCGTGCCTGAGTCCGATGTGACCAACGAAAAGGCCTTCGTGGCCGACCTGGGCGCCGACTCGCTCGACACCGTGGAATTGGTGATGGCACTCGAAGACGAGTTCGGCATCGAAATCCCCGATGAAGAAGCCGAGAAGATCACCAGCGTTCAGCTGGCGATCGACTACGCCGTCAAGCACCAAAAGGCCTGAGTCTTCAGCGCTTGAGCCTTTGTTCAACTGATTTCCGTACCGCATGAGCCGTCGTCGCGTCGTAGTTACCGGACTTGGTCTGATCAGCCCCGTGGGAAACACGGTCGCTGAAGGCTGGGCCAACATCCTGGCCGGTCAGTCCGGTATTGACCGCATCACCCGCTTTGATCCGTCGGCCTTTGCCTGTCAGTTCGCCGGTGAGGTGAAGGGCTTCGATGTGGCGGACTACATGTCCACCAAAGAAGCGCGGACCATGGACACCTTCATCCATTACGGATTGGCGGCGTCCATTCAAGCGGTGCGCGATGCCGGTCTGCCGACCGGCGATCAGTTGAGTGAAGAGCAGGCTGAGCGCATCGGCGTGCTGGTGGGGTCGGGCATCGGCGGCTTGCCGCTGATCGAAGAAACCCACAGCGAGTACGTTGCGCGCGGCCCGCGTCGCATTTCCCCCTTCTTTGTGCCGGCCTCGATCATCAACATGATCTCGGGCCATGTCTCGATCAAGTTCGGCTTCCAAGGCCCGAACCTGGCCATCGTGACCGCTTGCACCACCGGCTTGCATGCCATCGGTCAAGCTGCGCGGCTCATTGAATACGGCGATGCCGACGTGATGATCGCCGGCGGCGCGGAATCCACCGTGTCGCCCTTGGGCATCGGAGGCTTTGCCTCGGCGCGGGCACTGTCCACGCGCAACGACGATCCCAAGACTGCTTCCCGACCCTGGGACAAGGACCGCGACGGTTTTGTGCTGGGTGAGGGCGGCGGTGTGCTGGTGCTGGAAGAGTACGAGCATGCCAAGAAGCGTGGCGCCAAGATCTATGCCGAGCTGTCCGGCTTTGGCATGGGTGCTGACGCGTACCACATGACCGCGCCCAATGTGGACGGTCCCAAACGGTCGATGCGCGCGGCATTGCGCAATGCAGGCCTGAACGCCGACCAAGTGCAATACATGAACGCCCACGGCACCTCCACGCCGCTGGGTGATGTGAACGAGACGAACGCCATCAAGCTGGCCTTCGGCGACCATGCCAAGAATCTGGTGGTCAGCTCGACCAAGTCCATGACCGGGCATTTGCTCGGCGGGGCCGGTGGTATCGAGTCGGTGTTCACGGTGCTGGCGGTTCACCACCAGGTGGCGCCGCCAACCATCAACATCTTCAACCAGGATCCCGAGTGCGACCTGGACTACTGCGCCAACGAAGCGCGGCAGATGAAGATCGAATACGCCGCCAAGAACAATTTCGGTTTCGGCGGCACCAACGGCACGCTGATCTTCAAGCGGGTCTGATCGCCGGCGGCGCCAGCTGCCTTGTTGTTTCAAAGCCGAACCTGAGCCTGCTGCGATGAACGCCACCTCGCGTCACGCAGCGCCGCTCCGGGTTGAGGTGCTTCCACAGCCAGCCTTGCAGCTGGCTGTGTCGTTTCTGGCCCTGCTGGCTGCGGCTTCGCTGTCGGCGGCTGGGGTTGCGCATCAGTTGGTGTCCGCGTGGCATTCGGTTTGGGTCTTGCCTCTGTGCGCCGCCCTGGGCTGGCGTGTGGCGCGTGTGCGGCCGCGCTTGTTGCTGTGGGATGGCCAGAGCTGGCGCTTGCACGAGCGCGAGGCATCGGGAGCGCCGCGCGACCCGGGTGTGGAGCTTCGGCTGGCCGCAGTCTTTGATTTCGACGACTGGCTGCTTCTGCGGGCGCAGCGTGTGGACGCTGCAGCGCCTCTGCTGCAGCGACTGCGCTGGCATTGGGTGCCGCTCTATCTCCCACTGAGCCGGCGCCGGCAGCCGGGAGTGTGGGGCACATTGCGGGCGACCCTGTTTGCCGCTCGCGCCAGCCAGGATGGGCAGAGCACACGCGGGGCGCGGGATCAGCCCCCTGGAGGCGCAGGTCCTGCGACCTGAGGCGTGGCGGCCGCTGATTCCGGGGTGACTTTCGCAAGCCGGCTTGGGCCGCTGCCATCATCAAACGCAGCCGGTCGAGGCTGGCGCGCCATGCCGTGCTTGCTGGCAGTGGCGGCTTGTCCGCCCGCTTGTCCGATCGCAGCACACGCTGCATTTGTTTACCTGTTCTTTGCATTCGTCCACCCTTGAAATCAAGTCGCCTGGTCCCAAAATCGCCAGCTGCTGTCTCAGGTTCAACGCCCTGGCCGCGTTGGTGGGTTTTTCTCTGGTGAACACTTCGAGTCCAACCATGTCCTTTCTGTCTCTTGCCCGTCCGTCCTTGTCGCGCTGGTCGCGAGCCTTGCTCTCTGCCGGCGCTCTGTCCCTGAGCCTCAGCCTGCTGCCCGATGTCGGCCATGCCCAGGCGCGCGAGCTGCCGGACTTCACCGAGCTGGTCGAGAAGGTCGGCCCGGCGGTGGTGAACATCCGCACCTCGGAGCGCCTCAAGGCCAATGCCCAGGGCATGCCCGAGATGGACGAGCAGATGCTGGAGTTCCTGCGCCGCTTCGGCATGCCCGCGCCCAACCAGCGCCGTGGTGCCCCACGCGGCGGCGGCGACAACGAAGATGCACCGCAGCGCCGCGGCGTCGGCTCGGGCTTTGTGCTCAGCGCTGATGGCTATGTGATGACCAATGCCCATGTGGTGCAGGATGCCGACGAGGTCTACGTCACCCTGACTGACAAGCGCGAGTTCAAGGCCAAGCTGGTCGGCGCCGACCGCCGCACCGATGTGGCCGTGCTCAAGATCGAGGCGAGCGGCCTGCCGGCAGTGAAGATCGGCGATGTCGGCCGCCTCAAGGTCGGTGAATGGGTCATGGCCATCGGTTCGCCCTTTGGCTTCGACAACAGCGTCACCGCCGGCATCGTCAGCGCCAAGGCGCGCGACACGGGCGACTTCTTGCCCTTTATCCAGACCGATGTGGCCATCAACCCGGGTAATTCGGGTGGCCCGTTGCTGAACATGCGCGGCGAGGTGGTAGGCATCAACTCGCAGATCTACAGCCAGTCCGGCGGCTTCATGGGCATCTCCTTCTCGATCCCCATCGATGAGGCGATCCGCGTGTCCGAGCAGCTGCGCAGCCACGGCAAGGTGGTGCGCGGCTTCATCGGCGTGACGCTGGAAGATGTGAGCAAGGATGTGGCCGAGGCCATCGGCCTGGGCAAGCCGCATGGCGCCGTGATCCGCAGCGTGGTGGCTGGCGGCGCGGCCGACAAGGCCGGCATCGAAGGCGGCGATGTGATCACCAAGTTCGACGGCAAGACGATCGAGAAGGTCAGCGATCTGCGTCGCGTGGTGGCCGGTCTCAAGCCGAACAGCAAGGCCGTGGTCCAGGTGTTCCGCCGCGGTACCTACAAGGACCTCAACATCACCATCGCCGAGATGCCCAATGAAGAAGCACGTACTTCGGCGGGCGTCGACGGTGACGGCAAGCCCTCTGCCGGCCCGGCCAGCGCCTTGGGCTTGCAGCTCGGTGAGTTGAGCGAGGCGCAAAAGCGCGAGCTCAAGCTCAAGTCGGGTGTTCGCGTGGAGGCGGCCATCGGCGTGGCCGCACGTGCAGGCCTGCGCGAGGGCGATGTCATCCTGTCGGTGGACAACACCGATGTCAGCAGCGTCAAGCAGGTGCAGGCCGTGCTGGCCAAGCTGGACAAGGCCAAGGTCATCAATTTGCTGGTGCGCCGCGGTGACCTGACCAGCTTTGTGCTGCTGCGCCCGGCTCGGTAATCTGGCCGTTTAATCCACGCTGGCGACAGTGCCAAGACCCGGTATGCCAGAGCGGGCTGCCGGGTCTTTTCATATGGCGGAAGCTGCTCACCTGCCGGGCCACGCGGCAGGGCAGGGTGGCGGATTTCGATTCCTGTCGCTGTCGGCTAGAATCCGGAGTTCGCCTGGCCTCTTTGCGGCCGGCGAAAGACGTAAACACGAGTCAAGCGTGACGAAAATGCCGGGCCGACGGAGGCGCAGGCGGGCGGGCTGCAAGGTTTTCAAAAACCATGCCAGCGCGCCTTGATAAGCCTGTGAATAAGTTGTGGACAAAATCCATGTTGGCGGGCCGCAACGACGGGCAATCCCGGCGGGGCGCGGTTTCCAGACAGGACCTTTTGGCTACAATGGAAGCCCAACAAGCAGTTGCCATACCTTTTGTTGGAAGGCGCGTCACCGTTTCGACGTGCCTTTTTTTTACCCGCCGTTCGGCCTTTGTGTGGCCATCACATCGCGCCGCGATTGAGAGCTTGCGCTGCCCGGGCTCCCGCCCTTTGTGACTCCAGCCCAGCTCAGTCTGTAAAAGCATGAACCACATCCGCAATTTCTCCATCATCGCCCACATCGACCACGGCAAGAGCACGCTGGCGGACCGCATCATTCAACGCTGTGGCGGTCTCTCGGACCGCGAGATGGAAGCGCAGGTGCTGGACTCGATGGACATCGAGCGCGAGCGCGGCATCACCATCAAGGCCCAGACCGCAGCCCTGCAGTACACGGCCAAGGACGGCAAGACCTACAACCTCAACCTGATCGACACGCCCGGGCATGTGGACTTCTCGTACGAAGTGAGCCGCTCGCTGTCGGCCTGCGAGGGCGCGCTGTTGGTGGTGGACGCCAGCCAGGGCGTGGAAGCACAGACCGTCGCCAACTGCTACACCGCGCTGGACCTTGGCGTGGAAGTGGTGCCGGTGCTGAACAAGATGGACCTGCCCAGCGCCGATCCGGACAACGCCAAGGCCGAGATCGAAGACGTGATCGGCATCGACGCCACCGACGCCATCCCCTGCAGCGCCAAGACCGGCATGGGCATCGATGAAATCATCGAGGCCGTGATCGCCCGCATCCCGCCGCCCAAGGGCGTGGTCGAGGCGCCGCTGCGCGCCATGATCATCGACAGCTGGTTCGACAACTACGTCGGCGTGGTGATGCTGGTCCGCGTGGTGGACGGCACGCTGCGCAAGGGCGAGCGCATCCGCATGATGGCCACCAATGCCATCTACCCGGCCGAGCATCTGGGCGTCTTCTCGCCCAAGTCCGAAAAGCGCGATCAGCTCAATGCCGGTGAGGTGGGCTTTGTGATTGCCGGCATCAAGGAGCTGCAGGCTGCCAAGGTCGGCGACACCATTACGCTGGAAAAGAAGCTGCCCAACAACCTCGGCCCGGCCGAAGAGGCCTTGCCCGGCTTCAAGGAAATCCAGCCCCAGGTGTTTGCCGGTCTGTATCCGACCGAATCGAGCGAGTACGACCAACTGCGCGATGCGCTCGAGAAGCTCAAGCTCAACGACTCTTCGCTGCGCTACGAACCCGAAGTCTCGCAGGCGCTGGGCTTCGGCTTCCGCTGCGGCTTCCTGGGCCTGCTGCATATGGAGATCGTGCAGGAGCGTCTGGAGCGCGAGTTCGACCAGGACCTGATCACCACCGCGCCCAGCGTGGTCTACGAGGTGGTGCTGGGGGATGGCACGGTGATCGAGGTGGAGAACCCCTCGAAGATGCCCGAGGTCGGCAAGATCGCCGAGATCCGCGAGCCCATCGTCACCGTGCACCTCTACATGCCGCAGGACTATGTCGGCCCGGTCATGACCCTGGCCAACCAGAAGCGCGGCACGCAGATCAATATGGCCTACCACGGCCGCCAGGTCATGCTGACCTATGAAATGCCGCTGGCCGAAATCGTGCTGGACTTCTTCGACAAGCTGAAGTCGGTCTCGCGCGGCTACGCCTCCATGGACTACGAGTTCAAGGAGTACCGCGCCTCCGATGTGGTCAAGGTCGACATCCTGATCAACGGCGACCGCGTCGATGCTCTGTCCATCATCGTCCACCGCGCGCAGAGCCAGTTCCGCGGCCGCGCCGTGGCGGCCAAGATGCGCGAGCAGATCCCGCGTCAGATGTACGACGTGGCGATCCAGGCTGCCATTGGCGCCAACATCATCGCCCGCGAGAACATCAAGGCGATGCGCAAGAACGTGCTGGCAAAATGCTACGGTGGCGACATCACCCGCAAGCGCAAGCTGCTCGAAAAGCAAAAGGCCGGCAAGAAACGCATGAAGCAGATCGGCTCCGTCGAGGTGCCTCAAGAAGCATTCCTGGCCATCCTGCAAGTGGACGACTGACCGCCGTCGCCCGGCCTTCTTTCTTCTCCCTTCCTCCCAACCAAGCGATCGATTGATGAGTGCTCTGACCGGAATTCTCTACGCGGCCCTGGTCGCTTACCTGGGCGGCTGGTACACCGGCTACTGGAGCGGCAACTTCTCCCTTCTGCTTTTCATCCTGACCGTGGTCACGCTGGCCTACTGGCTGGCCGAGCGCTTTCATTTCCAGCCGGCCCGAGCTCGTGCCGCCCAGGCCCTGCTCGATGCCGATGCCCAGCGCCGCCAGACCCTGGCCGCCCAGGGCATCAGCCGTGTCGATGGGGATGTCGAGGCGGCACGTCAGCAGATCCTGCAGCAGCCCTGGTGGATGGATTGGACTGCCGGCTTGTTCCCGGTCATCCTGGCCGTGTTCTTTCTGCGCTCTTTCTTGTTCGAGCCGTTCAAGATCCCCTCGGGTTCGATGGTGCCGACCCTGCTGGTCGGTGACTTGATCCTGGTGAACAAGTTCCACTACGGCGTGCGCCTGCCGGTGATCAACAAGAAGATCATCTCCAACAACGAGGTCAAGCGCGGCGACGTGATGGTGTTCCGCTGGCCGGTGGACACCAGCGTGGACTTCATCAAGCGCGTGGCGGCCATCCCCGGCGACGAGGTGGCCTACCTGAACCAGAAGCTCTACATCAACGGCAAGCCGACCGAAGTCCAACCCCAGGGTGACTTCTACGACGAGAGCTCGATGACCTACCGTCCGCGCTTCCTGGAGAAGCTGGGCGAGAAGGAGCATCAGATGCTGGTCAACCCACAGGCGCAGCCCATCTTCCAGCCCAACCGTCCGGATGGCCCGTTCCCCTACCAGGACCAGTGCAAATACACCATCGAAGGCGTGCGCTGCACGGTGCCGGCGGGTTACTACTACATGATCGGCGACAACCGCGACAACTCCGGGGACTCGCGCTTCTGGGGCTTTGTGCCCGATGAAAACATCGTCGGCCGGGCCTTCTTTGTTTGGATGAATTTCGGTAACCTCAAGCGCATTGGCCCCTTCCATTGAGGCGGCCTGAACGGCGGGGCTGCGGTCTCGCCCGGCAAAGATCCGGTTTGAAACTTCAGGGAGAGGACGTTTCGATGCTTCGTCGTCAGTCAAATCCAGGCCAGCGTTGCCATTCGGGTGCCCAAGCGCGATCACAGCGCGGCATCAGCCTTCTGGGTCTGCTGTTCTGGGGTGTTCTGCTCGCCTTCGGTGGCGTGGTGATCGCCCGCGTCATCCCGACCGTGCTGGAGTTCTACACCATTCAACGTGTGGTCGATCGCATTGCTGCGGCCAACCCGGCCACCGTGCCGGCCGTGCGCGCCGAGTTCGAGCGCGCTCAGCAGGTTGAATACTCCATGGTCAGCATTTCCAGCCAGGATCTGGTGATCAGCAAGGACAACGAGAAGCTGCAGATCAGCTTCGCCTACGACAAGCAGGTCGATCTGGCCGGCCCTGTCTATCTCTTGATCAAGTACCAGGGCAAGTCCCGTTGATGGCGTTTTCGCCGCTTCGGTCGCTGGCGCCCGCATTTTCAACGTCTGTGTCCGCATGAGTAGCAGTGCTGCGCCTCTTCTCGCCTTGCAACAACGCCTGGGTCATCGCTTCAGCAAGCCGGAGCTGCTGAGCCGCGCCCTGACGCACCGCAGCTTCAGCAGCGATCACAACGAGCGCCTGGAGTTCCTCGGCGACGCGGTGCTGAGCCTAGCCGTCTCCAGCCTGCTGTACGAGCGCTATGCCGGCTCCGACGAGGGCGACCTGACCCGCATCCGCGCCCACCTGGTGCGCGAAGACAGCCTGCACCGCCTGGCGCTCGATCTGGGTCTGCCCCAGGTGCTGCGCCTCTCGGATGGCGAGGCCAAGGGCGGTGGCGCGCAGCGCCCCTCCATCCTGGCCGACGCCCTCGAAGCCATCATCGGCGCCACCTTCATCGACGCCGGCTACCCGGCCGCGCTCGAGGTGGTGCGCAAGATGCTGGGCGATTTGCTGGCCGGTGCGGCCACCGACCGCTGGGCCAAGGATGCCAAGACCGCGCTCCAGGAGATGCTGCAAGCCCGCCGCCTCGCCGTACCCACCTATCGCATCACCGACACCCGCGGCCAGGCCCATGCCCAGACCTTTGAGGTTGAGTGCGTCGTGCCTGCGCTGAAGCTGGCCACGCGCGGCGAGGGCCGGTCCCGCCGCATTGCCGAACAAGAAGCCGCCCGTCGCCTGCTCGACGAACTGATTGCCCTCGACAAGCCAAGTTCTGGCTTGCGCGACAAGGAGCGGCCCCGCGCCGACACCCCATGACCCACACCCCCACCACGCCGGACGACGCCACTTCGCCTGAAGCTTCGTCGGCCTCTCCTGCACCCGTCGTCACCTATGCCTTGCCGCCCATTCCCGCGGCCGGCTCGGGCGCGACCTCGCTCTCGCCCGAGGCCGCAGCCGCCGCGCAAGCCAGCGGCGGCAAGATGGCCGACGGCACGCCCCAGCGCTGTGGCCTGATCGCCATCGTTGGCCGGCCCAATGTCGGCAAGTCGACCCTGCTCAACGCCCTGGTCGGCCAGAAGGTCAGCATCACCTCGGACAAGGCGCAGACCACGCGCCACCGCATCACCGGCATGCGCACGGTGGACGAAGCGCAGTTCGTGTTCGTGGACACGCCCGGCTTCCAGATGAAGTACAACGCGGCGCTCAACCGCAACCTGAACCGCACCGTGCACGGCGTGCTCGGCGATGTGGATCTGGTGCTCTATGTGCTGGAAGCGGGCCGCTTCGGCCTGGACGATGCCAAGGTGCTGTCCCTGCTGCCGCAGGACAAGCCGGTGGTGATGATCGCCAACAAGCTGGACGCCGTGCAGCGCCGCGCCGATCTGGCCCCCTGGCTCAAGAGCATGCAGGAGCGCCGCAACTTCAGCGAATTCGTGCCCCTCTCGGCCAAGAAGGACGCCGATGTCCAGCGCCTCTTCAAGATCCTCAAGCCCTACCTGCCCGAGCAGGGCTGGTTCTACGACGGCGACGCGCTGACCGACCGCAGTGAGAAATTCCTGGCCAGCGAAATCATCCGCGAGAAGCTGTTCCGCCTGACCGGTGACGAGCTGCCCTACACCTCGACCGTGATCATCGACAAATGGGAAGACGAGGGCGAGCTGCGCCGCATCTCGGCCTCCATCGTGGTCGAGCGCGATGCTCACAAGGGCATGATCATCGGCCAGGGCGGCGAGCGCCTCAAGCGCATCGGCTCCGAGGCGCGCCAGGAGCTGGAGCATCTGATGGATGGCCGTGTCTTCCTGGAACTCTGGGTCAAGGTGCGTTCGGGCTGGGCCGACAGCGAAGAACATTTGCGCACCTACGGCTACGAGTGAAGCCGCTGGCGTGCTTCTCGTTTGACCGGTTTGACCGGCGGCCCGTTCGCTGATGGCCCGCGGCGCGCGCGCACCTGCGGTTCAGCAGGCTTTTGTGCTCCACCAGTACGACTGGAGCGAGTCCAGCCTCATCCTCGACCTTTTCACCCGTGAGCAGGGGCGTCTGGCCGTGGTGGCCAAGGGCGCCAAGCGGCCGTACTCGCAGCTGCGCGCGGTGCTGCTGCCCTTTCAGCGCATCCAGGTCACCCTGTCCAAACCGGCCAAATCCACGGATGGCAACCCGGCCGAGGTCGTCACCCTGCGCGCGGCCGAATGGGCCGGCGGCAGCACCTTGCCGGCCGGCGCCGCGCTGTTTTCGGGCTATTACCTGAACGAGCTGCTGCTCAAGCTGCTGGCCCGGCAGGATGCCCATCCGCTGCTCTTCGAAGCCTATGCCCAGACCTTGCCGCAGCTGCATGCCAACGAGGATGCGCAGTCGCAGGCGGCGCTGCGCGCGTTTGAGCTGCGCCTGCTGGTGGAGACCGGCCTGCTGCCCGACCTCAGCGTCGTGACGTTGACGCAGGCGCCATTGCAGCTGGAACGCAGCTATGGTCTGGCTGCCGAGGCCGGCATTCAACCCTTGTCCGTCGAAGCAGGCGGCCTGGATGGCAGCACCTGGATCCATCTGCAAGCCGCGCTGCTGCACGGCAGCATGGCCGCACTGCAGCAGGCCTGCGCTCCGGTCTTGCCGCAGCTCAAGTCAGCGCTGCGCGGCCTGCTTCACTATCATCTGGGCGGCAAGCCGCTGCGCACCCGCCAGGTGATGCTGGATGTGCAGAAGCTGCTCGACTGAAGCTTGGGCGCAGCCCCGGCCGCCCTGACTGATATTTGCTGGAACTGGAAACGATGAACCCTTTGCTCGCTCCCGAGGCCTCGGCCGTCCATTCGCACGGCCAGCGCTGCGCCTTGTCGGTCAATGTCAACAAGGTGGCCTTGCTGCGCAACACACGACACCTGGGCATTCCCGGCGTGCTGCGCGCGGCCGAGGCCTGCTTGCTGGCCGGGGCCCAGGGCATCACCGTGCACCCGCGCCCCGACGAGCGCCACATCCGCCCGGCCGATGTGCGCGAGCTGGCGGCGCTGATGAAGCAGTGGCCGCATGCCGAGTACAACATCGAGGGCAACCCGACCCAGAACCTGATGGACTATGTGCGTGAGCTGCGTCCGCACCAGGTGACTTTTGTGCCTGACAGCGAGGACCAGTTCACCTCCGACCACGGCTGGAACCTGCCGGCCGATCGCGAGCGCCTGGCGCCGCTGATCGCGGAATGCCAAAGCCTGGGCGTGCGCGTCAGCCTCTTCATGGACCCGTTGCCCGAGGCCATGGCCCATGTGGCCGCGTTGGGCGCCGAGCGCATCGAGCTCTACACCGAGACCTTCGCCAGCGCCTTCGGCACTGCCCGCGAGGCCGAGGTGCTGGCCGGCTTCACCCGCACGGCCGAGGCCGCCCTGGCCCAGGGCCTGGGCATCAACGCCGGCCACGACCTCAACCGCGACAACCTGAGCCTGTTCCTGCGCGCCGTGCCCGGTGTGCGAGAGGTGTCCATCGGCCATGCCTTGATCGCCGATGCCCTGGAGCTGGGCTACACCGAGACCGTGCGCGAGTACCTGCGCAGCATCCAGCGCGCTTACGCAGCCTGAGCACCGACATGAGCAGCAAGAAGCCGGCATTCCTCGACCTGCGCCCGGCCGAGCCCGACGATGCGCTGCGCATCGCTGCCTTGGCGCGCTGGGTCTGGCTGGACCGTTATGCCGCCGAGGGCGGCGTCAACAGCACGGTGGCCGAGTACCTGAAGCGTGATTTCGACGAACAGCTGCTGCGCCAGTCCATCGATCTGAATCGTCACTGGGTGATCGAGCGGGGCGACACCTTGTTGGCCTGGGCGCATCTGGACGACAGCGCGGTCTGCCCGGTGGCTGTGTCCGGCCAGGCGGTCGAGCTCAAGCGGCTTTACGTGGCGCCGCACAGCCAGAACCAGGGCCTGGGCTTGAAGCTGCTGCACCAGGCGCGCCAGACCTGGCCCGAGCGTTCGCTGTGGCTCAGTGCCTGGATCGGCAACGAAGGCGCTTTGCGTTTCTACCGCCGCGAAGGTGCCAGCCTCTGGGGCGAGGCCTGGTTCGAACTGGGCGGCCAGCAGCATCGCAATGAGTTGCTGGGCTGGGCACCGCTGGAGCCCGAGGCATGATTTACGGCATCGGCACCGATGTCTGCGACATCCGCCGCATGCGCGAGACCCTGGCGCGGCGCGGCGAGCGCTTCGCGGAAAAAGTGCTGGGTCCGCAAGAGCTGGAGGTCTTTCGCGCCCGCCGTGCGCGCGCCGAGAGCCGGGGCCTGAGTTTTCTCGCCACCCGCTTCTCCGCCAAGGAGGCCTTCTCGAAAGCCATCGGTCTGGGCATGCGCATGCCCATGAACTGGCGCGACTGCGAGATCCTCAACGCGCCCAGTGGCAAGCCCGAGATCCGCCTGCATGGCGAGCTAGCCCGCTGGTTTGAAGCCCAGGGCCTGCGCGCCCTGGTCAGCGTCAGCGACGAAACCGATTACGCGACCAGCTTTGTGGTGGTCGAGACCCTGGCCTGAAGCAAGGCCGCAGGAAGACGGACAAAGACGGACAAAGACGATGGAAGTAAACCTGCAACACGCCCCCGTGGTGCTCGATGTCGCCGGCCTGAGCCTGAGCGAGGCCGAGCGTGTGCGCCTGCGCCACCCCCTGGTCGGCGGCCTGATCCTGTTCGCCCGCAATTTCGAGAGCCGCGCCCAGCTGCTGGCGCTGACGGCCGACATCAAATCCATCCGACCGGATGTGTTGATCTGTGTGGACCATGAGGGCGGCCGCGTGCAGCGTTTCCAGACCGATGGCTTCACCCACCTGCCGGCCATGCGTCGGCTCGGCGAGTTATGGATGGAGGATGCGCTGCAGGCCACCGCGGCGGCCACGGCTGCCGGGTTCGTGCTGGCCGCCGAGCTGCGCGCCTGTGGCGTGGACTTCAGCTTTGCCCCGGTGCTGGACCTGGATTACGGTGAGAGCTCTGTCATCGGCACCCGCAGCTTCCACCGCGACCCACGCGTGGTGGCCTTGCTGGCCAAGAGCCTGCAGCATGGCTTGTTGCTGGCCGGCATGGCCAGCTGCGCCAAGCATTTCCCGGGTCATGGCTACGTCAAGGCCGACTCTCACACCGAGGTGCCCGTGGACCGGCGCAGCCTCAAGGCCATCCTGGCCGAGGATGCGAAGCCGTTTGAATGGCTGGTCATGAGCACCGGCGCGGTGATGCCGGCCCATGTGATCTACCCCAAGGTCGATGCCCGCCCGGCCGGATTCAGTGCCCGCTGGTTGCAGGAGGTGCTGCGTGAGCGCCTGGGCTTTGGCGGCGCCATCTTCAGCGATGACCTGGGCATGGCCGGCGCCCGCGTGCTGGAAGGGCGTGCGATCGGCTACGTGGACGCGGCGCTGGCGGCCCTGCAAGCCGGTTGCGATCTGGTGCTCTTGTGCAATCAGTCGAATGTCGACGGTGGCCGGGCCTTGGATGAATTCCTGGACGGCCTGCAAGCCGCACAGGCCCGCGGCGACTGGCAGCCCAGCGCCGAGAGCGAGGCCCGCCGCGCAGGCCTGCTGCCGCAATCGGCGCCGCTGACCTGGGACGAGCTCATGCATGAACCGGCCTACCATCAGGCCTTGCAGACTCTGCCTTGAAGCCGGGGGCTGCGGTCATGAACAAGGATGCCGGCGTCGCTCCTGCGATGGCTGATGCAGCCAACGCTGCCAGTGCGGCTAACGCGGCCGACCCCCGGCCCGAGCCGCCCGTGGCACCCGACCTGGACGCCTGCTGCGGCAATGGCTGCGACCCCTGCATCTTCGACCTGCACGATCTGGCCATGGACCAGTATCGCCAGGCCCTGAGGGCCTGGGAGGCGCGGCAGCGAGCGCAGTAGCGGGGACGCGCTTCCGGCCCCCGCCACTGAAACACTCAGCGTTTGAGGTTCTTGCCGCTCGCTTCCATCTCCATGTCCACCTTCATGTTCATCACCGGCTTGCCCGGCGCTTGCATGCGCATGTTCATGGCCAGGTTCATGGCCTGATTCAGGACCAGGCGGTCGGCCACGCGCCAGCTCATGCGGCCTTGGCCCTGGCCCGAGGCGGTCATCAGCGGCGCGGCCGGCGCGGAGGCGGTGGCATCCGGGGCGCTGGCGGCCGAGCTTGCAGCGGCGGCAGCAGCCACAGCGGCTTCGGCCTTGTCATCGTTCATGGCCATGGTGATGTTCACGCCGACGTCGAAATCAGCGACGCCGTTTTCCAGCTTGACCAGGGTGTAGCGGCCCAGCATCTTCAGGTCCATGCCCGGGCCCTTGGGAATTGGCAAGGCCATGTCCAGCGGCATCTCGGCCGATTCGCCGACCTTGAGGCGGCGGCCTTCCAGGGCGCTCATGCTGCTCAGCAATTGCTTGAGCAGCCCTTCGGACAGGCCGCTGCTCGCGGCATCCATGCCGGCCATCTTCATGGACTGGAAGCTGCCGGTCTTCTGGTTCAGCTTGGCGTCGATCTTGATGTCGACCGTGGCCTTGGGCGGGCCCACGCGCTCGCCGGCGGCATTGCTCATCTCCAGGGGCAGGCTCTTGCCGCGCAGCTGAAGCTGGAAGTTGCCTTGCTTGTCAGCGGCCGTGGTCGTGACTTGCTGGTCGAACTCGCTGCGCATGCTCATGGGCATCTTGGCGGCCTGCATGGCCTGCTCCATCTTGGCGCGCTCTTCCTCGCTCATGCCCTCGAAGGGCTCCATGCGCATGTCCATCTTCATGCGCATGACCGAATGGATCTGATGGCGTTGCTGGGGCAGGGGGAAGAAGCGCAGTTCCACTTCGTTCGTGGCGGCGCTGGCGATTGCCGCGGCAGCGGCCTTGGGCTTGGCCGAGGCGGCTTGAGCGGTCGGCAGCAGGCCGGCGCTGAGGATCAGCAGGGCGCTCAAGCCGTGGGTCAATAGGCTGCGCTTGGGGTGTTGAGACGTCAACATGATGGACAAGACTCCCTCGGGTGAGTGTGATGGGGTGCTTAGGGGAAAGGCCTGGTTGGTGCGTGCGCTGAAACCCGGTCGAAAAAAAGCCGCCTGGCTGGCGGTGCAGCGAGGCGGCATTGTCGGCGGGGCGGTCTTGGCTGCCCAGCCCTCTAAAGGGCGAGAGCTTCGCGCCGGGGCTCGGGGCCACGGCGCGCCTCTTTCCTCTTTTTACTTACTGCTCAAAAGGCAGCTTGAACTGCGAGAGGTCCTTGCGGGTCTCGACCAGCACCAGCGGGCCTTCGTCCAGGGCAACCATGGGCGGGCGCACGCGCGGCACATGGACCGGCTTGGGCTCGGCCGCAATGGCTTCCTGGGCGGCGCGGATCTTGTCCGCGTCGGAGTTCACCCATTGCAGACCGCTGGAGGCGGCGATGGCGTGCAACTCGTCCATCGGCAGGGCGAAGACCGGGGCCGGCGCTGCCACGGGAGCGGCTGGCGCGGCGGCAGCCGGAGCGGGGGCAGGTGCAGCGGCCGGCGTCGCGGCTGCTGCAGCGTCGCTCGCTTCCGGTGCCAGGCTCAGTTGCACCGGTGCGGCCGCAGGGGCCAGGGCCTCTGCGCTGTCGCCCTGGGTGGCTGCGTGTTCGCTGCTCTGGCCTTCGGCCAGGTCGTCACGGCGCTCGCGGCGGCCACGATCGCGGCCACCACGGCGGCGGCGGCCTTCCTGGCCCTCACCCGCTTCGGGGCGATCGCCAGACTCGTGGCTGCCAGCTTCAGCGGCGGTGCCGTTGGCGCTATCGCTGCCGGCTCCGCTCTCGGCCTCGCTGGCTGCCGCTGCCTTGGGCTCAGCGCCCTCGGCCGTGTCGGCGCCTTCAACCGCTTCACCGGCTTCGACGTTGCGACCCTCTTCGCGGTCACGGCCACCACGGCGGCGGCGGCGGCCACGGCCTTGACGCTCTTCACCGTTGGCGCCAGCGGCAGCCTCGGCGCCGTTTTCACCAGCGTTCAGCGCGCCTTCGGGCACGGTGTCGACGAAGTCGGCGGGGGTGTCGTTCAGGCTGGCGGGCAGGGCGGCAGCGGCTTGCTGCTGCTCGGCATTGCGCTCGACGCGCTCACCACGTTCGGCGCGCTCACCGCGCTCGCTGCGTTCGCCACGTTCCGGGCGATCACCGCGCGGGCGGCGGCCATCCGGACGCTCTGCACGTTCCGGGCGTTGGCCTTCGACGCCTTCCGGGCGCTCGGCGCGCTCAGGGCGGCGGGCGCGTTCCGGACGCTCGGTGCGCTCGGGGCGGCCCTCTGCACGCGTTTCACCGCGAGCTTCCGAGCGGGGCTCGTTGCGGCCTGCGCCTTCGCGCTTGCCGTTGCGATCGCCACGCTCGCCACCACGCTCACCACCGCGCTCACCACCGCGCTCGGCGCGGCCACCACGGCCACCGCGGGCGCCGTCACGGCCACCTTCACGCTTGCGCTCACCGCCTGCTGCTGCAGCAGTGCTGCCTGCAGCCGGCTTGGCGGCAGCAGGGGCCGCGGCCGGGGCTTCTGCCGGGCCACCGAACAGGCTCTTGATCCAGCCGAAGAAGCCACCGCCAGCGGCCGGGGCTGCGGCCACCGGTGCTGCGGCCGGCGATGCGGCGCGTGCTGCCGGCTCGGCCTTGGGGGCCGGTGCCGTGGGCATGGGCGCGGGTTGCTCGGGCAGGATGCCCTTGATCACCGGCTCTTGCTTGCTGCGGCCCTTGTCGCTGTCGCCACGACGGGTGATGCCCACCTCATCGGTCGGCTCCTCGATCATGGTGTAGCTGGCTTGCAGGTTTTCCAGGCGTGGGTCGTCGTGGCGCAGGCGTTCCAGCTTGTAGTTGGGCGTGTCGAGGTGCTTGTTGGGCACCAGCAGCACGGTGACGCGCTGCTTCAACTCGATCTTGGTGATCTCGGTGCGCTTCTCGTTCAGCAGGAAGGAGGTCACTTCCACCGGCACTTGCACGTGCACGGCGGCGGTGTTGTCCTTCATCGCCTCTTCCTGGACCATGCGCAGGATCTGCAGCGCCGAAGACTCGGTGTCGCGGATGTGGCCGGTGCCGTTGCAGCGCGGGCAGGTGATGTGGTTGCCTTCGCTGAGGGCCGGGCGCAGGCGCTGGCGGCTCATTTCCAGCAGGCCGAACTTGCTGATCGATGCGAACTGCACGCGGGCGCGGTCATTGCGCAGGGCGTCGCGCAGGCGCTGCTCGACTTCGCGGCGGTTCTTCGACTCTTCCATGTCGATGAAGTCGACCACGATCAGGCCGCCCAGGTCGCGCAGACGCATCTGGCGCGCGATTTCATCGGCGGCTTCGAGGTTGGTGCGGGTGGCGGTCTCTTCGATGTCGCCGCCGCGGGTCGAGCGGGCCGAGTTCACGTCCACCGACACCAGCGCTTCGGTGTGGTCGATCACGATGGCGCCGCCCGAGGGCAGGTTGACCGTACGGCTGTGGGCGGTTTCGATCTGGTGTTCGATCTGGAAACGGCTGAACAGCGGCGCGTCGTCGCGGTAGCGCTTCACGCGATGGCCCTGGTCGGGCATCACGTGGTTCATGAACTGGTGGGCCTGTTCGAACAGGTCGTCGGTGTCGATCAGGATTTCACCGACATCGGCGGTGAAGTAGTCACGGATCGCGCGGATCACCAGGCTGGATTCCTGGTAGATCAGGTAGGCGCCCTTGCCACCCTTGGCCGCATCGTCGATGGCGGTCCAGAGCTTGAGCATGTAGTTCAGGTCCCACTGCAGCTCGGCGGCGGAACGGCCGATGCCGGCGGTGCGGGCGATCAGGCTCATGCCCTTGGGGTATTCGAGCTGGTCGAGGTTTTCCTTGAGCTCTTCGCGGTCTTCGCCCTCGATGCGGCGGCTCACGCCACCGCCGCGCGGGTTGTTGGGCATCAGCACCAGGTAGCGGCCGGCCAGCGAGACGAAGGTGGTCAGGGCTGCGCCCTTGTTGCCGCGCTCTTCCTTTTCGACCTGGACCAGCAGTTCCTGGCCTTCCTTGATGCAGTCCTGGATGCGCGCCGAGCGCACGTCCACGCCTTCACGGAAGTATTGCCGGGCGATTTCCTTGAAGGGCAGGAAACCGTGGCGGTCTTCGCCGTAATCGACGAAACAGGCTTCGAGCGAGGGCTCGACGCGGGTCACGACCGCTTTGTAGATATTGCCCTTGCGCTGTTCGCGGCCTTCGATTTCGGTCTCGAAGTCGAGCAGCTTTTGGCCATCAACGATTGCGAGGCGCCGTTCTTCCGGCTGCGTCGCATTGATCAGCATGCGTTTCATTTGACATCACTCCTCGCGCGCGGCCGTCGGGTTTCTGGCCCGAGCGGTTCGCGCGCTCACACATCGCGTCACCGCGGCGGCGTCAATCCGGAAGGACCGAAGCCGGGCGGCGACTCATCGATGCACGGGCGATGCGGAGGAACCGAGGAAGGAATCGCCCTGGACTGACCCTGATCGCCACCGGTGTGGGTGGACGCTCAGTGGGCCAGCGTTGGCGCGTGCGGCGCAACAGGCGGCGCGGAGGCCCGCTCCCATGAACGCGCAGCGCGGGCGCCAAAGGCCCGGGGATGCTGCGCGGCCCGGCCACGGCGGCGCGCCAGCCTCGCCGGCGCGGGGCCGGGGCTGCATGCAAAGCGGTGGGGGGTGGGGGGAGTGAGGGAAATCATCCGCGAGGACTGTTGGACGCGAGCAGCAGGCGGTCTGACTCTTGATCGACCGGCCTGCCGCCGTGGAATACCTTGTCTGCTGCCCCATGCGCCCCGCGATTCAAAGGTCGGCGGCGCCCATACGGCGTGGTTCGTTCTACATCGCTCTGCCACACACACTCAGCCGCCGCCGTGTCACTTGGGGACAGGGCCCGCCGCTGGGCATTTGTGTTGCATCACCAGTTGTTGATGGGGTTCAAGACCACGTGCTTGACGGGCATCAAGCCCCATCGCCACCTCGCCGCCGTGGCCCTGACCTGAGTCTGGCCTTGATTCCTGCCCGATCCTGCGCGGGCCTGAGCCCGGGTAAAATCAGAAAAATCAAATACTTACGGCAGTAACGTGGTGAGCAACATTATAAGGGCTAAAGCCAGAGCACCGGCCGCCACAGAAACCCGGAAGTCCGGCCCCAAATCGGGCGCTGCCAGCGCTGCCAAAACACCCGGCCGGGCCACCGACAAAACCGCCCGCCCGGGCAACAAGGCGCCGGCCCGAGCCGGCGGCCGCCGAGCCGGCCCCTTGCTGGGCGAGCGGGTGCCGGTGAAGCCCGGAGCGCGCCCATTGGGTACGTCGGCGGCGCCGGTGGCTTCGGCGCGAAAGCCGGCAGCCGACGCCACAGCCCCGCTGCCGCCCTCGGCCGCGCAGGTCCGGCGCGTGGTGATCGACGACGGTTCGGCCGGCCAGCGCTTGGACAACTTCCTGCTGCGCGAGCTCAAGGGCGTGCCCAAAACCCATGTCTACCGCGTCATCCGGGCCGGCGAGGTGCGGGTGAACAAGGGCCGGGCGCAGGCCGACACACGGCTGGAGCTCGGCGATGAGGTGCGCATCCCGCCGGTGCGCCTGCCCGAGCGGGCAGCGGAAGCCGCGGGGGAGTACGTGCCGCCGCGCGAGTTCCCGGTGGTTTTTGAGGACGATCACCTGCTGGCCATCAACAAGCCGGCCGGCGTGGCCGTGCACGGCGGCTCGGGCGTCAGCTTCGGCGTGATCGAACAGCTGCGCCAGGCCCGGCCGCAGGCCAAGTTTCTGGAGCTGGTGCACCGTCTGGACCGGGAAACCTCGGGCCTTTTGCTGATCGCCAAGAAACGCAGCGCCCTGGTCGCGCTGCAGGATCAGTTTCGCGAGCGCGAAACCGGCAAGACCTACGCCGCCCTGGTGGCCGGGGTCTGGCCAGCCAATCTGAAGGTGATCGACGTGCCCTTGCTCAAGTTCGTGGGCAGCGATGGCGAGCGCTGGGTGAGGGCGGTGACGAATTCACATGATCCACAGGCGGAGCAGGCCAAGCGTTCGATCAGCCTGGTCAAGGTGGCCCAGGCCCTGAATGGCTACAGCCTGCTGGACGTGACCATCAAGACCGGCCGCACGCACCAGATCCGCGTGCACCTGGCTCACGGCGGCCATGCCATCGTCGGCGACCCCAAGTACGGCGATTTCGAAGCCAACCGGGCCCTGGCGCGCGGCGAGCACCGCTTCGAGCGCATGTTTCTGCACGCCCAGCGTCTACGCTTCAACCACCCGGCCCGCGAGGGCGAGGAGATCGAGCTGCTGGCACCTCTGCCCGAGGAATGCCAGCGCTTGGTCGCGGCTTTGAGTCGAAAGTAGTTTGATGAACCAAGACCTGGATTTTCGGGACGAGCGCCGGGCCGCCCCAAGCCGGCCCGGTACGGCGATGTTCGTGCCGGTCGAACCGGCACGAATCGCCGTCCCCTCGGGGGACCGACCAAGGCATGCCTTGGGCGAGGGGCATCCATGACTCGGCCTCAGCGTTTCGATTTGATCGCGTTTGATTGGGACGGCACCCTGTTCGACTCCACGGCCCTGATCACCCGCAGCATCCAGAACGCGGCCGAAGACCTGGGTCTGCCGCGGCCCAGCGACACGCAGGCCAGCTATGTGATCGGCATGGGCTTGCAGGCGGCCATGGCGCATGCGGTGCCCGATCTGCCTGAGGCGCGCTTTGCCGAGATGGGCGAGCGTTTTCGCCACCATTACCTGGCGGCCCAGCATGAGGTGATTCTGTTTCCCGGGGTGCCGGAGATGCTGGCCGACTTGCAGGCCCGCCACCACTGGCTGGCGGTCGCCACCGGCAAGAGCCGCCGCGGCCTGGACGAGGCCATGCGCGCGGTCGGCCTGGACCAGCTCTTCGATGGCAGCCGCACTGCCGATGAAACCCGCAGCAAGCCCCATCCGCAGATGCTGCTGGAGCTGATGCGCGAGTTCGGTGCGGAGCCCGAGCGCACCTTGATGATTGGCGACACCACCCATGACCTGCAGCTGGCGCTGAACGCCGGCTGTGCCAGCGTCGGGGTCAGCTACGGCGCCCACGATCACCGCAGTTTTGCCGAGTTCCAGCCCCTGCATGTGGCCCACAGCGTGGCTGACTTGCAGCAATGGCTGCTGCAGCATGCCTGAGGGCCGGTGGTCCGCCGACCTGTCCTGATTTCAGCCTTGATGGATTTGAACAAGAAGCCCTCGATGAGCCTCCCGCCCAGCCTCACCCCACCGCCGTCTTCGGAATCGCCACAAGCCGAGGGCCTGCCTTTGTGCAGCTCCGAGGCGCTGCAGGAGCGTGGCCGCGCCCACACCTTTGATGTGCAGCAGTACCGCGAGCCGGCGCGGGCCTTTGCCTTGCGCTTCGATGGCAAAGTGGTGGCCTATCTGAACCGCTGCGCCCATGTGCCGACCGAGATGGATTGGCAGGAGGGCGAGTTCCTTGATGGCGACAAGCAGTACATCATGTGCTCCATCCACGGCGCGGTGTACGACCCGCTGACCGGCCGCTGCGTCACCGGCATGTGCGGCCGCATGGGCCTGACCAAGATCGAGGTGCAGGAGCGCGAGGGCGTGGTCTATTGGTATCCTTCCCGAGACACCCGCCCTGCAGCGTCGGCACCCAAAGCCGAGTAGGCTGACAGTCAAACCAAGCGACCCCGGATCGATTTGGCCCTTTTTGCGGCCTTTTTCGGCCCTCTTCGGGGCCCGCCCCGAACGAACACTCTGAACAGAACGAGCCGTACCCCAAGATGAGCAACCATGACGAACTGCCGCGGCCGATTGCGGACCCGGTGATTGAAGGCGCTCCGCTGGCGAGCGAGCCGGCCGCGCGGCCTGGCCCTGCGACAGCAGCGGCCGCCGCTGCGGCCAGCCCGGCCTCCGGCGCCGTAGCGTATGAGCCTTTGCTGGCCGAATTTGCCCGTGAGTACCTGCGTGACCGCCGCAGCGAGCGCCGCTGGCGGCTGGTCTTCCGCCTGTTCTGGTTGTTGGCGCTGGTGTTCGCTGCCTGGTTGCTTCTGTATCCGCCGCATTTGCACCGGCCGAGCAACAACACGCCGCACACCGCCTTGGTCGAGGTGCGCGGCGAGATCGCGGCCGACACCGAAGCCAGCGCCGAGCTGATCCTGTCGGCCTTGAAGGACGCCTTCGAGGACCCCGGCTCGCAGGCCGTGGTGCTGCGCATCAACTCGCCCGGCGGCAGCCCGGTGCAGGCCGGCATCGTCTACGACGAAATCCAGCGCCTCAAGGCCTTGCATGGCAAGAAGGTGTTTGCCGTGGTCGAGGAAATGTGCGCTTCGGGCGCCTACTACATCGCCGCGGCCGCAGACGAGATCTATGTGGACAAGGCCTCGGTCGTGGGCTCGATCGGTGTGCTGATGGACGGCTTTGGCTTCACCGGCCTGATGGGAAAGCTGGGCGTCGAGCGCCGCCTGCTCACCGCCGGCGAGAACAAAGGCATGCTGGACCCCTACAGCCCGGTCTCGCCCAAGCAGCAGGCGTTCGCCCAGGCCATGTTGAACCAGATCCACCAGCAGTTCATCGCCGTGGTGCGAGAAGGCCGCGGCAAGCGCCTCAAGGAAACGCCGGAGATGTTCTCCGGCCTGTTCTGGAATGGCGAACAGGCCGTCAAGATGGGCTTGGCCGATGAGTTCGGCAACCTCGACTACGTCGCCCGCGAGGTGGTCAAGGCCGAGGAAGTGATCGACTACACGCCGCGCGAGAACGTGGCCGAACGCCTGGCCAAACGCTTCGGCGCCGCCCTCGGCGAAGGTGCGGTCAAGGCCGCGCGAGGCGGTTTAAGCATGCGCTGAATCGCGGCAAACTTTGGGTTTCCAAGGGGGCGAGTCCGGGAGGATTTGCCCCTTTTTGCTGCGCAGCATCCATTCTTGGGGATGGCGGTTGTCGGCACATTGCGGAGCTTGGCTTGGGTGACGATCGGGACGACCGGGCGCTCTGCTCCGTTCATGTCCCCCGTCGCCCGACTGCGTCGGGCGCCTCCTCCTTTACTTCACTTCGCAGAGCCCCCGGCCGTCCCGATCCCGCGCCTCCCTGCCCCCTCGAAGAAAACACCAATGGTGGATCTGCCAAGGGGTGTCGGGTGAGTGTTGAAGCGAAGTAAAGGAGGAGGTCCGCGCGAAGCGCGGGCCGGGGGACATGAGCGGAAGCACTTGCCCGACACCCCTTGGCACCAGCCCAACCTTCAACGGCAGCTCTGTGCCGCAAGCCGCCCCGCCATGCGGCGATCTTTACACCTTCTTGATGCCCATCCCCCCAGCTTCTACACGGGCCTGATGCGTCTGTTTTTAAGCTGACTTCATCGCAACAAGGTCCGTCAAACGACCGTGAGGATGAAGAAGATGATGCTGATGGATGGGATCTTTCTGGTCCTGAGCCTGGCCTTGTTTGGCCTGGCTGTGGGCCTGGCCCTGGCCAGCCACAAGCTGGCTGCGGCAGGGGGCAAGCCATGAGTGCCTTGTACTGGGTCAGCGGCCTGGTGGCCGCGGGCTTGTTTGCCTATTTGCTGTACGCCCTGCTGCGTGCCGAGGAGTTCTGAGATGGACGCCTGGGCATGGATGAATTTGGCCCTGTTCATGGGCCTGCTCTTGCTGGCCGCCTGGCCGCTGTCGCGTGGCTTGAGCGCGGTGGCGGCCGGTGACCTGCCGCGCTGGATGCGCCGGGTCGAGGCGCCGATCTACCGCCTCGCCGGAGTCAATGCCGACGAAGGCATGCACTGGAAGCAGTATGCGCTGGGGCTGCTGCTGTTCAGCTTCTTCGGCGTGCTGGCCGTTTACGGCCTGCAGCGCTGGCAAGACCTGCTGCCGCTGAATCCGCAGGGCATGGCGGCGATTGCGCCGGACTCGGCCTTCAACACCGCCATCAGCTTTGTCACCAACACCAACTGGCAGGGCTATGGCGGTGAGAGCAGCATGAGCTATCTGACCCAGATGCTGGCGCTGACGGTGCTGAACTTTGTGTCGGCCGCCTCCGGCATCGCCGTGGTGTTTGCGCTGATCCGGGGTTTCTCCAGCAAGGCCGCGGGCGCGCTGGCCGGCACGGTGGGCAACTTCTGGGCCGACCTGACCCGCATCACGCTTTGGGTGCTGCTGCCGCTGTCCCTGCTGCTGGCTGTGGCCATGGTGGGGCAGGGCGTGATCCAGAACTTTGACGCCTACAAGGAGGTCAAGACCCTGGCGGTGCAGAGTTATGCCGTGCCGAATTTGGGTGCCGACGGTCAACCCCAGCTGGATGCCGAGGGCAAGCCGCTGAGCCAGACCGTCAGCAGCCAGAGCCAGACTCTGGCCATGGGCCCGGTGGCCTCGCAGCTGGCCATCAAGATGCTGGGCACCAATGGTGGCGGTTTCTTCAATGCCAACTCGGCCCATCCCTTCGAGAACCCGACGCCACTGTCGAATCTGCTGCAGATGCTGGCCATCTTTCTGATCCCGGCGGCGCTGTGCTTCTGCTTCGGCCGCATGGTCGGTGATTCACGTCAGGGTGTGGCGATCCTGGCGGCGATGAGTGCGCTCTTCATCGCCGGCGTGCTCGCCGCCACCAGCGCCGAGCAGGCCGGCAATCCGGCCCTGAGCCCCCTGGGTGTGGACCAGGCCGCCAGCGCCGTGCAGGCCGGCGGCAATATGGAGGGCAAGGAGACCCGCTTCGGCATCAACGCCAGCAGCTTGTTTGCGGTGGTGACCACGGCCGCCTCCTGCGGCGCCGTCAACAGCATGCACGACTCGATGACGCCGATCGGCGGCCTCGTGCCCCTGGTGATGATGCAGCTCGGCGAGGTGGTGTTCGGCGGCGTGGGCACGGGCCTGTACGGCATGCTGGTGTTTGCCATCCTGGCCGTCTTCATCGCCGGCCTGATGATCGGCCGCACGCCCGAGTACCTGGGCAAGAAGATCGAGGCCTATGAGATGAAGATGGTGTCCATCGCCATCCTCGTCACACCGATGGTGGTGCTGATGGGCACAGCCCTGGCCGTGCTCAGCGAGGCTGGCCGGGCCGGCGTGGCCAATCCGGGCGCCCATGGCTTCAGCGAAATCCTCTACGCCCTGACCTCGGCCGGCAACAACAACGGCAGTGCCTTCGCCGGCCTGTCTGCCAACACGCCCTTCTACAACACCTTGCTCGGTGTCGTGATGTGGCTGGGCCGTTTCGGCGTCATCGTGCCCGTGCTGGCTCTGGCCGGCAGCCTGGCTGCGAAGAAGCGCATCCCGGTCAGCAGCGGCACCTTGCTCACCCATGGCCCGCTGTTCGTCGGCCTGCTGATCGGCACCGTGCTGCTGGTGGGCTTGCTCAACTACGTTCCGTCCCTGGCCCTCGGCCCCATCGTCGAGCACCTGCTGCTCTGGAAGCTGTGAGGGTATTGCCATGACAACTCAACAAAGCCAAACACAAGTCAGCACCTTCTCGCTGCTCGACCCCTCGCTGGTCAAGCCAGCGTTGCTGCAATCCTTCGCCAAGCTGGACCCGCGGGTGCAGTGGCGCAACCCGGTGATGTTCGTGGTCTTCGCCGGCAGCCTGCTGACCAGCCTGCTGTGGCTGCTCAGCTGGCGCCTTCCTGAGCTGGTTGGCAGCGAGGGCCGCGGCTTCATGCTGGCCATCTCGCTGTGGCTCTGGTTCACCGTGCTGTTCGCCAACTTCGCCGAGGCCATGGCCGAGGGTCGCTCCAAGGCGCAAGCGGCCTCGCTGCGCGGCTTGAAGAGCAAGACCTGGGCGAAGAAACTTGCTCAGCCTGTTCACGGCTCCAGCTGGCATCCGGTGCAATCGGATGAACTGCGCAAGGACCATGTGGTGCTGGTCGAAGCCGGCGACTTGATCCCGCTGGACGGCGATGTGATCGAAGGCGTGGCCTCGGTGGACGAGAGCGCCATCACGGGCGAGTCGGCACCAGTGATCCGTGAGTCGGGCGGCGACTTCTCCTCCGTCACCGGCGGCACTCGCGTGCTGTCCGACTGGCTGGTGGTGCGCATCTCGGTCAACCCGGGTGAGTCCTTCCTGGACCGCATGATCTCCATGGTCGAAGGCGCGCGCCGCCAGAAGACGCCCAATGAGATCGCGCTGACGATTCTGCTGGTGGCCCTGACCCTGGTCTTTCTGGTGGTGACCGTGACCCTGCTGCCCTTCTCGATCTTCAGCGTCTCTGCGGCAGGCGCGGGCACGGTGGTATCCATCACCGCCCTGGTGGCCTTGCTGATCTGCCTGATCCCCACCACCATCGGCGGCCTGCTCTCCGCCATCGGCGTGGCCGGCATGAGCCGCATGATGCAGGCCAATGTGATCGCCACCTCGGGCCGCGCGGTTGAGGCGGCCGGTGATGTGGACGTGCTGATGCTGGACAAGACCGGCACCATCACCCTCGGCAACCGCCAGGCCAGCGCCTTTGTGCCGGCGCCCGGTGTCAGCGAGCAGCAGCTGGCCGACGCCGCCCAGCTGTCCTCGCTGGCCGATGAAACGCCGGAAGGCCGCAGCATCGTCGTGCTGGCCAAGACCCGCTTCAATCTGCGTGAGCGCGAGATGGGCACGCTGGACGCCCAGTTCGTGCCCTTCACGGCCCAGACCCGCATGAGCGGTGTCGACCTGGCCGGCGGCCGGCAGATCCGCAAGGGCGCGGGCGATGCGATTCGCCGTTATGTCGAGAGCCTGGGTGGCAGCTTCCCCAAGGAGCTGAGCGCGGCCATCGATGACATCGCCCGCCGCGGCAGCACGCCTCTCGTCGTGGCGGAAGGTTCGCGCGCCCTGGGCGCTGTCGAGCTCAAGGACATCGTCAAGGGTGGCATCAAGGAGCGCTTCGCCGAGCTGCGCCGCATGGGCATCAAGACGGTGATGATCACCGGCGACAACAAGCTGACAGCGGCTGCCATCGCGGCCGAGGCCGGTGTCGATGACTTCCTGGCCGAAGCCACGCCCGAAGCGAAACTGCAGCTGATCCGCGATTACCAGGGCGAGGGCCGCCTGGTGGCCATGACCGGCGACGGCACCAACGATGCGCCAGCCCTGGCCCAGGCCGATGTGGCCGTGGCCATGAACACCGGCACGCAGGCGGCCAAAGAGGCCGGCAATATGGTGGACCTGGATTCCAACCCCACCAAGCTGCTGGAGATCGTCGAGACCGGCAAGCAGCTCCTGATGACGCGTGGCTCGCTGACGACCTTCTCCATCGCCAACGATGTGGCCAAGTACTTCGCCATCATCCCGGCCATGTTTGTGGGCGTCTACCCGCAGCTGAGCGCGCTCAATGTGATGGGCTTGCACAGCCCGAGCTCGGCCATCTTGTCGGCGGTGATCTTCAACGCGCTGATCATCATCGCGCTGATCCCCCTGGCCCTGCGCGGCGTGCCCTACCGCGCCATCGGTGCAGCCGCGCTGCTGCGCCGCAATCTCGCGATCTACGGCCTGGGCGGCCTGATCGTGCCCTTCATCGGCATCAAGATCATCGACCTGATCCTGGTCGGCCTGCGTCTGGTTTGAGGAGCTCCCCATCATGACGAATCTGTTCAAGCAAGTCCGTCCCGCCCTGGCCAGCCTGCTGTTGCTCAGCGCGGTCACCGGCCTGGTCTACCCGCTGGTGGTCACGACCCTGGGCAAGACCCTGTTCCCGGCCGAGGTGGCCGGTTCCCTGATCCGCAACAAGGCGGGCGAGGCCATCGGCTCCGAGCTGATCGGCCAGAGCTTCAGCGAGCCACGTTACTTCTGGGGCCGGCCCTCGGCCACTGCACCCATGGCCAACAATGCCAGCGGCTCCTCGGGTTCCAACCAGGGGCCCTTGAACCCGGCGCTGAGCGAGGCCGTGGCCGCCCGCGTGGCGGCACTGCGCGCCGCTGACCCGGGCAACACGCAGCCGGTGCCGGCCGATCTGGTCACCGCCTCGGCCAGCGGCCTGGACCCCCACATCAGCATGGCCGCCGCCCGCTACCAAGCCCCTCGCGTGGCGCGTGAGCGCCAGCTGCCGATGAAAGAGGTGCTGCGCCTGATCGAGGCCCACACCGCGGCGCGCGATCTGCAGGTGCTGGGGGAGCCGCGTGTTCATGTGCTCAAGCTCAACCTGGCGCTCGATGCGCTGAGCGGCACGCCGCGCTGAGCTGCCAACTTTTCCGGACCCCGTGGTCCCGATGAAGCCCCAGGCGAAAGCCAACACAGTGTTTGAACGGGGGAGGGGCTTCATCACCCTTTGTCGCCTTTTGATTTCTTGAATGTTCTGAACTTCTGATGAAAACAAGCATTTCTTTTCTGACCCTGACCCTGGCCCTGACTGGTCTGTCCTTCAACTGCCTGGCCCAGGCCACCGCGCCGTCGCCTGCCGCCACACCCGAGCACAGCCTCACGGGCAATCTGAGCCTCAACAGCGACTACCGCTTCCGCGGCATCAGCCAGAGCTGGAAGTTGCCCGCCTTTCAAGGCGGCTTGGACTACGCCCACCGCAGCGGCTTTTACGCCGGCACCTGGGCCTCCAATGTCTCGGGCAACAGCTACAACAACGGCGCCGGCCTGGAGCTGGATCTCTACGCCGGCTTCAAGTTCCCGCTCGCGCAAGACCTGACCCTGGACCTGGGTGCGCTCGCCTACCTCTACCCCGGCGCCAAGCTGAACAGCGCGCCTGGCGTGGCTACGGACAAGACCTACAACAATGTGGACCTGTACGCGGGCCTGACGGCCGGCGCCTTCAGCGCCAAGCTGTCGATTGCCGCCACCGATTACTTCGGCCTCAACAGCGACACCGCTGGCTACGCCTACTTCAGCAGCCTGCCGGCCGCCGGTGGCAGCAAGGGCAGCGCGTATCTGGACCTGAACTACAACCTCGATCTCGGCTCCGGCCTGAGCCTGGGCACCCATCTGGGGCATGTGCATGTACGGCACTACGCTGATCTGTCTTACAGCGACTTCAAGCTCTCGCTGAGCAAGGAGATCGCCGGCCTGAACTGGACCGGCGCCCTGGTCGGCACCAATGCCAAACGCGACTTCTACCAAGCCGGCAACGCCGCCGGCCAGAATGCCAAGCGCCTGGGCAACACCGGTCTGGTGCTCAGCGTCGCCAAGACCTTTTAAGACTGCAGCGCGGGAGAGAATGCCGGCATGCTGATCAATTGCGCGGTCTACCAAGACGGAACCAAGCTGGCTGACCTCTCGCCCGACCGGCCCGAGGAATTGCAGGGCTATCTGCAGCAGCCCAACACCTTCGTCTGGGTGGCGCTGCGCGATGCCGATGCCGCCGAGCTGGAGCCCTACCGGCGACTCTTCCACTTGCATGAGCTGGCGGTCGAGGATGCCAGCCGCGGCCAACAGCGGCCCAAGGTCGAGGAGTACGGCAGCGATCTGTTTGCCTCCATGCACCTGGTCGACTGGGTGGGTGGCGACCTGAGCCTGGGTGAGGTGGCGGTGTTTGTCGGCGCCAACTATGTGCTCTCGGTGCGGCGCGGCAGCAAGCTGCATTTCCTCGGCGTGCGTGAGCGCTGCGAGCGCGAGCCCGAGCTGCTGGTTCACGGCCCCAGCTTCGTGCTCTATGCCTTGATGGACGCGGTGGTGGACCGTTACTTCCCCATCGTCGACCGCCTGGAGCTGGAGCTGGACGAGATCGAGCAAAGCATCTTTGTGCGCGGCGCCCAGCTCGACAACATCAAGCGCCTCTACGAACTCAAGCGCCGCCTGATGCTGTTGCACCGCGCGGTGGCACCCATGTTGGAGATGCTGTCCAAGCTTCACGGCGGCCGCATCCCGCCCATCTGCGCCCGCACCGGCGACTATTTCCGCGATGTGGCCGACCATCTGGCCCGCATCGAGGGCGCCATCGATTCCCTGCGCGACACCTTGGGCACGGCCATCCAGGCCAATCTGTCCATGGTGGCCATCGAGGACAGCAATGTCACCAAGCGCCTGGCGGCCTGGGCTGGCATCTTTGCTGCGGCCACCGCTTTTGCCGGCATCTGGGGCATGAACTTCGAGCACATGCCTGAGCTCAAGCTGAGCTGGGCTTACCCGGCTGCGCTCGGTTTGATCGTCAGTGTCTGTGGATTTTTGTGGTGGCGTTTCCGTCGCGCCGGCTGGCTCTGAACGGGCCTGGATTTGAATTTCAATGGACAAGGCATGAGCGACGAACGCCCCAACCCCGACGCCCTGCTGGCCCAGATCCGCGAGCAGGAGAGCGCGGAGCAGCGGGGTCGGCTGCGCATTTACTTCGGCTCATCGGCCGGTGTGGGCAAGACCTTTGCCATGCTGCAGGTGGCTCGCAAGCTGATGGCCGAGGGGCGCGATGTGCTGGCCGGCGTGGTGGTCACCCACGGCCGCAGCGAGACCCAGGCCTTGCTCGACGGCCTGCCTCAGCTGCCCCTGCGCGAGCTGGAGTACCGCGGCAAGAAGCTGCCCGAGTTCGATCTGGACGGCGTGCTGGCGCGCCGGCCGTCCCTGGTGCTGGTGGACGAGCTGGCGCACAGCAATGCGCCCGGTTCCCGCCACCCCAAGCGCTGGCAGGATGTGGAGGAGCTGCTGGCGCGCGGTATTGATGTCTACTCCACGCTCAATGTCCAGCACCTGGAGAGCCTCAACGATGTGGTGGGCGGCATCACCGGGGTGCGCGTTCAGGAGACCCTGCCCGACACCTTCTTCGATCGCGCCGACGAAGTGGTGATGGTGGACACCCCGGCCGACGAACTGCTCGCGCGGCTGGCGGCAGGAAAAGTCTATATGGGCCCGCAGGCCCAGCGGGCCGCCCAGAACTTCTTCCGCAAGGGCAATCTGATGGCCTTGCGCGAGCTGGCCCTGCGCCGCACCGCCGACCGGGTGGAAGACGATGTGCAGGCCTGGCGCAGCAACGAGCGTGTTGCCCAGGTCTGGAAAACCGAGGCCGCCATCCTCTGCGCCATCGGCCCCAGTCCTGCGGCCGAGAGCGTCTTGCGCAGCGCTGCGCAGCTGGCCCAGCAGCTCAATGTGTCCTGGCATGCGGTCTATGTGGAGACCCCGGCCTTGCAGCGCCTGCCCGATGCGCAGCGCGACCGCATCCTGCGCACCGTGCGCCTGGCCCATGAACTGGGCGCGCAAACCGCTGTGCTGCCGGCGCAAGACCTGGCCCCAGCCCTGCTGGCCTATGCCCGCGAGCACAACCTGTCCAAGTTGGTGTTGGGACGGAGTGAGTCGCGATCGGCCTGGCGGCGCTGGCTGGGTGCTGTGCCTTTGCAGCAGCAGTTGGCGGAAGGGGCGCCGGAGCTGGACCTGATCACCGTGGCCGCCGCGGCGCTGTCGCCGGCGCGTCGCGCGGCCGCGACCAGCCAGGAGGCCGAGGAGCGCGAGCTGCAGTGGCAGCAGCTGGCCGGCCGCTACGGCCTGGCGGCGCTGGCTTGCGCGGCCACGGCCCTGATCAGCTGGCCTTTGCAACTGGCTTTTGATCAATCCAATATCGTCATGCTGTTCTTGCTGACAGTGGCGGGTGTGGCCTTGCGCCTGGGCCGCGGGCCGGCGGTGCTGGCCAGTTTTCTGAGCGTGGGACTGTTCGATTTCTTCTTCGTGCAGCCCAAGCTGAGCTTCGCCGTTTCCGATGTCCAGTACCTGCTGACCTTCGCCGTCATGTTGGTGGTGGGCCTGGTGATCGGCCAGCTGACGGCCGGCCTGCGCTACCAGGCGCGGGTCTCGGCCGAGCGTGAGGCACGCTCGCGTGCGCTGTTCGAGCTGACCAGCGATCTGGCCGGCGCCTTGCAGACCGAGGCGGTGCTGCAGGTGGCCGAAGGCGCCTTGGCCGAAGAGGTGCACGGCGAGGCCTTGCTCTATGTGCTGGACCTCAACGACGACTTGCAGCCCTCGCCACGCCAGGCCAACCTGGCCCTGGCCGATCAACCCGACGCTGGCACGGCGCGCTGGGCGCTCGATCACGGCCAGGCCGCGGGCCTGTCCACCGACACCCTGGCCGGCAGCGCCTGGTTCTACCTGCCGCTGCAAGCGCCCATGCGCACCCGTGGCGTGCTGGCCCTCAAGCCCAAGAGCAGCCGCAGCCTGATGCTGCCCGAGCTGCGCGCCCAGCTGGAGACCTATGGCCGCATCATCGGCCAGGCGCTGGAGCGGGTGCATTACGTCGAAGTGGCGCAGCAGGCCTTGGTGCACATCGAGGGCGAGCGCCTGCGCAACTCTTTGCTCTCGGCCCTGTCCCATGATTTGCGCACGCCGCTGGCCGGGCTCTACGGCCTGGCCCAGACCCTGGACCGCACGCCCGCGCTGCCGCCCCAGGCGCGCGAGCTCAGCGCCGCCCTGCAGCAGCAGGCCCAGCGCATCAGCGCCATGGTCAACAACTTGCTCGACATGGCCCGGCTGCAAAGCGGGGCGGTGCGCCTGAATCCGCAGTGGCAGCCGGTGGAAGAGGCGGTGGGTACGGCCTTGCAGGCCTTGCAGCCCGCTCTGGCCGGCCATGCCTTGCAGCTGGACATTCCGGCGGGCCTGCCCTTGCTGAACCTGGACGCGGCGCTGATGGAGCGGGTGCTGTGCAATTTGATCGAGAACGCGCTCAAGTACACGCCACCCGACAGCCGCCTGCGCATCTCGGCCGAGCTGGCGCCGGCCTCGGAGCAGGCCCTGCTGCTGCGCGTGGCCGACAACGGCCCGGGCCTGCCGCCGGGGCGCGAGGAGCAGCTGTTTGCCAAGTTCAGTCGCGGCGAGCGCGAAAGCAGCACGCCGGGCGTGGGCCTGGGCCTGGCCATCTGCCGCGCCATCGTGCAAGCCCACGGCGGCCAGATCCACGGCGAAAATCTGCCCGGCGGCGGCGCCTGCTTCGTCATCCGCCTGCCGCTCGGTGAACCGCCGGCGCTGCCGGCGGGAGATGAGCCCGAACCCGGGGCCGACCCGGTCCTTTGAATGTAAGTGCCGCGCTGCCGCTGCTGCCACTGTTCTTGTTGTCACCGCTGCTCTCAGCGCCTGAATCCATGAGCGAACCGCATCCCATTGCCCTGATTGTTGAAGACGACGCGAGCATCCGCCGCTTCGTGCGCCTGGCCCTGGAGGCCGAGGGCTGGCAGGTGCACGAGGCCAGCACCGTGCGCCAGGGCCTGGTCGATGCCGGCACGCGCCGGCCCGAGCTGGTGATCCTGGACCTGGGCCTGCCCGATGACGATGGCCTCAACTACCTGCGCGATCTGCGTGCCTGGTCGGGCGTGCCGGTGATCGTGCTCTCGGCGCGCACGGCCGAGGCCGACAAGATCGCCGCCCTCGATGCCGGTGCGGACGATTACCTGAGCAAGCCCTTTGGCGTCGGCGAGCTGATGGCCCGCGTGCGCGTGGCCCAGCGGCGCAGCCAGGCGGCGGCGCGCAGCAGCATGGATGAGCCGGCGCAGACGGTCTTCCGTTTCGGCGAGGTGGAGGTCGATCTGGCCCAGCGCCGGGTGCTGCGCGCCGGCCAGCCGGTCCATCTGACGCCGCTGGAGTACCGCTTGCTGACGCATCTGATTGCGCACGCCGGCAAGGTGCTGACACACCGCCAGATGCTCAAGGCCGTCTGGGGCCCCAGCCATGTCGAGGACAACCACTATCTGCGCGTCTACATGGGCAATCTGCGCCAGAAGCTGGAGGCGGTGCCGGCGGCGCCGCAGTACCTGCTGACCGAGACGGCCGTGGGCTACCGCCTCGTGGCTTGAAGCTCGGCGGCAGCCGGGGCAGCTGGGGCGAGCGGGGCCATCCGGCCCTGGGGCTTCACCAGCCCCCGTGCAGATGGTTGGCCAGGGGCTGGCGCAGACCGCGCAGCCAGTGGCCGTAGACGCTGCGGGCCAGGCGGTGCAGCTCGGCGGTGCGGGCGGGCAGCTCGCGCAGCAGCTCCTCTTCGCTCTGCACCGTGCGGCCATGGCCTTGCGCCAGGGCCTGGCGGATCTCTTCGCGCGATTCGGCGCACCAGGCACGCACGCTGTCCTCGGTCACTTCCAGATGCGATTGCAGGCCCAGGTGTCGGCCATGGGCAAAGCCTTTGTTCAGGCAATGGCTGCCGAACAGGATGCGCTGGGCGCCGCTGGGGATCTCGAAGCTGTCGTGGTGCCAGTTGAACATGGTGACCTGGGCCTGGCCGCCCAGGCGCTCGCGCCCGGCCGGCGTGGCCCAGAGCCGGCTCCAGCCGATGTGGGGCCAGGCATGGCGGTGCACCCGCGCGCCCAGCGCCCGGGCCAGCAGCTGGGCGCCGAAGCAATGGCCGAGCACCGGCACGTCCAGGGCCACGGCCTGGCGCAGCAGGCCCAGCTCGGCCTCGATCCAGGGCAGGTCGTCGTTGACGCTGTGGTTGCTGCCCAGCACGACCAGGCCGCTGTAGTCGCTGATCCAGCGAGGCAAGGCCTGACCCCGCGGCGCGTGGAAGACTTCGCAGTCCAGGCCCTGGCTGCGCAGATGGCTCAGCAGGTAGCCGGGGCCTTGGTTGCACTCGTGCTGGAGGATGGCGATCGGGTTCATGAAGCGGGCCGGCATGGCGTCCGGCCACTCGTTGCGAGGGCTTCAATTTAGAAGGGCCGCCATCAAGATCCTGCTCAGTTGGTGGGTGGCGGTGTCAAGAAGCCGTCAAGCCCGCGCGCCAGGCCGCGCCCTACAATTCGCGCACCTTTCCCCCTCATTGCTTGTGCCCGCCATGCCCGTCAACCTCACCGCCCCCGATCCCGCCAGCCTGCACCCCGTTCCCGGCGTTCGCCTGGGCGTGACCATGGCGGGCATCCGCAAGGCCGACCGGCGCGACCTCAGCGTCATCGCCCTCGATGAGGGCGCCAGCGTGGCCGGCGTCTTCACCAAGAACCGCTTCTGCGCTGCGCCGGTGCAGGTCTGCCGCGAGCATCTGGCCGGTCAGACCGAGGGCGCCGGCATCCGAGCCATCCTCGTCAACACAGGCAATGCCAATGCCGGCACCGGCGAAGATGGCCTGGCCCGCGCGCGCCAGAGCTGCACGGCCCTGGCCGAGCTGATGGGTCTGCAGCCCAGCCAGATCCTGCCGTTTTCCACCGGCGTGATCATGGAAGTGCTGCCGGTGGACCGCATCATCGCCGGCCTGCCCAAGGCCATCGCCGCCCTGCGCGACGACGCCTGGGGCGAAGCGGCACTCGGCATCATGACCACCGACACCTTGCCCAAGGCCGCCTCGCGCCAGATCCAGATCCAGGGCCAGACCGTCACCATCACCGGCATCAGCAAGGGCGCAGGCATGATCCGCCCCAATATGGCCACCATGCTCGGCTATGTCGCCACCGACGCGCACATCAACCCGGGCCTGCTGCAGACCCTGGTGACCGAGGCGGCCGATGCCTCCTTCAACCGCATCACCATCGATGGCGACACCTCGACCAACGACTCCTTCGTGCTGATCGCCACCCACAAGGCCCAGCATGAGCGCATCGAATCGCTGCACAGCGCCGAGGGTCAGGCCTTGCGCGAGGCGGTGATCGCCGTGTCGCAGCAATTGGCCCAGGCCATCGTGCGCGACGGCGAGGGCGCCACCAAGTTCATCTCGGTGGTGGTCGAGGGCGGCCGCGACGAGGCCGAGTGCAAGCTGGCGGCCTATGCCATCGCCCACTCGCCCCTGGTCAAGACCGCCTTCTTCGCCAGCGACCCGAACCTGGGCCGCATCCTGGCGGCGGTCGGCTATGCCGGCATCGCCGACCTGGACCAGACCTTGATCGATCTGCATCTGGACGATGTCCATGTGGTGCGCGCCGGCGGCCGCCACCCCGATTACCGCGAGGAAGACGGCCAGCGTGTCATGAAGCAGAGCGAGATCACCGTGCGCGTCAGCCTGCACCGCGGCGCCGCCCACACCACGGTCTGGACCTGCGACCTCAGCCACGACTACGTGACCATCAACGCCGACTACCGCTCCTGAGCGAGCGCAGCGCGGCTCATGGCTCCGCGCAGCACCCAGCAAAAAGCCCGGCATGCCGGGCTTTTTCTTTGGCGCATGGCGTCCTGACGGCGCCCTCAGTGCTTGCAGCCCGGGCCATGGACATGAGGCACAGGCGCCGCCTGCACCGGGATGCCGACCGGCTTGCCCTTGGCATGCGAGGGGTGCGAGCAGCCGGCGTGGCTGTGGTCGTGGCTGTGGCCGTGATCGTGGTGGTCATGCGCATGCCCATGGTCGTGGCCGTGGTCATGAGAGCCGCAATCCGCATGGGCCGGCGCATCGACCACGCGCAGCGAGCCATCCTCGGCCACCAGCACATCACCGGCGTGCAAATGGGTGCCCTCCGGCAGCTGAATCTTCAGCGCCTGGCCCTGTTCGTCGGTGACCTCCAGCGCATGCTGGCGGCTCTGCGCTTCGTCCAACTTGACGACCGCTGCCCGCTTGAGCAGGGCCGGGGCCAGGCCCTGGCCGCCGGGGAGGCGTTTGGTGATGAGCAGGGCAGCGGAGGACGATTGGGTGTTCATGATGGGGCAGCAGAGGATGGAAATGAAAAAGCAGCAGGGTCGAAGCCGACAATGTAGCGAAGTCTGAATCGGTGTTTGAAAAGAGGGCGAAGGCGATGCAAGAAAACGGAGGAGCCCGTGGGCAAGAAACGGGGCAGGAGGGGCAGGAGGGGCGGAGGCCTGGATTCACCATTCGTTTGGCCGGCCCGGCCGATCACCCGGGTTTGGCGGCGCTGTACCGGCGCGCATCGCTGGCCAATGAGAGGGATCGTGAGTTCCTGCTGAGTGAGCCAGACTTGCTGCAGATGGACAGCCTTGCCATTGACTGCGCTTGCATGTGGCTGGCCGAGGCGGCCGAGACCGGCGGCCGCATTCTCGGCTTCGTCAGCCTGGAGCCCGGCCCGGTGGACACCCAAACGGTGATGCTCGACGGCTTGTTTGTCGAACCTGATCTGTGGCGCCATGGCCTGGGCCGTGCGCTTCTGGCCCATGCTTGCGAGCGAGCCCACGATTCGGGCGCGCTATCCATGGAAGTGCTGGCCAACACCCATGCCCTGGCCTTTTATCGGCGCGAAGGTTTCGAGTCGCTGGGCGAAGAGCCCCAGCGCTTCGGCGTCGCCCATCGGATGCGTCGGCAACTCGCCTGAGGCCCTGCGACCAGCGTTGCGGCCAAGGCCTCAGAAATCCACCGCCTTGGTCCGCAAGCCGCGGGCAATCAGGGTGGCGTTGATCAGCTGGGCTTGTTCGCGGCTGGCAAAGGGCCAGATGGCGGGGCGCCAGCCCTCGGGGGTCTGGAAGACTTGCGCCTGGCTTGCGCCGCCGCCCGGGTTGGCGGCCAGGGCCACCTTCATGCGTTCCAGCATGGCCTCGGCGTCGGCCTTGTTGGCGCTGACGGGGCCGACCAGGGCCACCACGGTCGCCTTGCCGGCTGTGGCCGCCGCGTTGCCGCTCGGCTTGCCGGCGCTCACGCCTCGCTCTTCCGACGGCTTGCCACGCGAATCCTTGGCCGTGGATTTGTCCGCCGCGTTGTCGACGGCGCTGTGCAGGCTGGGGCGCTCGCCGTCACGGCTGCTGATGCGGCCGGCGGTGATGGGCGAGGGCTTGGGGCCGTTCATCAAGTCGGCCACCGGGTCGGCGGGCTTGGCCGGGGCATTCTTGTCCTCGGCCTTGGCGGCCTCGCTGCTGGGGGCCGGGGCGTCGGCCAGCATGGGCCGGGCGTTCTTGCGCGGGATGGGCTTGACCAACTGCGGCCGGATGTCGGGTTGGGGCTCGCTGGCGGCCAGCTCGGGGCTGCTGTTGGCGCTGTCCTTGCCGGCGGCCTTGTCCAGGGCCGCTTGCTGGGCGGCAGCAATCGCGGCGGCCGTGGCTGCCGCGGCTTCACGCAGATCCAGCGGGGTGGGCAGGGCCGGCTTCAAAGGGGGGGCAGCGACTGCCGCGCTGGCAGCACTGCTGGTGCTCGACGGTGCCGTGTTCTCCGCGAACTCGGCCGCTGCCGACGCGGCGCTGGCTTCGGGGGCGGCCGGCCCGGCGGCTTCGCTGGCCTCAGGCTCGGCTGCTTGGGCCACCGCACTCGCGGGAGCAGAGGCTGCCACGGCGACGGCCGCGCTGGCGGCTGCAGCGGCCGCTTCCTCGGCCTCCTTGACGGCCTTGCGGCTGGGCAGGAGCAGCAGGGCGGCGCTCATCAGCAGCACGCCCAGGGGCAGCAGGGTCACGGCGCCCAGACGCCAGGGGCTCAGGCAGCGGCGGCCGATGATTTGCGGGCGCGGGTGGCCCTGGCCGACCAACACGCGGGTGCGCGAGCGGCCGGCGTCGATGGCCGCGGTGAACAGGTAGAGCTCGAACGGCCAGGCGCCGCCATTGCCTTGCGCGTCGCCACCGGCGCTGCCGCCGCCCATCATCAGCTCGTCGATGGGCACCACGCGCTGCGGCCAGCTGCCGTCGCCCGGCTGTTCCGAGTAGCCAAAGCGCTGGGCGAAGCTGGCGATGCGGGCCGGCGTCAGGCCGGCGATGAAACGTTCGCTGAAGGCCGGCCAGGTGTCCGAGCCGGCGGCGGGCCGCGGCTTGCCGGGCTTGGGGCTGCGGCTGCGCCAGTTGCGCAGGCCGCGCTTGAAGCGCTCGCCCCAGCTGCTGCGGTGCCAGAGTTCCTGGTCGGCCAGGGCGTCGAGTTCGGCGGCGTTGCTGTTGGCGGCGATGGTCGATTCCTCGCCCCAGGCCGCCAGGCTGTCGGGCGAGACCTCGTCGGTCAGCACCGGTTCGATCGGTTCCTGCGGGCGGCCGCTGCGGCTGCTTTTGCGAGCGGCAACGTCCGAGCTGGGCGCAGCTGCGCCGCCATTGCGCATGAAGGGCAGGGCCACGACGCCGATGGTGTGGACGTCGTAGATATTGATGCGTTTCGCGAGCGGGTGGCTGTTGTGCCAGGCCACCAGGTGCTCGACCAATCGATCCATGGCGTGTCGGTCGCCCTTGTGTCTTCGTTCTTGCGTTGGGCTCGACCTGGGTTTCAGGGCCCGGGCGAGCCTGTGGAGTGTGCCTTGCAACTGTGCCCCAGGCGCGCCGGGGTGTTGGTCTTTGAAAGCCGGGATTTCCAGTTCAAACCGGCGCCGGCCTCAGCCCAGGGTTTTCAGCAGCCAGGCTTGCAGATCGCGCAGCTCTTCGGGGCAGACCGAGTGTTCCATGCGGTAGTCATGCCATTCGACCGTGTGGCCCAGGGCTCGCAGCTGCTCGCGCGCCGCCTCGCCGCGGGCCGGCACCACCACCGGGTCCAGCCGGCCATGGGCCATGAAGATGGGTGTCAGTCGGTTGGCGTCGCTGCGCTCGGCCTCGAAGTGCTCGGCCAGCGGGTTGTAGCCCGAGAGCGCAACGATGCCGCCCAGGCGCTCGGGGTAGCGCAGGCCGGTGAACAAGCTCATGGCGCAGCCCTGCGAGAAGCCCATCAGCACGATGCGCTGAGCCGGCACGCCGCGGGCACGTTCGGCATCGATCAGGGCGGCGATGGCTGCGCCCGAGGCGCGCACGCCGTCGGCGTCTTCCTGGCGCTGCAGATCGACCTGGCGGATGTCGTACCAGGCGCGCATCACATAGCCACCGTTGATGGTGACGGCTTGTTCCGGCGCATGGGGAAAGATGAAGCGCACGGCGCCCAGGGCGCGCAGGTCCAGCTCTTCGCACAGGGGCACGAAGTCATGGCCGTCGGCACCCAGGCCGTGCAGCACGATCAAACTGGTGCGGGGATTGGGGCCGGTGTCGTGTTGCAGGGCGGGCAGGGTCATCATGGCGGTCGGTGGAGAGAAAAGGGGATGCAAGGCCGAGCTATGGGGTCGGGGCCCGAACGCCATTGTGGCCCGACCGGCTTCCAGGCTGGGTGACTGTGGCCACGGCCCGGCTGGGCCGGGCCGGGCCGGGCCTTTGGTTCAACGCTCGGCCTCGCGCATCAGGCGAAAGCCCAGCAGCACATAGCGGGTGTCAGGCCGGTTCCAGTTGCGAAAGCTGCTGCGTGTGTAGAACGGCCAGCTGTGCCAGCTGCCGCCGCGGCGCACCCGCACCTCGCCCTCGGGCGGGCCTTGCGGGTCGATGCGGGGCGAATGGGCGTAGTAGTCTTCGCCGTACCAGTCGGCCACCCATTCCCAGGCATTGCCATGCATATCGTGCAGGCCCCAGGCGTTGGGAGCGAATTGCCCCACGGGCGCGGTGAAGACATGGCCGTCACGGCCCGGCAAGGCCTGGTCCCGCCACTGCGGCCAGAGCGCGGCTGTGTCGGCATCGAAGACATTGGCCACCCGCAGCAGGCTGGCCGGCTTGTCGCCCGAGTGGTAGCGGCTGCGCGTGCCGGCGCGGGCGGCGTACTCCCACTCGGCCTCCGTGGGCAGGCGGTAGCGCCGCCCCTCGACCCGGCTGAGCCAGGCCGCCATGGCCTGGGCATCGGCCCAGCTGACATTGACGACCGGGTGATCGTCGCCCTGCGGGAAGCCGGGGTCGCGCCAGGAGTAGCGAGGCAGGCGGCCTACGAAGGCGTCATGGCGCGGGCTGGTGGCCGGGTCGTACTGGGCGTTGTAGCCGTAGGCGCCGGTGCCGTCGGCGATCGATTCCGGCACATGGCCGGAGGCTTCAACAAAGCGGCGGAACTGACCCACCGTCACCTCGTGCACACCCATCCAGAAGGGCTTGCTGATTTGCACCCGGTGCACCGGCCCTTCGTCCTGCAGCTTGCTGAAACGTTCGGGTTCGAGCGCCGGGAAGTCGCGCGCCAGACGGGCGGGCGATTCCCCGCTGCCCATCCGGAACTGGCCCGCGGGCAAAAGCCTGAACTGCATGCCCAAGCTGTTGCGATCAAGCGCGGGCTCGCCGGCGCTGCCGGGCCTGAGCCGCGGGCCGGCAGCCGCAGCGGCGCTGTGCAGCAATGAAAGTGCCAGCAGGCTGGCCCGCATGAACTTTTGAGCGCAGGATGTCATGGCTCGGATGGTAGGCGCACGCAATGACGGAAAATCGGCTTTTGCACGGACGCCGGCCATGTTTTCCCATCTGATCTCCGACCCCCAGGCGCCTGCCGCCCCCGCAGCCCAGGCCGACGCCCGCCAGCGCTTTCTCAAGCTGCTGCACACCGCCTTGCAGGACGGCAGCTTCGTCAAGCTGCTGCTGAGCAAGTACAGCGGCTCGCAGCCCCAGCTGGAGCGCCTGACCCTGCGCCCGGTGCAGCTGCGTGGCGAGGTGGCGCTGAGCCTGCTTTGGCGCTACCAGACCAAGGACATCACCAAGAACCTGGCCGTGCCGGAGGCCCTGGCCGAAGTGGACGCGCTGCTGGGGGCAGAGTTTCAGAACGCGCACCTGCAGACCCAGAGCCACGAGGTGCAGCTGGCCTTCAGCCGCAAGGGCCGCCCCAGCCTGCGCGTGGGCCGCAGCGCCGAGTCCGCCCCGCCTCAGGCCCAGGTGCAAACCCAGGGCCATGACAAGGAAAAACAACGTTATCTGGAACTGGATCGCCCCTTCTGGCGCGATCTGGGCGTGACCCATGCCGTGCGGCGCGGCGGCGAGGACGAGCTGCAGCTGGTGCCAGCCATGTCGCGCAAATGGAAGCAGATCAACAAGTTCATCGAGATTTTTGCCGCGGCGCTGAAGAACTCGGGCTTGGCCGAAAGCCCCGATGTGCATGTGGCCGATTTCGGCTCGGGCAAGGGCTATCTGACCTTTGCCATGCACGACTGGCTGCGCGCCCAGGGCAAGCAGGCCCAGGTGACCGGTGTGGAGCTGCGCGAGGACATGGTGCGCCTGTGCAATGAGGCAGCCCGCCGCCACGGCATGGAGGGCCTGCGCTTCGATCAGGGCGATGTGCGCAGCTACACCCCGCTGCGTCTGGACGTCATGATTGCCCTGCATGCCTGCGACATCGCCACCGATTACGCCATCCATTTCGGCCTGCGCACCGGCGCCCGCGTCATCATGTGCTCGCCCTGCTGCCACAAGCAGATTCGCCCGCAGATGCAGATGCCGGCCCAGCTGCGCCCGCTGCTGCAGCACGGCATCCATCTGGGCCAGGAGGCCGAGATGGTGACCGATTCCCTGCGCGCCCTGCTGCTGGAATCCCAGGGCTACGAAACCCAGGTCTTCGAGTTCGTCGCGCTGGAACACACCAGCAAGAACAAGATGATCCTGGCCGTCAAACGCCCCCAGCCCTTGAGCGCCGCCCGCCGCGCCGAGCTCTTGAGCCAGATCGCCGAGGTCAAGGCGTTCTACGGCCTGCGCGAGCAGTGCCTGGAGACTTTGCTGGCGGATTGAAGCCACCGCTGGTTTCGTCTCGCTTGATGGGGCGTTCTCGCCTCTGTGAGGCTGATGGGTTTTGCTCGTAAGGCCCTGCAGCCCGTGCCGCCACCGGGCTCATGGTTCCGGGGTCGATGTGCCCCCCGTCGGTGGAGAACGCCCACTTCGGAGGTGGCTCGGCCCGCCGACGGGCGATTTGTGCGCGGCCAAGGGCGCAGAGGAGCGGCTCAGGCGCGCGTACTCGCGCGCTTCAAGCGCTGACTCGGCGCCACTGTCTGACCGCAGTGAGCGCAGCGAACGGAGGGAGATTGGCGCCGCTGAGCCGCGGCGTGAGCACCGAGGGGAGTCGGCTCGCAGAGCCGACCCGCGAACCATGAGCCCGGCGGCGGGACGAGACACCGCAGCGTGAGCGATCGGCACAGTGGAGGACAGCCATGTGTCGGCTTGAGCCCTGGGCCGTTCAGCGCTTGTGTGCCTCAGAAGCAAAAAAAGCCCCGACCTTGCGGCCGGGGCTTGTGAAGAGCGCATGCCACCGCCCGGGACGCCGGCTTGGGAAGCAAGCGGGCGTGGGGCTGCGGTGACCGGGTGTTGCGCGTGCAGCGCAGGCTTGTGGCGAACGCGGGCGCTGGAGCGGGCTCCAGCGGGGCGCACGCGGCCTGCTCGCTGTGAAACGGAGAGCGTCGCCGGGGCGACGCCTGGCTTAGAAGGTGTCCCAGCCCCCGTCATCGGCCGGGGCTGGCGCTGGCGCGGGTGCCGGGGCGCGAGGGGCGGCTGCCGGGGCGGGCTTGCTGGTCTGAGTGCTTGCGGGCTTCTTGGCCGCAGCCGGCTTGGCCGCGTGCGAGGCCGCCTGGTGCGTGGACTTGATCGGTTTGCGGCTGGGCGCGAGCGCGGCTTTGTGCGCGCCCTGGGCTGAGAGCTTGAAGCTGGCCACAGCGTTCAGCAGACCCTGGGCCTGGTTGCGCAGGCTTTCGCTGGCCGCAGCGCTTTCCTCGACCAGAGCGGCGTTCTGCTGGGTGGCGCGGTCGAGCTGGGTCACGGCCTCGCCGACCTGGCTGATGCCCGAACTCTGCTCGCGGCTGGCGCTGCTGATCTCGCCGACGATGTCGGCCAGGCGCTGCACCGAACCGACGATGTCCTGGATGGTCTGGCCGGCGCGGTCCACCAGCTGGGTGCCGGTCTGCACGCGCTCGACCGAGTCATTGATCAGGCTCTTGATTTCCTTGGCAGCATCGGCGCTGCGCTGGGCCAAGTTGCGCACCTCGCTGGCGACGACCGCGAAACCACGGCCTTGTTCACCCGCACGGGCGGCTTCCACGGCAGCGTTCAGGGCCAGGATATTGGTCTGGAAAGCAATGCCGTCGATGACGCTGATGATGTCCGAGATGCGCTTGGAGCTGCCTTCAATGCCGCGCATGGTCTCCACCACCTCGCCCACCACCTGGCCGCCATCGCGGGCCACCTGGGCGGCGCTTTGCGCCAGCTGGTTGGCCTGGGCGGCGTTGTCGGCGTTCTGGCGAACGGTGGCGTTCAGCTCCTCCATGGTGGCCGAGGTTTCTTCCAGCGACGAAGCCTGTTCCTCGGTGCGCGAGGACAGATCGGCATTGCCTTGGGCGATCTGGGCGCTGGCGGTGGCCACCGATTCGGCGCCGTCGCGCACATCGCTGACGGTGCCCATCAGACTGGTTTGCATTCGGGACAGGGCGCTGAGCAACTGGCCGGTTTCGTCCTGCGAATCGCTGTGGATGGCCTGACTCAGGTCACCGCTGGCGACGCGGTCGGCGGCCTGCACGGCCAGGCTCAGCGGGGCGGTGATGCCACGGATCAGGGCCGTGGCCATCATGGCGGCCGCCACCAGGGCCAGCACCGAGACGATGGCCAAACCGGTCAACGCTGATTTGTAAACTTCGTCGGCGTCCAAAGCCGCATCGTCGGCGCCCTTGACATTGAGCGCCACGATTTTTTCAGCGCTGCTGCGGGCGCCCTCAAAGGCCTGGCGAGCACCGCCGCCCAGCTGCTTGCGCGCCTCATCGGCATTGCCGGCAGCGGCCGTGGCCAGCGCTTCTTTCGCCAGGGCTTGGTAGCTGTTCCATTGCGCCGTGAACTGCTCGTAGAGCTTGCGCTCTTCCGCACTGCTGATCAGCTTCTCGTACTGGGATGCGTCTTTCTTGAGCTCGTCCTGCGCATGGCTCATGGCACTCTCGGCGGCGCTGATCTGTTCCGGGGTGCTGGCGTTCACGCGCAGCAGCACGCCGATGCGGAACTCGCTCAAGTCCCCGTTCAAAGCCGAGGCATAGCGCACCGAGGGCAACCAGTTGTGGCTGATCTCGGAAGAGTCCATTTGCACCTGGTGCACTTGCCGGTAGCCGAACAAGGCCAGCAGGACAAGCAAGCCGGCCAGCAGGCCGAAGGCAGCGCGCAGCTTGCCGGCAATGGTCAGGTTCTTCAGAAGCTGCATGGAGACATCCCCCGGACGGCTCGAGGCCGCAGAGTTGCGATGAAGGTGCGAGCCTGTTCGGGCTCAGCACGCATCATCGGGGGAAGCGCCTTGCAGGAAAGGCGAATCAGACCGGGCGTAGGGCGCTTGTTCTCAGGACGTTCACTGGCCCGGCCTGGATCGGGCCCAGGCCGCCAGGTCCTCGGCCTGCGGTGGGCCCAGCACCCATTGCACCGGCCGCCCGGGGCGCAGCAGCGCGATATAGGGGGTGATGCCACGCCAGCCGGGGTCGACGCTGTAGCGCAGGGCGGCAGCCTGGCCCTGAAAGGCGAAGACCCGGTCGGCGCGCTTGTAATGCGGGTTGGCCAGCAGCCCGCTGTCATCCTCGCCTGGGGCCTGGTCCATGACGACGGCGATCAGCGGGGCGCGCTGGCGCTTGCGCTCTGGCGCGGCTGCCAGCTGGGCCAGCACGGCGGGGCAGTGGCCGCAGTCGGTGCTGGAGAAGACCACCAGGGCCGGTGTCTTCAGGCTCGCCTGCAGCTGCGCCCAGGCCTGGCTGTCGAAGGCTTCCACCTGACGCTTGGCTTGGGCCGGCGCCGCGGCCAGCAGCAGCCAGGCCGCCAGGCCGAGGGCCTGAGTCCGCCATCTCGTTTCAGGGCGAGTTCTTGAGGGCAATGACATGGATCTGCTCCTGGGTGCGCCAGAGCGCGTAGAGCCGCTGGCCGTGGCGCAGCAGGCGGGGGTGGTCGTTGTTCAGGCCGGTGGCGGCCAGTTCGCGCAGCTGGAAGCTGCTGCCGCCGTCGCTGGACAGCCAGGCGCGCAGGCGCTGGCTCTGCGTCGCGCCGTCGAAGCTGCGCCAGACGATGGCCAGCTCTGGGCCGGCCGCGATCACATCGGCGTGCTCGGCCCCGGCATCGGGCAAGGCCTGGACGGCGCCGACCGGGCGGCCCTGGGCGTCCAGCCGGCCATAGCGCACGGCCGCCTCGCCGCCGCGCAGGCCGAACCAGACGGCGTGGTAGCCACCGCCCTCGGCCGGCGTGAGGCCTGGGCCGTGGTGCGGGCAGGCATCCACGGCCCAGCGGTCCAGGCTGGCCCGCACCGGCGCGGCGGGCGGCTCCGAGGCCGCGCCCTGCAGCAGTGCAAAGCCATGGTCACGCTCATTCGGCTCGAAGACATGGCGCCAGAGCGCCGCCATGCCGCCCTCGGGCGTGGGGCTCAGGGCGATGCGGCAGCATTCGCAGCTGTGATCGGCCACTTTCAGATCAGGCCCGAAGCTCGCGCCGCCATCCGTCGATTCATTGCGGTAGATGGCGGCGCCGCGGTAGGGCTTGCCGGTCGGCTTGCCCTGGGCCGCGGCGGTCTTGCTCAGCTCCAAATCGCGCTTGTCGATCCAGACCGTGTGCAGCACGCCGCGCGCATCGAAGGCGATCGATTCGAAGCGGTGGGTGATGACTTGCCGGTCCGCGTGCACGGTGAAGGGCGGGCCGAAGCTGGCGCCGCCGTCTGTTGAGCGCAGCATGCGGATCTCGCCGGTGTAGGGCTTGGCCAGCGGCCGCGTGTAGCTGATCACCACGGTGGCTTGCGGGCCGAAGGCGATCTTGGGCCGGTTCTCGCCGTCGGCAACCGGCTTCTCGCCGGCGATGTCCAGCAGGCGCGGTGCTGTCCAGCTGCGCCCCTCATCGGCGCTGCGCTGCACAAACAGCCGGCCTTGCGCGTCCAGGCCGCTGAGCCAGAGTTCGCCCGCGGGCGAGAAGGCCGCGCCCACGGCCAAGGCGGGCTTGCCGGTCTTGGCCGGCCGGGCTGCCGCCGCGGCGTGGTCTCCGCCATGCTGCGCCCAGGCGGCCGGCAGCAGCGTGGCCGCCAGGCTGAAAGCGGCGCAGAGTCTGTGCAATCGTGTCGTCATGTGGATCCCTTCTTCACTCAGTAGCGGGCCCGGATTTCGGTGAACAGGGTGCGGCCGGGGTAGGGGTGGGCCTGGTAGCCACGGCGGTCCGTGGCATTGTCCAGACCCAGGGCCAGCTCGAACTTGGGGCTCAGCTGGACGCTGCAGCGCAGGTCCACAAAGGTGAAGGACGAGACGCCGCCGTAGACATTCGGATTGCTGTCGAGGTTGTAGCTGTCGTTGTAGGCGCGGCCCGAGTGGCGCAGGCCGAGGCTGGCCATCCAGCGGCTGTTCGGCCGGTAGGCAGCCAGCACATTGGCGCGGACCTTGGGCACACGCAGCCACCATTTGCCCACGCTTTGCGGGTCACGTGCATTGGCCAGCACTTTGGAATGGGCAAAGGCCGCGTTGACATCAAGGCTCAGGCCCTGGATGAACAGATCCTGGGTCTGCCAGACCAGCTCCAGGCCGTAGGTGCGCACCCGGTCCACATTGGAGACCCGGGTCACGCTGGGCAGCACGCTGGTGTCGCTCTGGCGCAGGATGGCGTCGCGCACATCGTCATGGAACAGCGAGACGCGCAGGCGCTGCAGCTCCCAGTCCTTTTCGGCGCTGAACTCCAGTGCGTTTGAGCGCTCGGCCTTCAGGTTCGGGTCGCTCTGGGTTTGCGAGGTGGCGGTGAAGGTGCCGTTGTACAGCTCTTCCACATTGGGGAAGCGCACGCCACGGCCGAAGCTGGCTTTCAGCGTCAGATCGGGCTGGGCCATCCAGGCGAGCGAAGCCTTGGGCGAGGCGCCGCTGAGCTTGCGCTCGGCATAGGGCAGGCTGCGCTGGAAGCTGCCGTCGCCCATGGCCTGGCATTGCGCACCGGCCTCCGCCTTGCAGCTAGCGACGCGCAGCAGCTGCAGGCCGTCCGTCGTGCGGAACTGCTCCTGGCGCAGACCCAGGGTCAGGGTCAGGTCTTGCTGCAGCTTCCATGCGTCCTGCGCGTAGGCGGCAATCACCTCGCTGCGGCCGCTGTAGCTTTGCGTCAGCACCGTCTCGCCGCTCAGCCAGTTCGGCGCCTTGCGGCTGGGGCTGTTGAGCAGGTAGGCATTGCGATGCAGACCCAGGGTCAGGGCATGGCGGCCATCACCCCAGTCGCCGGCCACCGGGCTGTAGGCGGCCTGCAGCTCCAGGGTGTTCCAGCCGGTGCCGTCGCGGCGCGTCCACAGGCCTTCGCCGCCGGCTTGGGCCTGCGGCTCGGGCAGGTTCGCCTGGGCCGCGATATCGCGCAGGATGCGGTAGTTGGAATAGACCAGGGAGGCATTCCAGCCGCTGGCGTAGCGGGTCTTCAGGGTCAGGCCGCCGTGGCGGTGCAGTTCGTCGCGGCTGGACGGCGCGAAGGCGCTGTCCGGGATGACGAAGCGATTCACGCCGTCGCTGACCGCGCCCGACCAGACGGTGTGGCCGGCCGCGTCGCGCAAGAACGGCCGGTTGCTGTTCTGCGTGTCATTGGTCCACAGGCCCAGCATGGCGCTGGCCATCAGCTCGGGTGTGAAGGCATAGCCCGCCTTCAGCTTGAGCATGTCCTGCACCGTGTGGTCGATGGCGCCACCGCTGGCGCCGAAGACGGCGCGTGCCGCGCCCTTGGGGTCGCGGTCGTAGACGATGCCGGTGACGATCTTGTCGCCCGGTTTGGCCGGGTCGAAGGCGCCGGTCTTGGCGTTCACGCCGGCGCTGTAGTAGTTCATCGGCTGCGAGGTCGAGTTCTGATGGTTCAAGCTGGCCGTGTACCAGAGGCCCGAATCCAGGCGGTTGCCGACATAGGCCGAGAGCTGGTGGCCGCCGTAGCTGTCGGCCTGGCCGTACTGCGAGAAGCGCTGGCTGTAGCCGGTCAGCCTTGCTGAGGCTTCCAAGCCGCGCGGCTCGCGCTCGGTCGTCACCACCGTGGTGCCGATCGAGTTGCCGGGGTAAATGGCCGAGAAGGGGCCATAGAGCATGTCGACGCGAGCGATCGCCTCGGGCGTGATCATGTTCCAGCGCGGGCCGTCAAAGCGACCGAGGAAGTTGCTGATCAGGTAGCCGTCCACATAGGCCAGGCCGCGGCCCGGTTGCAGGGTGCCGAAGCTGCGGCCGCCGATCATCGAGTTGCGGTCACCGATATAGCGCTTGCGGATGCTGGTGTTGGGCAGGTATTTCAGCGCGTCCTCAGGGTTGAAGAGGTTCTGATCGCGCAGGTCCTCGGCGGTCTTGCTGACGCTGTTGCTGGGCAGATGGGCGGCCAGGCCGGAGCGCAGCGAAGCGCCGGTGATCAGCACCGGGGCGAGCTGCTGGTCGGTGGCAACGCCTTGGGCCTGGGCGGCGCCAAGCGGGAAGAGGGCAGACAGTGCGAGTACGAGCGTGCGACGGTGGGGCAGGGCGGCACAGTGGCCGGCAAAAATAGGGGACGACATGGAGCGGAATCCGGGTGGCAGTGCGCACAGCGCGGCGGCTGTGGCAGATCAATCAATCAAGGGCTGGCGGGGCCGCTGCGAGAGCGGCGGTCCGGGTCAGAGCCAGGGCGGCGGCCAAAGGCCAGCCGCATGCGGTGGATCAGGCCGCGGTGGGTGGCGCGCGTGATTGCGGCGGCGCCCAGGCATGCATGCTCCGCGGCGCGCTGAGGAAGCGCACCGGCATGGCCTGGCGGGGTGAGCCGAGCAGGGGCAGGGCCTGCTGCGCTGGCGGCGGTGCAGCCGCCTGCTGGGCCTGCAGATCGCAGGCCGGGCAATGGTGGAAGAGGCCGTGCAGCGAATCCTTGTCCGCCGCCTGGCGCGCGGCCAGCACCGATTGCTGCGCGCGGGGCGAGACCACACTGCTGCGGCAGATCTGGCTCCAGCTGCTGGGTTCGCCGCGCAGGGCGCCCAGCAGCTGGCCCAAGGCCGGCGCCAGCGCCATCAGCAGCACGCAGCAGGCCACCCAGCCGCTGAAGAAGCGGGCATGGCGGCGGAGCGGGGTCAGGTGAAGCACGGGCGCGATTGTAGGCAAAGGGCCGGGGCCGGCCGCTTGCGCTGGGTCATTGTCAGTGCTTGTGGGCGTGCTCGGCAGCGGCCGGCTTGCCCATGGCGCGGGCCTCGGCCTTGATCTCCTGTTCCACGCGCTTCTTGTCGCGGCCTTCGAACACCAGGGTCAGGTCCACGGCCTCGCCGGCGGCCAGCGGCTTCTTCAGGTCCATGAGCATGATGTGGAAGCTGCCCGGCTTGAGCTCGACCAGCTGGCCGGCCGGCAGATCCAGGCCCTCAACGGCACGCATCTTCATGGTGCTGCCTTCCATCTTCATTTCGTGGATCTCGGCCACGCCGGCCACCGAGGAGCGCACCTCGACCAGGCGGCTGTCGCTCTTGGCCTTGAGCTGCACAAAGGCACCGGTGGCTTTTTGCGGCGCCACGGTGGCGCGCACCCAGGGCTGGCTGACTTCGACCTGGGCCCAGGCCGAGGCGGTGCCCAGCAGGCTCAGGGAGGCGGCAATGAGAGTGGCACGCAAGGACTTGTTCATCATGATGGCAGCTCGCAGCTTTCAGGGTAAGAAAAGGATGGCAGGCGGATTCTAGGAGCGGCCTCCGGCCGGGGCCGGAAGTCGGGCAAGCCCTGTTTGTGGCAGGGTCGATTTCAGGCGATGTTCAGCCACTCGGCAGATTGGCCCAGCAGGCCATAACGGCGCATCACCTCGCGCCATTGGCTGTCGCCGCCCATGGTCTGTGCCAGCTGCAACAAGCGCTCGCGCAAGGTCTCGGGCAGGTCGCGCGAGATCATCAAATGACGCTGGTAGCGCATGCGCGGTTGAGCCGCCACGTGGACGAGCTCATCGAACCCCGGGATGCGCTGGCGCCACCAGGCCAGGCCGCTGCGCGAGAGAAAGGCCAGGTCCACCCGGCCCAGCAGCAACATGCGCAAATTGGCTTCTTGCGTGAAGGAGTCCAGGCGCTGCAGCTCACCGCTCGCCACCAAGGGATCGGCATCGGTGTAGACATGGCCGTAGACGCCGCCCAGCTTGTGGCCGCGCAAGGAAGCCGGCCCTTCAAACTCAAAGGGCTGGCGCTTGAGTGACAGAACCAGATCCTCGTCATTCATCACCGCCGCGGACCAGATCGGCGCTTGCGCTGGATCGGGCGAAGAGAACCAGGCGGGTGAAACCCAGGGCACGAGCCCGGCCCATTGCGCTTGGCGCACCTGGATGTCGACCCGCCGGCGCGGCAGCAACTCCAACTCCACTCCCTCGATCAGGCCCTCGGCGCGCATGTGCAACCAGCCGGCGAGCTCGAAGCTCAGGCCTTGCTGGGGCGAGGTCACGAAAGGCGGGTAGTCGTAGTAGCTGATCAGCTTGAGCGGGCCAAACCGAGCAGGCGTGGCGCGCGGAAGGCCCATGGCCAGGGTCGCGCCGTGGGGCCAGAGGCAGGATGCCAGGCCCAGGGCGGGTAGCAGCAGACGTGCGTGGCGCGGGTCCAAGATGCGTGCGACCATCGGTTGCAAGGCCCCCAGTTTGGCATGAACCGGGCTGCGTTTGTACCGGCCCAGGCCGGCCACAGTGCTCCGGTGCTCAGGCGCTCAGCAGGTCCAGCAGGCTGCGCGCGATCACCTGGGTGGCGCGGCGCAGGTCGTCCAGCTGCAGGTGCTCGTCGGCCCGCTTGGCATTGCTCTCCAGCACCGTGCGCGGCCCGGCGCCGTAGATGGCGGCCGGGATGCCGTGTTCGCCGTAGAGCCGCACATCGGTGTAGAGCGGTGTGCCCGAGGTGGGGATGGGCTCGCCGAAGACCGCCTCGCCATGTTTCTGCAGGGCCTCGACCAGCGGCTTGTTGCCGGCCTGGGGCTTGAGCGAGCGGGCCAGCAGCAGGCGCTTGATGTCCACCGTCACGCCCGCAGCGTTGCCGCCGCAGCGGGCCGCGGCGCCGCGAATCAGCTCACGGAGATTGGCTTCCACGGCCACCGGGTCTTCCTCGGGAATCATGCGTCGGTCGAGCTTGAACACTACACGGCCGGGCACGACATTGGTGTTGCTGCCGCCCTCGATGCGGCCGACGTTGAGGTAGGGATGGTTGATGCCGGGCACCTCGGAGCTGATCTTCTGGTACAGATCGTTCTGGGCGTAGAGCACTTGCAGAATGGCCACCGCGCCTTGCAGCGCGTCGATGCCGGTGCTGGGGTAGGCGGCGTGCGAGGCGCGGCCGTGCACCGTCACCTCCAGCTGCAGGCAGCCGTTGTGCGCCGTCACCACCTGGTAGCTGAAGCCGGCGGCCAGCAGCAGGTCGGGCTTGCTGAGGCCTTGCTTCAGCAGCCAGCCCGGGCCCAGCTCGCCGCCGAATTCCTCGTCGTAGGTGAAGTGCAGCTCCAGACCGCCGCGCAGGGCGACTGCGCCCTCGGCCTGCAGGGCCTCCAGCGCGCGCAAGGCAAAGGTGTAGCTGGCGAAATCGCTCTTGCTCACGGCGGCCGCGCGGCCATAGAGGCGCCCATCGACGATCTCGCCGCTGTAGGGCCCATGGCTCCAGCCCTCGCCCGGCGGCACCACATCGCCGTGGGCATTGAGCGCCACCACCGGCCCGCCCTCCGCATAGCGCCGGCGCACGATCAGGTTGGTGATGCTCTCCATGCCCTGGGCCTGCACCAGCTCGGCGGGCACGGCATGCTTCTCCGCGGTCAAGCCCATGGCCGCCAGCAGCTCGGCGGTGCGCTCGGCATGGGGCGCGTTATTGCCCGGCGGTGTGTCGGTGGGCACCTGCACCAGGGCTTGCAGATAGCGCACTTCTTCGGCGAAATGGGCGTCGATCCAAGCGTCGAGCTTGGCGTAGTTCTGGGCGGCCTGTGTCATGGGGTGTGTCATGGCGTGTGGCCCTCCGCGGCCAAATGATCGAGCAGGTGGGTAAAGGCCTGGGCGGCCAGTTCGATGTCGTCGTTGTTCGTCGACTCCAGCGGGTTGTGGCTGATGCCCTCGTTCTGGCCGCGCACAAAGAGCATGGCCTGGGGCATGCGCTCATGCAGCCTCATCGCGTCATGGCCAGCACCTGAGGGGAGTTGGAAGACCCGGCAGCCGGTGGCGGCCACGGCGCGTTCCCAGCGGGCTTGCCAGCTCGGGTCGCTGGGCGCGGCATTGGCGGCCAGCGTGGGCTGCAGCGTCCAGCTCAGGCCACGGCGCTCGCAGATGCGGATCAGCGCCTCGCGCACCTCGGCGTCCAGCGCGTCGCGGGCGGCGTCGCTGGGCGCGCGCAGGTCCAGGCTGAACTGGCAGCGGCCCGGGATCACATTGATGGAGCCGGCTGGCACTTGCAGCTGACCCACAGTCCCCACGGTGCCTGCACTGGCAGCTGCACATTGCTCGACAAACAGCAGCAGCTCGGCCACCGCAGCGGCCGCATCGCGCCGCTGGCCCATGGGCGTGGTGCCGGCGTGCGCCGCCTGACCGATCACCTTGCCCAGGTAGCGCCGGCTGCCGTTGATGGAGGTGACCACGCCCAGGGCCAGGTCTTGCCCGTGCAGCACCGGGCCTTGTTCGATGTGCACCTCGACAAAGCCGAGGTAGCGGGCGGGGTCGCGCGCCAGCGCAGTGATGGCCTCCATCGTGCCGGGCAGGCCGGCGGCCTGCATGGCCGCGCGCATGGGGATGCCTTCGCGGTCTTGCAGTTCCAGCCAGGCCGGGTCGAACTGTCCCGTCAGGGCGCTGGAGCCCAGGAAGGTGGCCGGATAGCGTTGGCCTTCCTCCTCGGAGAAGGCCACCACCTCGATGGCAAAGGGCAGGCGTCGCGCGGCGGCATGGAGCTCGCGCACACAGGCCATGGGCAGCAGCACGCCGAGGCGGCCGTCGTGCGGGCCGGCATGGCGCACGGTGTCGTAGTGGCTGCCGGTCAGCAGGCGCGGCGCCTCGGCTCGGGCGCCGTGATAAGTGCCAACGACATTGCCGACCGCATCGATGCCCACCTCGTCGAAGCCGCACTCACGCATCCAGGTCTGCAGCTGGGCGGCCACGGCCTGGTGGGCCTCGGTCAGGTAGGTGACGGTCAGTTGGCCGGCCTCGCAGAAGCCCGGCTCGGAATGCTGGGCCAGCGCCTGCGCCCAATCCCAGATGCGGTTGCCGAGGATGGGTTCGACCCCGAACTTGTCATTCAAGCGGATCTCGGCGATGCGGTGGATCTGGCGCAGGCACTCGGCCCGCTCGACGTCTGCCGGTTGGGCCAGGCGGCGCGCAAAAGTGGCGATGATCTCGGCCCGGCTCAGGCCCAGGCCCCGCGGACCGCGTACGGCCAGGATGAAGGGCCAGCCGAAGCGTGCGTTGTAGTCGGCATTGAGCTGCTGGATGCGCGCGAATTCCTCGGGGCTGCAGTCGCTCAGGCCCGCGCGGCTTTGCTCGCCGGTGGATTCGGCCGTCAGGCTGCGCGCCAGCATGGCCTTGCCGGCCAGCTCGGGGTGGGCGCGGATCAAGCCCAGCTGCTCGGCCTCGCTGGCCTCGCGCACGACCTGGGCCAGGGCTTGCTTCAGTGCCGTCAGATTTAGCAGGGGCCGTGCGGATGCGGCGCGTCGGGCGATCCAGGGCGAGTGTTCGTAGACGCCGTCCAGCAGGGCGACGAAGTCCTCGACGCTGGCTGCGTTCAGGGTGTTCAGGTTCAGGCTCATGGCTCAGCGTTCCCAGACAAAAGCGGTGTTGGCGTCGAAGGGGTGGGTGGCGCGCCAGTGGCGGGCGATGTCGATGCGGCGGCAGATCCAGACGCGATCGTGTTGCTGCACATGGTCCAAAAAGCGCTGCAGCGCTCGCATGCGGCCGGGCCGACCGAGCAGGCGGCAGTGCATGCCCACGCTCATCATGCGAGGCGTCTCTGCGCCTTCGGCGTAGAGCACATCGAAGCTGTCACGCAGGTACTCGAAGAACTCGTCGCCATGGCTGAAACCCTGAGGCAGGGCGAAGCGCATGTCATTGCAGTCGAGTGTGTAGGGCAGCACCAGCTGCGGCGCCAGGCTGCCGTCACTCTTGCGCACGTTCAGCCAGAAGGGCAGGTCGTCGCCGTAGTAATCGCTGTCGTACTCGAAGCCGCCGTAGTCGGCCACCAGGCGGCGGGTGTTCGGGCTGTCGCGGCCGGTGTACCAGCCCAGAGGGCGCTCGCCCAGCATGCGGGTCAGGATGTCCATGCCGCGCTGCAGGTGCTCGCGCTCGGTGGCCTCGTCCACGTTCTGGTAGCTGATCCAGCGCCAACCGTGGCAGGCCACCTCATGGCCCAGGCTTTGCAAGGCACTGCAAAGCTCGGGGTGGCGCTCCAGGGCCATGGACACGCCGAACACGGTCAGCGGCAGGCCGCGCCGCTCGAACTCGCGCAGCAATCGCCAGACGCCGACGCGCGAGCCGTACTCGTAAATGCCTTCCATGCTCAGATGCCGCGCCGGAAAGGCCGGCGGGTTGAACATCTCGGACAAAAACTGCTCGCTGCCGGCATCGCCGTGCAGTACCGAGTTCTCGCCGCCTTCTTCGTAGTTCAGTACGAACTGCAGGGCGAGGCGGGCCTGGCCGGGCCACTGGGCCTGCGGCGGCTGGGCGCCGTAGCCGATCAGGTCGCGGGGGTAGCTCATGTCTTGGTGCTCCAGATGAGTGGGGCTCAGGATTTCAGGGCCTGGGCCAGGTCGGCCACGCGCGGCTGCAGGCGCAGGCTGGTTTCCACATGGCCCAGGTGATCGCGCAGCAGCTTTTGCACCGCGCGCTTGTCGTGCGCTTCCAGCGCGTCGACCAGGGCCACATGCTCGGCATGCGACTCGGCGGCCGAGTGGTCGCTTTGGTACATCAGCGAGATCAGCGAGCTGCGCGAGAGCAAGTCTCCGAGCAGCTGCGCCAGCACCTCATTGCCCTGCATGCGCGCCAGCAGGCGGTGAAAGTCAGCCAGAAGGCGGGTGCGGCCGGGCACATCGGTGCGGGCGATGGCCTGGGCCTCGGCCTTGAGATGCTGGCGCAGCTCGGCCAGTTGGGCCGGCGTGATGCGCTCGACCAGCTGGGCCAGCAGGCTGGATTCCAGCATGCGCCGCACCTCGAAGACCTGGCGCGCTTCCTCGACGCTGGGCTCGGCCACAAAGGCGCCGCGCGCCGGCGTCAGCGTCACCAGGCGGTCGCGGCTGAGCTGGTTCAGGGCCTGGCGCACCAGGGTGCGCGAGACGGAAAAAATGTCCGCCAGCTTCTGCTCGGCCAGCTTGGTGCCCGGCATCAGGCGGCGCTCGACGATGGCCGCGGTGATGGCGGCCGCGATGCGCTCGGTGCTCGAAGCCGGCTCCACATCGGCTGCTGGGCTTGAAAGGGCAGGGGGCGGGGCTTTGGCTCGCATTGTGTGCCGAAGTGTATACACTTTGCCTTCAGTCACACCAAGAGAGACCTAGATGGGCAAGCTCACCACCCATGTGCTGGACACCATGCACGGCAGCCCGGCTGCCGGCATGGCCGTGCGCCTCTACCGCATGGACGCCAGCGGCAGCCCGCAGCTGCTCCACAGCCTGACGTTGAATGCCGATGGCCGCGCCCCGGCGCCGCTGTTGGAGGGTGAGGCCTTTCAGCCCGGCCGCTACCGCCTGGTGTTTGCGGCGGCGGCTTACTTCAAGTCACGCGCCGTTGCCTTGCCGGAGCCGGCCTTTCTGGATGAAGTGCCTCTGGATTTCGGAATTGCCGATGCGGGCTCGCACTACCACGTGCCGCTGCTGCTCAGCCCCTGGAGCTATTCCACCTACCGTGGCAGCTGAGCGGCTCGGGATTCCATCGACATGAGTGCATTGAGCCGCGAGATCGCCGCGCTGGAATTGCTGTTGACGCGGCAGCCTGCGGTGCTGGTGTGCGTGGCCGACGTGCAGGGCAGTGGGCCGCGCGAGTTGGGCGCCTGGATGGCCCTCAGTGCCGGCGGGCAGATTGGCAGCATTGGCGGCGGCCGCTTGGAGTTTGACGCCAGTGCTGAAGCGCGGGCTTTGCTGGCTGCGAATGGACCCGAGCCGGGCGGCGTTCTGCGCCGCTATGCCCTGGGCCCCAGCCTGGGCCAATGCTGCGGTGGCGTGGTGCAACTGCGCTTCGAGCGCCTGGGGCCGGCAGACATCGCCGGCCTGCGCGCTCGGCTGTTGGCGCCGGAGTCGCGTCAACCGGTGGCCTTGTTCGGCGGCGGCCATGTCGGCCGGGCCATCGTCAAGCTCTTGATCGATCTGCCCTTTGAGCTGCAATGGCTGGACAGCCGCGACGAGGTCTTCCCGCCCGAGCTGGCGGCGCAGGTCCATCTGGCCGAGCATTCGCAGCCGGTGCAGGCGGCGGTGCCAGGTCTTGCTCCGGGCTCGCAGGTGCTGATCATGAGCTTCAGCCATGCCGAGGATCTGGACATCGTCGCCGCCTGTCTGGCGCGCCAGCGCGAGCGCGGCGATCTGCCCTTCATCGGCCTGATCGGCAGTGCCAGCAAATGGGCGAGCTTCCGCCAGCGCCTGCTGGCGCGTGGCTTCAGCGAAGCGGAGCTGGGTCAGGTGAATTGCCCGATCGGCCTGCCTGGCATCACTGGGAAGCAGCCTGAGGTGATTGCCGTCTCGGTGGTGGCGCAACTGCTGCTGCGGATTGGCCGGTGACGCCACTTTGCGGTCGTCCCTTGCGCTGATCGCTCACGCTGCGGTGGCTCGCCCCGCCGCCGGGCTCATGGTTCGCGGGTCGGCTCTGCGAGCCGACTCCCCTCGTTGCTCACTGCGCGGCTCAGCGGCGCCAAACTCCCTCCGTTCGCTGCGCTCACTGCGGTCAGACAGTGGCGCCGAGTCAGAGCTTGAAGCGCGCGAGTACGCGCGCCTGAGCCGCTCCGCTGCGCCCTCGGCCGCGCACAAATCGCCCATCGGCGGGCCGAGCCACCTCCGGATTCGGCGTGTTCCACCGTTGATGAGGCACGTCGACCGCGATGCAAGCGCCCTGCAGCCCGTGCCGCTGCCGGGCGATTTGTGCCGGGCCGAGCAGCGCAGCGCCTCGGGGCGCGCGCGGTCACGCGCGCTTCAAGTACTGACTTGGCGCTTCTGTCTGAACGAAGCGAACGCAGGGAGCGAAGTGAGTTATGCGCCAGCCCCGAGGCGCGAGCAGCTCAGGGAAGTCGGCCCGCCAGGGCCGACCCCGGAACCATGAGCCCGGTGGCGGCACGGGCTGCAGGGCCTTCCGAGCAAACCCAAGAGCTGCCTCGTGCCAGAACCAGCCCTTGCCACATCTGCTGCTGGATGTTTGAAAGTAGTCCGTTTGGCTCATGATCGCTCATCGGCATGGTGAGAACTTTCACGGGGAATGAGGAATATGGCTCACGTCTTGTTGTTGTAGACCGGAGAGTCCCCCCCATGCACACGAATCTGAATTTCACCGTCCTGGCCGCTGTGGCCGCTTTGTCTGGCTTGGCCGCCGCGCCGGCACAAGCCTGGAATACCTTGGATGGCAAGGCTCCGCTGGTGATCGCCCATCGCGGCGCCTCGGGCTACCTGCCCGAGCACACCTTGGAAGGCTATGCCAAGGCCATCCAAATGGGCGCGAACTACATCGAGCCCGACTTGGTGATGACGCGCGACGGCGTGCTGGTGGCCCGCCACGAGCCGGTGATCGGCGATTCGACCAATGTGCGCTCGCTGGCCCAGTTTGCCGACCGCATGACGACCAAGACTATCGATGGCGTCAAGTACGAGAACCAGTTCTTCGTCGAAGACTTCACTCTGGCCGAGCTGAAGACCTTGGGCGCCAAGCAGACCCGCGCCGGCCGCCCGACCGAGTTCGATGGCCAGTTCAAGGTCCCGACCCTGGACGAAGTGATCGCGCTGGCCAAGGCCAAGAGCATCGAGACCGGCCGCACCATCGGCATCTATCCCGAGCTCAAGCACTCGACCTATATGCAGGGCGTCTCGCAAAGCCTGGGTTTCGGCAAGACTTACTTTGAAGACAAGCTGGTCTCGACCCTGCACGCTGCCTACGGCAACACGGGCGCTGCACCGGTTTTCATCCAGAGCTTTGAAGTCGGCAATCTGCAGTACCTGAACACCAAGACGGACATCAAGTTGGTGCAGCTGGTTGATGCCGATGACGTCAATGCCGACGGCTCGATGTCTCTGGTGGCACCTTACGACCGCCCCTTCGATGTGGCCGTGCGCAATGGCAAGCTGACCTTTGCCGATCTGGTCAGCAACGTCGGCCTGTCCTTCGTCGCGACCTATGCCGACGGCGTCGGCCCCTGGAAGCCCTATCTGCTCAAGACCGTGGCTGACGGCGTGGACCGCACCGGTGATGGCATCGTCAACGGCCAGGACCGCCGCATCGACGGCAGCACCGGCGTGATCGAAGCGGCCCATGCTAACGGCCTGTTCGTCCACACCTGGACCTTCCGCAACGACGCCTCCATGCTGGGCTTCAACGACCCGCAAAAGGAAATGGAAGCCTATCTGAAGATGGGCGTGGACGGCATCTTCACCGACTTCACCGACACCGGTGTCGCCGCCGTGGCGGCCGTGCCCGAGCCGCAAACCTATGCCCTGCTGCTCAGCGGCTTGGGCGTGATCGGCTGGCTGGGTCGCCGCCGCAACAGGGCCTGAGCGCTGCGGCCCTGTGGGCCGTTCACGGGCACGAAGTCGACGCAAAGCCGCAGGGCATGCCCCTGCGGCTTTTCTTTTTCCCTGGCGCGATTTGTTGCCCGCGCACCCTGGGTGAAACCCGTGGCTGTTTGGGCAATCTGAACCTAGGGGTTTCGTCCTGTTCGCATGTCGCCCAAGATGGCCGCCGGCTCCGCGCCGGCCGCTTCGGGCTGAGATCGCTGGCCGTTCATCCGAGACCCTCCGCGTTCATCTTTGTCAGGAGATCCGACCATGGCCAGCAAGAAAACTGCCGCCTCCAAGCCGCTGCTCATACCCAAGGCAGCGTCCCTGCACATCGGCCTGAATGCCGTCAGCCCGGCGGCTTACGGGGGCTGGAGCGGGCCGCTGGCGGCCTGCGAGTTCGATGCCCAGGACATGGCGGCCATAGCCAAAGCCCAGGGCATCGCCAAACCCGCGGTGCTGCTCACGCAAAAGGCGACGCGCGCGGCCGTGCTGGCACAGATGCGTGCGGCGGCCAAGAGCTTGAAGGCGGGTGATTTCTTCCTGCTCAGCTACTCCGGCCATGGCGGCCAGGTGGCCGACAGCAATGGCGACGAGCCGGACAAGAAGGACGAGACCTGGTGCCTGTTTGACGGCCAACTGATCGATGACGAGCTCTATTTCGAGCTCAGCCGCTTTGCCGCCGGTGTGCGCATCCTGGTGCTGTCCGACAGCTGCCACAGCGGCAGCGTCACACGCGCCTTCCCACCGCCGCCGCCGCCGCCGGACCAGCGCCCCAAGCTCATGCCCGAAGAAGTGGCCAACCGCGTCTACCGCGAGCACCAGGCCTTCTACGACAAGCTGCAGGACGATGTGATGAAGGCGGCGGCCAGGGCGGCTTCGGCCGCACCTGTGGACCCCGATGCAGCCCTGGCTTTGGTGGGGGCCGCGGCGCAGGCCAGCAAGCTGGTGGGGCGCTTCCGGCCGGCCGTGCTCTTGATCTCGGGCTGCCAGGACAACCAGACCTCGATGGACGGTCCGCACAACGGCGCTTTCACCGGCCAATTGCTCAAGGTCTGGAACAACGGCACCTTCAGCGGCAATTACTCGGCCTTCCATGCCCGCATCCGCGCCGGTCTGCCACCCAGCCAGTCGCCCAATCTCTTCGTCCTGGGGCCGGCTGCGGCCTTTCTTGCGCAAAAGCCTTTCACTGTCTGAGCCTTGCTGGAGCCCGCCATGCCCGCTGCCGCCGCCCCCATCCCTCTGCGCCTCAGTGCCCGCGCCAGCGGCCAGGCTCAGCTGCCTCAGCTGCTGATGCCAGCCACCCGCGCGGCGGGCACGCCACAAGAGCAGGGCGATGTGTTTTTTCCGGCCGGCTACCTCCAGCCCCTGGCCAGCTTCGAGACCAGCCCGGCCGCGCGCAGCAGCGTGGCCGGTGCCTCCCAGCATGAGGCTGCGCTGGCACCGGATGCCCTGATGCTGATCGAGCTGGCCGATGGCAGCAGCCTGATCACCAGTGCCGCACGCCTGCAGCAAAGCCTGCGCCTGAGCCACCCCGAGTTGCTCGACCCTGCGACAGGTGCCATCCTGCTGGAGCAGCTGCGCCAGCAAGGCGCCGCCCCCAGCCGCGGCCTGGGCGAGGCCGTCGGCGGCCTGATCAGCAGGGTCTTCACCTTCGCGGCCGGCGACAAGCCTGATGCCATCATCAAGCTGGCTCTGAGCAAGCTGGCGGACAAGGCCGAGCTCGGCGTCACCTGGGCCGGCACCCGGGCGCTGATGTGGGCCATCGAGTGCCAGCTGGACCAGGAGCCCGGGCTGTACCGCTGGGTCTCGGCCACCGGCAAAGCGCAAGACCTGGCCCCGCACGGCCTGGACCTGCTCACGCCGGTGGACCCGGCCACGGCCCAGCCCATGCTGGTGTTTGTGCATGGCACCGGTTCCAGCTCGCTGGGCAGCTTTGGCGAGCTGCGCAACGGCGACCGCGATCTCTGGGGGGCGCTGGAGGCGCGCTTCCGCGGCGGCATCTTTGCCTTCGAGCACCGCACCCTGTCCGAAAGCCCGATCGAGAATGCGATCGCCCTGGCGCGCTCCCTGCCCATCGGCGCCCATGTCAACCTGGTCTCGCACTCCCGCGGCGGCCTGGTGGCCGATCTGCTCTGCCTGGACAAATTTGACGATCTGATCGAGCGTTATGCCTATGCCTTCGAAGGCACGGGCGTGGCCGATGAAGCGGAGAACCAGCGCATCCGCGCTGAGCTGGATGCAGGACATGCCGAGCAGCGCGAGCAGCTGCGCACCCTGGCCCGGGTGCTGCGTGAGCGCCGCCTGGTGGTGCAGCGCTATGTGCGTGCCGCCTCGCCGGCCAGCGGCACCAAGCTGGCCAGCGGCAATTTCGATGTCTTTCTCTCCGGCCTGCTGAGCCTGATCGGCCGCGTGCCGGTGTTCTTCGGCAGCCCGCTGTACTCGGCCTTCAAGCGCGTGGTGATCGAGATCGCCAAGAACCGCACCGATGCCCATCTGGTGCCCGGCATCGAGGCCATGCTGCCCGATTCGCCGCTGGCCCGCCTGCTGCGCGAAGCGCCGGTGCGGCCCGGCACGCAGATGGCGGTGATTGCCGGTGATATCGAGGGCGGCGGCCTCTTGCGCCGGGTTGGCGTGATGTTGACCGACTACCTGCTCTTCGACATGGACGACAACGACCTGGTCGTCAACACCAGCGCCATGCTGGCCGGCATCGCCCCGAAGCTTTCGGCCCGGGTGCTGTTCGATCGCGGTGCCGATGTTTCGCACTTCCGCTATTTCGTCAATGCCGACACACGCAGCGCCTTGCGCGACTGGCTGACCCACAGCGAGCCAGCCCGGCTGCCCAACTTTCACGACCTGCCGGCTCAGGCCGACTTTGCCGCGGCCATGGCCGCCGCCCTGGCGGCCAGCAGCAGCCGCGCGGTGGGCGCGGACACGCGGCCCATCGTCGTGGTGTTGCCCGGCGTGATGGGCTCGCATCTGCGCGCCGGCCCCAAGGACCGGGTCTGGTTCGATCCCCTGGACATTGCCGCCGGTGGCCTGGAAAAGCTGGCCTGGCAGGAGGGGGGAGCGGGGGTGGAGGCCGAAGAGCTGTTCGCCATGTTCTACGGCAAGCTGTGCGAGCACCTGAGCAAGAGCCACCGGGTCGAGCCTTTCCCCTACGACTGGCGCCAGCCGCTTGACGTGCTGGCCGAGCGCCTGGGGCAGTTCCTCGATCGCCTGCTCAAGGAAAGCGACCAACCCATTCGCCTGCTGGCCCACAGCATGGGTGGCCTGGTGGTGCGTGCCTGCATCCACAAGCGCCGCGCGGTGATGGACGGCTTGATGGCGCGCGAGGGCGCCCGCCTGCTGATGCTGGGCACGCCGCACCAGGGCGCGCACTCCATGGTCGAGAACCTGATCGGCAAAGGCGACACCTTGCGCACCCTGGTGCGCCTGGACATGACCCACGATATGCAGGAGGTGCTGGACATCATTGCCGGCTTTCGCGGCGCTCTGCAGCTGCTGCCCAAGCCTGGCTTTGTTGACACCTTCCAGGGCCTGCCCGAGGGGGGCGTCAGCCTGGCCTACCAACAGGCCGAGACCTGGGCCGAGCTCAAGGGCCTGGTGCGCGATTTCTGGTTCGGCAACGGTCGCGCCGGCACCCCGCCCCAGCCCGTGCTGGATGCTGCCAGCTGGTTGTGGCAGCAGGATGGCCCGGGGCTGCCCAGCCTGCCTCTGGCCTACGCGAGCAAGAGCGTCTACATCTTTGGCCAGGCGCCCAACACGCCATGCGGCATTCGCATCGAAGGCACGGACAACTCTCGCCGGCTCAAGATGGTGGGCACCACCCGTGGCGATGGCACGGTCAGCTGGGACTCCGGCCGCATCGGCGGCATCGGCCGCTTCTTCTACATGCCGGCCGCGCATGGTGACCTGCTGGCCACGCCGGCCCATTTCCCGGCGCTGGTGGAGCTGCTGACCTCGGGGCAGACCGCCCGCCTGGCCGTCAACCCGCCGGCCCAGCGTGCCATCGAGCAGGCCATGCCCACCCATTACGACGCCGGCCCGCCGAGCGCCGAGGACCCCGATGCCTTGCTGCGCGGCCTGCTCGGCGCCTCGGCCCGCGACCGCGTACCGGCCCGCACCAAGCGACGGCTGGAGGTCCAGGTGCGCGCCATGGATCTGCGTTTCGTGACCGATCCCATCATGGTGGGCCACTACCTGCGCGACCCGATTGCCGGTGCCGAGAGCCTGATTGACCGCGAGCTGCTCAGCGGTGAACTCAGCGAGCGCCACAGCCTGGGCCTGTATGCCGGCAGCCGCGGTTCTGCCGTGGTGGTGCTGCGCGTGCCCGGTGATGCCGAGCGCCGCCGCGGCAACCTCAGTGGTGCCGTGGTGACCGGCCTGGGTTCTTACGATGTGCCACTCAACCCGGCCGACCTGACCGAGGCGGTGCGCACCGGCGCGCTGCGCTACCTGCTGCAGGTCATCGATGTGCTGGGCAAGGGCGAGCGAGAGCTGACCCTGGCCAGCCTGCTGCTGGGTTACAACTCTTCGGCCAATCTGACCGTGGCGGCTTCGGTCGAGGCTCTGGTGCGCGGCGTGATGGAGGCCAATGCGCGCTTCTTCGCCACCACCGGTCTCAACATCCGCATCGGCCGCTTGGATTTGATCGAGCTCTACCTCGACACCGCCATCAGCGCCACCTATGCCTTGCGCCAGCTCAGCGCCACGCTGAGTGACCAGGCCGAGCGCCAGGGCACTTCCTTGCTCTGCCGCGGTGAGCTGCAGCAGGGCGAGGGCCTGCGCTCGCGCCTCTTCGATGCCGGCAGTGCCAGCTACTGGCCGCGCCTGATCGTCGCCGATGCCGACCGCAGCGCCGATGCCCCCGCTCCGGCCGGCAACAATGCCGCAGCGCTCGCCCAGCGCCTGCGCTACACCTATGTCGGCCAGCGCGCCCGGGCCGAATCGGTGGCGCTGCAGCGGCAGCCGGGCCTGATTGAGCAGTTGGTCAGCCAGCAGATCGGCAATCCGATCTGGAATGAAGATTTCGGCCGCCTGCTGTTCCAGCTGATGGTGCCGCATGACTTCAAGGACGCCGCTCGGCAATTGGACCGGGTGGTGCTGGTGGTCGATGCCTACACCGCCAACCTGCCCTGGGAGCTGCTGCTCGGTGACAACCCCGAGCGCCCGGCCGAGGAAAAGCTGCCTCTGGCCCTGCGCACGGCTGTGGTGCGCCAGCTGGCCTCGCCACGATTCCGCAATGTCGTGCGCCAGGGCAGCGGCCGGCGCGCGCTGGTGATCGCCAACCCCAGCAGCGAGGGCTTTGCCAAGGGCTTCCCGCTGATCGGCGGCCAGCCCAGCGCGGCACCGCCGGATCTGCCCGGCGCCGAAGCCGAGGGCCAGCAGATCACGGCTTTGCTGAGCCGCATCGGCTACGAGGTCGAGTCCCAGGTCGGCAACTGGCTTCGGGCCAGCGATGTGTTGGCCAAGCTGTACAGCCAGCCCTGGCGCTTGCTGCACATCTCGGCCCACGGGGTGTTCAACCTCACGCATGCCGATGGTCAGGCGCGCAGCGGCGTGCTGCTTTCGGACGGTCTCTTGATCACTGCCGCCGAGATCGAGGCCATGGAGACCGTGCCCGAGCTGGTGTTCCTGAACTGCTGCCACCTCGGCCAGGTGGACCCGGCCGGCAAGGGCCAGGGCAGCAACAAGCTGGCCGCCAGCGTGGCTCGCGAGCTGATCGAGATCGGCGTGCGCTGTGTCATCGTCGCCGGCTGGGCTGTTAACGATGAATCGGCGCGGCGCTTCGGCCAGGTCTTCTACGAGCAGCTGCTGCTGCGCCGCCAGAGCTTTGGCGATGCCGTCTTCCGGGCCCGCCGTGCGGTCTGGGACAGCCACCCCGAGGACATCACCTGGGGCGCCTTCCAGGCCTATGGCGACCCGGGCTGGATGGCTGAACCACAGGGGCAGGGCGGGGACGAGGCCCGCCGTGCAGATGCGGGCGAGGGTGGAGGCCCGCCCCTGTTCGTCTCGCCCGAGGAATGGCTGGACGAGCTGGCACGGCTGCGGGCGGATCTCTCGCGCCGCCGCGATCACCTGAGTGCGCGTGAGCTTGAGGCCTTGGGCCAGCGTGTGCAGGACACCCTGGACCGGCGCTGCCCGGCCGGTTGGCTGGAGCTGCCGCAGCTGCAGTCGGCGTTGGGCCGCACCTGGATGGAGCTGGGCCAGCTGGAGCAGGCGCGCGAGGCCTTGCTGCGCGCGGTGCAGGCAGTGGATCGCAGCGGCGCCGTGCCGATTTCGGATCTGGAAAAACTGGTCGATGTGGAGACGCGCCTCGGCGAGGCGCAGGCGGTCGACGCGCTGAGCCGCTCGACCCAGGCGGGCAAGGCGGGCAAGCCTGGCTCTCAAGCAGCCGAGCCTCTGGACACCGGCCTGATCGAGCTGGCCCTGCGCCGCCTCGACGGCCTCGATGTCTTGCTGGCCGGGCCGGCCGCTGCAGCGCAGGACGCGCTTCCGGCCTCCAACCACTCCGAGCGCACGGCCTTGCGCGGCAGCGCCTGGCAGCGCCTGGCCAGCTTGCAGGCGCGGCGCTTGCTCAGCGGCCAACTGGACATGGCGGCGGCCGATGAGGCCGCGCGCTTGATGGACCAGGCCTTGCAGAACAGCGTGGCGGCCTACAAGGCCGGCGAGGGGCAGCCGGGTAGCGATAGCTTCAGCGCCTGCCATGCGCTCTACCGCCTGGCCCTGGATGCCCTGACCGATTGGCAGAGCCCGGCCCAGCGCGACGCGGCCATCGCCCTGGCCCAGCAATGCCGGCGCGATGCGGCGCAGAAGTTCGCCATCGAGCCCAGCCCCTGGGACTTGCTGATCCAGCCCGAAGCCTTGCTGGTCGAGCGCCTGCTTGACGGCAGCCTGGGGCGTGCCGGCGAAGAAGGGCGGCGCGCGCAGGAAGATCTCGCCAGTGCCTATCTGCAAGCGCTGGACGGCGTCAGCGCCCGGCCGGCGCAGCTGGAAGCCATGGTCAACCGGCTGGAGCGGCTCTCACGCTTCCACGATGCCTTGGCCCTGGTGCGCTACCGTGACGAGGCGCTGGAGCGCACCGCGGCCGGCCTGGCCGACCTGGCCGCACGCCTGCTACCCGGGCGGGCGCTGCGCGCGGATCGGCCCCGCACGGGCGCCGAGGCACTGCAGGCCGGGGCTGCAGTCAAGCCGGCCGCCAAGTCAGGCCCCAAGCCAGCGGCGAAGGCCAAAGCCAAGCGCCGTTGAGCATGGCGTTCCGGGCCTGTCAGAGCGTCGACTGAAAGAAAACCCGAACAGGCGGGTGGGGCGGAACTGTATACACTTTGCCCACTCGTCGCAGCGGAGCGCTGCCGGCGCGCCGCGCGGCCCGGCTGCCCCGCGGCGGCGGGCAGAGGAGTCGGGCCAGGCTTTGCACTGGCCCCACGCGACAGGGATTGCAGCTCACAGCGCCCGCCTGTGGTGAGCCGCCTCTGACTCGGAACCGCTTCAACCATGGATGTTTTCTCGCCCGCCCATCTGCTGGACTGGGCTGCCTTGCTGCTGCGCTGGCTGCACGTCATCGTCGGCATTGCCTGGATCGGCGCCTCCTTCTACTTCGTCTGGCTGGACAACCATCTGCAAAAACCCAGCGCGCCCGAGCTGCGCGCGCGAGGCGTGGATGGCGAGCTCTGGGCCGTGCACGGCGGCGGCTTCTACAACCCGCAGAAGTACATGGTGGCGCCGCCCGATCTGCCGCAGCAGCTGCACTGGTTCTACTGGGAAAGCTACTGGACCTGGATCAGCGGCTTCGCGCTCTTTGTGCTGCTGTACCTGGCCAACGCCAACACCTATCTGATCGATCCCCGCGTCCATGCCTGGAGTGCGCCGGCCGCTGTGGCTGCGGCCCTGGGCTTTCTGGCCTCGGGCTGGTTGGTCTACGACCAGATCTGCCGCCGCTTCGGCCACAAGGCCGATGGCAGCATCGGCAACGACGGCCGGGTGCTGGGCCTGATTGCGGTCTTTGTCGTCGGCGCCAGCTGGGCGGCCAGCCAGCTGTTTGCCGGCCGTGCGGCCTTTCTGATCATTGGCGCCATGCTGGCCACGATGATGAGCGCCAATGTGCTGTTCTGGATCATCCCGGGCCAGAAGCAGGTGATTGCCGACATGCGCGCCGGCCGGCCGGTCAGCCCGGTGTTCGGCCAGCGCGGCAAGCAGCGCAGCGTGCACAACACTTATTTCACCCTGCCGGTGCTGATTGCCATGCTGTCCAACCACTACGGCATGCTCTACAGCCATGCCCAGAACTGGCTGGTGCTGGTGCTGCTGATGGCGGTGGGCGTGCTGGTGCGGGTGTTCTTCGTCCAGCGCCACAAAGGCGTGCAGGACTGGCGTTTTGTGGCAGCCGCGCTGGCCCTGCTGGCGGGCTTGATCGTCTGGATGGCGCCGCGGCCGGCGCCGGCTCCCGATGCTTCAGCAGCAGCGGCATCAGCTCCTGCGGCCCCGGGCATGGCCGAGGTGCAAGCCATCGTCACGCAGCGCTGTGTGATGTGCCATAACGCACAATTGGCGCAGAAGGGGGTGCAGCTGCACAGCCCCGAGCTGATTCGTCACAACGCCCAGGCGCTCTACCAGCAGGCCGTGGTGCAAAAACTCATGCCCATGAACAACGCCACCCAGATCACCGACGCGGAGCGCGCCCTGCTGGGCCGCTGGTTCGAGGCCGGAGCCCAGCCTTGACCCTTCCCGACCCCAAGGCTTTGCTGCGCCAGCTCTACCAGGCGGCCGTGGACCGCGCCTTGCCGGCGCGCACCCTGGCGGCCGAGCTGCCGCCCGCGCCACCGCGTGGCCGCACCCTGGTGCTCGGGGCCGGCAAGGCGGCCGGCGCCATGGCGCAGGCGCTGGAGGCCGCTTTGCAGTCGCAATGGCCGGCCGACGCGCCCGTGTCGGGCCTGGTGATCACGGCCTATGGCCACACCCCGCCGGGCTACCGGCCGCGGCGCCTCGAGCTGGTCGAAGCGGCCCACCCGGTGCCCGACGCCGCAGGCCAGGCCGCGGCGCAGCGCATGCTGGCCCTGTGCCAGGGCCTGAGTGCCGACGATCTGGTGATCTGCCTGATCTCGGGCGGGGGCTCCTCCCTGCTGAGCCTGCCGGCCTCGGGCCTGAGCCTGGCCGACAAGCAGGCGCTGAACCGGGCCCTGCTGCACAGCGGCGCTTCGATCGGCGAGATGAACTGCGTGCGCAAGCACCTTTCGGCCATCAAGGGCGGGCGCCTGGCGGCGGCTTGCGCGCCCGCGCAAGTCCTGACCCTCTTGATCAGCGATGTGCCCGGCGATGAACCCGGCGTGATCGCCTCCGGCCCCACGGTGGCCGATGCCAGCAGCTGCCGCGATGCCCTGGCCATTTGCGCCCGCTACCGCCTGAGCCTGCCGGCTGCGGCGCGCGCCGGCTTGGAGTCGGGCGCCTTCGAGACGGTCAAGCCGGGCGAGGCCTTCTGGGCCCAGCAGCGGCTGCACATGCTGGCCACGCCGCAGATGAGCCTGGAAGCGGCGGCCGAGGCCGCTCGCGCGCTGGGACTGGCCGCTCACATCCTCAGCGACGAGATCGAGGGCGAGGCGCGCGAGGTGGGCCGTGTGCATGCGGCGCTGGCCCGCGCGGTGGCTCGGCGCGGCCAGCTTTTTGCCAAGCCCTGTGTGCTGATCTCGGGTGGCGAGACCACGGTCACCGTGAAGCCCCCGCCATCGGGGCAAGCGCTCGGGCAGGGCGGCCGGGCCACCGAGTTCTTGCTGGCCTGCGCCATCGCCCTCGATGGCGAGGCCGGCGTCTACGGGCTCTCGGCCGACACCGATGGCATCGATGGTGTCGGTGACAACGCCGGCGCCTTCCTCACGCCCAGCAGCCTGGCCCGCGCCCGTGCCCTGGGTCTGAATCCCCGCGCCGAGCTGGATGCCCACAACGCCCGCGGTTTCTTCGCGCCTCTGGGCGATCTCTTGATCACCGGGCCCAGCTTCACCAATGTCAACGACTTTCGCGCCTTGCTGATTCTGTGAGTGATCCTTTGCGTGATCGTCCGAGGCGGCAGCGCCTGGCGCCGGCCTAGCTCCGCATGCTTTGACCTTGCTCAAAGACAAAGCCGCGCTTCTGGCCGACAGTGGCAGCCATCGTTCTCATGCCACTCATGTCGTTGCCCATCTTGGACAAGGTCCTCACTCCCGCCACGCCGACCCCTGCTGCTGCGCCCTCGCTGGTGCCGGCCTCGGTGTGGACCACGCTGTTCGGCCCCCCACGTCTGGCGGCCGATGAGCTGCGGGGTCTGCAGGAACTGGCTCGGGTGCGCAGCCTGTGCAGCGGCGCCTGTGCCTTCAAGCGTGGCGATCCGGCCGACACCCTGGTGGCCGTGCTCGAAGGGGCGGTCGGCCTGGGCACCCATGCCAGCGGCAGTGCCGCGGCGCCGGCCATGCCGGGGCAGGGCGGCCAGTTCCAGCTCGAGCGCGCCATCCATGGCCCGCAGTGGCTGGACAACAGCAGCGCCTGGCTGGAAAAAGGCCGCACCCAGGACGCCCAGGCCTTGATGCCGGCGCGCCTGCTGGAGCTGCCGGTCAGCGGCGTGCGGGTGCTGCTGAACCGCCATCCGGTGATGAGCGAGCGTTTGCTGCAATGCCTGGCCCAGTCGGTGCAGAACCTGACCGGTGCGGCCCATGATTTGATGGCCAAGGACGCGCAAAAGCGCCTGGCCACCTGGCTGCTGCAACGCAGCCCGGCCAGCGGTGAAGAGGTGGCCCTTCGCGAGCGCAAGCGCGAGCTGGCCGCCCAGCTGGCCATCACGCCTGAGACCCTCTCGCGCCTGCTGCGCCAGCTGATGAGCGCCGGCCTGATCGAGGTGCGCGGCTACTCCATCAAGCTGCTCAATCTGGCGGCGCTGCAGAGCCTGGCCCAGGGCTGAAGCCGGCGCCAGCCGGCGGCAAGCGCCGCGCAAACGTGCATTGTTGGCTCCAGCATGAATACACCGCCTTCGCGGCGCATTTGCAGGCTTTGAAGCGGCCAAGCCCTCACTTAGACTGCAAGCGAACACGGGCCCGTCGACCCGTTCAGCCAGGAGAGCAATGTGACCGCAGCAGCCATGGCAGCCGCCGAAAAATTCTTCGAGAAGAACAATGCCCTGCCCACCATGCCCGAGGTGGCCAGCCGCTTGATTCGCAGCTTTGACGACGAGAACATCAGCCTCGGTGCCGTTGCCGATCTGATCGGCAAGGACGCCGCCCTGGCGGCCAAGGTCCTGCGCCTGGCCAACTCGGCGCGCTACAGCCCCTCGCACCAGATCTCCAGCCTCAACGACGCGGCCGCTGCGCTGGGCATGGAGACCTTGCGCAATCTCTCGCTGGCCGCCTGCCTCTCCAGCGCCTTCCCGGTCATCCCTGGCCTGGACCGCACCCTGTTCTGGCGCCACAGCATTGCCACCGCGGCCTACTCGCGCATCCTCAGCCGCATGCTGCAGCTCGATGCCGACACGGCTTATCTGTCGGGCCTGATGCTGCGCACCGGCCAGCTCTTGATGGCGCTGCGCGACCCCGAGCTGGTGGCCGATGTCGAGGCCCATGCGGCCGAGCCGGGCAGCCGCTTCTCGCTGGAGATGCACCGCTTTGGCTGCACCCATGCTGACGTCACCGCCTGCCTGGCCGCGCACTGGCATTTCCCGGCGCCCATGGTCGAGGCCTTCAAGGACGCCGACACGCCGATGGAGATCCGCCCCTTTTCGCTGATGGCGGCCGTGCTGCATCTGGCCGAGGTGCTGGCCGACGCGGCCGAGCACCATGACAACCCCAGCCAGTCCCTGCTGGTGGCGGTGCCCGAACTGGTCGAGCACCTGCACCTGGACCTGGCCTTCCTGGAGGCCAAGATCACGGCCGCGGGCGATGTGACCAGCGATGTCGAGCAACTGCTCAGCTAGCAAGACCTGACCCGCCCCGCGCCCTCCAAGCCGGCCGCCTTCACGTGAAGGCGGTTTTTTTTTCGCTTTCGGTCGGGCGGTGCGAGGCGCCGGCTGCCTGTTGTTTTCACCCCTGGATGAGGGTTTGAGTGCGCTCCCGAGGCCGGCGGGTGGCCGGGGATGCGAAAATATGTGGTTTGTCGTCATCACGGTGACACAAATCAGCACTAGCCCTTGTTGACAAGGGCAAAATCCGGCCGCTGACCCCCAAGGCGGGCGAGAGGCGCCCGCTTTTGGCGGGATGCTCTGGCGCCCACGGCCCCCATTCAAGTCCCCCAGGAGTATTCGATGTTCAGTAGCCTGATGCCACAGCGCAGGGAGTTCTATGAGCTTCTTGCGGCGCACTCAGACCGCGTGGTTGCCGGTGCCAACGCCATGTTGCGCCTGGTCAACAGCCTCGGTGAGCGCAACCAAGATGTGGCAGCGCTGGCCCAGGAGGTCGATCAGAACGAGAAGAGCGCCGACAAGATCAAGGCGGCCTTGATCCAGTTGCTGCACAAGTCCTTCACCACGCCGATCAACCGCGACCAGATCCACACCCTGACGATCGAGATCGATCAGGTCATCAACGCCCTGCGCCGTGTGGCCCAGGCGGTGGAGATGTACAACATCACCGACTCCACGGTCGAAGGCCGCGAAATGGCCTCGCTGGGCGCCGACGCCTGCCTGCGTCTGAACCAGGCCGTCAGCCTGTTGGGCGACAAGAAGCGCACCGCCGAGATCATCGACCTGTGCAAGCAGATCGAGGTGATCGAGTCCAAGGGCGACCGCATCGAGCGCAGCGCGGTGACCCGCCTGTTCGAGGCCGGCGGCAGCCCCTGGATCGCCATGAAGATGCGCAAGTTCTACGGCCTGCAAGAAGACGTGCTGGACTGCTGCGAAGACGCCGCCAAGACGATTGAAGAAATCCTGATCGAGAACTCCTGAGGACATGTCATGGAAGGACTAACGATCAGCATCTGGGTGCTGGGCCTGCTTATTTTTGTGGCCCTGGCATTCGACTTCATGAATGGTTTCCATGATGGCGCGAACTCGATTTCGACTATCGTGGCCACCGGCGCCCTGACGCCCAAGCAGGCCGTGGCCTTTGCGGCCTTTTTCAACTTTGCGGCCATCTGGGTGTTCCAGCTCAAGGTGGCGGCCACCATCGGCAAGGGCACGGTGGACCCGAGTTTTGTCGATTACTACGTGATCTTTGGCGCCCTGATGGGGGCGCTGATCTGGAACATCATCACCTGGTACTACGGCATCCCCTCGTCCTCGTCCCACGCTCTGGTCGGCGGCCTGATTGGCGCCACCATGATCAAGGCCGGTTCGGGCGCGCCCATCGTCTGGAGCGGCTTTGGCAAGATCCTGGCCTTCATCATCATTTCACCGTTCGTGGGCTTCATGCTCGGGGGCTTGCTGATGGTGGCGGTGGCCTGGGCGTTTCGAAACCGATCGCCCCACCAGGCCTCCAAGTGGTTCAAGAACGCCCAGTTGGTGGCTGCCGCGGCCTACAGCCTGGGCCACGGTGGCAATGATGCGCAGAAGACCATCGGCATCATCTGGCTGCTCTTGATCTCGGCCGGCGCGGCTACCACCGATGTGCACACTTTGCCCAACTGGGTGATCTATGCCTGCTACATCGCCATTGCCTGGGGCACGTATCTGGGCGGCTGGCGCATCGTCAAGACCATGGGCACCAAGATCACCAAGCTGAACTCGGTCAGCGGCTCCTGCGCCTCCATGGGCGGCGCCATCAGCCTGGGTCTGGCGACCCTGGGCGGCATTCCGGTCTCCACCACCCACACCATCACCGGCGCCATCGTCGGCGTGGGCGCAGCCCAGGATGTGAAGGCCGTGCGCTGGGGGGTGACCTTCAATCTGGTGGTGGCCTGGGTGCTGACGATTCCAGCCTCGGGCTTGATCGCTGCGCTGTTCTGGTACATCGGCCGCGGCATCCTGTGATGCCTGGCCGCATGCCGACTCCGACTGAGAATCTGAAATGAGCGCCCACCTGACTCCCAAACGCAACGCCTTTTTTGAACTGCTGGCTTCGCACACCACCCGCATGGTGGCGGGCGGCAACGCAACCCTGCGCCTGATCACGGGCCTGGGCCAGCCCGGTGCTCAGACGCTGGAATTGATCGAGGAAGTGCATGAGTACGAGACCAGCGCGGACAAGATTCTTGAGGATCTGATCCGTCTGCTCTACGAGAGCTTCACCACCCCGATCAACCGCGATCAGCTGCACACGCTGGCCTTGGATCTCGACCGGGTGCTGGACGAGTTGCAGCATGTCTGCAACGCCGTCGGCGCCTACCGGATCAACGAAACCACCCAGGAAGCCCGCACCATGGCCGCCCTGGTGGCCGATGCCTGCCTGCGCCTGGATCGCGCCGTGCTGGCCTTGCCCGACAAGACCCGCGGCCAGGAAACCCTGGATCTGTGCAAGGAGATCGACCGCATCGAGCATGAGGTCGATACCTTGCGCAAGCGCGCCATCAAGGCCATGTTCGAGCAAGAGGGCGATGACGCCGCCGCCTGGCGGGCCATCAAGCTGCGCGAGCTCTACTCGCTGCTCGAAACCGTGATGGAAGCCTGCAAACGCGCCGCCGGCACGATCGAAGAGATCCTGATCGAAAACGCCTGAAGCCGTGCTTGGGGAGGGCGGCGCCGCGGCGGGTTGCAGCGCCATCCCCCTAAGCTGAAATCCCAGCAGGGTGCGCTGACGCACTCGCCAGTTCTGCCAATTCCGTCACAATGCCGTCGCCCCCAAGAAGGGGCGATTTTCATTTGTGGAGGGAGAGGGGCGTGAATTCGGCCGACCATGTGCACCTGCTGCGCCTGAATGAACAGGCCAGCCGCGATGAACCTGAGCGTTATCGCCGCCGCGTGCTGCGCTTTGCCCTGCTGGGCTACGGCGTCGTGCTGCTCTGCGCCGTGCTCGGTCTGGCCGGTGTCCTGGGCCTGGCCTGGCATCTTCAGAATGGCGGCCGGCCCGGGGGCTGGATGGTGTGGGTGGGCCTGGCCTGCCTGGGGCTGCTGTTTGCGGCCTTGCAAGGCCTGCGTGTGCCCTTCGATGCGCCCGAGGGCCAGGTCTTGACCGCGGCGGACGCGCCCGAGCTCTTCGGTGTGCTGGAGAAGATCCGCGCCAAAGTCGGCGGTCCGGCCTTGCACCGGGTCTGGATCACCGGTGATTTCAATGCCGCCATCGTCCAGCAGCCCTTGTTCCTGGGTCTGCACCATCGCAACCATCTGCTGCTGGGTTGGCCCATGCTGTCGGCCCTGGAGCCGCGCCGCCTGTTCGCCGTCATTGCCCACGAGTATGGTCACCTGCGCGGCGATCACGGCAAGCTGTCGGCCTGGATCTACCGCACGCGCCTGGCCTGGATTCGGCTGAGCCGCCGCTACCGCGAAGGCGGCTCGCCGGTCAGCTGGGTGCTGGGTGGCTTTGCCGGCTGGTACTTCCCGCGTTTCGATGCGCTCAGCTTTGCGCTGGCGCGTGAGGACGAGTACGAGGCCGATCGGGTCTCGGCCCGGCTCTTCGGTTCCGAGGTGGCCAGCCAGGCCCTGCTGGAGATCGCCATCAAGGCCCAGTGGTACGAGCAGGAGTTCTGGCGCCGCCACTGGCGCCTGGCCCGGGTCGAGGCGCAGCCCAGTCCCTTCAGCAACCTGCCCACGAGCTTGCAGCGCGCCAGCGAGCCCGGCTGGCAGCAAGAGGCCCTGCGCCGTGAGCTGCGCCGCCTGGCCAGTTTTGACGACACCCATCCGGTGCTCAAGGACCGCCTGGCGGCCCTGGCGCCCGACCCGGATCGCCCACCGCTGCCGCGCCCCCCTCAGCCCTCGGCCGGCCATGCCCTGGGCCTGCTGGGCGTGGCGCGCGAGCGCATCGGCCAGGCCTTGGACGGCGCCTGGTGGGAACAGCACCGCGCCGATTGGCGCGCGCATGGCGAACGCCTGCGCCAGCAGCATGCCCAGGCCCTGGAGTTGCAGCAGCGCGCCCGCGCCGGCAGCCAGCCTCTGGTCGCCGAAGAATGGCTCGCCTGGGCCGATGCGATGGAGGCGCTCAGCGATCAAGACCCGACTCCACTGCTGGAGCGCGCCCTGAGCCTGGCGCCGCGCCACCCCCAGGCCCTGCGCCGCCTGGCCCTGCGTCATGCGCCCAAGGCCGATCTGCGCGTGGGCGATTGGCTGGAGCAGCTCTACCAGTACCACGAAGACCAGGCCTGGTTCGCGGCGCGCCTGGCCCAGGATTGGATGGATGCCGCCCAGGCGCGCGACCAGGTGCTGCCGCCCGAACAGCGGCGCCTCTGGCGCCAGCGCCTCAGCGAGAGCGAGGCCATGGAGCACAGCGCCTGGGAGCGTTTCGCCGAGCTGCCGCCCTGGGAACAGACCCTGGCGCCCCGCCTCAGTGCCGACCAGCTGCGTGAGCTGCGCGGCGTGCTGCTGCGCGAGCCCGAGCTGCAGGCCGCCTGGTTGGGTGAGCAAGAGCTTGACGTCAAACCCGCGCGTCGCCACTTCACGTTCTGGGTGCAGGCCAAGCCGGGCTGGAGCGAGGACTCGGCCGACGCCCTGGCCGAGCGGCTCTTCCATGCCTTGCGCGACACCGAGCTGCCGGGCCGCCTGCGCGTGATGGTGCTGGGCCGCCATGTCGAGCCGGCACGGCGCAAGGTGCAGGGCGATCTGCTGAGTCTGGTGCAGCGGGGCTGAAGCCTGAGCAGGCACGAGGCCAGGCCGGTGCCGCCCTCTCGTAGACCGGCCTGGTGTGCATATTGATGGCCGCTGTGCTCTGGTGCCTGGGCCTTTGAGCACGCGCAGACCTGCGCCCATCAGCTTGTTGGGCCAGGCTTAAGGCGCTCCGCTCGGTGAAGCGCTTGGCTTGGGCACAAGCATCAGGGCCGCGACCGCCAGCGCGCCGAGGCTTGCCGACAGCCACAGACTGCCAGCCTCGAATCGGTCCAGGCAAAGGCCGAACAGCCAGGGCGCCAGCGCCTGCGCCACCCGTGCCGGTGCCATCAGCACACCCATGCGCTGCCCATAGCCTTGCGGACCGAAGAGTGCCAGGGGCAAGGTGCCTTTGACAATGGTCAGGATGCCGTTGCCGGCTCCGTGCAGCAGGCCAAAGCACAGCGCTGCCGGGGGACCGAGCGCAAGCAGCGCCAGGGCGCCCATCGGATGCATGGCCGCTGCCACGCGTGCCACCCACAAGGGGTGGGCGCGGCGCAGCAAGCTGTACTCCAGCAGGCGCGCGCCGACCTGGGCCGGCCCGATCAGCGCGCCCACGGCCACAGCGGCCGCCAAGCTGCTGCCATGGGCTTGCAGCAGCCGGGGCAGGTGGGCCGCCATGGCCGTGCCCGCAAAACCCATGATGGCAAACACCAAGGCCAGCAAGGCCGTGGTCCACCTGGCACGGGCTTGCTGCGTGGCGCTGGCGCTTGTCGCCGGGCCGCGTGCGCTGTCTGCTTGCGGCGCTGTCGTTTCGGCATCTGCGCTCGCGTGCTGATGCTGGCCCGGCAGGCCCGGCAGGCGCCAGTTCAAGGGCAATGCAATCAGCAGATGCAAGCCAGCCCAGGCCAGACAGGCGCCGCGCCAGCCCCCATGCTGCTCCAGCAGCGTCGTCAAGGGCCAGCCCACCGTGCTGGCAAAGCCGGCGATCAAGGTGATGCCGGTGATGGCTTGGCGGGCGTCCCGCCCGTGCAAGCGAACCAAGCTGGCAAAGGCTGCCTCATACAGCCCCGAGCCCATGGCCAGGCCCATCAGCAGCCAGGCGGCGAACAGCCCCAGCTGGCCCTGAGCCTGGCTCATGGCGCACAGGCCCAGCGCAAAGACCAGGTTAGAGGCCATCAGCGCGGGCCGGCCACCGTGTCGGTCGATGGCTCGGCCGGCGGCGGGGCCCAGCAGGGCGGAGACGAGCAAGGCTAGAGAGAAGGCCGCGAACACGGTCGCGCTGGTCACGCCCAGATCGGCCGCCATGGGCGTGGCCAGCATGGCCGGCAGGTAGTAGGACGATGCCCAGGCCACGGTTTGGGCCAGCCCCAGATTGGCGACGGTCTGCCAGGGCACAGCGCGTGCAGGATCAGCCACAGCAGCTGGTCTGTTTGGGGCTGCAGGAGCGCGCGGGCGCTGAAGCCGCGGCCTGGGTCACGGGCCTCGGGCCGCAGCAGGACCCTCCTGCCGCTGCCGCTGCTGCTACTGCTTCCGCTGCAGCCGGCGCTGGCGAGCCCGGCGCCTCAAAGGACTCGCTGCTGCAGACCCCGGTTTCGGGCAGATCCAGTTCCACCCGATCGGCGGCCGCCAGGTCGCCCGCCAGCGCCGCCACCACCGAGCGTGCTTGCTCGAAGCCGGTCGCCATCAAGAAGGTGGGCGCCCGGCCATAGCTCTTCACCCCGACGGTGTAGAGGCCTGGCTCGGGATGGGCCAGTTCGCGGTGACCATGCGGGCGCACCGTACCGCAGCTGTGCAGATTCGGGTCGATCAACGGGCCCAGGGCCTCGGTGGATTCCAGCCAGGGGTCGAGCTTCACGCGCAACTCGCTGCTGAGGCTCAGATCCGGGCGCTGCCCGGTGGCGCAGATGATCTCGTCGATGCCGTCGAACTGCAGGGGCTCGCCGTTCGCGCCCTGGCCGAGCACGCTGAGCTGATGCCCCACCCGGCGCAGCTCGTTGATGCGCAGTCCAGCGATGAACTCCATGGCGCCGCTGGACTGCAGGGAACGCAAGGCTTGGCCCAGCTGGCCGCGCGCGGGCAAGGCGTCTGCATCGCCGCCGCCAAACACCCGTTTCAGGACCGGCGAGCGCACCGCCCAGGCCAGGCGTGTTCCCGGCTCCTGCTGCGCCAACTCGGCCAGGGCGAGCAGGGCATTGGCCGCCGAATGGCCAGCCCCGACCACCAGGGTTTTGCGGCCGGCATAACGCGCTCGTTCCCGACCCAAGATATCGGGAATGCCGTAGAAGACTTGCGCCGCTGCCTCGGCCTCGCCCAAGGCGGGCAAGCCACTGGCGCCCAGTGGGTTGGGTTGGCCCCAGGTGCCCGTGGCATCGATGACCGCCCGCGCGCGCAGCTCAATCACACGACCCTTCTGTTCGGCGCGGATGATGAACGGCGCCTGGGCGCGGCCGGCACTCTTGACCTTGTCAAAGCCGGCGCGACTGATGGCCCGCACGCGGGTGTTGAGCATCAGGCCTGGTGCCACAGCCGGCAGTTCAGCAAACGGCTGCAGCACCTGCTCTACCACCTCGGCCGCCAGCGGCAGGGCCTCGGCATCCGGAGGCTGCCAGCCTGTGGCTGCCAACTGGCGGGCCATGTCGGCATCGAGGTTGTAGCGCCAGGAAGAGAACAGGCGCACATGTCCGTAGTCCAGCAAATGGGCGCCAACTTGCGGCGCCGCTTCCAGTGCCACAAAAGGCAGGCCACGCGCGATCAGCTTGGCGACCGCGGCCAGGCCGACCGGGCCGGCGCCGAGCACGGCAATCGGCAAGTCCTCGGCCGCTGTCGCTTCGGCGGCCAGCAGGCTGAGTGACATGAAGTGGGCCTCGGCAGGGCAAGCGCCTTGCAGCAGCGCCGAGGCCTTGAGCGCGTCCGGCGCCTCTTGGATGGACGCTGCCTGGAAGCCCAGGGCACTGAAGTACTCGCGCGCCGTCAGTGTCAGCACAAAGAGGCGGCTGAGATTGCGGCGGCGCGCCTCGTCGATCAGCAGGCTCAGCATGGCGCGGCCCAGCCCCTGCTTTTGCTGGCCGGGCGCTACCGCCACAGAGCGCAGCAGCGCGTGCTCGCCATAGACATCGGCGCCCGCACAGCCCAGCAGTTCGCCTTGGGACAGGGCCAGCACGAATGTTGACAAATGGTCCTGTGCGCCATCGATGGGCAGTTGATGGCTGCGCAAGAGCGCGGCCACGGCGGGCCAATCGGCCGGCGTGGCCTGGCGAAGGGAAATGGTCTTGGTGTTCAGCGACATGATGGATTCGTTCTCGGTTCCTTGTGGGCCATGGGTGGCGGCAGGCAGCAATTGGCTGCGGTATCCGCTTGCAGGGCCTTCAAGAGCAAGAGCAGTGAGCTCTCGACTGCGGCGCGTTCGCGCTCGTTCAGGGCACTCAGCAGCTCAGCGGCGTGGGTGTCCAGGGTTTGATTCAGTTCAGTGCAGGTGCGTTCGCCTTCGGCGGTGAGCGTGACGAGCCAGCTCCTTGCGTCGTTCGGATTCGGCTCCTTGCTCACCAAGCCACGCGCAACCATGCCCTCCACCGCACGCGACACCCAGCTCTTCTCCAGACTGAGGCGGGTGCCGAGTTCCGAGAGAGGCTGCGGCCCCGAACGGGCCAGTTCGGTCAGCAGGTAGCACTGCGTGCTGGTGGTGCGGCAGCAATCGGCCACCACACGTTGAGCGCGGGTGTAGAGGCGTGCGACTTCGCGCAGCAGGCTGCCGGGCGTGGCGTTGGTGAGGTTCATGGCGTGGCTGTCCTGGTGGTGTATAGCAACTATGTTCACGCATGATAGTTCCGAGAATAATGTTTCGTATAGCAACTAAAAGCCAGCTGAAGCGAACCCGCCCGATGCAGCTTGTGGCAACGATAGCTTTCGCTCTTTAAGTTGTCAATAGCAACTATATACGCCAGCCCGAGTGGGCGGCTTGCAGCTGCCCTGGCGAACCTGCCATTCGGCGCTTGCAGACATTGCCGCGCTTCGCGGGCTTGCCCAAAGCCGCCTTTGCTTGGTCCAATGATCCGTATCCGTCGTCAATGTTCAGTTGTGGGCGGCATGCGAGCCGGCACGGCGCAAGGTGCAGGGTGATCTGTTGAGACGGGTGAACGGGAGTTGAAACGTGAGCGAGCAGGGCGAGCGTCCGGGACGAGCGTCGGATCAAGGCCCCGATGAGGAGCCTGGCCGGGGTGCAGCGCCGAGCTCGCTCCAGCTGAAAGCGGCGTCTACCTTCTTTGGCGTCAGCGCCATCCTCCACGTCCTGGCTTGGCTGAGTTACAGCTCCGGCTGGAGCATGGCCTACACGATCTTTGTGCTGGGCATGGCGATCACCTGCTTCAACATCGCCGTCGAACCCGATGCGCTGTTTCGCCCCTTCACAGTGGCAGCGCTGAAAGCAAGCACGGCACGCCGTTCGCCCGTGCGCGCGGCGCTCGACAAAATTGCCTCAGCCAGCATGTTGCTGGCGCTGCTGCTGTGGCTGACGGGCAATTGATGGCGCTCGGTGTGCGGCGGCCTGGGCCGTTAGCACAGTCCCAGTGCGGGGACAAGATGGCAGCTTGAACAGGCGACGCCAGCGGCCTCGCTTCCTAGACTGAGTTGGCATGTCCCGCGCTTGCTTGCAAGCGAGGCTGAACCCCTCCGGTTCAGTCCGCTGGCCTTGGCCGTTTGGGGCAGCGCCCGGGCGCCCGGCCCGCCTTTAACTCATTCAGAGAGAAAGCGCATTCCCATGAAACCCAGCTCTCAGTTCTTCAAGCCTTCCCTGCTGCTCGTGCTGCGAGCCATGGCTGCAGCAAGCCTGTTCACCCTGTCGCAGGCACAAGCTGCAAGCGAGTCTGCGGGCCCGGCAAGCTCGCCCAACTCCTTGCTCTACAGCCATGCCGAAATGTTCAGCTTCGACACCGAAAGCTACTTGCTGGCCCAGGCGCCCGCCTTGGCTCAGTATGCGGAGGTGATTTCCCATTGGGCGGGCTACAGCAGCATCAGTCCCCGTGTCTTGCTGGCGCTGATTGAGCAGCAGAGCGGCCTCTTGAGCAAGCCCGGTCAGCGCGCCGCCATTCATCGCCCCATGGGTGCGCTGTCCACGCGCAGCGGTTTCAATGAGCAGGTGCGCGATGTAGCCGATCAGCTGGCACGCAAGCTCTACGAGCCTGCGCCTCATGAGGCGGCTGGTGAGTTCGGCGGTGATGCAGCGCGGGCTGCGCCCCTGCGCGCGCTGCTGGCAAACACCAGCGCCAGTGAGGCCGAGTTCGCCGCTACCTACCAGCGCCTGTTCGGCCTCAGCTTCGACACCGAGGCCGCCCGCGCGCTGCATGATCCCGCTGCTCGCTCCGGCAAAGAAGCCGGTGCCGCCGCGCCTGACACTAGCCTGGCCGGGCCGCCGGCCGGCTTCCTGCAGTTCCCGTTCCCAATTGGTGACTCTTGGCATGTGGGCGGCGCCCACACCAACACCGGCAGTGGCAACTACCCCATGTCCTCGCTGGACATGAGCAAGGGCGGCGGCTGGGGCAGCAACCAGACGGGAGTGCGGGTGTCGGCCTCGGCGGCCGGCACCTTCAAGCGCCACTCCAGCTGCTTCGCCGAGATCGTGCACAGCGGCGGCTGGTCCACCACCTACTATCACATGGACAAGCTGCAGTACAACACCGGCGCAAATGTGGCCAAGAACGCCTTCATCGGCAACCCGGCCAACAACAAGGCGCAAGCACTGTGCAATGGCGGCGCTTCCACTGGACCGCACCAGCACTGGAGCCTCAAGTCCAACGGCGCCTGGCAGCACCTCAACACCGTCAACCTGGCCGGCTGGACCATCACCGCCACGGGCAGCAGTTATGACACCAACTGCAACCGCTTCTACCTGACCAAGAACGGGGTCAAGAAGTGCTCGGGCTATTTCAGCCAGTGAGCCTGGAAAGCCTGGCGCGCGGGCCCGCCTGAGGGCCCGAGCCGCGGCCGGCAGACAGGGCGGCCTCTCTGTGCGCTTTTCAGGGCGAGGCCGCCCATTCGGCTGGGCTCAGAACCCGACGCTGGTAGCGCCAGGAGGAGGCGATGCCGATGTCGTAGCCGTGGGCCAAGGTGATCTGGATCTGGTCCAGCGTCGCCGCATCCGGGTGGGCGTCCAGCGCCAGGCGGGCCAATGCTTGCAGGCGCTGGGCCTGGTCAATGTCGGCGTCGCGCGAGATGGCGTGGATGCTCAGATGCCGGATGGTCCTGCTGCTTCCCCCGTCCTTGCTGGACTGGGTGTAGGTCACGCCTTGATTCACCGCCGAGGACTGCACCCAGGGCTCGGCGTTGACGGCGAGCAGGATCTGCGCCAGGGGCGCGAAGGGCGTCTGGCTGTCCTTCTGCAGCCATTGCTGCGAGATCAGCGGCCCCAGCGCACCCAGCAGCAGGAGCAGGGCGCAGACCGCGCGGTGCAGCGTGGGCAGTGGCGCCGCCAGGTCTGCGGGCACGGGGCCTTGCCAGGCCGCGTTCACCACGAAGGACCCGCTCAGCACATCGTGCAGGGCTTGGCGGGAGCGCCGGTTGAACAGAAAGAGGTAGAGCAGGCAGGCGCCCAGGCCGAAGATGGCCAGGCCCAGCACGGCCGCCCAGGCGCTGAACAGCAGCGCGTCCGGCAGCTGCGCATTGCTCAGGAACCAGACCGTACCCACGGGCAGGTAGCGCAGCACGGCACGGCCGAGTGGCAACTCAGCGCCCTGCGCATCCACCACCTTGATCTGCAGCAGGCGTTTGCCCAAGCTCTGGCCCCAGCCCAGCCGGCTGTTGAAGAAGCCGAAGTAGGCAAGCGCAATCCCGAACCCGAGCAGCCGGCCCCAAGGCCCGAGCCCGACCAGGGCATCGGACGCCAGCGCACCCAGGGCCATGCCGATGAGGCCCAGCGCCAGGCCGTCTAGCATGAAGGCGGCGACGCGGCGCCAGAAGCCGGCGATGGGGCTTGTACTTGAGGCGGTCGATGGCGAAGGCTGAGCCTGTGTTGGCGTCGCCTGGCTCTGGGCCGTAGGTTTTGCTGTGCTGCTCATGGTGTGGTGCTGGCTGTGGGTTTGGCGCGCAAGCTGAAGCCGGCCGGCGCTTGCGCGGGAGCTGGGTTGTCGCAGTGGTACATGTCCAGGTAGAGCTGGCGTTGGACCTGGCCGCAGGTGGCCTGGTACAGGTCCACGATGTGGAAGTCTGGCTGGCCGGCTTTGAGTGGCAGGCCCCGCAGCATGGCATCCAAGAGCTCGCGCTCTTGTTCCTCGCTCAAAGGCGCCCGTGGCTCGGTTCTCGAGCCGACGCTGCCGACCCGGCTGATCTCGGGGCGGGAGCCGTCAGCGCAAAGCAAGCGGGCCAGGTAGGCGCGCTGACCCGCGGCGCGGCACACCTCGATGGCGTTTGCCTTGCTGTCACCCAGGGAACCGGGATCGTTCCCGGGCAGGTTGGCCGTTTGCGCGATTGCGCTTGCAGCCGAGCACAAACACAGCGCCAGCAGCCATGCTGGGCGTCCTGGAACCTTCATCTTCATCAATGTCCTCCCTCGGTGTGCATCGGTGTGCGTCAGTGCAGGCCGAGCCCTTGTTCTTTCCGCATGGCCATGTGGCTGCGCCCAGGGTCTGCTTGCGCCTGGGTGCTTGGCCGCATCTTTTGATCGGAGTGCCCGGCCCATGCCGGATGATCTGTATGTTTTGGCGCGACGCAGTGTAGCCAGCCGCCCGCCCGGGCGAATCGGGCCCATCCCGGGGCGCCTACGATTGCCCATGGCATCCAAAGCCGCGGGGCTGGGCTTGCGGCCCGCCCGCGCCAGCAGGTCAGCAAGCACCAGCCCGCGGATCAAGCCGCTGAAGATGGGGCACAGGCTTTCGAGCTCCGTGCGGGAATGGGTTCAAGGTGCCTGGCGCCTTTGCTTGGCCCGGTCAACAACGCAGCTCTCTGAACTGTCGGCGCAACTGCAGCAGGTGTTCTTGCGCAGCAGGCAGGCTTGCTGTGTTGGCGCTGGCTTCGGCCGCTTCCGCCGCGGGGATCGCGCGGTCCAGCCTTGCGCAGCTTTGACGCGCCTCGGGCGACAGCTGTTTCAAGCGGCGCCCCTGGATGTCGAACTGCTTGGCGCCCAAGCCCGTGATCGGCTTGATCGCTTCGGCCAAGGCCTCGCGCTGGCGTTCGCGCTGGACATCGGCCCCGAGCGGCGGCGAAGCAGAAAGAGGAGACTTGCCCGAAACGCTGCTGCTCAGGCCCCGCGTGGGCTCCAAATCCACCTTCTTGGCACCCAGACAAGGGCTGTCGGAGTAGCTGACTCGACCGTCCACCTCGCATTTGAAGGCGGTGCGGGAAGGGGCGGGAAGCTGGGTTTGTGCTTGCGCTTGTGCTCGCGCAGCTGCGCCGAAACCGCAACCGAGGAGGAAGGCGAACATCGACACCAACAAGAAGCTGCCAGGCGACCGGGCTGATGGCTGGAATCCTCGCGTCGTGACGCTGGTGGGCCGAGGCGGGGCTGCGTTGGCAAGCATGGCTGGGGCTGCAGCGGGCTGTTGGGTCGGAGATTGCGCCTTGGCAGCGCTTCCTGACTCTTGCGGCCCCCTTGAAGGCAAGCAACACCCTTGTCGATGCTCAAGGTTTGACACGGACATGGTGCACTAGCCGAGCAGTTGATGCAGCGCTGCGGCCAAGAAGCCGATGCAAAGGACCGCAAAGACGATGAACATGGCATTTGTATTGCCAGTTAGTTTTCTCTCGTCGTAGTCCTGCCGTTTGCGTTGCTCTTCAAGCGACAGATGATCCGCAATTTGCCCGCGTAGCTTCAGCAACTGAGCAGAGGGGAGTCTTGAGCCGCCCCGGAGGCGCCAGGCGTCAGCGGCGAGCCATGCGAAGACAGCGGACAGGGCCAGCAAGAAAACTGTGAACATCCTGCGCTGCCTACTCAAGCGTCAACAGCCGATCGAGCGCGTCGTTCAGCACCAAACTGCGAGAAGACGCAGGCGTTTCGGCCGTGTTTACAAACGCATGCTGCCACCGCATTGCCAGTGAGTCTTCGTACATTTCACTCCAACTGAAGAATTCTGCTCACCTGAACTTCGCTGGGTACAAACAAACACCACCCTGTCGAATGGGCGAACCTTGCGTGGCCGAAAGCAGGCGCTATGTTGCCACCACTACAAGGCCTTAGGTCAGTGTGTCCGGGGCTGATGGCTTCTTGCCGTGCACGCTGGATGTCGCCGAACCGGGTGTCGCAGGCTGCCAGGGGAATCGCTGTCGTCATGCGTTGAGTCTTGTCGTTACCAAGTTTGCATGTTCGTACGCATCAGCAGACTCTGGATCTTCAAATTCAAGGCCTGACCCTCGCGACCTCTCTCGCGACCTCTGACCCTCGCGACCTCGCTCCGCACGCGAATTCGGAATTTCCGACCCCGAATTCCCCTCACGCCCCCGCGAATTCCTATTCCTCCGTGACCAATGATGTGTTTAGCAGCTTTCTATTGCGGAAAGCAAAAGTAACCTTTGATTTATGGTTCGGCGAATCACAAAGTCCAAACCATTCAAAATAACCGCCATGCAGATCGCGCCATGATTCTGCGACCTCGCAAAGCTTTGTTAAACGCTCGACATCAATCTTCTGAATTTGCACGTCGCCGTCAATGAAGAATCTACTCAACGTGAGACTCAGTCCGCATCGTCGGCTCTTGTTTCGTCCATTTGGCGCGGACTCTAAGGCAATTGCGTCTAATCCGCCAGCCTTTAAAATCTCATTTTTCCGGGAGCGGTCAATCGGGGATAATTCAATTTGTTTGCTGAGGCCAATCAATTCAATGATCCCTTCGCCGAAATGACGAGCCACTGCATCCTCATTGCACATCGAGATGGCGGCTCCTTGAATTATTTGTTTCAGCCGAACGGAGCCGTCTGGATCGCTGACATGACGATCACAAGAAGGGAGAGAGTTCTTGGTTAGGCAATTCCCTATTTCATCAGAATTAACGGCCTCATTGGCATTGGCTGAATAACTTGCAAACAGTCCAATGATTAAGAAAAAAGTAGACTGACAAGATCGAGAAAATATCGCGAGCACAAAATTTTTCATGTCGAAATTTTTATTTCAGCGTCAATAATTGAAGAATTATCTAAGGAGTATGGGGTAATGGATGTGGGGTCTGAATTTGGGGTCAATTATCAAATATTAAGTCCCCGTCGCTCCATCTAATTTCCGCGCCAGGATTCGGGCTTAACCCCAAACGTCCATTCTTGCTTGTTTGAATGTCTGGTAACTCAAGTCTGTGGAGGTGCAGGTCTTGCCCTTAGATTTAAGACTTGCCCCGAATTCACTCTGAAATGTAATGGCTCCGTTGGGCCTACCTTTGGTCAAGTCCCTTGCATTTGCCGCCCGGACACTCTTGTTCACAAACAGTTCTGTTGATGCATTGACCCGCATACTCGAACTCGACAGATCCAGGCTTGGGGCGAGTAGATGGGGCCAGCGATTTGATTGATTTCAGAGCTTTTGTTTCCGTATAGACCCTGGTGCTCGGAACACCGATTTCCATGAGAAATTGCTTTATTGACTCAGCGCGAGCGAGTGCCATCGCCGATTGACCCTCGCTGTTCAGATCGTAGTAGGCGACCACAACGATGACATCGAGATAAATGGCGTTTATCAGTGGGAGGTGGCTCGCAATCCGGATGCGCTCCGCGTCACTTGGGATGGACGACCCCTCATCGAAGCTGATGACCTCGCCGTTCACAATTGGCGTCGGCACCCATGCGCGAACATAGGTCGGCAGAAGCATTGCTAGAAATGCAATGACCCCAAGCAGGCTGCGCTTCAAGCGATCACGTCGTCGCTGCGGGAGCCAGGTGGTACGCGACATAGTTGGCATGTGTCTAAGGTCGAACGTCGGGACACTAGCCGCATGTAGAAGCTAGCGGCAGAAGTGCTTTTTAGAGCGTGGCCACAGCCACTCCTGTGGATTGCAGTCCCTTCTGGCAATGAGGGCTGACTTCGAAACCCTGACTGACATGACGCCGATTATGTACGGGTGAAGTTCAGTGCTTCCGCGACCCAACTCGTGCGGCGTCGCTCGGCTTTACTTGCCAGTATGCGAACAGTTGGGGTCGTGCTTTCTTCGCTTTCAAGTGTGATGCGAGCAGTTGCTTTGCAGCACTGTGGACGCGGTGACCACTCTCCGGGAATGCTTGGCGAGACTTGCATCGCTTGATGGGTTGGGCATGTCGAGCTGAAAGCATGACTTGAACCCAGCGCGCCCGTTCCCGACCTCACCAACGCCCCAGCAGGCGGTTCTGCTTGGGAATGTGCTGAACCCAGTTGGCGCATGCTGTGATGCGGGCACGAGTTTGAGCTCGGCCTTTCCGCCGACTCCAGGGCTGTCATTCATCAACAGCCTCACATCACCCCACCCACCGCCCTCAGCACCGCCTCCGCCGTCGCCGGCGCCCTCAGCTCCGGATCACAGCCCACCGGCCCGGCCGCAGCAATCGCATCCTTGATCGCCAGCAACACCGAGAACGGCAATAGAAGGGGCGGCTCACCCACGGCCTTGGATCGGTGGATGCTGTCGGCCGCGTTGGCTTGGGCGTACAGCGCGACGCGGAAGTCGGGCGGGCTGTCGTTGGCGGTGGGGATTTTGTAGGTGCTGGGGGCGTGGGTGCTGAGGGCGCCGGTCTTGGGGTGCCAGACCAGCTCTTCCATGGTCAGCCAGCCCAGGCCTTGAACGAAGGCGCCTTCGACCTGGCCGATGTCCAGAGCGGGGTTGAGCGAGCGGCCGGCGTCGTGCAGCACATCGGCGCGGGTGACGCGGCTCTCTCCCGTGAGGGTGTCCACCAGCACCTCGGCCACGGCCGCGCCGTAGGCGAAGTAGTAAAACGGCTTGCCCTGCAGGCGGGCGCGGTCCCAGTGCAGGCCGGGGGTGGCATAGAAACCATCGCTCCAGAGCTGGATGCGCTGCAGGTATGCCTTGGCCACCAGTTCAGTGAAGGGCATCCGGCTGTCGCCTGCACCCTGCACATGGTCACCGGCAAAGCGCAGCTCCGCTTCCGTGCAACCCAGCAGCTGGGCGGCCAGGGGCTGCAGGCGCAGGCGGATCTGGCGGGCGGCGTCTTGCGCGGCCTTGCCGTTGAGGTCGCTGCCGGTGGAGGCGGCGGTGGCCGAGGTGTTGGCCACTTTCTGGGTGTCGGTGGCGCTGCAGCGCACGCGTGCCAGGCTCAGGCCCAGCTCTTCGGCCACCACCTGCGCCACCTTGGTGTTCAGGCCCTGGCCCATCTCGGTGCCGCCGTGGTTCACCAGCACCGAGCCGTCGGTGTAGACATGCACCAGGGCCCCCGCCTGGTTCAGGTGCACGACATTGAAGCTGATGCCGAATTTCAGCGGTGTCAGGGCCAGGCCTTTTTTCAGTACCGGGCTGGCGGCGTTGAAGGCCGCAATTTCGGCGCGGCGGGCGTGGTAGCGGCTGCTCTCGACCAGCTGATCGGTCAGGGGCTGCAACTGGTTGTCTTCCACGGTCTGGCCGTAGGGCGTGAGGTTGCGCTCGCCTGCGTCGCGGTAGAAATTGCGCTGCCGCACGAGCAGCGGGTCCAGGCCCAGGCGGCGGGCGATGGAGTCCAGAATCATCTCCACGGCCAGTGCGCCCTGGGGCCCGCCAAAGCCGCGGAAGGCGGTGTTGCTCTGCGTGTTGGTGCGGGCGCAAAAGCCGTGCAGGGCCACATGAGGCAGCCAGTAGGCGTTGTCGAAATGGCAGAGCGCCCGCGTCATCACCGGGGCCGAGAGGTCGGCCGAGTGGCCGCAGTTGGAGATCAGCTCCACCTCGGCGCCGAGGATGTGTCCCTCTTGATCAAAGCCCACGTCCCAGCGGTAGTCGAAACCGTGGCGGCGGCCGGTGATCATGAAATCGTCGTCGCGGTCCAGGCGCAGCTTGACCGGGCGGCGCAGGCGGCTGGCGGCCAGGCCGGCCACGCAGGCGAACAGGGCCGATTGCGACTCCTTGCCGCCGAAGCCGCCGCCCATGCGCCGGCATTGCACCTGCACCTGGTGGCTGGCCCAGCCCAGGGCGTGGCTGATCAGCTGTTGCATCTCGCTGGGGTGCTGGGTCGAGCAATGGACCAGCAGGCCGCGGTTTTCCTGGGGCAGGGCGTAGCTGATCTGGCCTTCCAGATAGAACTGCTCCTGCCCGCCCACCGACCAGCTGCCTTGCAGGCGCTGCGGCGCTTGTGCCAGGGCCGTGGCCGCATCGCCGCGGTTCAGGTGCATGGGCGGCACCACATACTGGCCGGCGGCATGGGCCTCCAGCGCGGTCAGCACGGCGGGCAGGGGCTCGATCTTGAGTGCTTGGCCGGCCAGGGCGGCGGCGCGGCGGGCCAGCTCGCGGCTGCTGGCGATGATGGCAAACACCGGCTGGCCGACATAACGCACCTCGCCCGCGGCGAGGATGGGGTCGTCATGCAGCAGGGGGCCGCAGTTGTTTTCGCCGGGGATGTCTTCGGCCGTCAGCACCAGCTGCACGCCGGGTTGGGCGCGCAGCAGGGCCAGGTCGATGGCGACGATGCGGCCATGGGCGATGGGCGAGAGGCCCAGGGCGGCGTGCAGCGTGCCCTCGGCCTCGGGAATGTCATCGGTGTAAATCGCTTCGCCGCTGACATGCAGGGCGGCCGACTCGTGCGCATGGCTGCGGCCCACGGTGTGCGGGCTGGGCAGGGTTGGGGCGGAGGTGTGGTTCATGGCTGTGCTGCTCATCGCGCCTGCTCCGCATCGCTGAAGCGCACGGCCTGCCAGACGCTGAGGCTGGCGGCGGGCAGGGGGGCGTCGGGCCGGGTCTCCAGCCAGAAGCGGCGTAGGAGGTTTTGCGCCACCTGCAGCCGGTAGTCGGCGCTGGCGCGCATATCGCTCAAGGGCTGGAAATCCAGCGCCAGGGCGGCCTGGGCCGCTTGCAGGGCGGCTTCGTCGTTCCAGCTCTGGCCCAGCAAAGCCTGCTCGGCCGGCGCGCTGCGCCGCACGATGGCGGCCATGCCGCCGAAAGCCAGGCGCGCCTCTTGCACGCGGCCCGCCTCGTCCAGGCGCAGGCTCAGGGCTGCGCAGACGGCCGAGATGTCGCTGTCGTAGCGCTTGGCGATCTTGTAGGCGCGGATGCGCTGGGTTGGGCCGGGCAGGGGCAGGTGCATGGCCTCGACAAACTCACCGGGCTGCAGCGCGTTTTGCATGTAGCCGAGGTAGAAGTCTTCCAGGGCCAGGCGGCGCTGCTGGCTGCCGCGGCGCAGCACGATCTGCGCGCCCAGGGCGATCAGGGCCGGGGCGCCGTCGCCAATGGGCGAGCCGTTGGCGATATTGCCGCCCAGGGTGCCGGCCTGACGCACCGGCGGCGAGGCAAAGCGCAGCCAGAGCTCGCGCAGCGGCGGCACGGCGGCGCTCAGGGCGCTCCAGGCGGCCTCGAGGCTGGCGCCGGCGCCGATCCACAGGCCCGGTTGCCCGTCGAAGGGCTCGGGCCGGATGGCCTTGAGCTCGGCCACGGCGCCGAGATAAATCACGTCGCCCAGGTCACGGAAGCGTTTGTTGACCCAGAGGCCGATGTCGGTGGAGCCGGCCAGCAGGCGCGCCTGCGGCTTGGCCTCGCGCAGCGCGGCCAGCTCGGCCAGGCTGCGCGGGGCGTGGAACTGGTCAAGGCGGCCCGGGATGGCCGGCTGGGCGGCGGCGTAGTGCAGGGGCGGGTCTTGCTGCAGGCGGTGCAGGGCGGCGCGGGCGGGCGCCAGGTCCAGGGTTTGCTGGGGCAGCTCGAACATGCGCTGGCCCGCGTCCAGCAGGGGCCGGTAGCCGGTGCAGCGGCAGAGGTTGCCGGCCAGGGCGTCGGCCAGCTCCTGGCGGTCGGGCCGGCTGCCGCTCTGGCAGTGGCGCTCGTAGCAGGCCTGCAAGCTCATGGCAAAACCCGGCGTGCAGAAGCCGCACTGCGAGGCATGGCAGTCCACCAGGGCTTGTTGCACCGGGTTCAGTGCCTCGGCGCTGCCCAGGTCTTCCACGGTCCACAAGGCCTGGCCGTCCAGCGTGGGCAGCAACTGGGTGCAGGCGTTGACATTGCGAAGCTGCATCTGGCCCGACGCATCGAGTTCACCGAGCAGCACGGTGCAGGCGCCGCAGTCGCCCTCGGCGCAGCCTTCCTTGGTGCCGCTGCAATGGGGCTGGGCATGTTCGCGCAGATAGCCCAGCACGGTGGTGGTCGGCGCCAGGCCGTCCACGGCCTGGATCTGGCCGCGGTGGAAAAAGCGGATGGGGCGGGTGTGGTGGGGCATGGCGGGGGAGGTGGCTGGGGGTGAACAGGTGAACAGGTGAATGGGTGAATGGGTGAATGGGTGAATCGTGAGTCGGAGGTGGACTGTCGTCGAAGCTGGTGTCTTGCTCACCCGTTCACTTGTTCACTCGTTCACTCCTTCCATCGCCACATCAACCGAACGTGTGAACAGGTGAATGGGGTGAACTGGTGAACACGTGAATGGGTGAGTCGGAGGAGATCTGTCGTCGAAGCTGGTGCCTTGTTCACCCGTTCACCTGTTCACTCGTTCACTCCTCCCATCGCCACATCAACCAAGAACGGTATCTCCTCACCCCCTCTTCCCTATACGATCTCTCACATGACCACTATATGCAGCCAGGCATGAACTTGCGCGCCGATTTCGACAAGATCGAGCTTCAACTCGTGCGAGTCTTGCATACCGTGATCAGCGAGCAAAGCGTCTCGAAGGCAGCCCTGCGCCTGCACAGCACGCAGCCGGCCGTCAGCGCCCAGCTGCGGCGCCTGCGTGCGCTCACGGGCGATGCGCTGCTGGTGCGCAGCGGCGCCGGAATGCGGCCCACGGCCACGGCGCTGGAGCTGCTGGAGCCGGCCCAGCGCCTGCTGCAGGACGCGGCCCGGCTGTTCGGCGCGCCCCAGCGCAGCAGCCGCGGCGCTGGTTTTGACCCGGCCAGTGCCGAGCTGAACCTGCGCATCGCCGCCAGCGATTACCTCGACCCGCTGTTTCTGCCCGAGCTGGTGGCGCGCCTGCAGCGCCTGTCGCCGGGCCTGCGCCTGGACTTGCAGCCGCTTTCGGCCGAGTTCGATTACCGCCGCGGCCTGGCCAGCGGCCAGATCGATCTGGTCATCGGCAACTGGCTGCGCCCGCCGGAGGAGCTGCACCTGGGACGCTTGTTCAGCGACGAGGTGGTCTGCCTGGTGGCGCGAGATCACCCTTTGCTCAAGCTGCGGCCCAAGGACTGGACGGTGCAGCGCTATCTGGACAGCCAGCATCTGGCGCCCATGCCGCTGTCGGCCGGCCAGCCTGGCGTGATCGACCAGCATCTGGCCGAGCAGGGCCTGAGCCGCCAGATCGCCGTGCGCAGCGCTCATTTCGGCCAGCTGCCGCTGATGGTGGCGCGCAGCTCCCTGGTGCTGACCACCGGCCGCCAGTTCTGCAGCCGCTACCTGGCCAGCCTGCCGGTGGCGGTGCTGCGCTGCCCGGTGGCGTTTCCGCGGCTGAGCTATTACCAGCTCTGGCATGCGCTCTCGCACCAAGCCGCCGCCCAGCGCTGGCTGCGCGAGCAGGTGCGGGAGGTGGCGCGTGAACTCGCTCGCAGTGCGGTCGCCAAGAAGGCCGCTGAAGCCACTTGATGCGGCGATGCGCCCGAACCCCAATTTTTGATTCTTCCCATGCCCGATTTGAACCCTTCGACCCCCTCCACCGGCCCCGGCCGCAAGCTCGCCCTGCGCGGCGATCTGCTGGACTTCACTGCCCAGCCCGACTGGGGCCAGCTGGACAGCCCGGCCGTGCGTTTCCAGCCCGACCACTGGCTGCTGATCGACGAGGCCGGCCGCATCGCCGGCACCCAGCCGAGCGAGCCCGACGCCAGCTGGCAGCAGGTGGACCGCCGCGGCCGCCTGATCCTGCCCGGCTTCATCGACACCCATGTGCACTGCCCGCAGCTGGATGTGATCGCCTCCTACGGCGCCGAGCTGCTGGACTGGCTCAACCGCTACACCTTCCCGGCCGAGCGCCGCTATGCCGACCCGGCCGTGGCGGCGGCCGGTGCGGCACGTTTTCTGGATGCGCTGCTGGCCCACGGCAGCACCTCGGCCGTGGTGTTTCCGACCGTGCACAAGGGCTCGGCCGAGGCCTTGTTCGCCGCGGCCGAGGCGCGCGGCATGCGCCTGATCACCGGCAAGGTGCTGATGGACCGCCACGCGCCGCCCGAGCTGCTGGACGATGTGGCCGGCGCCGAGCGCGATTGCATCGATCTGATCCAGCGCTGGCATGGCAAGGGCCGCCTGGCTTACGCCGTGACCCCGCGTTTCGCCCCCACCAGCAGCCCGGCCCAGCTGGCCATGGCCGGCGCCTTGTGCCGCGCCGATGCTTCGCTCTACATGCAAACCCATGTGGCCGAAAACCGCGAGGAGGTGCGCTGGGTGACCGAGCTCTTCCCCGAGGCGCGCAGCTATCTCGATGTCTACGAGCGCGTCGGCCTGCTGCATGAGCGCGCCATCCTGGCCCACGGCATCTGGCTGGACGAGACCGACCGGCAACTGCTGGCCGCGCGCGGCGGGCAGGTGGCGCACAGCCCGTCCAGCAATCTCTTCCTGGGCAGCGGCCTCTTTGACTGGCCGGCGGCGCGGGCCAGCGGCCTGGGTGTCAGCATGGCCAGCGATGTGGGCGGCGGCACGAGCTTGTCCATGCAGCGCAATCTGCTGGATGCCTACAAGATCCAGGCTTTGTCGGGCCAGCGCCTGAGCGCCTGGGTGGCTTTGCACGCCGCCACCCGCGGTGCTGCGGAAGCCCTGGGTTTGCAGCAGGAAGTGGGCCACTTTGGCCTCGGTACACTGGCGGACGTTTGCGTCTGGGATTGGGCCCGTGGCCCGGTGGCCCAGGCACGCGACGAGCGGGTGGCGCCCGGCCATGAGCCTCAAGCTTTGCATGAACGCGTGTTCGCCTGGATGAGTTTGTCCGACGAGCGCAATCTGCACAGCTGCTATGTGGCCGGCCAGTGCCGCCACCAGCGGGATTCATAGACTTCTTTGTTTTTGATTGATTGACTTGCGCCAGCCGGATTGACGACCCCATGACTTTGCGACTCGCACTCACCGGCATCAGCAAGCAATACCCGGCCGTCAAGGCCAATGACGACATCAGCCTGTCGGTGCAGCCCGGCCAGATCCATGCGGTGCTGGGCGAGAACGGCGCCGGCAAGTCCACGCTGATGAAGATCATCTACGGCGCCGTTCAGCCCGACGCCGGCCAGATGCTCTGGAACGGCCAGCCCGTGCGCCTGAAAAGCCCGGCCCAGGCCCGGGCCCTGGGCATCAGCATGGTCTACCAGCACTTCTCGCTGTTTGACACGCTGACGGCGGCCGAGAACGTCTGGCTGGGCCTGGACAAGGCCTTCAGCCTGGCCGAGGTGATCACCCGCATGCAGCAGCTTTCGGCCAGCTATGGCCTGGAGGTGGATCCGTCGCGGCCGGTGCATTCGCTCTCGGTGGGCGAGCGGCAGCGGGTGGAGATCTTGCGCGCGCTGCTCACCGAGCCGCAACTGCTCATCCTGGATGAGCCGACCTCGGTGCTGACCCCGCGCGCCGTCGAGCAGCTCTTTGCCACCCTGCGCCAGCTGGCCGCCCAGGGCTGCGCCATCCTCTACATCAGCCACAAGCTGGACGAAATCCGTGCCCTGTGCAGCCATTGCACGGTGCTGCGCGCCGGCCGGGTGACCGGCGAGGTGGACCCACGCACTCAAAGCAGCGCCGAGCTCTCGCGCCTGATGATCGGTGCCGAGCCGCCGGCCCTGCCCAGCCGGGCGGCCAAGGCCGGCGCGCTGGCGCTGGAGGTGCAGCGCCTGAGCCTGGCCAAGGCCCAGCCCTTTGGCAGCACCCTGGTCGATGTGGGCCTGCGCCTGCACGCCGGCGAGATCCTCGGCGTGGCGGGCGTCTCGGGCAATGGCCAGCAGGAGCTGCTGGCGGCGCTGAGCGGCGAAGACCCGCGCGCGCCGCGTGGCAGCGTGCAGCTTTTCGGCAGCGACATCGCCCGCGCCAGCCCGCGCCGCCGCCGCCGCATGGGCCTGCATTTCGTGCCCGAGGAGCGCCTGGGCCGTGGCGCTGTGCCCGAGCTTTCGCTGGCGCAGAACACCTTGCTCACCCGCACCGAGGCCGTCACGCGCTGGGGTTGGCTGCGCCAGGCCCAGGTGCAGCGCCTGGCCCAGCATTTGATCTCCCGCTACCAGGTGCGCGCCGGCGGCGCCGGGGCAGCGGCGCGCAGCCTCTCGGGCGGCAATTTGCAGAAATTCATCGTCGGCCGCGAGATCGATGCGGCGCCCAAGGTCCTGCTGATCGCGCAGCCGACCTGGGGTGTCGATGTGGGCGCGGCGGCGCAGATCCGCGCCGAACTGCTGCGCCTGCGCGATGCCGGTTGTGCGATTTTGGTGATCAGCGAGGAGCTGGACGAATTGTTTGAACTCTCTGACCGCCTGGCCGTCATGGCTCAGGGACGGCTGTCGCCGGCCGTGCCGGTGGCCGAGACCAGCCGGGCGCAAATCGGCGAATGGATGAGCGGGCTCTGGGGCCGCGAGGGCTCGCGAGAAGCAGGCGGAGGAGGTGCGCATGTTCCGGCTTGAGGCCCGCCCCCAGCCTTCCAAGCTGATGTCCCTGGCTTCACCGCTGCTGGCCCTGGGCCTGACGGTGCTGCTCGGCGTCGGCCTCTTTTTGCTGCTGGGCAAGGACCCGCTGCGTGGCCTGCAGATGTTCTTCTGGGAGCCGATTCGCTCGGCCTATGCCTGGAGCGAGCTGGGCCTCAAGGCCACGCCCCTGGTGCTGATCGCCCTGGGCCTGGCGGTGTGCTTCCGTTCCAATGTCTGGAACATCGGCGCCGAGGGCCAGTTCATCATCGGCGCCCTGGCCGGCGGCTGGGTGGCCATGCAGGCCGGGCCGGACAGCAGCCGGTGGATCGTGCTGGCCATCCTGGCCGCGGGCGTGGCCGGCGGCATGGCCTGGGCCGGCATCACGGCGCTGCTGCGCGCGCGCTTTCATGCCAATGAGATTCTGGTCAGCCTGATGCTGGTCTATGTGGCCGATCTGCTGCTCGGCTATCTGGTCTACGGGCCCTGGAAAGACCCGGGCGGCTACAACTTCCCACAAAGCATCAGCTTTCTGGCCGTGACCAAGATCCCGCGCCTGATGGAGGGCTCGCGCCTGAACATCGGTGTGCTGATCGCGACCGGCTCGGTGCTGGCCTTCTGGCTGCTGCTGTTCCGCACCTACGCCGGCTTTGCCCTGCAGGTGGGCGGCATGGCGCCGGCGGCGGCACGCTATGCCGGCTTTTCGTCCAGCCGCGCGCTCTGGACGGCCTTGCTGCTCTCGGGCGCTATGGCCGGTCTGGCTGGCGCGCTGGAGGTGGCCGGGCCGCTGGGCCAGCTGACGCCGTATGTGCCGGCGGGCTACGGATTCGCCGCCATCATCGTCGCCTTTGTTGGCCGCCTGCATCCGGCGGGCATCGTGTTCTCGGGCCTCTTGATGAGCATGTTCTACATCGGCGGAGAGCTGGCGCAGTCGCGCCTGGGCCTGCCCAAGTCCATCACCGGGGTGTTCCAGGGCCTGCTGCTGTTTTCGCTGCTGGCCTGCGACACCTTGATCCACCACCGCATCCGCCTGCGCCGCCCGGCCTCGGGTGCGGCTCGCGTTTGAGGCTGCCATGGACGCCATTGCGCTTCTGATCGCCGCCTCGCTGAACGCCGGCACCTTGCTGGCCCTGGCGGCCCTGGGCCTGCTCATCAACGAACGGGCCGGCATCGTCAACCTCGGGGCCGAAGGCCTGATGCTGGTGGCGGCCATCGCCGGCTATGCCACCGCCGTGCACAGCGGCAGCGATGTGCTGGCCTTTGCCGCCGGCATGGGCGCGGGCGGCCTGCTGGCGGCCTTGTTCGGGCTGCTGGTGATCTGGCTCAACACCAACCAGTACGCGGCCGGCCTGGCGCTGAGCCTGTTCGGCAGCGGCTTCTCGGCCTTTGTCGGCCTGCGCTACACGCAGGAAAAGCTGGGCCCGCGGCCGAGTTTCGAGATCCCGGTCCTGGCCGACATCCCCTTCATCGGCCCGGCCTTGTTCAAGCAGCATCCGCTGGTCTATGCGGCCATGGCCTTGACGCTGTTCCTGGCCTGGTTCCTGTATCGCTCGCGCGCCGGCCTGGTGCTGCGCGCGGTGGGCGAGTCGCCCGAGTCCGCGCATGCGCTCGGTTATCCCGTGCGACGCATCCGCCTGGCGGCGGTGGTGGCCGGTGGGGCGCTGTGTGGCCTGGCGGGCGCTTTTCTCTCGGTGGTCTACACGCCGCTGTGGGTGGAGGGCATGACGGCCGGCAAGGGCTGGATCGCCCTGGCCCTGACGACTTTTGCCACCTGGCGCCCGGCGCGTGTGCTGGCTGGTGCCTATCTGTTCGGCTTTGTCACCATGCTGCAGTTCCATCTGCAAGGGCAGGGCGTGCAGATCGCCAGCCAGTTCCTGAGCATGCTGCCCTACCTCAGCACGATCGCCGTGCTGGTGCTGATCTCCAGCAAACCCGGTTTCATTCGTGCCAATATGCCGGCTGCCTTGGGCAAGCCGTTTTTCCCAGGTTCCTGATCCCCCGGTTCCTGACCCCCTCTCTCTTTCGAAGCTTCATCACAAGGAGTGCGCACCATGTCCTCGCCGTCTGATCTCCCCAAACGCCATGCCCTGAAACTGGCGGCCTGCTCGGGCCTGCTGCTCAGCGCCGCCCTGGTCGGCTGCGGCAAGAAGGAGGATGCTCCGGCGCCGTCCGCCGCGTCGGCACCGGCCTCGGCCAGCGCCGCCAAGGCCGAGCCTTTGAAGATCGCGTTTGCCTACGTCGGCCCGGTCGGCGATGGCGGCTGGACCTTTGCCCATGACAACGCCCGCAAAGCGGTGGAGAAAGAGTTTGGCGACCGTGTGCAGACCAGCTTTGTCGAGAAAGTGCCCGAGGCGGCCGATGCCGAGCGCGTCTTCCGCGATATGGTGGGCCAGGGCAACCAACTGATCTTCGGCACCACCTTTGGCTATGGCGAGCCCATGCTCAAGGTCGCGGCCGATGCCCCGAACGTCAAGTTCGAGCATGCCACCGGCTACAAGCAGGCCGCCAACCAGCGCACCTACGACTCGCGCACCTACGAGGGCGCCTACATGGCCGGCGTGATCGCCGGCAAGATGAGCAAGAGCGGCGTGATCGGCGTGGTGGGCTCCATCCCCATCCCGGAGGTGATCCGCAATATCAACAGCTTCACCCTGGGCGCGCAGACCGGCAATCCGAAGATCAAGGTCAAGGTGGTCTGGGTCAACAAGTGGTTCGACCCACCGCAGGAGACTGAAGCCGCCCAGACCTTGATCAACGGCGGCGCCGACGTGCTGATGCAGAACACCGACTCCAGCGCCGTGCTGCAGACGGCCGAGAAGAACGGCAAGCTGGCCTTCGGCTGGGATTCCGACATGACCGCCTACGGCCCCAAAGCCCATCTGGGCTCGGCCGTCATCAACTGGGCGCCGTACTACATCGCCGCTGTGCGTGAGGCCTTGGATGGCAGCTGGGCGGCCGGCCCGGGCAAGCATGCCTGGTGGGGCGTCAAGGAAGGCGCGATCGACCTGGTCTCCATCTCCGACAAGGTGCCCGCCGAAACCCGCGCCGAGATCGACAAGATCAAGGCCGGCCTCAAGGACGGCAGCTTCACCATCTGGAAGGGCCCCTTGGTCGGCCAGGACGGCAAGGAAGTGCTGAAGGCCGGTGAGGTGGCCGACGACAAATTCCTGTCCGGCATCAACTTCTACCTCAAGGGCGTGGAAGGCAAGGTGCCGAGCGGCAAGTGAGCCTCGCTTGGCCGGCCGGGGCTGCGTGCTGCCGGCCAAACGAGAAAAGGGCGTGAGCGAGGTTCACGCCCTTTTTGTTTGCTTTCTTGCAGTGCGCGGCTCAGTCGTCCTCGCGGACAGCGGCTTCCTCGCTGGGCGAGCGGCCCAGCAGGTTCATGGACATGGCGCGGGCCACGGCCTGGGCGCGGTTGGCGGCATTGAGCTTGCGCAGAATCTTCTGCACATGGTTCTTCACCGTCAGCGCGCTGATGCCCAGCTTGACGCCGATCTGCAGATTGCTCATGCCTTCACGCAGCCAGCCCAGGATTTCGCGCTCGCGGTCGGTGATGCCGCAGGCGCCGGTCTGGCGGGCCTGGGCGGCAGCGGTGCGCGGCGCCTCGTGGATCTCGCGCTCCACGGTTTGCACGCGCTGCCAGGTGCCGTGCAGATAGGGGGTCAGCAACTCCAGCAGCATGGACTGCAAGGGCAAGCCTTCCACCAGGGCATGGCTGCCCGACGGGGCCAGCACAAAGAAGCTCTCCACCTCGGCCGGGCGCTGCGGGCGCGAGATGCCGTGCACCCAGAGGCTGCTGTAGCCGCCGGCCAGCAGGGCCAGACGCAGGGGCTCCAGCTCGGGCTCCAGCAGCTCGACCACGTCGACATGCAGGGGCTTGCAGCGATGCTCGATCCAGCGCTGCTGCAGATGCAGCAACAGTGGGCCTCGGTTGTCGCTCAGGGCCAGCTGCAGCTCAGGCACGACCGCCACATTGTTGAAAAGCTCAAAGTGCAGCTCGCGGCGCTGGCGCTGGTAGGCGCCGCAGCTGAGCAGCTGGTGCGGCAGCAAGATTTGCAGATTGCTCTGCGTCCAGACGAAGAACTGGTAGCGGCGGCGCACCTCGAGCGCGGTCTCGGCCGCGCGCACGATGGCCTCGACATGTTTGCCGTTCAGATAACCGCCATGTTCATCGCTGCGTGCGGGCGCTTCCAGCGCAGCCGGTGCCGCTGCGGGAAAGCCGCCCAGCGCAGGGGCGAGTGCGGCAGCATGTTCGGGGGACAGAGCGGGTGGGCAGTCGGGAAAGGTGTGCATGTCGTCCATGGGTGTGCCGGTAGCGGCTGCCGGCGCAGCTTAAGTGGGCGATGTGACGACTTGTTGACCCGAACGACCGAGCAGAGGACGGGCGAAACAGGGGGGCAGTGGGGTGCTGCGATGCCGTGGAGATCTGGGGTGCAGAGACTTTGCTTTTCGTCAAATCACTGTCACAGATTGCGTGCACAATGCAGGGCATCCAAGGCGAGAAACCGGCTGCAGATTGGGCAGAGTTCTGGAACCCGTCACCAGCGCGTTGGAAACCGTCGCTCCGCATGGAGTGTCCGGAAGTCAGAAGGGCCACAACCTCAGGGTGCGTGGCCCTTTGCTTTTGGATGGCCGGAATGTGTGGCGCGCATGTCGCAGATCCAGCGGCCTCGAATGCCATCTGGCGATCGGCACTTGACGCTGCGCGCCCGGGGCCGCCACACTGCGCGGCAGCAGTGCTCGCTCGCTCGCTGCATCGCTCTCCATCCTCCACCCATCACTGCAAAGGAGTCCACCATGGCTGCAAATGATCTTGTCATCGCGCAGCGGTCGTCGGCTGCACTCCTGCGCTGCGCTCATTCACGCCGCTGAGGTGATGCCGGGTTCAACAGCCCGGCTGCCCTGAGTTGACGTTCTGAGTCCATACGCCCGGCCTTGTTCGCCCGGGCTGCCAGCGTACCGGCACGCCGCCGACGCCGCGCCTCACCCCCCTCCCACACAAGTCACCTGTCGTCCACAGGTCTGTGCCGTCACACCCATGCTTGGGGCGTGGGCGCGGGCCGCGGCGCTGTGCTTGCGTTCGGGCCGGTGTGTCGCTGCGAGCAGGGCTTGCAGGCGAACCGGTCACGGGACGCAGGCGCATGCGCCACTCGCAAGAGAACGCATACCCATCATGGAACTCTCCGAAGACTTCTTCGCTTCCCAATTCTTCAACGCTCAATTTTTCGACGCTCAATTGCCCGCGCTGCAAGCCCTGGGCTTTTCACTGCAACACCACCTGCCGGCCTTGCAAGCCATGGATCTGCCTGCAGGCGCGACGCCGGCCCAGCCCTGGCGCTTGATCGAGCTGCAAAGAGACGGCCATGCGCGGCTGCAATCGCCGGCCGGCCTGCGTGCGGCGCGGGCGTTGCCGGGCTTGATCCAGGTCCTGCATGCCCAGGGCGAGCAGCTGGCCGTCGGCGACTGGTTGCTGGCGCGCGAGAACGCCCAGGGCGAGCTCTGGGCCGAGGCGCGGCTGCCGCCCTTCAACAGCCTGAGCCGGCGCGACCCCGAGGGCTTTCGCCAGGCTCTGGTCAACAACGTGGACCTGGCCTTGCTGGTGATGGGCCTGGATCATGATTTCAAGCTCGCTCGACTGGACCGTTACCTGGTGCTGACGCATGCGGCCGAGCTGCCGGCCCTGCTGGTGCTCAGCAAGGCCGATCTGTGCCCGGATCTGGAGCGCCGGCTGGCCGAGGTGCGCGCGCATCTGGGGCGACAGCTGGGCACCAGCGTGCTGGAGGTGTTGGCGCTCGATGGCCAGCCTGAGTCTTGCCGCGCCGCCTTGCACCCTTGGCTGGGCCGCGGCCAGACCCTGGTGCTGCTGGGCTCCAGCGGCGCGGGCAAGTCGACGCTGAGCAATGCGCTGTGTGCCGAGGACGGGCGGCAGCAGCTCACCGGTGCAGTGCGTCTGGACGACAGCCGCGGCCGCCACACCACCACGACGCGCAGCCTGCGCGCCAGTGTGGCGGGGGCCTGCATCATCGACACGCCGGGCCTGCGCAGCTTGCAGCTCGATGCCGATGTGGCGGCGGTTCGCGCGGCTTTTGACGATGTCAGCGAGCTCGCCCAGCACTGCCGCTTTCGCAACTGCAGCCACAGCGGCGAGCCGGGCTGCGCGGTGGTGGGCCAGCTCAGCGCGGCACGGGTGAAGAGCTTTCACAAGCTGCAGCGCGAGGCCGAGCGCGATCAGCAAAGCCCGCTGGACCGTCGCCATCAGCTCTCGCAGTGGAAGGCCATGGTGCAGAGCAGCCGCATGGCCACCAAGCTCAAGCGCGGTTGAAGCTCGACCGGGGCCGCGTGGGACACTGCGGCCCCGTTTCCTCGTTCAGTTCATTCATTCATTGACCGATCCTTGCTTGAGAGCGCAACCCATGAGCAGCCCTGAAACCACGCCTGAACGCAGCCCCGCCGATCTGGCCCAGGCCCAGTTGGAGGCCTACAACGCCAAGGATCTGGACGCCTTCTGCGCTTGCTACAGCGAGGACGTGCAGGTCTGGCGCATGCCGGCCGCAGCGCCGCGCACGCTGGGCCTGGCGGCGTTTCGCGAGAGCTATCGCACGGGGCCGTTTGCCCAGCCGCAGGTGCAGGCCGAGGTGCGCGAGCGCTTGCTCATGGGGCAGACCGTGGTCGACCATGAATGGGTGCACGGCCGCGGCCCCGAGCCGCAGCAGGTGATGGTGGTCTACCGCTGCCGGGCGGGGCGCATTGCCGAGGTCTATTTCTTCCCGAATGAGACCTTCTGAAAGGAGAGGCGGGGAGGAAAGGGGGGGAGGGGGCTTGTGCGGCATTCGCCCCGGGGCGGTAAAGAAGTTAAAAGGCCGACCGTCGCGAAGGGTGGCTCGGTCGGGCTGTGCCATGCTTCGCGCCGATTCGAAACTTGCGCGCTGAGCGCGCAGCGCCACCCGGTCTCACCATGAAAACTGTTCCCCGTCTGGCTTGCCTTCTTGCGACTCCATCCGCCTTCTCGCTGAGTGTCACGCTGATGGCCATGACCCAGATGGCCCTGGCCCAGAGTGTGGAAGCGCCGGCCAGTGCAGCGAGCGCGCCGGCCAAGCCTCGCCTTCCTGTGGCGCCTGCGGCCAAGAGCAATGAGCAGCTGCAGCGCGTCGAGGTCAGCGGTGGGCCCAGCGACGAGGCCGTGCGGCGCGCTTCGACGGCCTCCAAGATCATCATCACCCGCGAGGAGATCGACCGTTTCGGCGACAGCAGCGTGGGCGAAACCCTCAAGCGCCTGCCCGGCGTCACCACCGGCGGCCGCCCCGGCCGCGGTGGCGAGGTGCGCATGCGCGGCATGGGCGGCGGCTACACGCAGATCCTGGTCAATGGCGAGCGCATGCCGCCGGGCTTTTCGCTCGACCAACTGCCGCCCGAGCAGGTGGAGCGCATCGAGGTGATGCGCGCGCCCACGGCCGAGTTCGGCGCCCGCGCCGTGGCCGGCACCATCAATGTGGTGCTGCGCGAGGCGCTGCAAAAGCGCCTGAACGACTGGCGCGCGGGCCTGAGCCTGGAGCGCGGCCATTTCAGCCCCAGCCTGAGCTGGAGCCGCAACGACAAGCTCGATGATCAGGGCGGCGCCTACAACCTCAGCATCAATGTGCAGCAGAGCGAGAACCGCGACAACAATCTGTCCAGCTCGCTGAGCCGTGATCTCAAGACCGGGCTGCAAAGCCTGCAGCGCACCGAGACCCAGAGCGAGGACCAGCGCCGCCATCTGCACCTGACCTCGCGCCTGCAGTGGCGCCTGGACGGCGGCGACACCCTGGCCATCCAGCCTTTTCTGATGGCCATGCGCAGCAAGGGATGGAACCAGGCCCAGCTGCAGCGCGAAGGCGAGAGCACCCCGGCGCTGAACACCTTTGACCGCAGCCAGACAGCTTCACGCAATGCCATGGAGATGCTGCGCTTCAACACCCAGTGGAGCCACCGCATCGACGAGGAAACCCGCCTGGAGCTGCGTGCCGGTGCCGGCGCCGGGCGCGGCGATTCGAGCAGCCTGCGCGAGGAGTTCAAGACCGGCACGCCCGCCGCCAGCCGCATCCAGCAAGACACGACCGACAGCCGCGACCGCAGCTGGAGCTTGAACGGCAAGTTCTCTCGCCAGCTGGAAAACGAACACAGCCTGGTGGCCGGCCTGGAAGGCGAGGGCACCCGCCGCCGGCAGGAGCGCAACTGCCTGCAAGACGGCGAGGCCTGCCCTGGCCTGCTGGACTTTGGCGACGACCTTTCGGCCTCGACCCAGCGCGTGGCCTTGTACGCCCAGGACGAGTGGAGCGTGGGCAAGCAATGGTCTTTCTACGCCGGCTTGCGCGGCGAGACGATCGCCACGCGCAGCTCGGCGGCCAATTACGCCGTCAGCCACCGGGCCAGCGTCTGGACGCCGCTGCTGCACGGCGTCTGGAAGTTCAACGAAAAGAGCCGCGACCAGATCCGCGCCAGCCTCACGCGCAGCTACCGCAGCCCCAATCTGCAGGACCTGATCGCCCGGCCCAGCATCAATTCCTTCTACCCCTGCCCGAGCGGCAAGTCCTGCGGCGCCAATGAGGTGGACCATCCCGACCGGGCCGGCAACCCCCTGCTGCGCCCCGAGCTGGCCACCGGCATCGACATCGCCTACGAGAACTACCTGAGCAAGGGCGGTATCCTCAGTGCCAGCTTCTTTGCCCGCCGCATCACCGACCTGATGCGCAATGTCACCACCTTGGAGACCGTGTCCTGGGCCTCGGTGCCGCGCTGGGTGACCAAGCCGACCAATATCGGCCGGGCACTGACCATGGGCGTGGAACTGGAAGCCAAGTTCCGGCTCGATGAGTTCATCGAAGACGCCTGGCCGGTCAATCTGCGCAGCAATCTGAGCCTGTTCAGCTCGCGCGTGGACGGCATTCCCGGCCCCAACAACCGCCTCGACCCGCAGCCGCGCGCCACCGCCAACCTGGGCGCCGACTACAAGCTGCGCAGCCTGCCGCTGAGCCTGGGCGCCGGCCTGAACTGGACGCCGGCCAACACTGTGCAGCAGAACCTGCTGACCGAGGCCCGCAGCAGCCGCAAGGTGGTGCTGGATGCGTTTGCGCTCTGGAGCATCGATCGCGACACCCAGCTGCGCCTGTCGGCCAGCAATCTGGCACCGCTGGACTACACCACCGGCAGCACCACCACCACCGACACCCGCCAGGTCGTCAGTGAGGGCGGCGGGCGGAGTTACACGGTCTGGCAGCTGCGCCTGGAAATGAAAATCTGATCGGTCAAGACTTCGGGTTGAAGCCCCGCCCGCGTTCTCGGCTAGCATGGTCCCGCTTCTTCAGCGGGAGGGTGCTGTCCTTGAGTGAACGCATGAGCCATCTGGTGGTTTGGGTCGGCCTGGGCGTGGCGCGACTGACGCGGTTGACGCGCTTCCCGGTTTGGGTGCTTGGGGTCTTCTGGGGCCTGGCCGCCGCTGTTTCCAGCGCCCATGCCGCGCCGGTTTCGCCTCAGCCGGCCGCCACGGCGGCCAGTGCCATGATCCAGCTCAGCGAGGAGGAGCGGGTCTGGATCGACCAGCACCGCCATCGCTCCCTGAGCGTGGGCTTCGATCCCTTCGCCGGGATGGACAGCTTCGAGTTCCGCGGCCAGCGCATGGGCCTGCTGCCGGCGCTGCTCAAGGACATGCAGAGCCAGCTGGGCCTGCGCCTGGTGCCGGCCGATGTGAAGGGCTGGGACGATGCCTACAGCCGCTTCTTGCGCGGCGAGATCGATGTGCTCTACGGCGCCAACCCCACGCCCGAGCGCGAGAAGATCATGCGCTTCACCCAGGCGGCGCAGCGCTATCCCTACGTCGTGTTCGCGCGCAAGGAATCGAGCGTGCAGACCCTGGGTGATCTGGACGGCAAGACAGTGGGTTTCCTCTCGGCCGACTTTGTGATCGAGCAACTGCCCAAGGAGTTTCCCAATATCAAGTTCCAGGTTGCCAGCTTTGACGACCAGGCCGCTGGCCTGCGTGCGCTCAGCGAAGGCCGGGTTGATGGCTTCGTCACCTCGGGTGGCGGCGTCGAATACGAGTTCCTGAACCAGTTCCCAGGCCTGACCCTGGTGGCCGAGCTCAAGTCCATCACCTCGGACATGACCTTCGCCGTGGCCAAGGAGCGGGTGCTGCTGAGCCAGATCATCGATCGCTACATCGCCCAGCGCCCGGCGCAGATTCGCGCCCTGGCCCAGGAGGCCGCGCGCAGCTACAACCGCAAGGTGCTGCGCCTGAGTCCGGCCGAGCTGAAATGGCTGGATGAGCACGGCGAGGCCGTGGTCGGCGTGGCCGAGGACTACCTGCCCTTCGACCATTTCGACAAGGGCCAGTACAAAGGCATTGCCGGTGCCACCTTGCAGCGCATCGGCGACATCATCGGCATTCGTTTCAAGGTGGTGGGTGCGCCGTTTGCGCAGCTGATGGATCAGGCGCGCAGTGGCCGCGTCGATGTGCTGAACATGGCCAAGACCGACGACCGCTTGGCCGATTTCATCTTTCCGCGCGCCATCAGCAATGAGCGCGACATCATCGTCGGCCTCAAGAGCAGCCCGCCGGTGCAGGATGTCTATGGCCTGGACGGCCTGCGCGTGGCCGTGATCGAGGGCTTCTGGCACGAGGAGTACCTGCGCAAGAACCTCAAGAACCCGCAGATCGTGACCACGGCCAGCATCATCGAATCGCTGCAGCTGGTGCGCGACGGCAAGGTGGCCTATCTGATCGAGAACCCGACCGTGGCCGAGTTCTACATCAATGGCCTGGGCTATGGCGATGTGGTCAAGCGTGGCATCACCTCCAAGGATTCCTTCATCTACTTCGGCGTCAGCCGCCGCCAACCCGAGCTGGCCGGCATCATGGACAAGGTCATCCCCCTGATCCAGTTCGAGGAGATGAAGTACCTGGGCATCCAGTCTGTGCCCTCGCTGCGCAACGAGGCCAACAGCCGCCTGCTGATGCTGCTGGCTCTGCTGGGTGCGGCGCTGCTCTTGATCCTGGTGCTGACCGTGCGCACGGTGCGCAAGCTGATCGAGCAACGCGCCAAGACCCAGTTCCTGCACGAGCGCGAGCACCTGCTCTACACCGACAGCCTGACGGGTTTTCACAACCGCAACTACTTCAGCCACCGGCCCGACCATGGCGAGCCGGCTCAGGCGGCAGACTTCCCGCAGGCCGTGGTGGTGGCGGACATGAACAACCTCAAGCATGTCAACGATGCCCACGGCCATGCGGCCGGCGATGCGCTGATTCAGCTCTTTGCCGAAACCGTGCGCGCCCAGTGGCCCGAGGCCGATGCCTACCGCATCGGCGGCGACGAGTTCTTGTTCCTGCTGCCGCGCCGCCGTGAGTCGGCCCTGCTGGCCGAGCTGGAGGCGCTGAAAACGCGCTGCCAGAACAACCGCCGCGAGCTGGCGCCGGGTTTCTGGGTCAGCCCCAGCGCGGCCCTGGGCCATGCCATGCGTGAGTCGCCCGAGCAGTCGCTCCATGCCTGCATCGCCCAGGCGGATGCGCGCATGTACGAGGTCAAGGCCGGCATGAAGAAACGCCGCAGCGACCATCTGCCGCCGGGCAGCCTGGCTGAGGGTGTGTGATCCCTTGTGTGATCAGGCGTCGCGGTGACCGAGCAGGCGCGCCGGCAGAAAGAGCAGGGCGCGCAGCAGGGCAAAGACGGCCTCGACGCTGATGCCGATCAGGCGGAAGGGCAGGCTGATCAGCCAGACCAGGGGCCAGAGCAGCAAGGCCATCAAGGCCAGGGGCCAGCAGATCACGAGCAGGATCAACCAGAGCAGCAGTTTCATGCGGTCGGCCTCAGTGGGGACGGGGGCTGACTGTAGCCAGCACCGGGCCGCTCTGGCTGCAGCCAGACGATGGGCCGCAGGCCGCGTGGCATCGGCTGCATCCCGGCGCGACCGTCCGCAGGCAGAATGCGCGGCGACGCGAGCCAGCGAGCAGAGGGTGTGCACCCTCTTCGGCACGCGCAGGAGCCTTGTGCATGGATCACGAACTGTCTTCTCCGCCCGTCCTCTTGGACACCTTGCCTGAGCTGGGCCGCTACTGGCGGTTCAAGTACGCGCTCATGCTGGCCATCCCGGGTGGCGCCTTGTTGCTGCTGCATCTGCTGCTGAGCTTGCGCCGCAACGCAGTCGACCGCCCGGTGCTGCTCGGCATCGGGCTTGCCGTGCTGGCGCTGGGTGCCTTGCTGGGCTGGTGGTATGGCGCACGCCGCCACGCCCTGTACCGGGCCGAGTTGCGCGAGCAGGAGGGCGTGGTGCTTTACGACGGGGTCTGGTGGCGCAGCGAGATCTGGGTGCCGATGGCGCGCTTGCAGCATCTCGATGTCAGCCAGGGGCCGCTGGACCGGCGCTGGGCCATGGCTTCGTTGAGCCTGCACACGGCCGGCACGCATGACCACCACACCCAGATTGACGGCCTGCCCCAGGCCCTGGCCCACCGCCTGCGCGAGCGCTTGCTGCCGCGCCATCGGGGTGAGCATGAGTGAGGCCGGCCACAGCGCGCCGGGCGAGCCTGGGCCGGCCGTGCAGCGCCGCCTGCATCCCCTGTCCTGGCTGTTTGCCGTCGGCGGGGTCGCGCGCCAGCTGTTGCTGCCCATCCTGGCCTATCTGCTGCTGGGGCAGCGCGATTCGGAGTGGTCGGTCTGGTTGATCGGTCCCTTGGGCCTGTATGCCTTGTGGGCGGTCTTGCACACCCGCAGCTTCAGCTACCAGGTCTTGGGCAGCGAGCTGCTGGTGCGCGAAGGCTTGCTGGATCGGACCCAGCGCCACATCCCGTTTGCGCGAATCCACAACATCAGCCAGCAAAGCCACTTTTTTCACCGCCTTTTGGGCGTGACCGTGCTGCGCCTGGATTCAGCCGCGGGCGGCAAGCCCGAGGCGGTGATGGCCGTGCTGAGCCTGGCCGAGGCGGCCCGCCTGGAGGCCGTTCTGCGTGGCCAGCGTGCCGAGGTCAGCGACGAAGCCGCGCCAGCGATGCCGATCCAGGCCAGCCAGTCCGCATCGGTCGACGCAGACTCGCCCCGCGTCTTGCTGACCCTGCCTTTGCGCGAGATCGTGTTGCTGGGCCTGAGTTCCAACGGCGGCATGTTGCTGGTGGGCGCCTTTTTTGGCGCGGTCATGCCCAATGATCAGGCGCGCCGTCTGCTCGGCCAGTGGCTGGGGGCGCCTGCGCGCGCGTTGGGGCGGCTGTTCATCGACGATATGAAAGACCACCGCTGGCTGCATCTCCTGATGCTGGGCCTCAGCGCCGTGCTGATGGTGCTGCTGCTGATGCGCCTGCTTTCGGTGGTCTTGGCGGTGCTGAGGTATCACGGCTTCCGCCTGGAGCTGCAGGGCGAGCGCCTGCTGGCCTCGCATGGCCTCAGCACCCGGGTGCGCGCGGGCGCGCGTCTGCCTCGGTTGCAGCGCTGGGAGCTCAGTGCCAGCTGGCTGCAGCGCCGGCTGGGCCGATGCCGTTTGGCGGTGTCGGTGGCGGGCGATACCGCCCATCAAGAGAGTGAAGGGCTGGGGCCAGTCGGCCAGTTCAGCGAAATGGCGCCTTTGGCGACGCCGGCGCAAGCCCAGGCGCTCTTGCATCTGTGCCTGCCAGGCCTGAGCTGGTCTGCGCTGCCGTGGCAGCGCCTGGGGCGGCCCAGCTTGCGCCGTCTGCTCTACGGGCAATGGCGCCTGGGTCTGCCGCTTGGCCTGGTGCTGCTGCTGGCCGCCGGCCTGTGGCGGGACTGGGCGCTGCCCTGGTGGGGGATTGCCGCGGTCGCCGCCATGCTCCTGACGGCCGGGTGGCTGTACGCACGCGCCTGGGTTGCGTTTTCGGCCTATGCGCTGACCGACGATGTTCTGGTCTTCCGCAGTGGTGTGTTCACGCAGCGCTGGGTGATCGTGGCCGCTTCGCGTGTGCAGACCTTGCGCTTTTCCAGCAATGCGCTGGATCGCCGCCTGGGGCTGGTGCACTTGCAGCTCGACACCCAGGGCGGCTCCAAACTGCAGCGGGCGCTGGACATCCCCTGCCTGGAGCGTGCCCAGGCAGATGCGCTGCATCAGCGGCTCTGGCGCCGTGTCTGAGCGCTGCAGACCCTCAGAATGCCTGTGACTCCAGGCTGCGGATGATGGAGGGCCACGAGGGGCGTCGTGCGGCGTCCTCGGCCAGGCAGGCATCACGCAAGGTCAGCAGGGCCCGCAGAGATTGAGGGCTCGCGTCCTCGCAGCGCGCCAGCAATTCCTCCAGCAGGCAGCCGAAGGCGCGCACCTCGATGCGTGCCACCGCCTCCCGCTGCGCCGCGCTGGCCTCTGCCGGCAAAAAGGAGGCCGCCCCAAAGTCCCCGAGATAGGCCTGGCCCTGGCCGTCGTGCAGGATGTTGTGGGCGTAGAAGTCGCCATGGCTGAGGCCGCGTGCCTGCAGCTGGGCCAGGGCCGAGGCCATACCGCGGGCGATGCGCAGCAGGGCGCTCAGGTTGAAGCATGTGTCCTCGGCGTAGACATCGCGGCTGCAGCTGGCCAGGCTGGGCGGGCCGGCCAGGCTCTGAAAGGCCGGGCTGATCAGATCGAGCACCAGGCCTTGGGCATCGTTCGGGTGGGCGCTGAGCTTGGCTCGCAGCGGGATCAGATGCGGGTGGGCACCGGCCTGCAGGGCCGCGGCCATCTCGCTGCGGGGCAGGCCGTCGCTGGTGACCTCGCCTTTGAACACCTTGACGGCGACCGGCTCGCCCGTATCGACCTGCCGCGCGCGGTGGATCACGCCGGACGCACCCTCGCCGAGCTGGTCTTCGAGGCGCAGCTGTGGCCAGGGCAGGGTGGGCAGGGGCGTGTGCGCCAGCGCATCGTGCTCCAGCTCGCGGTTGAACGGATTGCCGCCGAAGGCCAGCCAGCTCAGGCGTGGCAGCTGCAAAAGCAATTCGGGCAAAGCCTGCAATTCATTGGCCGAAACGCGGATCAGCTCCAGCGCCCGGCAGTGCTGCAGCTCGGTCGGCAGCGCGCGCAGGCGGTTGCCCGCCAGGGCCAGCTTCTGCAGCCGCGCGCAGCGGCCAATCTCGGCCGGCAGCATCTCGATGCGGTTGTCGGTCAGGATCAACCAGCGCAGACGCGCGGGCAGGGCGGCGCCGCTGACACGTTCGATGCAGTTGCTCTTGAAGCCCACCATTTCCAGCTGCGGGCAGCGGCCCAGCACCTCGGGCAGCTCGGTGAAGCGGTTGCCGGAGGCAAACACGATGCGCAGCCGTGGCAGCTCGGCCAGCCAGTTGGGCAAGTGCTTCAGCGCATTGCTGGAAACATCGAGCACCTCCAGGCTGGCGGCCAAACGCTGAATCTCAGCGGGTAGCTCCTGCAGCCCGCAGCCACGCAGGTCGAGGTGGCTGCAGCCTTGCAGACCGCCCTGGCGGAGGGCGTCCAGTGTTTGCAGCGATGTGGTGTTCGAGCTCATGGGTGGTGGATCCGAGGGCGGAAAGCGTGGCGTGGCCGGATGGCCGGGCAAGAAAAAACCCCCAGCATCTTGCGATGGTGGGGGTTTTGAATTTGGCTCCTCGACCTGGGCTCGAACCAGGGACCTACGGATTAACAGTCCGGCGCTCTACCGACTGAGCTATCGAGGAATTGTCTTTTCGGTACTTCTAATTTTTGTGTTGCAGCAGGCAATCCGAACCGCTGCAACGCTGAATTTCTGGCTCCTCGACCTGGGCTCGAACCAGGGACCTACGGATTAACAGTCCGGCGCTCTACCGACTGAGCTATCGAGGAACAGAGCCTCGCATTATAGGATGAATTTTGAGAGGTTTACAAGTGGATTTCCAAACTTGTTCGGAAAGTTCTCGGCGCCAGGGGGTAGAGGTAGACATGGTCGAACTGGAAGGGCGACTCTTTCCAGGCGCGCTTGTTGGCGATGTTGTCCACGCCGACGCGCCAGATCAGCAGCTGGCGGCCCCAGCTCTGCTCGAAGCGCGCGCCGGCATTGAGACGGGTCCAGCCCGGGATGTTGAGGCTGTTGTCGCGCAGCACGGCGCGCGGGCCCTCAAACACCAGGCCAGCGTTCAGCTGCAGGCCAGCCAGCGCGGGCACATCTTGACGCACTTGCAGGCGCAGACTGTTCTCGGCCACGTTGACGGGCTTGAGGCCGTTGATGTCGGCCACGCTGCTGTCGGCACGGCGGGCCTTGAGCTTCATGGCGCTGGCCAGCAGGCCGCCGCCAGACCATTTCAAGTCGGCCTGGGCCTCCAGGCCCTGGTGGCGGGCGATGCCATCGGGGCGGCGCACGCAGCTGCCTGGCGTGCTGTCGCTGCAGTCACCGAAATCGTCCCAGACCGGGCGGTTGATCTGGAAGGCATTGATCGACCAGTCCACGGCCTTGCTGCCGGCCTTGAGGCCGATCTCGCTCTGGCGGCTCTTCAGGGCCGGCAGGGCGCGGCCGGCCGCGTCGCCGTAGCGCTTGCGGTTGGGCGTGACTTCGCTTTCCACACCTTCACCCCAGCTGGCGTAGGCCATCAGCTGCGGGTTGATGGCATAGCTCAGGCCCAGCCAGGGCGTGCTCAGGCTCTGGCTGTAGTCGGTCGGGCGTGAGCCATTGGTGCGCACGCTGCTGCGGTTCAGCTGGGTGTGGCGCAGGCCGGCCCAGGCTTGCAGCTCGGCGCTCAACTGCACCGTGTCGCGCAGCGAGAACTCGCGGCTGCGCTCGTCGCGCAGGGTGTTCTGGTCGGTCAGGCTGGGGTCGGCGGGGTTGACCGCGCTGCCGTCGATGCGGCCGGGGCCCACGCCGTTGTAGGCCTGGGCCTGAGCGCGGCTCTTGTAGTGGCTGATCAGGAAGCCGGTGCTCAGCTGGTGGCGCAGCGGGCCGGTGTCGAAGCGTCCGCTCAGAGACAGGTCCAGGGCTTCGCTGTTGCGGCGCTCGTTCTCGCTGCGGAAGTCGAACATATCGTACGTGCCGTCCCTGCAGTAGCGGTCGTAGTTGCCTTCCTTGTCGCAGCCGTAGGCATAAGCCAGGCGGTCATCGGTCTTGAGGCGCTGAACGGCCAGATGGGCCTGTGCCTGCCAGTCCGCATTCAGCCGCTGCTGCAGGCGCAGCGAGGCATGTTGATTGTCAAACTCGACGGGCAGGGTCCAGGTCTGGTTGTTCAGATTGGTGCGGGGATCAAAAGCCTTGGCGTCGGGCAGCTTGTTGCCCAAGAGGCTCATGCCCGGCTGGCTGGGCTGGCTGTGGCGGTTCAGTTCGAACTCGGCCTCGAGCAGGGTGCCCGGCTGCACGCGCCACTCGCCGGCCACGGCCAGCAGCTGGCGCGTGCCCGTGGCGTCGCGCAGCTGCGGATGCAGATCGGCCGCGGCTGCATTGACGCGCAGGCCGAACTCGCCGCTGCCGCCGAAGCGCTGGCTCCAGTCGATGGCCGCCTCAAACGTGCCGCGCTCGCTGAAGCCGCCGCTGAGGATGGTGTGAGCCTGGGCCGTCGGGCGCTTGACCACCAGGTTCACCAGGCCGCCGGGCGAGCTGGTGCCGGCCTGGATGCCGCTGCTGCCCTTGAGCACTTCGATGCTGCTCTTGTTGCCCAGGTCCAGCATGGTCTCGCCATTGATGGGCAGGCCGTCGCGGCGGTAGTTGAAGCGGTTGTCCAGGTCGTAGCCGCGGATCTTCAGGTAGGAGATGTAGCCGGCGGCGTTGTAGGCATCGCCGAGGCTGGCGTCCAGGGCGGTCAGGCCCGAGAGGGCCGAGATGCCGGCGTCCAGCAGGCGCTCCTGGCTGAACAGGCTGATCTGCAGCGGCAGCTTGGCCACCGGGGTCTCGCCGAAGCCGCCCACCTGGGCCGGCATCTCAGCCGTGCGGCCGCTGACCGAGACCGTGGGCAGGCTCTGCGCCTGGGCCAGGCTGCTGCCGAGCAGCAGAGCCAGGGCGGATGAAACAAGGCTCGGGCGCAGGGCCAGAGCAGGACGGGACGAAAGGAATGTGGGCATCGGGAACTGCAGTGAAGTCAAGAACAACAACAGACGCTGCAGGGCGGCAAGCCAGGGCGCCGCGGCAGGCCGCAGCGCGGGTGCTGCGAGCCGACGGGCTGTGCCTCAGATGCTTCCCTGCGCGAGGATTAACTCGTGCCGATCCAGGGATCGGCATGCCGGCCGGAGCCAGCGATCAGGTTCAAAGGGACTTTCTCAGCCGGCTTCCCCTTCAGAAGGCCAGCACCCCCAGCGAAGCGCGCATTCTAGCGTCGCGCCTGATTTGCGGTCTTTCCCGGGCTTGCTCTGGCTGCGGGCCGCGTGGACACTCGGGCCATGACGCTTCGTCCGGCACTCAGCGCCCCGCCCAGTCTGCAATCCAGCCCGGTGCCCGAGCCGGTCGCGCCGGCCGGTTCGCATCCTGCCGATGCGCAGGCCGATCCCCCCTGGCTGCAGGCCCTCGACGAGCTGATCCTGGAGGAGCGGCAGGACGAGGCGCTGGACAGCCTGCACCAATGGCTGGCCCGGCCCGAGCTGACGCCCGATCTGGTGCTGCGCCTGCAAGCCCGCGAGCTGCGCCTGCAGCTGCTCAACGGCTGCAGCCCGGCCGCGGCCGAGCAGGCCTATGCCTTGCTGGAGAGTGCGCAAAGCCTGGGCTCGGCCCGGGTCAGTGCCGATGTGCTGTGCAGCATGGCCCTGGTGCAAAGCGCCACCCGCTTGACCGCCGCCGCCATGCAGGCGGTGGGCCAGGCCGATGCCTTGTACGAGAGCATCGGCGATACGCGCTCGCGCCAGCTGGCCCGTCTGCTGCTGGCCCGGGTGCTGATGGCGGCCGAGATGTTTGTCGAGCTGATCCGCCAGTTCGAGCCCCTGCTCGGAGGCCCGGATGTCGGCGACGACCGGCCCGTTCAGGATGGCGAGATGCCGCCGCGCCTGCGCTGCGCCTTGCTGCTCTCGGTCGGCGCGGCGTATGCGAACGCCAACACCGAGCTGAGCGGCTCGGCCGAGGGCATCGATTCGCGCCAGGCCATCCCGATCTACCGCCGCGCCCTGGCCCTGGCCGAGCTGATTGGCAGCCCGCCGACGCGGGTGCGCTGCCGCTTCAGCCTGGCCAATCTGATGATCTGGACCGGCCAGCTGGACGAGGCCGCCCAGCTGCTGCGCGAGGTGGAACAGCTGGCGGCGCAGCAGCCGCTGTCCCTGCTCAACCGCGCCCATCTGCGCCAGAACCAGGCCTTGCTGGCCTGGAAATCGGGCCGTGCCCGCGAAGCTCTGCTCATGTTCCGCGAGGTGCGGGCCATGTGCGAGCAGGGCGGCTTGCTCTTCCTGCTCGGGCGCGCCCTGCTGCGCCTGGCCGAATGCGCCGAGGACTGCGGCGATTTGGCCCAGGCCCTGGAGGCGCGCCAGGCCCAGGTGCAGCTGCTCGGCGCCAATCTACGCGCCCAGCAGCAGAACTTCGGCCAGGGCATGTTGAGCCTGGTTCAGCATGCCCGCGTGGCGGCGCAAAACGAACTGCTGCAACGCCAGGGCAACAGCCTGGAGCAGGCCCTGGCCCAGCGCAATGGCGAGCTCAACGAGACCTTGAGCCGGCTGCGCGCCGAGATGTCGGTGCGGCGCGCGGCCGAGGCGGCCCTGACCGAAGCCCATGCCCAGCTGGAGCTCAAGGTAGCGCAGCGCACCCGCGAGCTGGAGCTGGCCATGCGCCGGCTGATGGAGCATGAAAAGCAGGCCGCGCTGAGCTATCTGGTGGCCGGCGTGGCCCATGAGCTGAACACACCGCTGGGCAATGCCTTGCTGGCCACCAGCTCGGCCCAGGCCGGGCTGCAGGAATTCGGCCAGGCCTTCGAGGCCAACCGCTTGCGCCGGCAGGACGTGCAAGGCCTGCGCCAGAACCTGCAGGCCAATCTCGACATCGTCAGCCACGGCCTCGAGCGCGCCACCGTGCTGCTGCGCAATTTCAAGGCCCTGGCCTTGCAGGACAGCAGCGACGACATCGAATGGATGGACGCCGCACAGGTGGCCCACAACACCTTGCAGGCCTTCACCGGCGCCTTGCGCGAGGCCGGCGTGACGGTCGATTTGAGCGGGCTGCAGCCGCTGCGCCTGCGCGGCCATGCGGCGGCGCTCAGCCAGGTGCTGGCCCAGCTGATCGAGAACGCGCTGCTGCATGCCTTCCAGGGCTGGAGCGGCGAGCGCCGCCTGAGCCTGCACGGCCGGGCCCTGCCCGAAGGCCTGGAGCTGCGCGTCGCCGACAGCGGCCATGGCATCGCCCGCGAGCACCAGGCCCATGTCTTCGACCCCTTCTTCAGCACCCGCATGGGCCAGGGCGGATCGGGCCTGGGCCTCTACCTCGCGCAGCGCCTGGTGGTGCAGCGCCTGGGCGGTGAGCTGGCGCTGAACAGCGCGCTGGGCCGGGGGGCGGAGTTCATCATCCGCCTGCCCAGCTGAGCCCCTTCAGGGCATGAAAAAGCCGCCTCGAGGGCGGCTTTGCGTTCGCTGATCGGCGAGGCCGGATCAATCGAACACGGGCGACTCGACGCCGAGCACCTTGTGCAGCTTGGGGCTGGTGGTCGTGTACTGCAGATGCACGCGCTTGTCGGGGTTGATGTAGGGCATGGCGCCGAAGGCGGCCAGGGCGCATTCATGGAAGCCCGAGAGGATCAGCTTCTTCTTGCCGGGATAGGTGTTCACATCGCCGACGGCGAAGATGCCCGGCACGCTGGTCTGGAACTTCTCGGTGTCGACGACGATCTGCTTGCGCTCCAGGGCCAGGCCCCACTCGGCGATCGGGCCCAGCTTGGGGCTCAGGCCGAAGAACACCAGCACCTGGTCGCAGGGCACGACGCGGGTCACGCCGTCGCCGCCGGTGACCTTGATATTGGTCAGCTTGCCATCGGCTTCGACGATGTCGGTCACCTGGCCGACTTCGAACTGCATCTCGTAGGCCTCGCACAGCTCGCGCATCTTGGCCACGCTGGCCGGGGCGGCGCGGAAGCCGTCGCGGCGGTGCAGCAGGATCACGCTCTCGGCCTTGTGGGCGCCACCGTCGTCGTTGCCGGCGCAGAAGTTCAGGGCCCAGTCCAGGGCCGAGTCACCGCCGCCGACGATCACCAGGTTCTTGCCGGCGAACTGCTCGGGGTTGCGCACGCGGTAGTGCAGCTGGGTGCCTTCGTACTTGTCGATGCCCTCGACCTTCAGCGTGCGCGGCTGGAAGGAGCCCACGCCACCGGCGATGAAGATGGTCTTGGTCAGGAAGCTGGTGCCCTTGCTGGTGGCGACGAAGAAGCGGCCATCGTCCTGCTTGAGCACGGTGGTCACTTCCTGGCCCAGATGGAAGGTCGCGCCGAAGGGCTCGATCTGCTTCATCAGGTTGTCGGTCAGCTCCTTGCCGGTGCAGATGGGCACGGCCGGGATGTCGTAGATCGGCTTGTCCGGGTAGAGCTCGATGCACTGGCCACCGGGGTAGGCCAGGGAGTCGATGATGTGGGCCTTGACCTCGAGCAGGCCCAGCTCGAAGACCTGGAACAGGCCCACCGGGCCGGCGCCGACGATGACGGCATCGGTCTCAATGGTTTCCGGGCCCGGGGCCAGGAGTTCGTCGGCGGGCGCGGTCGTCGTCTCTACGTTCACTTGGGATTCCATTTCTTGGCCGGGCCCCGTTCAGGCCCCGCGTCAGCAGTTTTACGAAGTCGTTCAGCGGATCAGCTCGGACAGCTTGTCCGTGCGGTCCTTCCAGTCATCGGCGTCGGGCAGGGCGCCCTTGCGCTTGGTGATGCTGGGCCACTTCTTGGCGAGGTCGGCATTGAGCTTGATCATGTGCTGCATGTTTCCTGGCACATCTTCTTCCGGCACGATGGCGTTGACCGGGCACTCGGGGATGCAGACGGCGCAGTCGATGCATTCATCGGGGTCGATGGCCAGGAAGTTCTGGCCTTCGCGGAAGCAGTCAACGGGGCACACGTCGACGCAGTCGGTGTACTTGCAGCGGATGCAGGATTCAAGGACGACGTGGGTCATGGTGGATCAGCTCGTGTAGTTGGGGCCAGAGTCGCTGCCGGGCTGCACCCTTTTCGGGCGTGGCGCCAAGCAGCGGCAAAAGGCGGATTTTAATCAATGAGGCTGCGAGTCAGGCCTTGATGGGGCGCAAGACCCGGCGTGTTGCTGGAATTTGTGGGCGAAGCGTGGCCTGAAACCCCCACGCCGCGCCGTGCAGCCGTCAGCGGCCGGGCGCCCGCGCCGACGGTGACCACGGTCGGCCGACCGCGGTGCAGCAGCGAAGCGGCGGCCAGCTCGGCCACCGTGTGGTCGCTGCTCAGGGCATCGGCGCAGCCGGCGCGCGAGACCGCCAGCACCGGCGTGTCGGCCGGCCAGCCGGCCTCCAACAGCTTGCGGCCCAGGGCGGCCAACTGGCGGCCGGCCATGTAGAAGACCTCGGTGTCGGCACTGCGGGCGGCCTGCAGCTCGCCATCCTGGGTCATGGCCGTGGTCAGGCTGACGCTGCGGCCGCTGCCGCGGCGGGTCAGCGGGCGCTGCACCTGGGCGGCTGCGGCAATGGCCGCGGTCACGCCAGGCACCACCTCGCTGGCGATGCCGGCTTCATGCAGGGCGATCAGCTCTTCTTCCAGTCGGCCGAAGACGCTGGCATCACCGCCCTTGAGTCGCACGATGCGGCGGCCGGTCCGTGCCTGCTTGACCAGGGCGGCGTTGATGGCCGTCTGTTTGGTCGAGTCGCAAAAGCCGCGTTTGCCCACATCGATCCATTCCGCGTGCGGCGCCAGCTCGCGCAGGGCCGGGTCGGTCAGGGCGTCGAACAGCACCACCTCGGCGGCGGCCAGGGCGCGTGCGCCGCGCAGGGTGATGAGGTCGGCGGCGCCGGGGCCGGCGCTGACGAAGAGGACGGTTTGTGGACTCATAGGGCGACTCGTTTCAGGTCGGAGCGGTGAGTTCAGCGCACCAACAAGGCGCCGCTGGTGCGGTTGCTGCTGGGGTCGACGACGATCAGGCTGCCGCCGACGCGGTTGCTGGCATAGGGCTCAACCGGCAGGGCGGCCTGCACCTCGATCTGCACATGGCCGATCTCGTTGACATTCAGCTGCTCGGCGTCCAAGGGCTGCAGGCTGTGGATGTCCAGGCGGTGCTCGATGGCGCTGATGCGGCCCTGCACCCAGCGGTTGCCGTGGCGCAGCCAGTATTTGCGGCCTGGCACAGCCGGCTCGGTGTCCAGCCAGGCCAGGGTGGCTTTGAAGCTTTGTGTCGGCTGGGCCGAACCGGGGGTGACGATCCAGTCGCCGCGCGAGACATCAAGCTGGCGGTCCAGCACCACGCCGGCCGATTCGCCGGCCACGCTGTGGCTCACGGTTTCGCCGGCACGGCGTACTTCAGCCACGATGGCGCGCTCGCCGCTGGGCAGGATCTGGATTTCGTCGCCGGCCTGGATCTGGCCATGGGCGATGCGGCCCCAAAGGGTGCGCGGCTGGTGGCCCGTGCCTTCACCCGTTTCACCGGTGTCTCGGGCCACGTACTGCACCGGGATCAAGACCTGACCCTCCACCTTCTCCTGCACGCCCGGCAGGCTTTCCAGCACCTGCAGCAGCGAGGGGCCCTGGTACCAGGTCGCCCATTCACCGGCCAGGGGCTGGGTGACGTTGTCGCCGCGCAGGGCCGAGACCGGCACGATGGCGGTGACGGCAATCCCGGCCTGCTCGGCAAAGGCGCGCAAGGCCTTTTCCACCGCAGCGAAGGCCGGGCCGGGCTGTTCCAGCGCGTCGAGCTTGTTGACGGCGAAGACGATGCTGGGCACGCGCAGCAGATGGGCCAGCAGGCTGTGGCGGCGGGTCTGAGGCAGCAGCTCGACGGCCTCGACCGAGGTGTCCAGCTTGGTGATGTCCACCAGCACCACGGCGGCATCGCTGCCGGCGGCGGCCGTCACCATATTGCGGGTGTACTGCTCATGGCCGGGCGCGTCGGCAATGATGAACTTGCGCGTCTTGGTGGCGAAATAGCGGTAGGCCACATCGATGGTGATGCCTTGCTCGCGCTCGGCCTCCAGTCCATCGGTCAGCAAGCTCAGGTCGATGGGCGCACCGGCGGCGCGCTTTTCCAGGGTGTCCAGCTGGTCGGCCAGGATGGCGCGGGAATCGAACAGCAGGCGGCCGATCAGGGTGCTCTTGCCATCGTCGACGCTGCCGGCCGTGAGAAAGCGCAGGGCGCGGTGATGGGTGTCCACGTCAGCGTCGTGGATCAGGTGTTCAGCAACGGCGTTCATGATCAGAAATACCCTTCCTTCTTGCGGCGCTCCATCGAGGCCTCGGACGTGCGGTCGTCCATGCGGGTGGCGCCGCGCTCGCTGACGGTCACGGTCAGCGTCTCGGCCACGATGTCGGCGGCGGTGGCGGCCGTGCTTTCCACCGGGCAGGTGCAAGTCATATCGCCCACGGTGCGGAAGCGCACGGTGGCGGTTTCCACCGTCTCGCCGGTCTCGGGCGGGGTCACCTCGGTCACCGGCACCAGCAAGCCCTTGCGGCGGATCACCGGGCGCTCATGCTTGAAATACAAGCTGGGCAGTGGGATGTTTTCGCGGGCGATGTAGAGCCAGACATCCAGCTCCGTCCAGTTGCTGATCGGGAAGGCGCGGAAATGCTCGCCCGGGCGGATGCGGGTGTTGAACAGATTCCAGAGCTCGGGGCGCTGCTCCTTGGGCTGCCATTGGCCGAAGCTGTCGCGGTGGCTGAAGATGCGTTCCTTGGCGCGCGCCTTTTCTTCATCACGGCGGGCGCCGCCGATCAGCACGTCGAAGCGGTGTTCTTCGATCGCCTCCAGCAGGGTCACGGTCTGGTGGCCGTTGCGCGATTCCAGCGGGTGGGCCAGGCGCACGGTGCCCTTTTTGATGGACTCGTCCATGTGCGCGACGATCAGGCGCTCGCCCATCTCGGCGACGCGCTGTTCGCGGAATTCGATCACTTCGGGGAAGTTGTGGCCGGTGTCCACATGGACCAGGGGGAAGGGCAGGCGGCCCTTGAACACATTGCCGGCCACGCGGGTCTTGAAGGCTTTTTCGGCTAGGCGCAAGACCACGCAGGAATCCTTGCCACTGGAGAACAGCAGGCCTGGGCGCTCGAAAGCGGCGGCGACTTCGCGCAGGATGAAGATGGCTTCTTCTTCCAAATGGTCCAGATGGCGCTGGTCCACGGTGGCGGCCAGTGCTTGCAGATTGAGGGGGGCGTTCATGCCGTGGCTCCTGACTTCAATTCTTCGTTCGAGCGGGCTTGGTGCAAGCCGCACTCTTTGGCATCTTCACTCTCCCACCACCAGCGTCCCGAGCGGAAATCCTCGCCGACCGAGATCGCCCGGGTGCAGGGCGCGCAGCCGATGCTGGGCATGAACTGGTCATGCAAGGTGTTGTAGGGCACCTGGTGGGTGTCGATGTAGTGCCAGATGTCGGCCCAGCTCCAGTCGGCCAGCACATTGAGCTTGATGCGGCCTTGGCCGTCCAGCTCTTCGGCGGGCACCTCGGCGCGGTTCTGGCTTTGCTCGCGGCGCAGACCGGTGATCCAGGCCGTGCGGCCGGCCAGCATGCGGCCCAGGGGCTCCAACTTGCGCACGCCGCAGCAGGCCTTGCGCAGGGCCAGGCTCTCGTACATGGCGCGCTCGCCATGCGACTTCACGAAATGCACCACCTGCTCGGCCACCGGGCGGAAGACCTGCACCTGCAGGCCGTAGCGCGCCTCGATCTGGGGCAGCAGGGCCAGGGTCTCGGCATGCAGGGCGTCGGTGTCCAGGGTGGCGATGTCGATAGCCAGACCATGGCGCGCGATCAGGTCGGTGATGACCATGTCCTCTGCGCCCAAGCTGCTGCTCTGGATCAGGCCGGCGCCGAAGCGCTCGGCAGCCGCCCGCAACTGGTCGACGCTGGCGGCCACGCGCGCTTCAAAGCCAGGCGCGGCGCGGGCATACAGGCCCACGGCTGAGGCACTGGCCGTGGCGCCGGGCAGGCTGCTCAGTGAAGAGACGCCTCCGTCGCTCATGCCGCGCCTCGTGCAAACACTGGCTGGCTGTGGTCCACATCGCCCTGGTAATGGGCCGGGAAGAAGGCCAGGGCGCGCTCGGCTGCAGCCTGGCTTTCGCCGGCGCGCAACTGCACGGCATTGAAACCGCAGCGGGCCAACAAGGGCAGCATGTCGACGATCACTTCGCCGGTGGCACGCACCTCGCCAGCAAAGCGGTAGCGGGCGCGCAGCAGGCGGGCCTGGCTGTAGGCGCGGCCGTCCACCCATTTCGGGAACTTCAGGGCCACCAGGGCCAGGCGCGGCAGGTCATGCGCCAGATCTTCGATGGCGTAGTCATTGGGCACTTCCACGCCGGTGACCAGGCCGGCGGGCCAGTGGTCACGCACGGCATGCCATTGCTCCAGGCTCAGCAGCAGGTGGGGCGCCGGGTCCGGGTGCGGCATCGGGCCGTCTTCGCCCACCACGCGGTGCCATTCGGAATGGGTGCTGTCGATGAATTTCATGGTCGTCGTCGTCGGCTGGGCGGAGGTCATTGGGCTTCGGCGGCAGCAGCGTTGTTGCCGGTCAGGGTGCGCACGGCATTGGCGGGGGCCTTGAAGGGCTCCAGGCCGATGCGGCGCACGGTGTCGATGAAGCGCTCGCTGGCGTTGGCGCGCTCGCGGCGGTAGGTCTGGACGATGGACTCGATCACATCTGGCACCTCGTCGGCCGCGAAGGAGGGGCCGATCACCTTGCCCGGCACCGAGGCACCCGAGAGGGTGGAGCCGTCCGAGCCGCCCAGCGAGACCTGGTACCACTCCTTGCCGTCCTTGTCGACGCCGAGGATGCCGATGTGGCCGCTGTGGTGGTGGCCGCAGCTGTTGATGCAGCCGCTGATGTGCAGGTCGATGTCGCCGATGTCGTAGAGCTCGTCCAGGTCATCGAAGCGCTCGGTGATGGCCGCGGCCACTGGGATGGAGCGGGCATTGGCCAGGGCGCAGAAGTCGCCACCGGGGCAGGCGATCATGTCGGTCAGCAGGCCGATGTTCGGGGTGGCGAAGCCCAGCGCGCGGCTGGCTTCAAACAGGGCCGGCAGCTCGCTCTCGCGCACCCAGGTCAGCACCAGGTTCTGGTCATGGCTGACGCGCAGCTCGCCCAGGCCGAAGCGGTCCGCCAGATCGGCCGCGCCGTCCATCTGGGCATCGGTGGCGTCGCCCGGGGCCAGGCCGGCGCGCTTGAGCGAGAGGGTGACGGCGCGGTAGCCCGGCACGCGGTGGCCGTGAACGTTGCGCTCCAGCCAGCGCTTGTAGGCGCCGTCCGCCACGCCGGCGAAGATGTCGCTGCCCTCGCCCGGCTGCACGCCGGCCGGCGTGACGAAGCTTGCGGCCACACGGTCCAGCTCGGCTTGCGGGATCAGGTGCTCGCGGCCGCCTTCGTCCAGCTCCAGGATCTGCTTGAACTCGGCGTTCACATCGTCGAAGAAGGCCTGGCCTTCGGCCTTGACCAGGATCTTGATCCGGGCCTTGTACATATTGTCGCGGCGGCCATAGCGGTTGTAGACCCGCACGATGGCCTCCAGATAGACCAGGATCTGCTGCCAGGGCAGGAACTCGTTGATCACTTGGCCGATGATGGGCGTGCGGCCCATGCCGCCGCCGACCAGCACTTGGAAGCCGACCTCGCCGGCCTCGTTCTTCTTCAGCTGCAGGCCGATGTCATGCCAGGCGATGGCGGCGCGGTCTTCGGCCGCGCCCGAGATGGCGATCTTGAACTTGCGCGGCAGGAAGGCGAACTCGGGGTGCAGGGTGCTCCACTGGCGCAGCACTTCGGCGTAGGGGCGCGGGTCGACGATCTCGTCGGGCGCGATGCCGGCGAAGCAGTCGCTGGTGATGTTGCGGATGCAGTTGCCGCTGGTCTGGATGCCGTGCATGTCGACATCGGCCAGGCGGTCCATCACATCGGCGGCTTGGGGCAGGGGGATCCAGTTGTACTGCAGGTTCTGGCGCGTGGTGAAGTGGCCATAGCCGCGATCGAAATCACGGGCGATGCCGGCCAGGGCGCGCAGCTGCGCGCTGGACAGCACGCCGTAAGGCACGGCCACGCGCAGCATGGGCGCATGGCGCTGCACATACCAGCCGTTCTGCAGGCGCAGGGGGCGGAATTCGTCGTCGCTCAACGTGCCGGCCAGATTGCGCTCCAGCTGGTCGCGGAACTGCGCAGCGCGGGCGCGGACGAACTGGCGGTCGAAGTCGGTGTACTGGTACATGGCGGGCTTGTCGGAAGAGTTCGGTGGATCTGAGGATCTGAGAAGGGGTTTCGGCCGGACGGGGCTTTAGTGAATGACTTTCCAGCCGGCCAGCAGCAGGGAGCCGCACAACAGGCCGCGCACCACACCATCGGGCAGGCGTCGGGTCAGTTGGGCACCCAACCAGATGCCAGGCATGGAGCCGATCAGCAAGGGCAGCAGCAAGGTCCAGTTGACATGGCCCAGCGTGGCATGGCCAATGCCGGCGACCAGGGTCAGGGGCACGGCGTGGGCGATGTCGCTGCCGACGATGTAGCGCGCCTCCAGGCGCGGGTAGAGCAGCAGGATCAGGGTGGCGCCGATCGCGCCCGCACCGATCGAGGACAGCGAGACCAGCACGCCCAGCAGCACGCCGGCCGCGACCGTCAGCGCCGGCTTGCGCGACTCGGGGATGTGGCGTTCCAGGCGCAGGCCCACGGCTTGCCAGGATTTCTTGAAGGCCACCACCAGGGCGGTCAGGAAGAGGGCAATGCCCAGGGAAAAAGTCAGTGTGCTGGCCCAGCCCTTGGTGATGTCGGTGGCGTGCATCAGGGCCACGGTGGCGATGGAGGCCGGGATGCTGCCAGCCAGCAACAGGGCGGTCAGGCCCCATTTCACATGACCGTGGCGGGCGTGGGCGACCGAACCGGACATCTTGGTCAGTGCGGCGAACCACAGATCGGTGCCGATGGCCACGGCCGGGCTGAGCTGGAACACCGACAGCAGCAGCGGCGTCATCAGCGAACCGCCGCCCACGCCGGTCACCCCGACGATGGCGCCGACGCCAAATCCACTTGCAATTGCCATCCAGTCCACATCTGCTCCCAGTTGCTGAGGCGCAGGTCTGCGTCTCAGGGGGCGGACTTTATGTAGCCTTTATATATACGCAAACCATTTATTTGTAGATTGCTTATCCGAATTTGCATATATGAAGTTTGAGATGCTGCCCCATCCGGTCATTCGGTGCGGCGCCAGCGGCTTTCACACGGGGCTGACAGAATGCGCGGCGCCGGGCCGCGAACCTGTGGCTCCCATGTTTTCCCCAACCGCCTTTTTAGAAAGTGCCGCCATGACCGCATCCACCCCCGTCCTGCACCAAGCCAGCGTGCCCGTCTTCAAGCAAATGCTGGGTGGCCTAGCCGATGTCCTGAGCAAGGCCGAGGCCCATGCCACGGCGCGCAATATCGACCCGCAAGTGTTCCTGCAGGCGCGCCTGTTCCCGGACATGTTCGCGCTGCTGCGCCAGGTGCAGATCGCCTGCGATTTCGCCAAGGGCGTGAGCGCCCGCCTGGCCGGCGCCGAGGTGCCCAGCGTGGCGGACGAGGAAAAGAGTTTTGCCGAGCTGCAGGCGCGCATCCAAGCCACTCTGGCCTTCATCGATGGCCTGCCGACCGAGGCCTTTGCCGAGGCCGCCAGCCGCGAGGTGGTGCTGCGCCCGGGCACGCCGAAAGAGCGCCGCTTCGCCGGCCAGGCCTATCTGCTGAGCTATGGTCTGCCGCAGTTCTTCTTCCACGTGACCACGGCCTACGCCATCCTGCGTCACAACGGCGTGGAGCTGGGCAAGAAGGACTATATGGGCGCCTTCTGAGGCAGCGTCTGAGGCGTTTTGAGGCGCAGCTGGCTGCGCTGACCCCGGGCCTGAGCCTGCTTCATGTCACACTGCGGCACGGTTTTTCGAGTTCGCTGGAAACACCCCATCGTCCATCTGTGCCGCAGGCACGCCAACTGAGGAGCGACTCATGGCCAAAGGTCAGCAAAAGAGCAACAAGGAAGCGAAGAAGCCGAAGAAGGACAGCGCACCGCCCAAGCCGATTTCATCCGGCGCGGTGATGCCCACGGTCACCACCGTGGTGCCCGATCGCAGCAAGAAGGCCAAGTAAGAAGGACAGGCAGGCCCCAAGCCTGGCGAAACATTCGTCGCTTCGGGCCTCACACACCGCAAGACCCAGCCACGTGTGCTCCATGCCCACGTGGTTTTTTTTTCATGCCGGAGCAGCAGCCTCGCGCGCATCTCGCCAGGCCAGGAAGGACTCGAAGTCCATCGGCCGGCCCAGCAGGAAGCCTTGCACCTGGTCACAACCGACGCGGCGCACCGCATCCAGCTCGCCCTCGCGCTCGATGCCTTCGGCCGTCACCGTCAGGCTCAGGCTGTGGCCCAGGCGGGCGATGGTTTCCAGCAGCTCGTAGCGCCGCGGTGAGAGGTCCACCTCGCGCACAAAGGATCGATCGATCTTGAGCTCATCCACCGGCAGGTGCTGCAGATAGGCCAGCGAAGAGTGGCCGGTGCCGAAGTCGTCGATCGACAGGCGCACGCCCAGGGTGCGCAGGCCATGCAGCAGGGCCACCGGGTCGTCGCTGCTGTCCATCAGGCCGGTTTCGGTCAGCTCCAGGGTCAGGTGTTGCGGGTCGACGTCGTGCTCTTGCAGGCGCTCGCGCAGAAAGTCCAGCAGCTCGCCGTTCTGCAGATCCTGGGTGGAGATGTTGACGGCGATGTGCAGGCCGGCCATGCGTGGCTCAGCCAGCAAGCGCAAGGCCTCGCCCAGCATCCAACGCGTCAGCTGGCTGACCCGGCCGGTGCGCTCGGCAAAGGGGATGAACTCGCCCGGCGGCACCCAGCCGCGGGTCGGGTGCTTCCAGCGCACCAGGGCTTCGGCGCCTTCCAGCTCGCCGCTGCCCAGGCGCAGCTTGGGCTGCAGATAGGCATGCAGCTGCTCGCCCTGCAGGGCCGCTTGCAGGTCCGACGCCAGGGTCAGGTCTTGCTGGCGAGCTTGCTCGGTGCCGCTGCTGTAGAAACGCAGCGCCGCCTTGGAACGCTTGGATTCGAACAAGGCCTGCTCGGCCTGGCGCAGCAGCGACTCGGCCTCATGACCATGCTCGGGGCAGAGCGCGGCGCCGCAGGAGATGGACAGGTCCAGGCGCTGGCCTTGCCAGTCCAGCGGCTGCTCGATGGCGCGGCGCAGGCTCTCGGCCTGCAGCTGGGCGTCGGCGGCGTCGCGCACCTGCAGCAGGGCGGCGAAGGTGCCGCCGGCCAGGCGGGCCAGCGGGGCTTGCGCACCCAGGGCTTCGGCAAGATGGCTGCTGGCGCGGCGGATCACGGCATCACCGGCATCGAAGCCGAGCAGGGCGTTGATGGTCTTGAGCCGGTCCAGGTCCAGGCAGAGCAGGCAGGAGGCCAGGCCGCCCTGGTTGCGCCGCTGTTGCAGCTGCTCATTGGCCTCGACCAGAAAGCGCGCGCGCTGGGCCAGGCCGGTCATGGCATCGGTGTTGGCCAGGCGGCGCAGGCGCAGCTCGCGCTCGCCCACGGCGGCCGCCAGGGTGTTCAGGGCCTGGCCGACGCGGGTCACCTCGTCCTGGCCCTGCAGCTCGGCGCGCGCGCTGTAGTCACCGGCGGCCAGGCGCTGGGCCGCCTGTTCGGCGTGACCCAGGGGCACGGTGATGGAGCGGCGCACCACGCCGTCCAGCGCACCGCTGAAGGCGACCACCAGCACGCCCAGGATCAGCATCCACTGGCGGTCCTTACGGATCTCGTCCTGCAGCTCGTGGGCATGGTCGGCCGTATCTTTCTGCTGGAGTTCGAGCAGTCGGTCGGCAGCGCGAGCCAGCTGGTCCAGGGCCTGCTCGGTCTCACGCGCCATCATCGTGCGTGCGGCGTTCAGGTCCTCGGCCTCGATCAGGTCGATGTTGCGGCCATAGGCCGCACGGTACTGATCGAGGGCCTGGCTCAGTTCTGCAAAAGCCCGACGGCTGGCCGCACCGCGCAATTGCTGACCAAGGCGACTGAGATCCTGGTCGATCTGCCGGTTGGCCGCGTCGGCCTCGCGGTAGGCCGCAATGCGCTGTTCGCGCGGCGCGCTGATCAGCACCAGCAGCTTGCGCGAGGTTTTGTGCGCCTGCGCGCTGATGTCCTCTGACAAATGCAGCAGGGTCAGGCGCTGGCTGGCCAGCTCGTTCAGGGCCACCGAGAGCTGGTTCATGCGTTCCAGCTGGCTCAGCCCAGCCAGGGTCAGCAGCAAGAGCACCAGCACGGAACGCAGGGCCAGGCGGGTACCGATGCGCAGGCGCGCCAGGGCTTGCAGGGGCGAAAGAAACATGGATGCAGGAAATCGAAGGGCTGGGGAATGGGACATCAAAGCCTGGCGCGCGGCAGCGCCGGGGAACAGCTCCCGGCGCCGCGTTTGTGCTGCGCCGCCTCAACACTTCATGGCTTCAAGCTCTATCGGTTGCCCGCTGCAGAACTTTCGCTTTTCTTTCATTCCCGAGGCTGCCATTCGCACAGCCCTGAGGTCCGCCGCCAACCGGGCTCGGCACAAGCCCTGACATGGTTGTTATCAATTTGGTTCTAGACTGGTCTTAAATTGGGTGTCGTTTGGTATTTTGCGACTCGGGGAGGAGGGCAAGATGGATCGACGGCGTTTTCTCGCCCGCGGGGCGGCTTGGCCTGCGGTAACGGTGCTGGGTGGTGGGCTGGCCGGCTGTGGCGGCGGAGGTGGCGGCCGAAGTGGAGGCCTGGTGGAGCCTGCGCCGGCGCCGCCGCCCGCACCGGGGCCCAGCCCGGATGCCGATTGGGATGCTCTGGCCGCCCAGGTGCAAGCCCAAGGTGCAGGGCAAGTCTTGCGCCCCGGCGACAGCGGCTACGACACCCGGCGCCTGGTCGCCAACGCCCGCTATGACGCTCTGCGTCCGCTGGGTCTGCTGCGCTGCGCCAGTGCGGCCGATGTGGCGGCCGGTTTGGCCTTCGCACGCCGCAAGGCCATGCCTCTGGCCCTGCGTGGCGGTGGCCACAGCTATCTGGGCGCCTCGACCGGGCCGGGCCTGGTGCTCGATGTCGGGCCGATGAACGGGGTCAGGCTGGAGGGCGAGGTGGCCGTGGTCGGCGCCGGTGCCACCCTGGCCGATGTCTACGAGGGCTTGATCAGCCAGGGCCGCTGCATCCCCTCGGGCAGCTGCCTGAGCGTGGGCATTGCCGGCATCACCCTCGGCGGTGGCTTTGGGGTGCTGGACCGGGCCTACGGCCTCAGCTGCGACGCTTTGATTGGCGCCACCGTGGTCAATGCCGAGGGTCAGGCATTGGTCTGCGATGCCGGCCGCAACAGCGATCTGTTCTGGGCCTTGCGCGGCGGCGGCGGCGGGCGCTTCGGTGTGCTGACCGAGCTGCGTTTTCAAACCCATGCGGTGGGGCCATTGCTGCAGTTCAGCGCGAGCTTCGGCCTGGACGATCTGGGGGCGGTGCTGGCCGCCTGGCAGCGCTGGCCGGAGCAAGGTTTGCCCGGCTCGGCCTGGTCGCAGCTGGCGGTGTCGCCCCAGGGTGGGCGCCTCTGGGGATTGGCATTGGGCGCACACAGCGACGTGGCGCAGTTTTCTCCGATCTGGCAGGCGCTGCTGGCGCGCATCAACCGGCCCGGCCTGGTGCCGGGCGCTCTGCAGGCGCGCAGCTACCGGGATGTCTTGCTCGGCGATTGCGCCGGCCTGAGCCTGGCGCAATGCCATCTGCCAGCGCAGAACCCGGAGGGGCGCCTCGGTCGCGTGACCATGGCGGCCAGCTCGGACTTTTACGACCAAGCCCTAGCGCCCGAGGGCCAGCGGGCCTTGGCGGACGCCTTGCGTGCGCGGCGCGGCCAGGGTTCGGGCGGTGTGATCCTGAATCTGATGGGTGGGGCCATCGCCCAGCTTTCACATCAGGCCACGGCATTTCCGCACCGTGCGGCCTTGTTCAGCGCCCAGTACGGGGTGGAGCTGCCGCCTTTCGCCACCGCCTCGGCGGTGGAGGAGGGGGCCCGTTGGACCCACGGCCTGCGCGAGCAGATGCGGCCCTGGAGCAGCGGCCGCGCCTATCTCAATTACCCGGATGCCAGCATTGCCGACCCGCTGCCGGCCTACCATGGCAGCCATCTGGCCCGGCTTCAGCAGATCAAGCAGGCGCAGGACCCCAGCGGCCTGTTCAAGACCGTGCAAGGGCTGTGATATCCGGGCTGCCGGCAGGGCGTGCGCCGGCAAGGGTGGGGCAAAGTTACACTGGGCGCCCTTTGTGGCGGCCCGGCTCGGGCTGTGATGCGCCGCTGGTTTCCATCTTGTCTGCGCTTCCTTCCCGAGTCTCTCGGGCCGCCTGCATGCCTCTGCTTTGAATTGCATCCTCTGCAAACCTGACCATGGCCGGCCTCAGCCCCAAGACCCCCAGCCCCACCGAGATCACCGTGCACCAGCAGTCCCGCGTGCTGGAGGTGGCGTTTTCGGACGGCGCGCGCTTTCGCATCCCGTTCGAGCTGATGCGGGTCTACAGCCCCTCGGCCGAGGTGCAAGGCCATGGCCCCGGCCAGGAGGTGCTGCAGACCGGCAAGCGCGAGGTGCAGATCACCGGCCTGGAGCCGATCGGCCACTACGCCGTGCGGCCGCAGTTTTCCGATGGCCATGACAGCGGCCTGTTCACCTGGGACTATCTGTACCAGCTCGGCGAGCAGCAAACCCAGCTTTGGGCCGATTACGAAGCCCGCCTGGCCGCGGCCGGTCTGAGCCGCGATGCCGACATGGCCGCTCCGGCGCCGGCCGGCGGCCATGGCTGCGCCAGCCACGGCCATCACTGAAAACTGAAGCCTCGCCCACACCGGCCCACAAAGCTTCAGCCCACTCATTTCCCGCGAGACCCATTCATCATGAGCAGCACCCATTTCGGCTACCAGACCGTTGACGAGCGCGAGAAGGCCAGCCATGTGCGCGGCGTGTTCGACTCGGTGGCGTCCAAGTACGACGTCATGAACGACCTGATGTCCATGGGCATGCACCGCGCCTGGAAGGCCTACACCGTGGCCGTGGCCAACCTCAAGGCCGGCGATCGGGTGCTGGACATTGCCGGCGGCACGGGCGATCTGTCGCGGGCCTTTGCCAAGAAGGTGGGCGAAACCGGCATGGTGGTGCACACCGACATCAACGAGGCCATGCTGCGCCAGGGCCGCAACCGCCTGCTCGACGAAGGCCTGATCCTGCCGACCAATCTGTGTGACGCGGAGAAGCTGCCCTACAAGGCTGGCAGTTTCGATCTGGTCAGTGTGGCGTTCGGCCTGCGCAATATGACTCACAAGGACGTGGCCCTGGCCGAGATGTGCCGGGTGCTGCGCCCGGGTGGCAGGCTGCTGGTGCTGGAGTTCTCCAAGGTGGCCGCGCCGCTGCAGAAGCCCTACGACTGGTACTCCTTCAAGGTCTTGCCCAAGCTGGGCCAGATGATTGCCGGCGACGCCGAGAGCTACCGCTACCTGGCCGAGTCCATCCGCATGCACCCGGGTCAGCAGGAGCTCAAGGCCATGATGAAGACGGCCGGCTTCGGCCATGTCGATGTGCACAACCTGAGCGCCGGGGTGGTGGCTCTGCATGTCGGCATCAAGTGCTGATGTGATGGTGGGGGCTTAAGTATTTGTGCGCAAGGCGCCCCAGTCCTTGATTTGTCATAAACCGAAATGAAACAGTGCCTGCCGCCGAATTCCGGTGGCGCGAGGGTATTCCCTGGGCTGTCGATTCATTCTTGGGCACGCCCGTGAAATACCGCGGGTATTCCGTGAGGGGCGCCCCCCTGATTGCCGGTTTCCCGGGGGGCGAATTGTCATTTTCCAAAGTTACACTCGCTCGTCCCAGCGTGGGCGAGGTAGCTTGCTGCGCTGCAGCATCAGTTTTGGGGCCCCGGCTCGGGGCACCGCGCTAGAAGAGAGAAAGACAAGCCATGTACCTGACGAATCAAGAGAACGCTTCCGCTTTCAAGGGCCTGCGCGTGGCCGCGGTGGCCGCCGCCGTGGTGGCCGTGATGCTGAGTGGTTGCGGTGACGACAAGAAGTCGGACAAGGCCTCGCAAACGGCTGCCAAGGTGAACAAGGAAGAGATCACCGTTCACCAGATCAACTTCGTGCTGCAGCGCCAACAAGGCCTCAAGCCCGAACAAGCCGAAGCGGCCAGCCGCCAGGTGCTGGAGCGTCTGATCGAGCAGGAACTGGCCGTGCAAAAGGCCCAGGAGCTGAAACTGGACCGCGACCCGCGTGTCGTGCAGCAAATCGAAGCCGCCAAGCGCGAAATCATCGCCCGCTCCTACGTCGAGCGCATCGGTGAATCGGTGGCCAAGCCGAGCAGCGAAGAAGTCAGCAAGTATTACAACGAGAAACCCGCGCTGTTCAAAGACCGCCGTATTTACAGCCTGCAGGAATTGGCGATTGAAGCCAAACCCGAGCAATTTGGTCAGCTGCGTCAGAAACTCGAAAGCGCCAAGAATATTGGCGAGTTTGCCGAGTATCTGAAATCCAATGATTTCCGGTTCACCGCCAACCAGGCAGTGCGCGCCGCCGAGCAATTGCCGCTCAACGGCCTGGAGTCGATCGCCCGCATGAAGGACGGCGACTCGGCGGTCACCCAGACCGCCAATGGCATCACCGTGCTGTTCCTGGTCGGCTCGCGCAGCCAGCCGGTCGACGAGGCCCGGGCTCGCCCGGCCATCGAGGCCTTCCTGGTCAATCAGCGCAAGGCTGAGCTGGTGCAAAAGGACCTGAAGGGCCTGCGCGAAGCCGCCAAGATCGACTACATCGGCAAGTTCGCCGAGGGCGCGCCGGGTGCCAAGGGCGCCGCAGCCTCCGCCCCGGCCGCAGCCGCCACGCCGGCTCCGACGGCGGCGCCCGTGGCTGCCGATCCGGTTGCTCCGGCCGCCAGCGGTCTGAATGCCGCTGACATCTCCAAGGGCATGGGTCTCAAGTGAGTTTCAACATGACGTCGTCTTTCCTGACCTTCGCTCCTTCGCGCCCGGCCCGGGTGGCTGCGGCGGCCTTGGCATTGCTGGGTTCCCTGTCGATGGCTGCCTCAGCGCAGGTGCAAGCCGCGGCTGCGGCCATGCCCGGCGCCAGCGCTCCGGCTGAATATCGCCTGGGTTCGGGCGATGTGCTGCGCATCACCGTGTACCAGAATCAAGACCTGACCCTGGAAACCCGGGTGTCGGAGAGCGGCGTCATTTCCTTTCCCTTGCTGGGCAGTATCCGCATCGGTGGTCTCAGTGCCACTCAGGCCGAGAAACTGATCGCCGACGGTTTGCGCGACGGCAATTTCGTCAAGAACCCGCAAGTCACCGTGGTGGTGTTGCAGGTCAAGGGCAACCAGGCCAGCGTGCTGGGCCAGGTCAATCGCCCGGGCCGCTACCCAATCGAAACCGCCGACATGCGCCTGACCGATCTGCTGGCCAATGCCGGTGGCATCGCCGTCACTGGCGCCGAAGTGCTGGTGCTCAGCGGTACCCGCAACGGCCAACCCTACCGCCTGGAAATCGACCTGCCGCGCATCTTCGCTGCGGGCGGCCGTGAGCAGGATGTGCTGATCCAGAACGGCGACGTCATCTGGGTCGAGCGCGCCCCCATGGTCTATATCTACGGTGAAGTGCAACGCCCCGGCCCCATGCGCCTGGAACGCGGCATGACCCTGATGCAATCGCTCGCCACCGGCGGCGGCATCACCCAACGCGGCACCGAAAAAGGCATCCGCGTCCACCGCAAAGGCCCCGACGGCAAGGTCGAAGTTCTCCAGCTCCCGATGGATGAGGGTTTGAAGGATGGGGATGTTGTGTACGTTAAAGAGAGCTTGTTTTAAGGGCACGGTATGACATTCGGACAATTTATCGCCATTCTGCAAGCCCGTTGGAAACTCGCGATGGCGGTGTTGATCGCAACCCTGCTTGTGGTCATGGGCATCACCCTCGTTATGCCAAAGCAATACACCGCGACTGCGAGCTTTGTGGTTGACGCAAAGCCTGATCCGTATTCCGCCATGAGCTACGGCACGATGGTGAATCCGTCTTTCATGACGACGCAGGTCGACATTATTCAAAGTGATCGAGTGGCTCAACGCGTGGTCCGATCTCTGAAGCTCAACGAGAACCCGCAGGTTCGTGAGCAATGGAGGGAGGCTACGGGCGGCCAAGGCAGCGTCGAGTCCTGGTTGGGTGAGACGTTCCAGAAGAGCCTGGACGTGCGGCCTTCGCGCGAGTCCAACGTGGTCAGTGTGTCCTACAAAGCCGTTGACCCGAAATTTGCTGCCGGGCTGGCAAATGCATTCGTACAGGCGTATTTGGACACTGTCCTGGAGTTGAAGGTCGATCCGGCCAAGCAGTACAGCAGCTTTTTCGATTCGCGCGCCAAAGACGCACGCAACACACTGGAAGCGGCGCAGATCAAGCTCAGTGCTTTTCAGCGTGAGAAGGGCATCATCAATGCTGACGAGCGCCTGGACATCGAGAATGCGCGCTTGAGCGAGCTTTCTTCGCAGCTGGTTGCTTTGCAGGCCATTGCGTCGGAGTCCAGCAGCCGTAATGCTCAAGCTACCGGTGCGTCAGGCGACCGCATGCAGGAGGTGTTGAATAACCCCATCGTGGGCAGTCTGAAGGCCGACCTGTCGCGCGCCGAAGTGCGTCTGCAGGAAGTCAACGCTCGCCTTGGTGAGAGCCATCCGCAAGTGATGGAATTGAAGGCCAACATCGCTGAACTGCGAATCAAGATTGCTGAAGAAACGCGTCGTATCACGGGTGGCGTGGGAGTCACCAATGCCATCAATCGGCAGCGAGAGTCGCAGTTGCGAGCGGAACTTGAAGCTCAGCGCGCCAAAGTATTGCAAATGAAGCAGGTGCGTGACGAAGGCATCGTGCTGGCACGTGACGTCGAGAATGCTCAGCGCGCGTACGACTCAGTCCAAGCCCGCTTGACCCAGTCCAGCCTGGACAGTCAGTCGACGCAGAGCAATGTCAGCGCCTTGACGGTGGCATCGCCGCCGCTGGAACCGTCCAGCCCGCGTACTTTCTTGAACGCTCTGATCGCGGTGTTTGGCGGCACCTTGCTTGGCGTGCTAGCAGCCTTCATTCGGGAGGTTTCAGACCGCCGCATTCGTACCGTGGAAGACATTTCCGCCAGCCTCGGTATCGCCGTGATTGGTGTCATGCCCAAACCCGGCTCGGCCAAGTCGGGTCAGTTGGCTACAGCCGCAGCACAACGTCGTGTGATCGGTCATAGCGCCTGAGCCTTAGCGCTTCCAGAGAACAGTAGAGGATTGAGAACATGAGCGAAGCGAGTTTGGGACAGAGCGCAGCCGATGCAGGCAAGGAACTGAAGGATCGTTCGATTGGGGCGATCATTGCCGAGACCCGCGATCTCTCTGCCGACCAAGTAGCGCGTGTGCTGAGCTACCAGCGAGAGAAGAACGTTCGCTTTGGCGAGGCTGCCATCGCTCTGGGGTTTGCCAATGCTGATGATGTGCTGTTCGCTTTGGCGCAGCAGTTTCACTACCCCTATGCGCCGGAAGTCAGCCGCAACCAGAACGCAGAGTTGATCACCCTGAATCAGCCTTTCTCAGCGCAAGCTGAGTTTTTCCGGGCCGTGCGCAGCCAGTTGATGATGCGGGTGTTCAGTGAGCAGCAATCGCCTCGCCGAGCCTTGGCCGTGGTCAGCGCCAATCAGGGCGATGGCAAGAGTTTTTTTGCTGCGAATTTGGCTGTCACTTTGGCTCAGCTGGGCGGCCGCACCTTGCTCGTTGACGCTGATCTGCGTGGGCCGCGTCAGCATGAGGTGTTCGGTGTGCAGAGCCCATCAGGCCTGTCCGGCATTCTCGCGGGTCGTACCGAGGGACAGGCCATCCAGCCGATCAAGGGCGTACCTGGTTTGTTCTTGCTACCCGTGGGCATCACGCCGCCCAATCCGCTGGAATTGCTAGAGCGTCCGGCATTCGGGTTGCTGCTGCGTGAGCTGGTGTCCAAGTTCGACTATGTGATCGTTGACACGCCTGCCGCTGAGCTGGGTGCGGACGCTGTGGTGATCGCTTCGCGCTGTGGTGCGGCCATGCCGCTCGCGCGCAAAAGCGAATCCAAGCTGGCGCCTTTCCAAGAGTTGGTGGCCGGGCTGGCTGACGCGTCCACCCTCGTCACCGGCGCGGTGTTGAACGAGTACTGATCATGGTGCAGTCCCCAGGTTCGGCGTCAGACAACGCCGTTGCAGCGGCCGTGCCTGCGGTTCGCTTGAGCAGCCCTGACATTGGTGTGCTGGTGCTGGTGCTGCTTGGTTTCGCGGCCATGTTTGTGCCCACATATTGGGACTTGTCCAGCACAGTCTGGGCCAGTGACGAGCAAGGTCACGGTCCCATCATTCTTGCTGTTAGCTTGTGGCTGCTGTATCAGCAGCGCCAGACCCTTTTGCAAGTTCAGCCCAAGCCAGCCTACATCACGGGCGGATTGTTTCTGATGTTGGGCTTGGCGCTTTATGCCTTTGGCCGCTCGCAGTCCATCTTGCTGTTCGAAGTGTCGGCGCAGATCTTTGTGCTGATCGCCATCGCGTTGATCTTGATCGGTGGTGCTGGGTTAAAGCTGATCTGGTTTCCGCTGTTTTTCCTGCTCTTCATGGTTCCCCTGCCCGAGGTGCTCGTCACTGCCTTGACCACACCCTTGAAATCGGCGGTGTCTGCGGTTGCTTCCTCTTTGCTCTACAACGCTGGCTATCCAGTGGGGCGCGCTGGAGTCATCTTGACTATTGGCCCTTATCAACTGTTGGTCGCAGACGCTTGCGCGGGCCTGAACTCCATGTTCACGCTGGAGGCCTTGGGCCTGCTGTACATGAAGTTGATGAACTACACCTCAGCCGGTCGCAACGTGACCTTGGCATTGTTGCTGGTGCCTATTTCCTTTGTGGCCAACATCGTGCGGGTGATGATTCTGGTGCTGGTCACCTACTACTTTGGTGATGCAGCCGGGCAAGGATTCATCCACGGATTTGCCGGCATGGTTCTGTTCATGGTGGCGCTGGCCATCATGTTGGTGGTCGACAAGATCTTGAATTTCTTCTGGGTGACCGACAGGCGCAAGTGACCATGCATTTCAATCGCACTGCAGCCATTGTGATGACGGTGTTGATGCTCGCTTCGGCGGGTGCAGCACACCGCATGACGCCTCGTGTTCACTTGACCGATCAAATCGGCAAGCCGGATCTCGAGACTTTGTTTCCCAAGAGTTTCGGGGCCTGGCGCCTTGATACCAGCATGCCGGTCATTCTTCCGGCCCCCGATGTTCAGGCTCGGCTCGACCAGATCTACAACCAGGTCCTCAGCCGTTCGTACATCAATGGCCAGGGCCAGCGCATCATGCTGTCCGTAGCCTATGGTGGCGATCAGTCCGACGGCACGCGGGTGCATCGCCCCGAGGTGTGCTACCCGGCGCAGGGCTTCCAGATCCTCAGCAACCGCGCGGCCGAGTTGCCTGTGGCCGGCAAGGACCTGCATGTGCGTCAGCTGACCTCCAAACTCTCGCAGCGCATGGAGCCCATCACCTACTGGGTGGTGGTCGGAGACCAAGCAGTGCGCTCCGCGACCGAGCAAAAGGTCGCACAGTTGGCATACGGTGTGCGCGGCATCATTCCCGATGGCTTGCTCGTCCGTGTGTCTTCGATCGACGCGAATTCCGAAGCCGCATTCGCGGTTCAGCATCAGTATCTGACTGACCTGGCCGGCGCTTTGCAGCCGGCAGCACGCGTACGCGTTTTCGGCCGTTGAGGCTGGGTTCGTGGGCCTGTTGACCATGTCCCTTTTGCTGGGCCGGCTTGACTTGGGTCCGCGATGAGCGACATCGCCAAGCAGTCGGTCGCCGCGGCCAAATGGGGGGCGCTCGCGGCGGCGTCCAAGTTCTTGATGCAACTGGCCGTCAACATCATCGTGGCGCGCCTCTTGGGGCCGGACAGCTACGGCTTGTTTGCCCTGGCCACCTTGGCTTTGCTGCTGGCCACGTTCTTCTCCGAGTTCGGCTTGGGCTGGAGCTTGATGCAACGTGCTGACATCGATGACCTGGCGGTGCGCTTTGTTTTTACATGGCAATGCATCAGCGGCCTACTTGGCACACTGATCTTGCTTGTGGGCGCGCCTTTGATGGCCACATTTCTGCGTGACCCCCGCCTAGTTGACGTGATCCGTTGCCTGTCTTTGGTGTGCGTCCTCAATGCCATGGCGTCCACTGCCAACAACCTGTTGCGCCGCGAGTTGCGTTTCAAGGACATTGCTGCCCAACAGATTCAAAGCTACGCCATGGCTTACCTCTTGGTGGGCATACCTCTGGCTGCGCTGGGCCATGGCGCTTGGAGCTTGGTGGCGGCCTGGCTCACGCAGGCGCTGCTTGGTGTGGTGCTGGCCATGCGCAGTCGGCCGCATGCCATGCGGCCACTGTTCCGTGTGGCCGCGCCGCGAGAGTACGTCAACATTGGCGCCGTCGTGTTTGTCACCAACATCTGCAACTGGTTGGTCAGCAATGTCGATCGGTTGCTGATTGGCCGCCTTCTCGGCACCCAACCGGCAGGTCTCTATGCGGTGGGCTACAACCTCGCCACCGTGCCCAACGGCCTGATGATCTCAGCCTTGCAACCGGCCTTTCTGGCGTCCGGTGCCAGGCTGCAGGAGCAGCTGCCGACGCTGCGCAAGGCTTACATCGAAGTGCAGTCCTTCATTTGGTTGTTCATCGCCCCAGTCTTTGTCGCTGGCGCCCTGTCCAGCCAGGAGCTGATACGCCTGCTTTACGGGCCTAACTGGGGCGACAGCGGCCTGGTACTGGGCCTCTTGTTTCTGGCCATGCCAGCATATCTGGCGTGGGCGCTGAGCACCCCGATTTTGTGGAACACCGGGCGGCGGCACCTGGAATCTCTGCTGCAATTGCCGCTGCTTGGCCTTGCAGTGCTGTCCTTTGTACTGGCTTCCAGCCACGGCTTGGTGGCCATGGCTGGGGTCGCGGCGGCCGTGTTCTTGCTGCGCTTTCTGGTGATTGCCGGGCCGGCCTGTGTGGCTTTGGCTGTGCCGGGCGTCGAGCTGCGAAGGCTGCTCTGGCGTGTGCTGCTGCTCAATGGCGCCGTCATGGCGGCAGGCTACGCTGCGGGCCTGGCCTTGAGTCACTGGACCACGGCGCCGCTGGCCTTGCTGCTGGCGCGCAGCGGCGTAGCGGCTTCTGTGGCTCTGCTGCTGTGGCTGTCGGTGCCCAATTTGGTCGGTGCACCGGTCTTGGGATTGCTTGGGCGCTTCATCCCGAGACAATCACGTCTTGCCCGGCACTTTGCTGCGCAAGTGGAACGAATGAACAAGAAAGAAGCGGGCTGACCCCATGGACATCGTCGTTTTTTACGGCATCTACATCTTGATGGCCTTCACCATTGCCATCGGCTTTGTGTTCATCGTCGGCGGCACCATGCACTTTGGCGTCAAGCGGCCCGATGGTTTTTTGCCCTATCTCTTCGTACCCATGGTGCTGGCGATTGCTGTGGCCACATTGGCCTCGGGTCGCAATCTAGGTCTTGAGGGCCTGGAAGGGCTGCCGCCTGATGCCGCTGATATGGCCGCTGGAGGAAGTGCCGCCAAATGGACGCAGCGTGCCACGTCTATCTTTCTGCTGGCAGCCTCCTTGGAGCGCATTGCTCAGTTCATCTTGGCCAAACGCCAGCTGAATACGCCGCGGGCGCTGATGATTGCTTACGTGATCTTCTGGGTGTGTTCGGTGGCCTTGCCTGCAGCCTTGGGCACGCGCCCGACGGTTTCTCACGAGTTCCTCTACGCCCTGATCATCGGCACCGGTGCCTTGCTCACCACCGAAAACGGTGCGCGCCGCACCGTCATTTGGGCCCGCAATGCCTTGTTTGCCTTCATGGCCTTGGGCCTCTTGTTTCTGGCCGTCAAGAAGAATCTGGTGCTGGCGCCCTATACCGGTGGCTTGATTCCTGGCTTCAACGTGCGTTACTCCGGCCTTTCCAGCGGCCCCAATGCCATGGGCCCGTTGGCCGTGCTCGGCCTGATTTGCCTCTGGTGCATGCCTTACCAGCGGCGGAGTGTGCAGAGCGCGGCGTGGCTGGTGGGCGCTGCCACATTGATCCTCACGCAGTCGCGCACCAGCTGGATTGCCGCCCTGCTGTGCTTGCTGACCCTGGTCTATTTCCAGTACCGCGGTCGCATCGGTGCCGGCCTGGCCCAAGGCCGTTACAAGCTGCAAAGCCAGTTCCTGCTCGGCGCGTTGGCAGTGCTGGTGCTCGTGTTCATGGCGGTGGCGGTGTCCGGCGCACTCGGTGCGCGTGTTGAAAAGTTTCTGGCCAGCCGCACCGGCAGCGACCTCGTGACGCTGACGGGCCGTACCGAGATCTGGGCCGTGGCGATCGAGGAATGGCGGCGGAGCCCGCTCTTCGGTTACGGGCCTGATATCTGGGACCCCTACCACCGTTTCCAGATCGGCTACAGCGCCGCCTTCCATGCCCACAACCAGTTCCTCAATGTGCTGGCGGCCTCGGGCTTGATCGGCCTGCTCAGCTTCCTCGTCTATCTGGTGGCCTTGGTCGCGCGCGTTTTGCCTCGCCTGGCGGCCTTCAAGGGCATGCCGGCGGCATTGGCCGTGCTGCTGCTGGTGCGCTCGATCAGCGAGGTGCCGATCGGTCTGCACAGCTTCGGCAGCGAGTCGCTGTTCCACATTCTGCTGCTGATGCTGGTGGCGGGTGCCCCGGCGACCGTGCGCCTACGCAAGCCTGTGCAAGCCAGGGCCTGGGCCGATACCGAGCAGCAAGAGGGCATGCAAGGTGCCTGATCGTTCACCCTTCTGGTCGGTCGTCATACCGCTGTACAACAAGGGCCCTTACATCGAGGCCACAGTGGCGTCCGTGCTCGCACAGAGCGATCCGGACTTCGAGATCGTGGTGGTGGACGATGGATCCACCGACCAGGGGGCAAGTTTGGTCGAGGCCCTGCCGGACCCGCGAATCCGTCTGATTCGCCAGGCCAACGCGGGTGTGTCCGCGGCGAGAAATCAAGGCATCCAGGCCAGCCGAGGCGAGTTCGTTGCTTTTCTGGATGGTGACGACCTCTACCATCCCGAATGTCTGGCTCGTCTGCGCGCCTTGCATGGGCAGTTTCCCCAGGCGTGCGTCTTGGGTGGGCGCGAGCAGAGAGTTGCGCATGACGACATGGCCGGGCACCGGTTTTCGAGTTTGCCGGCACAGTTGCCATGCCGGATCGTGGACAACCTGCCAGCAGAGTTCTTGCGTGCGGGTTTGCCCTTCAGCTCCAGCTCTGTGGCCGTGAACCGCCATTTGCTAGCAAGCTTGCCGTTCGCGTTTCCTCCCGGGGAATCCATGGGTGAAGACCTTGACTTATGGTTTCGACTGGCGGAGCTCGGGCCGGTTGCGCTGATTGATGCTCAGATTGCTGTCTACCGAGTAGGCATAGCCGACAGCTTGATGGGGTCCTATCGCGCCCTAGAGCTACTTCCGGTTTGGCTCCGCTTAGAACAGCGCGCGACCGAGATGACTGCGGCCAGCGAAGTCAGGCGTGCTTCCTTACGTCTTGTCGCGGAGATGCGATTGACTCTTGCTAGAGTTTTGGTCGTTAAGGGGATGAGAACCGCAGCGGTGAAGTTGTGGGTTTCAGGCTGGCGTGCGATTGTCGGGCGACGGTGGTGGTTCACTGTCCTGATATTGCTATCACCTCGATTGGCTGCGCTGATTCGGTGAATATTGATCGTGTGGGCGCTTGCGTAGGTGGCTGTGTTCGGGGGGTTCAATGATTCGTATTTTTAGGGTCGCGCATCTGCTTGCGGAATATGGTGTGCCTGTGATCCCTCGCTTCCTCTATATTTTGAATAGAGTGCTTTTTTCCATTGCCCTGCCACCCAGCGTTTCCGTTGGTCGAAATGTTTTATTTGGTTACAGCGGATTGGGCATCGTGGTGCATGCTCGGGTCGTCATTGGCAACAACGTCAAGATTTCTCAGAACGTAACCCTGGGTGGACGATCCGGATATCTCGAAGTTCCCATCATTGAGGATGACGTCGATATTGGCGCGGGTGCTTGTGTGCTCGGTCCGGTACGGATTGGACGCGGCGCCAAAATCGGAGCCAATGCTGTGGTGTTGAAGGATGTGCCTGCGGGCGCTATTGCGGTCGGCGTGCCGGCGCGAATTTTGACCAGTGGTCAGGGTGATTGAGTTGGCCGCCCTGAGAATCCTGTTCTTGATGTACGACCACCTGCCTGCGTTCAGACCGGATGTGGCCGTCTTGTTCGGCAAAGAGTTGCCCAAGCTAGGCATTCAATCCGACCTGCTCGGACAATTGGCAAGTGGGCGCAGCGTTGCAGAAGCGCACGCTTGGCCAGCGGGGCAAGTGTTTTTGCATGGACGCGAGCGCAAGGGCATTTTGGGACACATGCTGCGCCCGTTACTTGATGTTTCTTTGCTATGGCGAGTTAATTCTGAACATCGCCTGATTCAAGTTCGCGACAAGATACGAACGGGTTTGATTGCTTTGCTGTATGCACGCGTGAGCGGGCGAAAAATGGCCTATTGGATGTCTTTTCCTTTTGTCGAAGGATTCAGAATTCGGCACGAAGAAATCGGGCGAAGGCAGGGTTTGCTGGTTTGGCTGGTGAATGGTTTGCGCGCTGTCAGTGCGCGGAGCCTTTACTACGGTTTTTTGGCGGCTAGGGTTGACCACTTATTTGTGCAAAGTGACGCCATGCTTGAATTCATGGCAGGAAAAGGCGTTGCAAGAGCACGCATGACGGCCGTGCCGATGGGGGTGGATGCCGCCCATTTCAAGAATGTATGCGCGCCTTCAGTTCGGCCTTCGTTGTTTGAGGGCCGTCAGGTCATTGCTTACCTGGGAGTGCTTAGCCGCAGCCGGAAGTCGGAGTTTCTCCTGGATGTCCTGGCTGCCGTGAGGGCAAGCATGCCCAATGCCTTTTTGCTTCTGGCCGGAGATGCCGCCAGCGAAGATGAACAGATTTGGTTTCGTGAGCAGATTGCCGTCCGAGGGCTGTCGGATCATGTGTGGTTGACTGGATGGTTACCTCAAGCCCAGGCTTTGCCCTTGCTCAAATGCGCAGCTCTTGGGCTGTCGCCGTTTCCCCGCGACTATCTGTTCGACACCAATTCGCCCACAAAGGCGATTGAGTATCTGGCCCTCGGAATACCTTGCGTTGGCAATGAGAACCCTGATCAACGCCTCGTATTGGAGTCAAGTGAGGGCGGGCTTTGCGTGCCCATGGATGTCACGAGCTTCAGAGATGCTGCGCTGAAGCTGCTGTCTGATCCCGAGTACGCCAAAGACTGCGGTGTTCGCGGTCAGGCCTGGGTGGCGCAGCACCGTTCCTATCAGGCGATCGCAGCCAAGGTGGCTGCGGTTTATCAACAGCTGCTGGCGCGCTGACCCTGCGCTGAGCGGGGCCGGCGGCAGGGGATGGGCCGGCCTAGAAACAAATTCAGAACTTCAGGAAAACGTATGCGAGTCCTTATCGTCGGTGCCGGCAACGCCGGTTGTGCCCATGCCTCGGAGCTGTCCTTCCGTGGCCACGAGGTGGTGTTGCTGAAGACCTCGAAGTCCATGCACGACGCGAACTTTGAGCGCGTGCTCGAGCGCCAGGGCATGGACGTGATCGACAACCCGCGCCACGGTGCCCGCCGTTTCCAGCCTTTCACCTTGGCGACGCGCGACCTCGATGCTGCGTTCGCGGTTCGGCCTGACATCGTGTTCGTGGCCACGCAGTCGACCCAGCATGAGGCGATCGCGCGCCTGCTCGGCCCGCGCCTCAGCGCCGGCCAACTCCTGATCGTCAGCCCGGGCTATATGGGCAGCTGCTATTTCCGCAAGCACAGCGCCTCGCCCGAGGTGATCGTGGCCGAAGGCGAGAGCCTGCCTTTCGATGCCCGCATCGTTGAGCCCGGCGTGGTCAATGTGCTCTGGGAAAACAGCCGCAATGCGTTGGCCTTCCTGCCGCGCAGCCGCAGTGCCGAGGGCCTGGCGCTGGCGCAGGCCTTGCTGCCGCGCTATGTGGCAGCACGCAGCAATGTGGTTGAGTCGGCCCTGCACAACCCCAATCTGATTCTGCACACGGTGGGCACCTTGCTGTCGGCCAGCCGCATTGAGTATTCGGGCGGTGAATTCTGGATGTACCGCGAGGCCTTCACGCCTTCGACGATCCGCTTGATGGAGCGTCTGGACGAGGAGAAGAAGGCCATCATCACGCGCACCCAAGGAGATCCGGCCGGCTATCTGGAGGCCTTCAAGTTCCGTAACGAGGAGAATCTCGACATGGCCCCGCTCGAGGTGCTGCGCAAGTACGCGGCTGAAGGCGGCCCCAAGGGTCCTACCGATATGACAACGCGTTATGTCACCGAGGACGTGCCCATGGGTCTGGGGCTGATGTCGTCGCTGGGCCGTCTGCTGGGGGTGCCGACGCCGGTCTGCGATTCCCTGGTGGTCTTGGCCGGCGCCTTGCTCGGCACCGAGTTCGAGTCGCAGGCGCGCACGGTCGAGCAGCTCGGCTTTGCCGGCATGTCGGCGGACGAGTTTGTGCGCGTGATCAACGGGTGAGCCGATGAGCTTGATCGATCACCTCGAAAAGGCCTACTACCGTTATCGGCCTTTCATACCGTCGCGCCTGCTCTACCACCCGCAGTATTTCCTGGTGCTCGAGTTGCAGGCGCAGCGTGTCGCTGAGGGCGGCAGCGGTGCCGGGCTGCTGCAGGTCCGCAAGGAGCTGTTGCGCGGCATCCTGCAGCAATGTGTCCGGCATGTGCCGTTCTATCGCGCCGAGGTGAAGCTCAGCGAGGCGGAGCTGGCGAATGAGGATCCCTATGCGCTGCTGCAGCGCTTTCCTTTGCTCGACAAGAGCGTGGTGATGAGTCGTCAGGCCGAGTTCCGCAATGAGCGCTACAGCCTGCGGCGCTTGCATTACGCCACCAGCGGCGGCTCGACCGGGGAGGGTATCGGTCTGTGGCGCAACAAGCGCCTGGCCGATATCGAGCGTGGCTTCTTTGCCGCCGAGTGGGGGCAGTTCGGTTTCAGCTTTGACAAGTCGCAGTACCTGCGCATCGGTGCGGACGCGCGCGCCAAGGCCGATGAGCCGCCAGTGCGGGTCAATGGCAACCGGCTGATGCTCTCGCCTTACCACGTGAACGGCCGCCACAAGGCGGCCATCCTGGCGGCTCTGCGCAGCTTCCGGCCGCAGTTCATTCATGCCTACCCCAGCGTGGCAGCGGACTTGGCCAACCTGATCGAGGATGAGGAGCTGGGCTTTGACGTGCGCGCGGTGCTGCTGGCCTCCGAGCCGGCGACGGCCGGCCAGTTGGCCGATGTGGCGCGCGTCTTCAAGTGCCCGATTTCGGTGAACTATGGACTGACCGAGCGAACCAACATCGCCTTCGCCCGCTACAGCGGGGGCGAGGACCTGAGTTTCCAGTTCGACGCGCTGTACGGCGTCAACGAGAACCGCTTGATCGACGGGCGTGCAGAGATCGTCGGCACCTCGTTGTGGAACGACGTGACACCGCTGGTCCGCTACTGCACCAAGGACTTCGGCGCGATCGACGAGCTGGGCCTGTGCACGCGCATCGAGGGGCGCAGCCAAGAGTTCCTGACCGACCGTTTCGGCGGGCGCATCCCGGGCCTGTCCATCGTCATCGACGAGGTGACCTGGGACTTTGTGCGTCTCTACCAAGTGCGCCAGCGCCGCGCCGGCGCCATCACCATCGCGGTGGTGCCGCGGGGCGAGGGCTTGACTGCTGAGCAACGCCAGTTTGTGCTTGATGCTCAGATCAAACGTTGGGGCACTTTCTTCGACGTGGATCTGGAGCTGGTTGAGGACATTCCGCAGGGCAAGAACGGCAAGCGTAAGCTGGTGCAGATCGATCTGGCGCCATGAGGCTGCTGCGGAGGGCAGGGCGATGAGTCGGCGCGAAGTCTTGATGATTGGTACGGCGCCCGAGGGCAAGGGTGGCGTGGCCTCGGTGGTGGGGGTCTATATGGCCCATGGCTTGCCGCAGCGCTTCCCGCTGCGCTACGTCAGCACGCACCGTGAGGGCAGTCGCCTGGCCAAGCTGTGGTGCAGCGTTTCGGCGCTCCTGCGCATCGTGTTCCTATTGCTGAGCGGCCGGGTGGCGGTGCTGCATGCTCATGTGTCTTCTAACGCCAGTTTCAAGCGCAAGTCGGTGTACCTGGCCCTGGCGCGCGCATTTGGCGTTAGTACGGTGTTTCATTTGCATGGCGGTGCGTTCGACAAATTCACGGACCAGAGCGCCTCGCCGCGTCTGCGCCGTTGGATCGTGCACAGCCTGCAGCGCAGCACGCGCGTGGTGGCCTTGTCAGATTCTTGGGTTCGATACCTGAGTGGTGTTGCTCCTGGCTTGAAGGTGCGAGCCATTGCCAACCCGGTGTTCATGCCGGCGCTGGCAGAGGGCCGGGCTGACCCGGCGGAGCAGGCCGGTCGGCTGATTTTCCTAGGTCGGGCGGAGCACAACAAAGGCGTGTTCGATCTCTTGCAGGCGCTGCAGCTGCTGCGCGAGCAGCGGCCCGATGTGCGTCTGGCTATCGGCGGCGACGGCAATCTGGAGGCCCTGCGTGCCGAGGTGCATCGCCTGGGGCTGGACGCCCAGGTCGAAGTGCTGGGTTGGGTCGTGGGGGAAGCCAAGCTGCAGCAGCTGAGGCGGGCCGAGGTCTTCGTTCTGCCGTCCTACAGCGAAGGCCTTCCCATGTCGATGCTGGAGGCCATGGCGTTTGGCAAGGCGGTGGTGGTGACGCCGGTGGGTGGGATTCCCGAGGCGGTTCAGCATGAGCAGCAGGGCTTGTTGGTCCAGCCGGGCCAGCCGCGTGAGCTGGCCGATGCGCTGCTGCGCCTCTTGCAAGATGACGAGCTGCGCCTGCGCCTGGGGCAGCGGGCCCGGCAGCGCGTGGCTGAGCGTTTTGGGGTCGAGCGTGTCCTGGGCCAGGTGGCTGATCTTTACCGAGAGCTTGGTGTTGAGGAGTTGCGAACGTGAGCAGCCATGAGGCAGGGTGGCGACTGAGCTGGTTCTGGAATCGCTTGCGCTGCATGTCACCCGCCGAGGTGCTGCACCGCAGCCAGTACGCGCTTCTGAAGCGGGCGCAGCGCAGCCTGGGCTTCGGGGCGCTGCGGGCGGAAGCACCTGATCAGTTGCAAGGAGGTGTGCGCTGGGTCTTGCCGCGGCCCGCCGAGGGCGAGGTGGAGTCTGCTGACTACCTGGCTGAGGCCGAGCTCATTGCCCAAGGCTCGGTGCGTTTGTTTGCCAGCCAGCGTTTCGAGGTCGGCGCCGAGCCGCAATGGAACCGCTGCCCGCTGACGGGCGTGCAGGCGCCGCTGCGGCCCGCCCACGCCCTGTCGATCACCGACCGCAGCCAGGTCGGCGATATCAAGTACCTGTGGGAGCTGAACCGCCATTTGCATTGGGTGGCCCTGGCCCAGGCCTGGGCGCTTAGTGGCCAGCGAGAGCATCTCAATACTCTGGCGCTGCAACTCCGCTCGTGGCTAACGCAATGCCCCTATGGGCAGGGCCCCAACTGGACCAGCTCACTGGAGTACGCCATCCGCCTGCTCAATTGGTCCCTGGTCTGGCAACTGATCGGGGGGCTCGAGTCACCGCTGTTTCAGGGCCCGCATGGCCAGGCGTTGCGGAGCGACTGGCTCCGCAGCATCAATCTGCATGTGCGAGCCATCAGTCAGCACTATTCGCGCCATTCTTCGGCCAACAACCACTTGGTTGGCGAGCTGACGGGTGTCTTCGTGGCTGCAGCAGTCTGGCCCTTCTGGCGCTCCGTCACCGAGCTGGCCGGACGGGCGCGGGCCGAGTTGCTGAGAGAGATCGATTTGCAGGTGGCGCCTGACGGCGTACTGCGCGAGCAGGCCTTTGAGTACGCCACCTTCACTTTCGACTTCTTTTTGGCCGCGGAGCGCGCAGCCGCGGCTTCGGGGCAGCCCATGCCGGCGAGCTACAGGGCGCGCATGGCGGCGATGTGCCGTTTTGTCGCCTCCGTCACCACATGCCGAGGTGCGGTGCCACAGGTCGGTGATGCCGATGGCGCCGAGGCCTTCCGCCTGGACCCGCGGCCGGGCCGCGACTGTTTTGCGGCCATGCAGCAAAAGGGTGCAGCGCTCATGAGGCAGCCGGCCTGGCTGCCCCAGCCTCAGCATCGGCGAGATGACGCGGCCTGGCTTGATTGGGCCACGGGCGCCGTGGCTGAGCCGGGTGCGGCCTCGGCCGGCCGCGCCTTGGACTTTCCAGACGGAGGCTATTACTTGTTCGGCCGCGACATGGGTGGCCCGCAGGAGATTCTGGGTCTTGTTGATGCCGGGCCGTTGGGTTATCTGGGCATCGCCGCACATGGGCACGCCGATGCCTTGCAACTCTGGCTTTCGGTGTCCGGCATTCCGGTTTTGGTCGACCCGGGTACTTACTCCTATTGGGCGGAGAAGAAATGGCGCGACTATTTCCGCGGCACGTCAGCGCATAACACGGTGCGGGTGGCCGGCATTGATCAGTCCATGAGTGGCGGCCGCTTCATGTGGACCCGAAAAGCGCATGTTTGTGCGAACCGCAGCATCAAGCGAACGCCTGAGGGTGATTTTTCATGGAGCGCCGGGCATGATGGTTACAAACATTTACCTGGAAAGGTCTTGCATTCCCGGGAAGTTCAGTTTTCTGCACAGAGCAAGTCTCTGCGCGTGCTGGATCGAGTGGAAGGCCGCAAGCCGGAGTTGATAGAGCTGTTCTGGCACATCGCGCCGGACTGGACGCTTCAAGTCGAGGGTGCGAACCGCGTTCGGCTCTGCCATGGTGAGGGTTTGCAATTGGTCCTGCAGATCAAGGCGCCGCTGCCCGGCCGTTTGGACATCGTTTCCGCGCAGGAGGAGCCTCCCTTGGGTTGGTACTCGGCCGGATATGGAGAGCGCTGCCCCTGTCCTACGATCCGCTGGACAACAAGAAGCATTTCTATTCAATTGGAAACACTGATTGAGGTGATTTCCGTGTAGCAGGCCGTGTCGCTCTTCATGGCCTGAGACGAACAACAGGATAGGCCGACCACGAATGCCGGCTTGCCTGTTTCGACGCAGGGAGCGGGCATGAAGAGCTTGATGGAATCACTGTATCGCTGGCTTGACCGGCAACTGTTTCGGGCGCGAAGCTTCGACCTGGATTTGGTCCAGCGATTGGTCGAGGCTGCGCCAGGTCAGCAGTTTTATCTTGGTGGCTTTCCGGCAGAACAGCTGGAAAGCGGGGTTCGTGCCTACCTCGGTTCGGGCATGGCGCTGCCGGTGGAGGTGCGCCACAACGCCTCGTCAGAGCTGATCTATCTGGGCCAGATGTGCCTGGATCACCGTTCATTGAGTCGCAGCGTGCTCGGTGTCATCAGCAAGCTGCCGGCAGCCCAGGCCATGGCTGTGCGCATGCAAGAGACGCCCGACTCGCCGCGAGCGGTCCGGCCAGCTAGCCCGCGACCGCGGAGCGCGACCCAGTTGCTGGTACAGCTCTTTCAGGACTCGATTCGCGCCTTGTCGACTCGCGAACAATGGGCTCTGGCCGTCGGCAACTGGTGCAGCAGCAGCCGGACTTTTGCCGCGCATCAGGTAATCAAGCCGCCGCCGGATCGCTTTTGGGCCGACCCCTTCATCGCGGAGATCGAGGGCAAGCGCTGGGTGTTCTTCGAGGAACTGGTTTACGCCGAGAATCGCGGCAAGATCGCAGTTTTCGAACTTGGGCCGGATGGCCAATGTGTTGGCGAATCCCAGCGGGTGCTCGAGGCACCGTATCACCTGTCCTACCCCTTCATGCTTCGGGATCAGGGCCGGCTTTACATGATTCCCGAGTCGTCCGCGAACCGGACAGTGGACCTCTACGTCAATGAAGGCCGCTTCAAGGACTGGACCCATGTCAAGACCCTGGTGGCTGGTGATCGCTTGGCCGATGCCACGGTCATTCACCATGATGGGCTTTGGTGGATGTTTGCGACCCGCGGTGATGTGGGTGCGGCTATGCACGATGAGCTGGTGATTTACTGGGCCGCCACCCTCGAGGGCGATTGGACTCCGCACGCGGCCAACCCGGTCAAGATCGATGCCCGCAGCTCGCGTCCGGCCGGTGCAATGTGGGTGGCTGAAGGCTGCATTCATCGCCCGGTCCAGGACTGCTCGGCCCGATACGGATCGAACATCCGGGTGCAGCGGGTGGTCGAGCTCAGTCCCACACACTTCCATGAGGAAGACCTGGGCTCCATCGCCCGCAACGGCACGCCTGACGCTCTGGGTCTGCACACACTCAGTGTCTGCGGTTCGCTGGGCTGTATCGATTTGCTGATGCAGCTACCCAAATAGGGCAGCGTCGGCCACCTGTGGGGCTCAAGGAGGCAACAAGGTCTGGCGTTTGTCGAAGCTGATGACCTGGTTGCCCACGGTCACTGCGATGCGGCTGCCTTGCTGGCTGACCTGCACCGGCAGGATCTTGCAGCTGTCACGCAGCACCGTCAGGTGTACCAATTCTGTGCTGGGTGTCAGGGCAGTGAAACGCCCATGGGCCTGCGCCGGCATTGCGGTTTCAGGGGCGACGTCCCAGGCCATGGTCTGAGTGAAGTTGGTCGCCGGGCCATAACGGTCCAGACATACAGATGAGGTGTCCTTGCTGGCCTTGACTGTGCTGGCATCGGCTGTGAACGGGTTGGGCGAGTGATAGTTCAACTCCCATTGCCGGGCCTTGGTGCTGGTCGCCCAGTCATAGACCAGGGTGATGCCGTTGGCGCGGTCCATAACGATGCTGCGAATGGCATTGCTCAGCAAGGGGGTCCATTTGCCCGTCTGTGGGTCGTTGGCCCGGTAGGCCAGTGCTGCGTCACCGGTGACGGCAGACAGGGCGCCGCGCACCTCGCTGTAGATGATGTCGCCGCGCGCGTCCATGCTGTACAGCGGCTCGGTCGGTTTGATGGCGCCAACGGCGCTTTCACTCTGGCCGATTCCGCCGTCGAAAGTCAGCGCGTTCTTGTAGCGTGTGGCGCGGGTCACGATACGGTGATGAGGCGAGTTGTAGTAGGGGTAATAGCCACTGCTGATCAGCAAGGGCTTTCCTTGCGACACGTAGACCAGGGAGTTCTGGTCTGCATGCGAATGGTTGAAGGCACCGAAACGGCTGGAGCGGAAGAACACGCTGGTGCGGGCCGAAGCCTTGGCATCGACATGCATAGCTGCCAGGCCGGCATCTCTCGTGAACCAACTGTTTTGTGTCGGGGCTTGAGCGGCAGGCTGAGCCGAACTGTCTGCGCCCAAAAGTAGCAACTGCCAGATCAAGGCGCCGTTGGGGGAGTTGATATTGCCTGGGTTCACCCGCCAGTACCACGCATCTTGCGGGTTGCGAGTCATCTGAGCGTGCAGCCGGTAGTAGTTGGAGCTGTAGTTGGCGTACAGATCCTGGGTTTCAGACTCGTTGCCGAAGGCGCTGGGCTGTTTGATATTGGGCGCCGTGAACGCCATCAATTGCTCGCCGCTGCGGCGTAGGTACTCCAGTTGGTAGAGGTCGACGCCAATGATGCTGCGCACTGCGGCGACATAGGGCACGACACCGTTGAAGGCATACCAGGCGTAGGCGATGCCATTGCCAAAGCTGCCATCCTGATCTCCCCAGGTGCTCATGGTGAACTGGCTCAAGTCCCAGAAGCGAGCGAGCAAGGCCGGTGCTTCCGGAAAGTTGGGCAGCCCGGTGGACAAGAGTAGCGCCTGTGTAATCCAACGCACATTGGAGACGCTGTGCGAGTCGTACGGTTCCCGATCCAGGTAACTTAGCGCTTGTGCCGTCTGCAGCAGGCGGCTGCGCAGGTTGTCCGCCAGGCTTGTGCGTTGAGCTTGGGTCAGATCGGCCCAGAGCATGTCTAGTCCTACGGCCAGAGCCAAGAAAACTTCTCGATTCGCTTGGTCGCTATTCTTTTCGCTGCTCTTGCCATTTGGCGTCCAATCGCCCAGCGCCAGCAGTCGCTGTTTACCAGCAGCGAGCATGGCCGCGTTGTTGTCCAGCCTCCCGGCAAGGATCAAGCCTTCCATGTACTCCCGCTCGGTTCGGGCGGTCTGCACCATATTGCGCAAAGTCAGTACCTGTGCGAGCGCCGTAGCTGAGCCCGCAGTTGGCGTGGCATCGGGTGATACGGCCACGGCTTGGTTTGAGGCCCACCGAGCCCTTGCTTGCAAGGCTGTCAATGCAGAAGCATAGTCCGCACCTCTGGCCGCAATTGCAATTTTGGCGTAACTGCTACCAGCCGGAAGCACCCTAGGGCGCTGTTTTCCGGCGGCATTGACCGCCACGGTCTGGCCGTCTGGGATCGCATTCGCGTAGACGGCGGTGGGAGCAAAACTGGGGCCTTTGGCCAATGCAACGGCTGGCGCAGCTATGGTGAATCGTCGCCATTGCGAGCTGATGCGGGAGCCTCTCGTGTTTGTGTATGCCACAGCCCATTCGTACTTCCCTGGAAACAAGCCGCGGTCAATTTGTAGCCGCGGTGCCGTGATGTCGTTGCGGTTTACCAGTGCACTGCCACCACCTTGCGGCCGGAGTACAAAGCTCCATGGAATGCTGCTTTGGCGGTCACGAGCTTCGCCCCAAGAAAACAGCGGCGTAATACTCAGTCGGGCGCAGTCATTGGGCGCAATTCGCCGTAGGTGGGCCGGCATCAACTCCAGCCAATCCGCTGCCATCTGGGCGCACGATTCGCCGCTGCCCGGCAACTCCCCGGCAGCTGGTGGATCGCTTCTGAGAAGGTCGGGTTCGGCTTGACGAACTTGGTGTTGCTGGCAGGCCGACAAGAACACAAGCGCCATTGCGGCGCCGAATCTGCTCATTGAGGGCCGAAAAATGGAGCGTTGAATGATGGCCATCATGCGTACTACCTTGCACTTTCGTGCAGCTGGTGATCAGCAGCTGCCAGAAACAGCGCTGCCGCAGCAACGCGCGGAGCTTTGATTGTGCCGGCTTGTTCGCATTCTGGCCGCTGGTCAAGGCGGCATTAATAGCTGGAAAACCGATCTATCTTGACCGTACCTGCAGGTCAGGATGGGGTAGGGGTTGGCGCGAGTTCATCTCACAGACACCTCAGCGAGAGCGCCACTCCTTTAGCATCAAACCGAAGAACGCCATGTCCTCAATGAAGTAGCGCCTGAACATGCGGCGAGGTTCTTGCAGAAAGCGGTAGAACCATTCGAAGCCTGTCTTCTGCATCCAGAGAGGTGCTCGTTTGACCTTGCCTGCCGCCACATCGAACGTTCCGCCCACACCCATCGCAAACGGGATCTTCATCTGTGACTGGTAGGCGCCGAGAAACTGTTCCTTCTTTGGCGAGCTGATGGCGACAAAGAGCAGATCGGCCTTGGCGGCCGTGATTTCTTCAACCACGCCAGCTTCTTCCTCGGGCTTCCAGTAGCCGTTGCGATGACCTGCGAACACCAGCTTGGGGTACTTCTGGCTGTAGATGTCTCGCACTTTGGAGACGATTTCTTCCTTGGCGCCCAGAAGGTAGACCCGCCAACCTTTATCGGCGGCACCGGCCATCAGTGCCTCGAACAAATCTACGCCTGCGACCCGTTCCTTCAGAGGCTTGCCCAGGAGTCGCGAGGCCCAGACCACCGGCATGCCGTCGGCGTTGATGAGTGCACATTCGTTGATGATGCGCTGCAGCTCGGGATCACGTTGCGCCTTGACCAGCTTGTCGACATTGACCACGACGTGCTGATGCGGTCTGCCGCTGGCGATGAAGCCCTCAATGGTCTGCACCGTCTCCGCCATGGACAGGTTGTCGATGGTGCAGCCCATCATCTGGATGCGTGGGCGGTTCATGCGAGCTTCTCTGCCAGGATGGCGACGATACGTTCGGCGGATTTCCCATCCCACAAGGCCGGCCGCCGGCCGCGTTTGCCGCCCGTCTTCAGTGTTTCGAGTGCCAAGGGGATGATCACGTTCGGGTCCGTGCCTGCCAGCACGTTGCTGCCTTCGTCCACCGTGACGGGACGCTCCGTGTTCTCGCGCATGGTGATGCAGGGCACGCCGAGGGCGGTGGTCTCTTCCTGCAGTCCGCCGCTGTCGGTGAGCACCAGGGCGGCATCCTTCCAGAGGTGGAGGAAGGACATGTAGGCCTGCGGGCCCATCAGGGTGACGTTGGCGCCCAGTTGCACGCCGAACTTCTCGATATTGGCGCGGGTGCGGGGATGGACTGGAAAGACCAGCGGGATTTCGGCCGAGACGGTGCGCAGGACCGTGGCGATGCGCTCCAGGGCTTCAGCACTGTCCACATTGCTGGGACGGTGCAGGGTGACGACCCCATAGCGGCTGTGCTGGCGCTTGTAGGCGTCGCTTTCCAGGACCGAAGTGTCCTGGGTCTTGAGCTTCTCGGCTTGGAACAGCACGTTGTCCACCATCACATGGCCGACATCGAAGACCGTGCTCATGTCCTTGCCTTCGCGCTGCAAGTGCTGGGTGCCGCTGGGCTCGGTGACGAAGTACCAGTCGCTGATGGCATCGGTCACCAGCCGGTTGATCTCTTCCGGCATGCTCATGTCGCCACTGCGCAGGCCTGCTTCCACATGGGCCACAGGCACACCGGCCTTCTTGGCCACGATGGAGCAGGCCAGGGTGGAATTGACGTCGCCGACGACCAGGCAGGCGGCCGGCTTTTCTGCATTCACCAATTGCTCGTAAGCCAGCATGATCTTGCCGGTCTGGTCGGCATGGCTGCCGCCGCCGCAGCCCAGGCGCACATCGGGCGCCGGAATGCCCAGCTCTTCGAAGAACACATCATTCATGTCCCGGTCGTAGTGCTGGCCGGTGTGGATGATCTTCCAGCTCAGGCGGCCACTGGCCTGCAGGGCCCGCACGATGGGGGCGATCTTCATGAAATTGGGACGGGCGCCCGCGATCAGGTGGATGCAGGGCAGGGCGGTGGAGGTCATGTGGCGGCGTCTCGTTGGAGGTCAGCCCGCTTCAGGTTCAAGGGATTGGAATGAACGCGGGCAAGTGCGGCAGATTCTAGGGGCGGCAAGTTGCCGTCAAGCGACAGCCCGGCTCGGCACGCCGCAACTCCCTAACTTGAGTGGTTGCTGGTGATTTTGCCGGGCGCGCAGCCCTCACGAGGCATCAAGCACAGCACTTGTCGGCGAGAATGCGCGCTGACCGCCGACGGCGCCATATGGGCTCATGTTGGCGCAAGCGCCCAGGCCGAGACTCGCGGCCCCGCACATGAATCAGGAGATTTTGTGAAAGTACTCGTCACCGGCGCCGCCGGCTTCATCGGCATGCATGTCAGCCAGATCCTCCTGGCGCGAGGCGACCAGGTGGTCGGCCTGGACAATCTGAACGATTACTACGACCCGACGCTGAAGCACAACCGCCTCGCTCGGTTGACCGGCAAGCCCGGTTTCGAGTTCGTGAAGATGGATGTGGCGGACCGCCCCGGCATCGAGAAGCTCTTCAAGGATCACAAGTTCGACCGGGTGGTCCACCTGGCCGCCCAGGCCGGTGTGCGCTATTCGATCGAGAACCCCCACGCCTACATCGACAGCAATATCGTCGGCTTCACCAACATCCTGGAAGGCTGCCGCCACAACGGTGTGCAGCATCTGGCCTATGCCTCCAGCTCCAGCGTGTACGGCGGCAACACCTTGATGCCTTTCTCCGAGCACCACAGCGTCGACCATCCGGTCAGCCTGTATGCCGCCACCAAGAAGGCCAATGAGCTGATGGCCCACACCTACAGCCATCTGTTCCGCCTGCCCACCACCGGCCTGCGCTTCTTCACGGTCTACGGCCCCTGGGGTCGCCCGGACATGGCGCTGTTCCTGTTCACCAAGGCCATCATCGAAGGCAAGCCGATCAATGTCTTCAATCACGGCAAGATGATCCGTGACTTCACCTACATCGATGACATCGCCGAGGGTGTGGTGCGCGTGCTGGACCGCCCGGCCACGCCGGAGCCAGGTTACGACTCCGACAAGAGCGACCCGGCCCACTCCAATGCGCCCTACCGCGTGTTCAATATCGGCAACCACGCGCCGATCCAGCTGATGGCCTTCATCGAGGCAATCGAGAAGGCCGTGGGTCGCGAAGCGATCAAGAACTTCATGCCGCTGCAGGATGGCGACGTGCCCGCCACCCACGCCGATGTCGAAGAGTTGGCGGCCTGGACCAACTTCCGCCCGGCCATGCCGGTGCCGGACGGTGTGGCCAAGTTCGTGGCTTGGTACCGCGATTACTTCAAGGTCTGAGGCCCACTAAGGCCGCAGCCTGAGCGGCTGCGTCGAAAGCCAAGCCCGCCCGCGTTCGCGCCGGCGGGCGTTCTTTTATTTCTTGGCTTTGATCCTCGTCCGAATGGCTCATCAGGCCTTCATATTTCGCGGTTAAAACTGCAGCCAGGCGCTACGCTTGCGCGTCGCCAAGCCACTTCGCGAAACAACAGGAAAGACAAGGCCGCCGAATGAAAGTCACCGCCATTGGCACGGGTTATGTGGGTCTGGTCACGGGCGCCTGCCTGGCCGAGATGGGCAACCATGTCGTTTGTCTGGATGTGAATCCGGAGAAAATTCGCATCCTCAACGAGGGCCAGATCCCCATCCACGAGCCGGGCTTGCTGGACATCGTGCGCCGCAATGTGGCGGCGGGCCGGCTGCAGTTCACCACCGACATCGATCGAGCGGTCAACCACGGCACCATCATGTTCATTGGCGTGGGCACGCCGCCCGATGAAGATGGTTCGGCCGATCTTCAATACGTGCTGGCGGCCGCGCGCTCCATCGGCCAGCGCATGACCGACTACAAGGTTATTGTCGACAAGAGCACGGTGCCTGTGGGCACGGCCGATCGCGTGCGTGCCGCGGTGGAGGAAGAGTTGGCCAAGCGCGGCTCGAACCTGAATTTCTCCGTCGTATCCAACCCGGAGTTCCTCAAGGAGGGCGCTGCGGTCGAAGACTTCATGAAACCGGACCGCATCATCGTCGGCTCGGATGATGAACAGGCCACGCTGTTCATGCGGGCGCTGTACTCACCGTTCACGCGCAACCATGACCGCATGATCGTGATGGATCTGCGCAGTGCCGAGTTCACCAAGTACGCCGCCAATGCCATGCTGGCCACCCGCATCAGCTTCATGAACGAGATGGCGCTGCTGGCCGAGAAAGTCGGCGCGGACATCGAACTGGTGCGCCGCGGCATCGGCTCCGACCCGCGCATCGGCTACAGCTTTCTGTATGCCGGCGCGGGTTATGGGGGATCTTGCTTCCCCAAGGACGTCAAGGCCTTGATTCGTGCGGCTGAAGATGAAGGCATCCCGCTGCGCGTGCTGACCGCCGTGGAGCAGGCCAACGAGCGACAGAAGCTCCTCTTGGTGGACAAGGTCGTGTCACGCTTTGGCTCCGATTTGTCGGGTCGCCATTTCGCTCTGTGGGGCCTGGCCTTCAAGCCCAATACCGACGATATGCGCGAGGCGCCAGCCCTGGTCATCGTCCAGGAGTTGCTGCGGCGCGGCGCCACCTTGGCGGCCTACGATCCCGTGGCCATGCCGGAGGCTCAACGCCTGTTGGGTGATCACGGCGGACTGCAGCTATGCCCCAGTGCGGAGGCTGCGCTCGAGGGGGCCGACGCCCTGCTCTTGATCACCGAGTGGAAAGAGTTCCGAACGCCGGATTTCGACGGAATCAAGCGCTCACTGAAGCAGCCCGTGGTTTTTGATGGCCGCAATCAATGGGAGCCCGCTCTCATGAAGACACTGGGCTTCGAGCACTTTGCGATTGGCCGCGGGCTGTCGCTTTGACAAGCTTGGATCTACCCCGCTCGAGCAAGCCCTGACTCATGACGCTGAGTACGGGCCGCGCACTCGAAGGGAAGGACAGGTTCAGCGATTGAGCTTGGTGGGCTTGATGGCGCGTCAGTCGAACAGCCGCGGCGCGTCGGCCAGCAGTGGAGCTTTCAGGTCTTTGTCTGCCAGCAGGGGCGCTGCGCCAACATCTGGCCATGCGATCCCAATCTCAGGGTCATCCCAACGCACAGCACCTTCGGCCTGAGGCGCGTAGGTGTCGGTGGTCTTGTAGAGAAAGTCAGCACTCTCGCTGAGCACCAAGAAGCCGTGGGCAAATCCGGGTGGAATCCACAACTGCTTGTGGTTGTCGGCGCTCAATTCGACGCCCACCCATCGCCCGAAATTGGGGCTGGACCGGCGGATGTCCACGGCCACATCAAACACCGCGCCCGCCACGCAGCGCACCAGCTTGCCCTGGGCATGGGGCGGCAATTGGAAATGCAGGCCGCGGAGAACGCCTCGTGCGGAGCGGGAGTGATTGTCCTGAACAAATCGAATGTTCTGGCCCACGGTCTGATTGAAGACGTCTTGGTTCCAAGTTTCGGCAAAGAAGCCACGCGAATCACCGAAGACGCGCGGTTCGATCAACAGCACATCAGGCAAATGGGTCGGACAGGCTTTCATGATGCGGGTGCTCAATAGGGACGATCTGTCAAAAGCCGCTGCAGGTACTGCCCATAGCCATTCTTGGCCATGGTTCTTGCCATGGCAGCCAATTGCTCGGCGTCGATCCAGCCAGCGCGGAAAGCTATTTCTTCCGGGCAAGACACCTTGAGTCCTTGCCGCTTCTCGAGAGTGGCAATGAACTGGCCAGCCTCCAGCAAACTGTCATGAGTTCCGGTGTCCAGCCAGGCATAGCCACGTCCCATCATTTCCACTTGCAACTGATCTCGTGACAAATAGTGTGCATTGACATCCGTGATCTCCAGTTCCCCACGGGCACTTGGACGAATGCTCGCTGCGATGTCGCACACTTGCTCGTCGTAAAAGTAGAGACCCGTTACGGCGTAGTTGCTTTTCGGGTGAGCGGGCTTTTCCTCGATTGACAATGCGCGCAGCTGGCCGTCGAACTCCACGACGCCATAACGTTCCGGGTCGTTGACGTGGTATGCAAAAACGGTCGCTCCCGTTTTTGTGTTGTCCGCATGTTGCAGCAGACTTTGGAAGTCGTTGCCGTAAAAAATGTTGTCCCCAAGGACCAAGGCGCTCGGCGCGCCGCCTAGGAACTGGCGACCCAAAATGAAAGCCTGAGCCAGGCCATCCGGGCTGGGTTGCACGCAGTAGCTGATGTTCAGGCCCCAGCGCTGCCCATCACCGAGCAAGGCCTCGAAACGAGGGATGTCCTGTGGCGTGCTGATCAGCAGGATGTCGCGGATGCCTGCCAGCATCAGCGTGCTCAAGGGGTAGTACACCATGGGCTTGTCGTACACGGGCAGCAGCTGCTTGCTCATTGCCATGGTGGCGGGGTGCAGGCGCGTGCCCGAGCCACCGGCCAGAATGATGCCCTTGCGATTCTTGGATGAACTCATGGTGTAGCTCCAGATGTGCGGCCCGCCCTTGGGCCGCGGGCAGCGCGAGTATGGGGTTAGAGGATCTCGGCCAGCATGCGGTCGACGCCGACGGTCCAGTCCGGCAATCGAAGGTCAAAGTTCTTCTGGAGTTTGGCTGTCGATAGGCGCGAATTCAAGGGCCGGCTTGCGGGTGTGGGGTAGTCGCTGGTGGGGATGGGCAGCACTTGATCGGCCGCCACTCGCAGCGAGTGGCCTTGCCGGCGGGCGGTCTCAATGACATGGCGGGCATAGGCATGCCAGCTCGTTTCGCCTGCCGCCACAGCGTGGTAAGTGCCACTCAAGCTCGGATTCGTCAGTGTGGCTCTGGCCATATGGGCCGTGAGGTCGGCCAAGAGGTCGGCGCCCGTGGGCGCGCCCATCTGGTCGGCTATGACCTTGAGTTGCTCGCGCTCGCTTGCCAATCGCAACATGGTCTTGGCGAAATTGCCGCCGCGGGCCGCATAGACCCAGCTGGTGCGCAGGATCAGGTGCTGGCAAGCATTGGCGCGGATGGCATGTTCGCCGGCCAATTTGCTGGCGCCATAGACGCTCAGCGGTGCCGTGTCAGCCGCTTCGTCGCGGGGCTGATCACCTGTGCCATTGAAGACGTAATCCGTGCTGTAGTGCACCAGCAGTGCACCCAGGCGGGTGGCTTCGGCGGCCAACAGCCCTGGTGCGGTGGCGTTGATCTGGTGGGCCAACTCGGGCTCGCTCTCGGCCTTGTCCACTGCCGTGTAGGCCGCGGCATTGACGATCAGCTGGGGCGCGAAGCGTTGCACTGTGGTTTGCAAGGACGTGTTGTCGGCCAGATCGCCGCCTTCGTGGCGATCCAGGGCGATCAATTCACCCAGAGGGCTCAGTGCGCGCTGCAACTCCCAACCGACCTGGCCATTCTTGCCGAGCAAGAGGATGCGCACGGCCTCAGGCTCCGTACTGCTGGGAGACCCAGTCGCGGTAGGCACCGCTTTGCACCCGAGCCACCCAGTCTGGGTGGTCGAGGTACCACTGCACGGTCTTGCGGATGCCGCTGGCAAAGGTTTCGGCCGGGCGCCAGCCGAGTTCGCGCTCGACCTTGCGGGCGTCGATGGCGTAGCGGCGGTCATGGCCGGGACGGTCTTTGACGTAGGTGATCAGGCGGCTGTAGGGGCCGGCGGGGTCAGGACGCAACTCATCCAGCAAAGCGCAGACGGTTTTGACGATGTCGATGTTCGCCATCTCGTTCCAGCCGCCGATGTTGTAGGTTTCGCCCACACGGCCGCCAGCGATCACGGCACGGATGGCGGAGGCATGGTCGGTGACATACAGCCAATCGCGGATCTGCTGGCCATCGCCGTACACCGGCAAGGGCTTGCCGGCCAGCGCATTGACGATCATCAGCGGGATCAGCTTCTCGGGGAAGTGATAGGGGCCGTAGTTGTTGCTGCAGTTGGTGGTCAGCACCGGCAGGCCGTAGGTGTGGTGCCAGGCCCGCACCAAATGGTCGCTGGCCGCCTTGCTGGCCGAGTAGGGGCTGTTCGGCTCGTAGGTCTTGGTCTCCGTGAATGCCGGGTCTTGCGGGCCCAGGCTGCCGTAGACCTCGTCGGTGGAGACATGGTGAAACCGAAAGGCCGCCTTGGCCTCCTCGTTCAGGCCCGACCAATATTGGCGGCTGGCTTCCAGCAAGGTGTAGGTGCCCTCGATATTGGTGCGCATGAAGGCACCCGGGCCGCTGATCGACCGGTCGACATGGCTTTCGGCCGCGAAATGCACGAGCGCTCGGGGCTGGTGTTCGGCCAGCAGGCGGTCCACCAAGGCGCGGTCGCAGATGTCGCCTTGAACGAAGACGTGTCGTGCGTCGCCTTGCAAGGAAGCGAGGTTCTCGAGATTGCCGGCGTAGCTCAGCACATCGAGATTGACCACGGTCTCATCGGACTGGGCCAGCCAATCGAGCACGAAGTTGCTGCCGATGAAACCGGCGCCGCCGGTGACGAGGATGGTCATGCTGCCTACCTGCAAAAGCCACGAATGGCCTTCAGGCTACTACAGCCGCCAAACGCGTAAACCCGATTCAGCCAGGGCTTTCTGGTCAAATGCGGCCTTGACATCAACAAACACCCCCCCAGGGTTTAGCTTGCTGGTCAGGTCCGACACTTTCAGCTGTTTGTAACCTTTGTGTGCCACGGCCGCGACGATGGCATCGGCACGTGGCAACTCGGCCCAAGTGACCGGGCGCACGCCGTATTCATGCACGGCCTCTTCGACATCCGCATCCGGGTCGGTCACGATCACCTCGACGCCGTAGCTTTGCAGTTCATGAATGATGTCGATGACCTTGGAGTTGCGCAGGTCACCGCAGTCTTCCTTGAAGGTCAGGCCCAGCACATTGACCTTGGCACCCTTGATGGGGGAGCCGGCCGCGATCATCTGCTTGATGGTTTGTTCAGCAATGAATTTGCCCATGCCATCGTTGATGCGCCGGCCGGCCAGGATGACTTGAGGGTGATAGCCCAGCATGTCGGCCTTGTGGGTCAGGTAATAAGGGTCCACGCCAATGCAGTGGCCACCGACCAAGCCCGGCTTGAACTTCAGGAAGTTCCACTTCGTGCCGGCGGCCTCCAGAACTTCGCTGGTGTCGATGCCGATCTTGTCGAAGATGATGGCCAGTTCGTTCATCAGCGCAATGTTCAGGTCGCGCTGGGTGTTCTCGATCACCTTGGCGGCCTCGGCCACCTTGATGCTGGCGGCACGGTGCACGCCCGGCTTGATGATGCGCTCGTAGACTTGCGCGACCGTGTCCAAGGTCTGCGGGGTGTCGCCGGAGACGATCTTCAGGATCTTGGTCAGCGTGTGCTCCTTGTCGCCCGGGTTGATGCGCTCGGGGCTGTAACCGACAAAGAAGTCCTGCTTCCACTTCAGGCCCGACTCGCGCTCCAGCACGGGAATGCAGACCTCTTCGGTCGCACCGGGATAGACGGTGCTTTCGTATACAACGATGGCGCCCTTCTTCATGTGGCGGCCCACGCTGGTGCTGGAGCCGATCAGGGGCCTGAAGTCAGGGATATGAGCCTCGTCCACCGGCGTGGGCACGGCGACGATGATGACGTCGGCTTCGGCGAGGCAGGCGGGATCGTGGCTGTACTCGGCATGCACGGCCAAGGCCATTTCGGCGTCTTCGAGTTCGCGCGAGGGGTCGGTGCCGGCCTGGCATTTGGCGACCTTGTCCTTGGCGATATCAAAGCCGATGGTGCGGCTGTGCTTGCCAAACGCCACAACCAGGGGCAGGCCGACATAACCCAGACCGACGACGGCAATGATGCTCATGATGGAAACTCAGAAAAAATGTGAGCGGGCTCTCGCTCGCGGCAGGTTCGGCTCAGTTGCGGCCGTAGGTGTCTTCAAAGCGGACGATGTCATCCTCGCCCAAATAGGCGCCGGACTGTACCTCAATGATTTCCAATGGCACCCGGCCTGGATTGGCCAGGCGGTGGGTCTGGCCGAGTGGGATGTAGGTGCTTTGGTTTTCGCTCAGCAGCAGGACCTTGTCGCCATTGGTGATTTCGGCCGTCCCAGACACCACGATCCAGTGCTCGGCGCGATGGTGGTGCATCTGCAGGCTCAACGAGGCGCCGGGTTTCACCATGATGCGCTTGACCTGGAAACGTGCGCCGGAGTCGATGCTGTCGTACCAGCCCCAGGGGCGATGGACTTTGCGGTGCAGGGTCTGCTCGCCGCGTTTCTCCGCATCCAGCCGGGCAACGATCTTCTTGACTTCTTGGCTGCGCGCGCGGTCACTGACCAGCACGGCGTCGGGGGTCTCGACCACCACGATGTCCTGCAGGCCGACCACGCTGACCAGGCGGCTGGTGGCATGCACCAAGGTGTTGCGGCTGTCGCTGATGATGGCATCGCCCTGCCAGGCATTGCCATCGGCATCCTTGTCCGCCACCTGCCAGACAGCCTCCCAGGCGCCCAGATCATTCCAGCCGGCATCAAGGGCCAGCATGCGCAAGGGGATGTCGCTGCCCGGGCAGCGCTCCATCACGGCGTAGTCCACCGATTCGCTGGGCACGGCGGCAAACTCAGCCTTGCCTGGGCGCACGAATTTCGCATCGGTCTGGCGTACGTCCCAAGCGGCTTGCGTCGCCTCAGCGATGTCGAGGCGGAAGCGACGCAAGGCTTGCAGCCAGACGCTCGCGCGTAGCACAAACATGCCACTGTTCCAGAAATAGCCACCTTCGGCCAGGTAGCGCGTGGCTGTGGCGGCATCGGGCTTCTCCACAAACTGAGCCACGGCCAGTCCCTGCTCATCGCGTGCAGCACGGATGTAGCCATAGCCTGTTTCAGCGCGATCGGGGGTGATGCCCAGGATCACGATGGCGCCCTCGGCCGCGCAGCGCACCGCTTCTTGCAGCGCTCCAGTGAAGGCTTGGGCCTGAGTCACGGTCTGGTCGGCAGGTGTGACCACCAGCACCGGGTCCTGCCCGTTCTGCAGCGCCGCCAAGGCCGCCAGGGTCAGGGCCGGCGCTGTGTTGCGTCCGGAGGGTTCGAGCAGCACTGCTGAAGGCTCCAGGCCGGTTTCGCGCAATTGATCCAGCACGAGAAAGCGGTGCTCTTCGTTGCCGACAATCATCGGCCCCAAGACATCCAGGTCTTCGGCGCCCAATCGGCCAAGGCGTGTGGCGGCCTGCTGAAACAAGCTGCTGTTGCCCGACAGCACCAGGAACTGCTTGGGATATCCGGCGCGTGACAGGGGCCACAGCCGGGTGCCACTGCCGCCGGCCATGATGACCGGCTGAACTTGAATTCGGTTCATGAGTCTTTTCTTCAAGTCTGGATCTCAAGAGGGTTCGAATCCTTGCGGATTCATGCGCTGCCACCGCCAGCTGTCCTCGCACATGCGGGCCAGCGTGTGCCGGGCTTGCCAGCCCAGGCGCTGCTGGGCCAGGGTCGGGTCGGCATAACAGGCCGCCACATCGCCAGGGCGTCGCGCCACGATGTCATAGGGTACCGCTTGGCCGCTGGCCGCTTCATACGCTTTGACCAGGTCCAGCACGCTGTAGCCCTGACCGGTGCCCAGGTTGACCGTGATCGACTCTGGGCCCGACAGCAAGAAGCGCAGCGCCGCCACATGGCCCTCGGCCAGGTCCAGCACATGGATGTAGTCGCGCACGCCGGTGCCATCTGGCGTGTCGTAGTCATTGCCGAAGACCTGCAGGCGCGGTCGGCGGCCGATGGCCACTTGGGCGACATAGGGCATGAGGTTGTTGGGCGTGCCACGGGGATCCTCACCGATCAGACCGCTTTCATGTGCGCCCACCGGGTTGAAATAGCGCAGGCAAGCGGTTTGCCAGCTCGGATCCGCCGCACCGAGATCGCGCAAAATGGTTTCACCCATCAGCTTGGTGGCGCCGTAGGGGTTGACGGCTGACAGGGCCGCATCCTCGCGCAGCGGCAGCCGCTCCGGCACACCGTAAACCGTGGCGCTGCTGCTGAAGACGATGCGTTTGCAGCCGTGGGCTTGCATCTGCTCGCAGGTGTTGACCAAGCCGCCCAGATTGTTGCGGTAGTAGGCGAGGGGTTGCTGGGTGGATTCGCCCACTGCCTTGAAGGCCGCGAAATGGACGACCGCTTGAGGTTGATGCTTTGCAAACACCTGAGCCAAGGCGGTTGGGTCGCAGACATCGGCCTGTTCGAACACCGGTGTTTGACCACCGAGCTGCGCCAGGCGCTTCAGCACTTCGGGCGAGCTGTTGCTGAAATTGTCGACGCCCACGACCTGATAACCAGCGGCCTGCAAGGCCAGCCAGGTGTGAGAGGCGATATAGCCTGTGGCGCCGGTCAGAAGAATGGTTTCAGCCATGGAGAGAGTTGCGAAGTGTTTGCAATGGGGATGCCAGTCGGCTCATCAGTTCAGAACCATTTGACCGTAGCAGCCGAAGCTGTTGGCGTCGTAGACATACTGGACGATGGTGCTGCTGCGCGAATTCTTGGTGTACTGGCAGCCGAGCTGAATGCTGCGCGAATACAGCCAGCGCGCACCGAGGCTGTAGGCCGTGTCGCGGTCCTGGCTTTTGGCCTGCTGACCCAGAAAGTCATCGACGCGTTCCGCGCGCGAGCTGCTGGCGCTGGCGTTGAGAACGATCTTGGCCGTGAGCTCATAGCTGACCGCCAGCTGGGCCGAGGTCGTGACGCGGTTTTGGTCGGCATTCAAGGTGTTGCCGCCGACCCGGAAGAAGGAAGTTTCCAGGCCTGTGTCCCGGCTGAGGGTGGTGGCAATGTTCCAGCGTACCGTCGGCAACCAGGTCCAGGTCAGTTGGCCGGTCGTGCCATTGAAATCATTGCCCGCCCCCAGCTTCACGCGCGATCGGCCGTGGCTGATTCGTCCATCGATGGAGCTGGCGCCGCTGAGCACGGCCCGTCCGGTCAGATCGATGTCTTTCCGTGTGAACTCGGAGGCTTGGTACTCGGCATTGAGCAGGTTGATCAATGTGAAGCGCGGGAAACGATCCCGGGTGTGGCGTCCCGCCACGCCGAGGCGCAAATTCGGGCTGGGGCTGTAGGTCAGACCCAGGGAGTAACGGGTCTGGTCGACTTCCAAGCGGCTGTACTCGACGGCGCTGAAGCGTCGGCTGCGTTGGCCAGCAGAGGCTTCTGCCGAGAATTTGGTCACCAGGCCCACGCGCAGCACCGCATCCACGGCTGTGTTCTTCTCAATGTTTTTCTTGAAGATGGGCGCGATGCCACTGCCAATGTTGTAGGTCGCCAGGGATTGGCTGTTGTTGACCTTGACGCTGCCCGAAAGGCGCTCTGCCGTGGACCAGTCCAGCCCGCCTTTGAGGGTGTAGCCGCGGTTGTTCAACTCGCTGTTGTTCTGGTAGCGATTGGCCTGCAAAGAGGCATCCAGATTCAGGCGTTGGCGGCCAAAGGTCTGGTCGATGCCGGCCAGCAGCGAGGCGCTGACCACGCGGTCACTGTTGGCATTGTTGTTTTGGCGGTAGATGTTGGAGACGTGGCTGAGGTTGAGCGCCGTACCCACGTAGTAGGGGTTGGCGTCGGCCAGGGCCGGGCTCGCCAGGCAGCATCCCAGCAGGCTCAGGAGCCCCAGCGCAGCGGGCGGCAGGGGGCGGTTCAGCGAAACAGACATGGGCTTCCTTGGGGAACCAGGGGCGGCATTCGTCGGCGCCGGGCTTGGCAGGCAGGTGCCGCTTGCGCGCAGGCCGCCCGCAATCAGGGATTCAGTAGGCATGGCGGTCAAACAGCATCAGCCGTGCGGTGCGCACGATGATCTGCAGATCCAGGGCCAGGGACCAATTCCGCAGGTACTCCAGATCGTATTCGACCCGTGCTTTCATCTTGTCGATCGTGTCGGTTTCACCACGCAGGCCGTTGACCTGGGCCCAGCCGGTGATGCCGGGCTTGACCTTGTGGCGAACCATATAGGCCTTGATCAGCTTGCGGTATTCCTCGTTGTGGGCCACGGCGTGCGGGCGCGGGCCAACGATGCTCATCTGGCCTTGCAACACATTGATGAACTGCGGCAATTCGTCCAGAGAGGTTCGGCGGATGAAGGCGCCGAACTTGGTGATGCGTGGATCGTCCTTGGTGGCCTGCTTGACCACCGGGCCGTTGTCCATGGTGCGCATGGAGCGGAATTTGTAGACGATGATCTCCTCGCCATCCAGGCCGTTGCGGCGCTGCTTGAAGATGATGGGTCCGGGTGAGCTGAGCTTCACGCCAATCGCCACGGCCAGCAAGATCGGTGAAATCAGCACCAGAATCACGCAAGCCAGCACGATGTCGCTGAGGCGTTTGATCAACTCGTTGGTGCCGGTAAAGGGTGTTTCGCAAATGCCCACCACGGGCACACCGTTCATGTCCTGCAGTCGGCCCTGGATGATGCTGATGCCGAACACATCGGGCACGAAAAACAGGCTGGCGGTCGTGCCTTGAATCTGCTCCAGCAGGTGCACGATGCGTGGCTGCGAGCCCAGGGGCAGGGTGATGTAGACCTCGCGAACGCTGTGCTTGCGCACATAGTCACTCAGTTCGCTGAGCATGCCCAGCAGCTTGGCGTGTGCATCCGGGTGCAGGCGCTCATCCTGCCGGTCGTCGAAATAGCCGAGAAAGTCGATGCCCTTGTCCGGTCCGTCGCGCAGGGCGCGCGCCACTTTGGCGCCCAGCGGCCCCGCGCCCACGATCACGGCACCGCGCCGTGTCGCGCGGACACGGCGGCGGCGCAGCAGGGCGCCGCACTTGATGGCCACGATTTGCAACACCGGCGTCAGCGCGATCCACCACACCAGCACCTTGTCCTCGAAATAGCCCATGCTGTTGGTCGCATAACCACACAGGCCCAGGATGAAGAGCAGAGCCAGCCAGGAGCCGATGACATCGATGGCTGCGCTGATGGTGGTATCGGCGAAACGATTGCGCCCAGGGAAGGTCAGCGCAAACACGAGCAAGCACAAGGTCAGGTCCGAGCGCACGATGGGCTCGCCGAAATAGTGATTCACCGCCAGGTAGCACAAGACCACCAGGCCGGGCTCCATGAAGGCAGCGATGAACGATTCGATGGACTGAGGTGCGCTGTAAAACGTTCTTTTGTAACTTCTATCCTCGAACATCGTTCCTGAACTCCTTGGTGCCGGGCGGCGTTGCTTTTTTTGATACGAGCCGTGAATCGACCCTGCAGACTCTCGACATGCCCGAGCGCCCCTCCATCTGAGGAAAATATGAACAGGGATTCTCTCTCAGTTCTCCAGGGGTAATTCCCCCCGCTTCCCCCTAGGTCCGCTGTGCCACGCGGCGACTCCCTACAATCCGCGCCATGCTAGAAGAATGGACCGCCATGTTTGCACCGGCCGCACAGGATCGCATGGTCTTGTTGCTCAATCATGTCATCAGCCGCGAGGCCCTGGCCACGGGGCGCTTGCAGCCTTTTGCCGGCCGCGCGCTGGTGTTGCATCTGCAGAACTGGCCGGCTTTGCTGCCCAAGGCGCCCGATTTGGCGCTGGGCGTGACGCCTGCGGGCTTGTTTGAACGCCTTGAGCAGGCGCCCGATGGTGCCTTGCGCATCGAGATCGATGCCGGCAACCCGGCCTTGCTGGCTCTGGGTTCGCTGACCGGCCAGAAGCCCCAGGTCCATGTGCAGGGCGACGCGGCTTTCGCCGGCGCCATGAATTGGCTGATCGAGAACCTGCGCTGGGATGTGGAAGACGACCTGGCCGCGGTGATCGGCCCGGTGGCCGCCCATCAGCTGGCCCGTTGCGGCCGCGCAGTGTCTTCGGCGCTGGCCGGTCTGGCAGCGGGTGTGCGAGGTATGGCCGCGGGTCGCGCCGGCGCATGAGGTACTTCGCCCGGCTGTTCGTCATCGTCTGGACGATTCTTCGCTTCGGCCTCGATGATCTGGCCCTGTCGGGCTTGCGCCGCCGTCGTTTCCAGCTGCTGCGCCGCACGGTGTCGCTGGGGCGTAGCTGGGACCAGCCACGCGGCGTGCGCCTGCGCTTGGCCCTGGAGCACCTGGGGCCCATCTTCGTCAAGTTTGGCCAGGTGCTGTCCACCCGACGCGATCTGCTGCCTCCCGACCTGGTGGAAGAGTTGTCCAAGCTGCAGGACCGCGTGCCACCATTCCCGGCCGCCGAGTCGCGCGCCCTGGTCGAAAAGGCCTTTGGCAAGCCGGTCGAGGAGCTGTTTGGCAGCTTTGATGCCGAGCCGGTGGCCAGCGCCTCGATCGCTCAGGTCCATTTCGCCACGCTGAAAGACGGTCGCGAGGTGGCGGTCAAGGTGCTGCGCCCCGGCATGCTGGACACCATCGACGACGACATCGCCTTGCTGCGCACCCTGGCCGGCTGGGTCGAGCGCTTCTCGGCCGATGGCCGGCGCCTGAAGCCGCGCGAGGTGGTGGCCGAGTTCGACACCTATCTGCACGACGAGCTGGACCTGGTGCGCGAAGCCGCCAACGCCGCCCAGCTGCGCCGCAATATGGCCGGCCTGGACCTGATCATGGTGCCCGAGATGCACTGGGACATGTGCAGCACCGAGGTGATCGTGATGGAGCGCATGAAGGGCGTGCCGATCTCGCAACTCGATCGTCTCAAGCAAGCCGGCATCGACATCCCGAAGCTGGCGCGCGACGGTGTCACCATCTTCTTCACCCAGGTGTTCCGCGATGGCTTTTTCCATGCCGACATGCACCCGGGCAATATCCAGGTCAGCCTCGATCCCGCCACCTTCGGCCGTTATGTGGCCCTGGACTTTGGCATCATCGGCACCCTGACCGAGGTCGATAAAGAGTACTTGGCGCAGAACTTCATCGCCTTCTTCCAGCGCGACTACAAGCGCGTGGCCGAGTTGCACATCGCCTCGGGCTGGGTGCCGCCGGAGACCCGGGTGGACGAGCTCGAAGGCGCGGTGCGCGCCGTCTGCGAGCCGCATTTCGACCGGCCGCTCAAGGACATCTCCTTGGGGCAGGTCTTGATGCGCTTGTTCCAGACCTCGCGCCGCTTCAATGTCGAGATCCAGCCCCAGCTGGTGCTGCTGCAAAAGACCTTGCTCAATGTCGAGGGCCTGGGTCGTCAGCTGGACCCCGAGCTCGATCTCTGGGCCACCGCCAAGCCCTTTCTCGAGCGCTGGATGAACGAGCAGGTCGGCTGGCGCGCCCTGATCAACCAGGTCAAGAAAGAGGCGCCTCGCTATGCCCAGCTCTTCCCCGAGCTGCCGCGCCTGCTGCATGATGCGCTCAAGCGCCAGGCCACGGGCCCGGATTCGCGCGCGCTCGAGGCCTTGCTGCGCGAGCAGCGCCGCACCAACCGCCTCCTGCAGGCTTTGCTTTACGGTGCGGTGGGCTTCACCCTGGGCCTGCTGACCACACAGATCCTGCTGCGCTGGCACTGGCTTTGATCCCCTCGCTTCTGCTGTGTCGCCCTAGGGACAGACCGGTGGGGCGAGGCGCGCGATTCGGGTAGGCTGGGGCGCATGCGCTTGCGCCTGGGCTCTCACCGTTTTTTTGCCGCATGGCTCCTGTTCGCCAGGGCCGGCCGAGGGCTCGGCCGGTTTCGTGGCTGGTGCCTGGTCTGGGCTTGGGCCTGCTGCGCGGTGGCGCAGGCGGGCAGCGGCCTGCAGAACCTGCGTTTCGAGCAGCTGGCGGCCGAGCGGGCGGGGCTGCAGGCCATCCTGTACAGCGCCCAGCAGGATGCGCGCGGCCTGATGTGGTTGGGCACCAGCGCCGGCCTGTATCGTTTTGACGGCCGGGCCGCCCAGCCCTTTGGCTCCGAGCCGGCTGATGCCCACTCCTTGAGCCACCCGGCCGTGCGCAGTCTTTTGTTGTTGCCTGGCGAGCGCTTACTGATCGGTACCGAGCGAGGCCTGGACGAGATGGACCTGCGCAGCGAAACCCTGCGCCGGCATGGCCTGCCGGGCGAGCGGCATATGCGCGAGCGCTATGTGCTGGGCCTGCAGTCGGCGAAGGACGGGCGCGTCTGGGTCTTGACCGGCTTGGATCTGCTGCATTTCGATCCACAGCGGCGCGCGTTCGAAGCGGTGGGTTTGCCGCTGTTGGAGCCTCTGGTGCCTGGCCGCAAGGCCGGCATGGCCGCCATGGTCAGCGACGGTGCCCAGGGCGTGTGGGTGGTCGCTGGGCGTCACCTGATGCATCTTGATGCCCAGGGCCGCCTGCAGCAGCGCTGGCCCTTGGGCAGCTTTGGAGCCAGCGAGCCCGGCGTGCGCAGCCTCGTGATCGACGCCCAGCAGCGTGCCTGGCTGGGCACCAATGCCGGCGTGCAGATGATCGACACGCGCAGCGGCGAAGTGCTGGACTTGCCCGCGCGCTGGGGCTTGCCGCCCAGTCTGGTTCACACCTTGTACCGCGATCAGGACGATGGCATCTGGGTGGGCACCGGCAATGCCGGGCTCTGGCATTGGCGACCCGGCAGCGTGCAGTTCGAGTCCCATATGCACCACCCGGCCTTGCCTGACAGCGTGTTCAGCAATGCCATCTCGGCCCTGTTTCAGGACCGCAGCGGCGTGCTGTGGGTGGGCACCTGGGGCTGGGGTATTTCCTTGGCGGATTTGCGCAGCGGCGGCTTTCGCGCCTACCGCTCGGTGGTCGGCGATGCCAGCAGCCTGTCCAGCGACAGTGTCATGGCGGTGGCGGCCGATGGCGCCGACCATGCCTGGGTGGCCAGCTACGGCGGCGGCCTGAACCGGCTGCAGCTCTCCAGCGGCGAGGCCGAGCGTATCCGGCCGGAGCAACTGCCCATGCGTTACCTCAAGGCCTTGCTGCTGCAGCCTGAGCGTGGGCTTTGGGTGGGCGGCGACGACGGCCTGTTTCTGCTTGACTTGAAAAGCCGCCAGGCCCGACGCATCGACTTGGGCGAGCGCCTGGGGGGCGGCATGTCCATCGCGGCGCTGGCCCACGATGCCCAGGGACAGCTGTGGGCGGCCAGCGCTGCCGGCGCCTACCGTTTTGGCAACGATGGCCGTCTGACCCGCTTCCGCCGCGACGGCGGCCGGCCCGGCAGCCTCAGCAACGAGGTCATCGACTGCCTGTTGTCTGATCGTGACGGCCGTTTGTGGCTGGGCAGCAAGGGCGGGCTGCAGCTCTGGGATGCGGCGCAGCAGCGTTTCAGCCAACCGGTGCGAGCCAGCCTGGACATGCCTCAGCCTTCGGAGCTGGCCATCTACGCCCTGCGTCAGGACCGGCAGGGGCGCATCTGGGCCGGAACCCAGCTGGGTCTGTACGAACTGCTGCAGAGCGAGGCGGGCGTCTGGCAGCTCAAGTCCAGGCGTCGCCTGGCGGGCATGCCCAAGGGCTGGGCCCATAGCCTGGAGCTGGCCGAAGATGACGCGCTCTGGTTCGCCAGCCCCGATGGCCTCAGCCGCCTCGACCCGGAGCGACGCAGTCTGCGCCACTACCCCTCGCGCAGCGGTCATTTCCGTGGCAACTTTGCCCAGGGTGGCAGCAGCCAAGGAGTCGCCGGCCAGCTGCTGTATGGTGGGGAAGGCCTGCTGCGCTTCAAACCCAGTGAGCTGCGCGACAACCCGGTGGCGCCGCCGGTGGTGCTGGCCGATGTGCGCATCTTCAATCGTTCCCTGCTGGACCCGAGCCAGGCTGCGCAACGTGCCGACGAGGCCGCCAGCAGCCTCGCTGCGCTGGGGGTCAGCGGCCCCTTGGCTCAGGCCGAGCAGCTGCGCTTGAGCCACCGAGAGGCCATGGTCAGCTTTGATCTGCGTGCCCAGCATTTCTTCAATGCCGGCCGTCTGCGCTATGCCTGGAAGCTCGAAGGCTTTGATCAGGACTGGATCCAGGGCCCCGATGGCGAGGGGCTGGCCACCTACACCAACCTTGATGCCGGTCGCTACCGCCTGCTGGCGCGGGCCGCCAATCCTGATGGGGTGTGGGGGGAGCCGCGGCAGTTACTGGCCATTGAGGTGCAGCCGCCCTGGTGGCGCAGCCTGAGCGTGCGCCTGCTCTTGCTGGCGCTGCTGGTGCTGAGTCTGGCCGCGGCCTGGCAGCTGCGCCTGCGCCGGCTGCGCCGGGTGCAGCTGGAGCTGGAGCGTCAGGTCGAGCTGCGCACGGCCCAGGTGCGGGCCCAGCGGCAGCAGATTGCCACGGTCAGCGACATCGGCCGCGAACTCACCGCCTCGCTGGATCTGGCCGCGGTGCAGCAGGCCCTGTACCGTCAAGTCGAATCGCTGATGCCGGCCCTGATCTTTGGCGTCGGCTTGTTGCGCAGGGAAGAGGCCGTGGTGGCCTTCGACTTTGTGATCGATCGCGGCCGGCCGCTGCAGCCCTACCGCCGCAGTCTGGACCACCCCGAGCAGCCGGCCGTGCGCTGCATCGTGCAAGGCGAACCGCAGTGGGAGCGCGAGATCCTGCGTGACAACCGTCTGATTGATGCCGACGGGCTGGGCGGCCAGTACGACCCCGCGCTCGGGCCTGGACAGGTGCTGCGCCTGGCCAGCGGCGAGGAGCCCACCCGCGCCCGCTCCGGCCTCTACGTGCCGCTGCGCATCAAGGGTCAGGTCAAGGGCTTGATCTGTGTGCTCAGCGACCAGGTCGATGCCTACCGCCAGACCGATCTGGATCTGCTCCAGGCCTTGGCTGCCTACGCCGCCGTGGCGCTGGACAATGCCGACGCCTACGCCCAGTTGCGTCGCACCCAGGCTCAGCTCTTCGAGCAGGAGAAGCTGGCCTCGCTGGGCTCGCTGGTGGCCGGCGTGGCCCACGAGCTGAACACGCCGCTGGGCAACAGTCTGCTGGCGGCCAGCACGCTGCAGGACGGCACGCGCGAGTTCAAGGCCTTGCTGGCCGCCGGGCAACTCCGCCGCTCCGAGCTGCAAGCCTTCTGCGACACGGCCGAGGCCAGCGCCGGCCTGCTGGTGCGTGGCCTGGCCAGCGCCGCCAGCCTGGTGTCCAGCTTCAAGCAGCTGGCCGTGGACCAGACCTCGGAGCGGCGCCGCCAGTTCGAGCTGCAACAGCTCTGCGAGGAGGTGCAGCTCAGCCTGATCAACCGCCTGCGCAAGGACGGCCACCAGCTGCAGATCCAGGTCGAGCCGGGCCTGAGCCTGGACAGCTACCCGGGCCCTCTGGGCCAGGTGCTCAGCAATCTGGTGCTGAACGCCATCATCCACGGCTTCGAAGGCCAGCAGAACGGCCTGATGCAAATCGAGGCGGCAGCGGTCGATGCCGAGCGGGTGCGCCTGCGCTTCCGTGACAACGGCCGGGGAATTGCTCCCGAGCACCTCTCGCGCGTTTTCGATCCCTTCTTCACGACCAAGCTGGGCAATGGCGGCAGCGGTCTGGGCCTGCATCTGTGCTACACCATCGTGCGCTCCATGCTGGGCGGCGAGATCACGGTCAGCAGCGTGCCGGGGCAGGGTGCCCAGTTCGAACTGCTGCTGCCGCGCATCGCCCCGGCGAATCGAACCCTGGATGCCGGCGGCGGGCTGGCTCAGGCGCCAGGCCTAGGCTCAACTCTCTAAGTCCGCGCCATCCCCCAGGAACAGAGGGTCTGGGGTGAAACCCGCGCTGTCGCGGGGGACTTCATTGCAGAGATAATCCGCCGCGTTTTGTCCACCCCACCATCGCTTCACGGCCTGACACCATGCTCCTGACTCTGGTCTTTGCCTATCTCCTGGTCACCATCGCCATTGGCTTGTGGGCAGCCAAGCGGGTCAAGAACACCGCGGACTTTGCCATCGCAGGGCGTCACCTGCCGCTGGCCATGGTCATCACCACGACCTTTGCCACCTGGTTCGGTGCCGAGACGGTGCTGGGCATTCCGGCCAAGTTTGTCGAGGGCGGGCTCGGCGGCGTGGTGGAAGACCCCTTTGGCGCCGGCTTCTGCCTCATCCTGGTGGGCCTCTTCTTTGCCGGCAAGCTCTACAAGATGACCTTGCTGACCATCAGCGACTACTACCGCGAGCGCTACGGCCGCGTGGTCGAGGTGGTGTGCTCCTTCATCATCATCCTGTCCTATCTGGGCTGGGTGGCGGCGCAGGTCACGGCTCTGGGGCTGGTGTTCAACCTGCTGTCGGGCGGCGCGATCAGCGTAGCCATGGGCATGGCCCTGGGCACCGCCTCCATTCTGGCCTACACCTTGTTCGGCGGCATGTGGTCGGTGGCGGTGACCGATTTCATCCAGATGATCATCCTGGTGCTGGGCCTGAGCCTGATTGCCTGGTTCGCGGCCGATATGGCCGGCGGCGCCGGCAAGGTGGTCGATCTGGCCGTCAGCAAGGACCTGTTCCGCTTTCTGCCGCCGCCCAGCCTGCACGACTGGCTGTTCTTCATCGGCAGCGCCATCACCATGATGTTGGGCTCGATCCCTCAGCAAGACGTGTTCCAGCGCGTGATGTCGGCCAAGGACGAGAAATCCGCCGTGCGCGGCTCCATCATCGGTGGTGCCAGCTATATCGTGTTTGCCTTCGTGCCCATGTTCATCGTGGTCAGCGCCCTGATCATCATGCCGGAGCAGGCCGAGCAGCTGATCAAGGAAGACTCGCAGAAAGTCATCCCGACCCTGGTCATGGACAAGATGCCTTTTGTGATGCAGGTGGTGTTCTTCGGTGCGCTGCTCTCGGCCCTCAAGTCCACCGCTTCGGCCACCCTGCTGGCGCCTTCGGTGACCTTTGTCGAGAACATCTGGCGCCAGTTCTTTCCGCGTGTTTCGGACAAGCAGGAACTGCGCACCATGCGCATCGCCACCCTGGTCTTCAGTGTCTGCGTCTGCACCTACGCCATCATGCTGCAGGGCACGCCCATCTTCGAGCTGGTGACGGCCGCCTACAAGGTCACCCTGGTGGGCGCGTTCGTGCCCCTGGTGTTTGGCCTGTACTGGAAGCGGGCGACCACCCAGGGTGCGATTTTTGCCATCGTCCTGGGGGTGCTGAGCTGGTTGTTGTTCGAGGCGACACCCGCCGGTGAGCAGATGCCGGCCCAACTGGCCGGTGTGCTGGCCGCGGTGCTTGGCATGTTGATCGGTTCGCTGGGTCCGCAGGCGATCAAGAATGTGCATGCCTCGCACCACAAGCTGGCGGGTCTGGAGCCAGGCCAGCCGGCCTGAGCGGCCCTGCGGCTGGTCCGAAGCCGGCCCCCTATAATTTACGGTTTTGAATCAACGGTTTAGACCATGCCGATCTACGCTTACCGCTGCGCCGAATGCGGTCACGCCAAAGACGTGCTGCAAAAGCTGTCCGATGCACCGCTGAGCACCTGCCCGCATTGCGGCGCAGAAGCTTTCCAGAAACAAGTCACCGCCGCCGGCTTCCAACTCAAGGGCTCGGGCTGGTACGCCACCGATTTCAAGGGTGGCGGTAGCGCCGCCGCCGCCACGGGTGGCGCCGTGGCGTCCACGCCCGAGGCCAGCTCTGCCGCTTCTACCAGCTCTGGCGCAGAAAGCGGCGGCAGCAGTGCCGCTGCCGCGCCGGCTGCCTGCGGCGGCTCCTGTGCCTGCCATTGAGCCTCTCGTTTGAACCCGCTTCCCGACATCACCCTCCAGCCCACGCCCACCGAGCCCCCGAATAGGACCCCTGTGAAAAAGTACATCGTCACCGGCCTCCTGGTCTGGCTGCCTCTGGCCATCACCATCTGGGTGCTGTTGTGGGTGCTGGGCATCATCAACGGGGTATTCGCCTCCATGCTGACCGCCCTGCAGGCGGTGGCACCGGCCTCGCTGCACGAGAGCATCGACGGCCTGCGCCACATCCCGGGTCTGGGCCTGGTGATCTTGGTCGGCGGCATGTTGCTGACGGGCGTGTTCGTGGCCAATATCTTCGGCCAGTGGTGGCTGCGCCAGTGGGACCGCCTGCTGTCCAACATCCCCATCGTCAAGAGCATCTACAGCTCGGTCAAGCAGGTGTCCGACACGCTGTTCTCCAGCAGCGGCAACGCCTTCCGCGAAGCCGTGCTGGTGCAGTATCCGCACCAGGGCAGCTGGACCATTGCCTTCGTCACCGGCAAGCCGGGCGGCGAGGTGGCCGAGGCCCTGGGGGACGAGCATGTCAGCCTCTACGTGCCGACCACGCCCAACCCGACCTCGGGCTTTTTCCTGATGATGCCGCGCAGCCAGGTGCGGCCACTCAAGATGAGCGTGGATGCCGCGCTCAAGCACATCATCTCCATGGGTGTGGTGGCGCCGGAAGGCGAGAGCGCCGGGGACGAAGGCCCGGCTCGAAATCAGCCGGGTTGAGCGCCTTGGCATGCGCTCAACCCTGAGGGCTTTGGACGCAGCCCCTCAGCGCCTCCCCCCGCATCAAAGACCTGTACCGAACCCTGTGGGCCAAGCCGGCACCGAGCGCCGGTGCCGCCGCCCGAATCGACGAAATTTTGGAGTGAACCCGCAATGAGAACCTGTTACGCCGGCCAAGTCAGCGAGAAGCTGCAAGACCAGACCGTTACCCTGATGGGCTGGGCCCACCGTCGCCGCGACCACGGCGGCGTCATCTTCATCGACCTGCGCGACCGCGAAGGCCTGGTGCAAGTCGTCTGCGACCCCGATCGCGCCGACATGTTCAAGGTGGCCGAAGAGGTGCGCAACGAGTTCTGCCTCAAGGTCGTGGGCAAGGTGCGCCTGCGCCCCGCCGGCACCGAGAACAACAACCTGACCAGCGGCAAGATCGAAGTGCTCTGCCATGAGCTGGAAGTGCTGAACCCCTCCGTGACGCCCCCGTTCCAGATGGACGACGAGAACCTGTCCGAAACCACGCGCCTGACCCATCGCGTGCTGGACCTGCGTCGCCCTTACATGCAGAACAACCTGATGCTGCGCTACCGCGTGGCCATGGAAGCGCGCAAGTTCCTGGACGAGCATGGCTTCATCGACATCGAAACGCCGATGCTGACCAAGAGCACGCCCGAAGGCGCGCGCGACTACCTGGTGCCCAGCCGCGTGCACGACGGCCAGTTCTTCGCGCTGCCGCAATCGCCCCAGCTGTTCAAGCAGCTGCTGATGGTGGCTGGCTACGACCGCTACTACCAGATCACCAAGTGCTTCCGCGACGAAGACCTGCGTGCCGACCGCCAGCCCGAATTCACCCAGATCGATATTGAAACGAGCTTCCTGAGCGAACAGGAAATCCGTGACATGTTCGAAGGCATGATCCGCCACGTCTTCATGAAGGCGCTGAATGTGGACCTGGGCACCTACCCGGTGATGAAGTACGCCGATGCCATGCATCTCTACGGTTCGGACAAGCCCGATCTGCGCGTCAAGCTGCAGTTCACGGAACTCACCGATGTGATGGGCGATGTGGACTTCAAGGTCTTCTCGACCCCCGCCACCACCAAGGGCGGCCGTGTTGTCGCCCTGCGCGTGCCCGGCGGTGCCTCGATCAGCCGCGGCGAGATCGACGCTTACACCGAGTTCGTCAAGATCTACGGCGCCAAGGGCCTGGCCTGGATCAAGGTCAATGAAGTGGCCAAGGGCCGCGAAGGCCTGCAGTCGCCCATCGTCAAGAACCTGCACGACAAGGCCGTGGCCGACATCCTCTCGCGCACCGGCGCGCAGGACGGCGACTTGATCTTCTTCGGCGCCGACAAGGCCAAGATCGTCAACGATGCCATCGGCGCCCTGCGCCTGAAGGTCGGCCACAGCGATTTCGGCAAGGCGGGTGGCCTGTTCGAAGACCGCTGGGCTCCGCTGTGGGTGGTGGACTTCCCGATGTTCGAGCACGACGAAGAGAACGACCGCTGGGCGGCCGTGCACCACCCCTTCACCGCGCCCAAGGACGGCCATGAAGACCTGATGGTCACCGACCCCGGTGCCTGCATCGCCAAGGCCTACGACATGGTGCTGAACGGCTGGGAACTGGGCGGTGGCTCCATCCGTATCCACCGCGCGGAAGTGCAGAGCAAGGTCTTCGACGCGCTCAAGATCAGCAAGGAAGATGCGCAGGTCAAGTTCGGCTTCCTGCTGGAAGCGCTGCAGTACGGCGCCCCGCCGCACGGCGGCCTGGCCTTTGGTCTGGACCGCATCGTCACCATGATGACCAAGGCCGAGTCCATCCGCGACGTGATCGCCTTCCCCAAGACCCAGCGTGCCCAGTGCCTGCTGACCGGCGCACCGAGCAATGTGGACGAGAAGCAGCTGCGCGAGCTGCACATCCGCCTGCGCAATGCCGCAGCGGCTTCGGGTGCAGCCGGCGCTTGATGCGCAGCACACCGGCATCACAACAGGGCAGCTTCGGCTGCCCTTTTTCTTGGTCTGTTACCAAACGTAGGGAGTGTCAGCAGATGTTGTCTTTGAAGAACACCAGTACACCGCACGCGACCCGCTCGGGCGCACTCATCGCCCTGGCCCTGATGCTGGCGGCCTGCGGCAAGCAAGGCGCGACCCTGGGCGAGGGCAGCTCGGAGATCACCGGCTCGGCCGGCGCCGCCGGTGCCCACCAAGCACACCGTGAGCTGATGAAGTGCGATGCGCCCGTGGCCACGCTGGCCCTGGTGGAAAACAGCAACGGCTACACCGTGTCCAGCAGCTACAACCTGCCCAGCTCGCCCGTGCCCCTGATCCGCCTGCTGGCCCAGCAAAGCGGCTGCTTCCGCGTGGTGGACCGCGCGGCCGGCCTGAAAGCGACCATCAAGGAGCAGGAGCTCAAGGACGCCGGCATCCTGCGCCAGCAGGGCAGCACGGTGCACAAGGGCAAGGGCTATGAGGCCCAGTACAGCCTGACCCCCAGCCTGAGCTTCAGCGAGCAGAACGCCGGCCGCGAGGTTGGCGGCCTGATGGCGCAGATCCCGGTGCTGAACAAGTTTGTCGCTGCCGCCGAGCAGGTCAAGCTCAAGGAGGCCCAGGTCGCCCTGCTGCTGACCGACAACGAAACCACCGAACAGATCGCTGCCGCCACCGGCTCGGTGCGCGTCACCGACCTCGGCATGGGCGGCCTGGTGGTGGGCAAGCTGGGTGGTGCTGGCGGCGCCGGTTGGGCCAACAGCAACGAAGGCAAGGTGATTGCTGCAGCCTTCCTCGACGCGCACAACAAGCTGGTCGTTCAGGTGCGTGAGCTGGCCGCCAGGGACCTGCCGCCGCCGGTAGCAACCAAGTCCGGCAATAAGGGCTGAGCGAGGCCCTGGTGCGCTTTCAGCCCGCATCCACCTGCATAGCGGGCCGTGCCTGCACCCGGCCCAGCCAGCTTTGCACATGGGGGTGCGCGCTGACTGGTGCGCCGAGGTGCAGGCTGTAGCCGATCACCGAGCCGACCAGCAAGTCGGCCAGCGAGTAGCTCGCACCCAGCATCCAGGGGCGCAGCGCCAGACGCTGGTCGAGCAGGGCCAGCAACCCATCCAGTTCGGTGCGGGCGGCCTCGGCGTGCACCGGGCTGATCAAGGCCGGGTCGCCGAAGCTGGCGCGGTGCAGGCGATTCAAGACCGAGCCGTAGCTCACATAGGCCCAAGTGCACCAGGACAGGGCCTGCAGGCGTTCGGCGCTGCCGGCGGCCGGCCACAAGCCGCGTTCGACCCCGTAGGTCTCACCCAGCCAGAGCTGGATGGCCAGGGCCTCGAACATGGGCGTGCCATCGACAGTCAGTGTGGGCACCTTGCCGTTCGGGTTCAGCGCCAGATAGTCCGGATGCCGCTGTGCGCCGCTGCGGATGTCGATCAGAACCCGCTCGTGCGGCAGGCCGAGCTCGGCCAGGGCACAGGCGACGGGGGTGGCGCTGCTCATCGGGCAGCCGTACAGAACGATGGACATGGTCAGTCTTCCTTGTTGTGAGGCGTCGACACCCTGTCGACGACGGACTCGACTGTAGAAACCATTGCGGACAGATTCGGCCCTCAATCACCGTTACAGTGGCCCGATGTTGAGTGCCTCATCGCGGCTGCTGCGTCTGCTGTCCCTGCTCCAGGCCCGCCGCCACTGGGCCGGGCCTGAGCTGGCCGAGCGCCTGGCCGTGCACCCGCGCACCCTGCGGCGGGACATCGATCGCTTGCGTGAGCTGGGCTATCCGGTCGCGGCCAGCAGCGGGGTGGCCGGCGGCTATGCCCTGCGCCCGGGGCAGACCTTGCCGCCGCTGCAGCTCGACGACGAGGAGGCCCTGGCCGTGGCGATCGCCTTGCGGACAGCCGCTGCCGGTCGGGTGGGCGGCATCGAAGAGCCCGCCTTGCAGGCCCTGGTCAAGCTCGAGCAGCTGATGCCGGCCCGGCTGCGCCGGCGCGCCGACGCGCTGCGCTCGGCCGTTCAAGCCCTGCAGGGCGTGGGCCCCAGTGTCGATGCCAGCCTGCTGGCCGATCTGGCCGGTGCTTGCCGCGACCAGCTGGGCCTCGATTTCGATTACGTGGATGCCAAGGGCGGGTCCAGCCGTCGCTCGGTCGAGCCACAAGGTGTGGTCCACACCGGCAGTCGCTGGTATCTGGTGGCGTGGGACCGGGTGCGCAGCGATTGGCGCACCTTTCGCCTCGATCGCATCGCCGGCCCGGCCCAGGTCGGTGGGCATTTCAAGCCGCGCCCGGGCCCCGAGGGTGGGGATCTGCGCGCCTATGTCACCCGCTCCCTGCTGCTTTCGCCGCAGGCCGAGCAGGCCCGGGTGGTGCTGCACGCGCCCCTGGCCCAGATGGCCGCCCGCATCCCGGCCACCGCCGCGCGGCTGGAGGCGATGGCCGGCGATGCGCAGCGCTGCCTGCTGCAGTGCGGCGCCCATGCACTCGATGCCTTGGTGTACTGGCTGCTGGTGCTGGAGGTCGAGTTCGAGGTGCTGGAGCCGCCCGCCTTGCGCGAGCGCATGGCCCAGGCCATGCAGCGTGCGGCGCGCAGCCTGGCTCGGTCTGAGGCCAAGACGGTGTGAGCCTGCAAGAGGACTTCTTGCTCCGCTATGCTTGCCGGCATGAGCGCCATCGCGATGCAAACCCGCCCCTACAAAATCCCTGAATCCGTGTTGGTGGTGATCCACACCCCCGAGCTCCAGGTCCTGATGCTGGAGCGGGCCGACCGCCCCGGCTTCTGGCAATGCGTGACCGGCTCCAAGGACGCGCTGGACGAGCCAATCGCCGAGACCGCACGCCGCGAGGTGCAGGAAGAAACCGGCATCGAGGCCAGCCAGGGCCTGCTGCGCGACTGGGGCCTGGCCAATGAGTACGAGATCTACCCCGTCTGGCGCCACCGTTATGCCCCCGGCGTCACCCGCAACACCGAGCATGTCTTCGGCCTGACCGTGCCGGCCGGCACGCCCGTGCGCCTGGCCCCGCGCGAGCATCTGCAGTACCGCTGGCTGCCCTGGCAGGAGGCGGCCGATCTGTGCTTCTCGCCGTCCAACGCCGAGGCGGTGCTGCAGTTGCCGAACTTCGTGGCCGCGCTGACATGAAAGGCAATGCCTTCAGCCAGTCGGTGCAGCACGAAATCCCGGCGGCGTCCTCGGCGTCGGCGGCGCGCCTGCGCGTGGCCACCTACAACATCCACAAAGGCGTGCGCGGCATGGGGCCGCAAAAGCGCCTGGAGATCCACAACCTGGGCCTGGGCATCGAGGCGCTCGATGCCGACCTGGTGTTTCTGCAAGAGGTGCGGCACTTTCACCACCGTGACGCCAAGCAGTTCGATCACACCTGGTTCGGCTGGCCCGATCAGGGCCAGGCCGAGTTTCTCGCACCCGATGGCTACCAGGTGGCCTACCGCACCAATGCGGTGACCAAGCATGGCGAGCATGGCAATGCCTTGCTCTCGCGCTTCCCCATCGGCGACATCGGCCACCATGATGTGTCGGACCACCGCTTCGAGCAGCGGGGCCTGCTCCATGTGCCGGTGCGCTGGCAGGGCCGTGAGGTGCACACCGTGGTGGCGCATCTGGGCCTGATGCACAGCGGCCGCGTGCGCCAGGTGCAGCGCCTGGCCGAGTTCATCCAGCACCATGTGCCGGCTGATGCAGTGCTGCTGGTGGCGGGGGATTTCAATGACTGGGGCGAGCGCCTGGATGCACCCATGCGTGCCCACGGCCTGCAGCGCGCGGTGGCACCACAGGGGCGATCGCGCTACGCCACCTTTCCATCGCGCCTGCCGTTTTTCTCGCTCGATCGCATCTACACCCGCGGCCTGCGCTGCGTGAGCATGCAGGTGCCCAAAGGCCCGGTCTGGGCGCGCATGTCCGATCACCTGCCTCTGCTGGCCGAGCTGGAGCTGGAGGGCGCGTGAGCGGCCGTCCTGCTGCCGACGAGGCCGGAGGCCTCGAGCAAGAATCCCTGCTGTCCTGGCACGCCCAGCCCAGCCCCGAGTTCAGCGGCGGCAATCAGCTGCAGCTGCTGCGCGGGGGCGACGAACTGTTCCCCTTGCAGACGGCGGCCATCGCCGGTGCCTTGCGCGAGGTCTGGCTGGCCACCTACATCTTTCATGACGACGAGGCCGGCCAGGCCCTGGTGGCGGCGCTGCGTGCTGCGGCCGCGCGGCGGGTGCGGGTAAGGGTGGTCGTGGATGGCTTTGGCAGCAAGGCCTCGCTGGCCTGGCTGCAGGCCCAGCTGGAGGGCAGCGGCGTGGCCCTGGCCGTGTTCCGCCCCATCGATCGCTGGTACAGCTGGCTGCAGCCGGGGCAGCTGCGCCGTCTGCATCAGAAGCTCTGCGTGGTTGATGGCGAGCAGGGCTTTGTCGGCGGCATCAACATCATCGGCGACCGCATGGACCTGAATCACGGCGCCACCGAGCAGCCGCGCCTGGACTTTGCCGTCGCCCTGCATGGCCCCGCCGTGCTGCCCATGGAGCAGGCCGCGCGCGCTGTCTGGACCCGGGCCTGGCTGGGCCGCGATTTTGGCGAGGAGCTGCGCGCCCTGGTGCGCAGCCCCGAGCCGCTGTCCCGCCTGCGGCGTCTGGTCCAGGGCCTGCGCATGCCGCGGCCGACCTGGCTGCGCCGGCGCCAGCGCGAAGGCGAACCTGCTTTGCAGCCCGAGCTGGAGCCGGTCTGCGCGGCCTTTGTGCTGCGCGACAACCTGCGTCAACGCCGCACCATCGAGCGGGCTTACATCGACGCCATCCGTGCTGCGCGCGAACGGGTGGACCTGATCACCCCTTACTTCTACCCCGGCCATGCCTTCCGCCGCGCCCTGCGCGACGCAGCCCGGCGTGGCGTGCGGGTGCGTTTGCTGCTGCAGGGCAAGGTCGACTATCTGCTGGCCGGCATGGCCGCACAGGCGCTGTACACCGAGCTGCTCGGCCACGGCGTCGAGATCTTCGAGTACACGCCGGCCTTCTTGCATGCCAAGGTCTGTGTGGTCGATGAGAGCTGGGCCACGGTGGGCAGCTCCAACATCGACCCGCTGTCTCTGCTGCTCAACCTGGAGGCCAATGTCATCGTCCGTGACGCTGATTTTTCGCGGGCGCTGGCGGCCGAGTTCGAGCAGGCCTTGCAGGTCTCGCGTCAGGTGGACCAGCGCCATTTGCAGGGCCAGGGCCTGCGTGCCATGTTCAGCCGGGCGCTGGTGGCCTGGGCGGCCTATGTTTACCTGCGGGTGGCTGGCGCCGCCGGGCGCTATTGATGGCGTGACGGCATCGCCGCCGGCCTGCTTCAGTGCTTGGCGCCGCTGTCCAGCAAGACCTGCGGGTTGAAGTCGTAGCGGCGCAGGCGCGGGTTGTGCACCTTGCTGAAGCGGCGGAAATCCAGCTCGCGCAGGTCGGGGCGGGCCAGGAAGCGCATGAACAGGGGGCGCTCCAGGCTCAGGCCTTCGTCGATGAAATCGCGGCCCTGGTGCAGATCGTGAAGCATCACCAGGGCGAAGGCGCCGGTCAGGAAATGGCCGCCGACCAAGGCCGAGAGGCGGCCGTCGATCAGGGCCTGCATGGCCTCGTCCGAGGTGTTGATGGCGGCGAACAGCAGATCGCGGCCGGGCTTGAGGCCCCGGCTTTCAGCGGCTTCCATGGCCCCGAAGGCCATCAGATCGCTGCCGGCCCAGACCAGCTGCGGCGCCGCGCCGCGCTGCAGCAGGCCCAGCATGCGCTCGCGCGCCTGATCCCGGCGCCAGTCGGCAAAGGTCTGCGCATCCAAATCGACCTGCGGATGCTCGGCCAGAGCTTGGCGCAGGCCCTGGTTGCGCTGGATGGAGCTGGGTGTGGAGCGATCCCCGGCGATGGACACCAGGTGCAGGCGCCCATCGGCGCCGTGCAAGCGTCGCGCCAGGCCTTGTTCGAGCAAGGCTCGGCCGCTCAGGTAGCCCGCGTCCTGGGCGCGCGGCTCCAGGCTGCCCACCAGCAAGGGCAGGCCGCGGCGCGGGCTGAAGCGCTGCTGCTCCTGCGGCAGCAGGCCCGAGAAGGCCGCAAAACTCTTGATGCCCGCCGCCGCCAGGTTCTGGGCGCAGGCCACCAGCACGCCTTTGTCATTGCTGAGCACGACATAGTCCGGTCGCTGGCCGGCGGGCCGCTGCGCCAGTTCGCGGCTCAGGGCGACGGTGCGTTCAGGGTCACGCTCGGCGTACAGCACCTCCAGCTTGAGCCCCAGGCTGCTCGCCGCGGCCTCCATGGCCTGGCTGGCGCTGCGCCAGAAGGCCTCGTCGGCATGGCCGGGGTTGATGAAGACGATGCTCTGCGCCTGCAGCGGCGCGGCCAGCAGGAGCAGCCCGAGTGCAGCGAGAGCAGGCGGAGCCGAGCGCAGGGCGCGGAGGACGGCGTGGCGCAAGCAACGCAAGAGGCGAGACATGTCGGGGCCGTTGTGCGCCTGGCGGCGCGAGCGAAACAAGTCGCCATTGTCGGCTTGTTTTCAGCCCCGTCCGGCGCCGTCTGAACCGGGGGACCCCCGGCCCCTGCGCTCACTCCAGCCGCAGACCCTCGGCGTCGAACCAATGCAGGCGGCGCGCGTCGAAGCCGAAATGCAGGGCCTCGCCCGTCTGCAAGGTGGGCTGGCCGGGCAACACGGCGCACAAGGCTTGATCGCCGCAACGCAGCCAAACCAGGTGCTGGCCGCCCAGAGGCTCGATCAGCTCGACCCGGCCCTCGAAAGGCTGGCCTGCGCCCAGCATCACGTCCTCGGGCCGAACGCCCAGGGTCAGCGCGCCGGCGGGCGCCGAGGCCGGGCCGGCCAGTTGCAGCACACCGGACTGGAACTGGCCATTGGCGTTCAGCTTCCCGGCGATGCGGTTGATGGTGGGCGAGCCGACGAAGCTGGCCACGCGCAAGGTGCGCGGCCGCTCATAGACCTCGGCCGGGGTGCCGATCTGCTGGATCGCGCCCTCGTGCATCACGACGATGCGGGTGGCCAGGGTCATGGCCTCCACCTGGTCGTGGGTCACGTAAATCATGGTGTTGCCCAAGCGCGCATGCAGCTGCTTGAGCTCGCGGCGCAGCTCGGTGCGCAGCTTGGCGTCGAGGTTGGAGAGCGGCTCGTCCAGCAGCAGCACACCGGCCTCGCGCACCACGGCGCGGCCGATGGCCACGCGCTGGCGCTGGCCGCCGGAGAGCTGGGCCGGGCGGCGCTGCAGCAAGGCATCCAGCTGCAGCATGGCGGCGGCGCGCTTCACCCGGGCTTCGATCTCGGCCTTGGGCAGGCCGGCCATTTTGAGCGGGAAGGCCAGGTTGGCATGCACGCTCATATGCGGGTAGAGCGCATAACTCTGAAACACCATGCCCACGCCGCGGGCGCTGGGCTCGGCCTGGCTCATGTCCTGCTCGCCGATCAGGATGCGGCCGCCGCTGATGGGGTTGAGGCCGGCAATGCTGTGCAGCAGGGTCGATTTGCCGCAGCCCGAAGGGCCCAGCAGAACCAGGAACTCGCCGGACTGGACGTCCAGGTCGAGGTGGCGGATGACCTCGTGGCCGCCGAAGCGGATGTTGAGGCCTTGGATGCAAACGCGGCTCAAAACGAGACCCTTTCGATGCGAAGGTGAGGGCGCGCTGCGGCGGCGCCGGGAATGAGGCGGGCGATGCGATGTGAGCTCGGGCGCGCGGGGGCTGGGGGCAAGGGCTGCAGGCGGTACAGCGCGGCTGGGGCGTAGTCGCGATGCACGCGCTCCAGCAGCTCCAGGATGCGCGCCTCGTCCACCTCTGGCTCGGGGCCACTTGACGCCTGCTGGGCCAGGCGCTGCGGCAGCACGGCCAGGAAGTCACAGGGGCTGGCCATGCTGCGCAGGTCGCCGGGCAGCACCGTGGGCGCGTCCACGCCCAGGGCTTGCAGCACATCGCCGGGGTAGCCGCGGCCGAACAGCGGGTCCAGCCACCAGCGGTTGCGCAGTCCGTCCTGGCGCAGGGCGGCGGCGAGGTCGGCCGGGAGATGGCTGGCCGGGCGTATGGCTTGCAGGCCCAGCACGATGCCGACCCGGGCTCCTGGTGCTGCGCTGCGCAGGGCGCGCAGCGCCTCACCATGGCTGACCAGCCGGTGGTGAGCGATTTGCAGCTCGGTGTGCAATGCGCGCGCCAGGGCCTGCGGATGCGCGCTCGTCCAAGCCGGGTTCTCGTGGGTGATCCAGTGCCCCACCCGGTCACCAAGCTGCTCACCCATCAGCCGGGCAAAGTCAGCAAAAGCACCGATGGTCGAGCGCTTCATCCAGCCGCCCTGCGCCTGCAGCGCCGGGGGCAGCTCGCCCTGGTGCAGCGTCACCCAGGGCTGCTGGCCCTGAGCCAGCAAGGCGTCCACCTGGCGCGAGACTTGGCCCAGGGCGTCGGCATCGGGCCGGGCACCCATGCCCTTGGGGAAGATGCGGGCCCAGTCGATGGCGAGATGGCAAGCCGGCGCCTCCGGCGCTGAGCCTGGGCCGGCCGCGCCCAAGGCTGTGGCGCCACTCCGGTGGTCGGGCCAGAGCGATGCGTTCTGGGCGAGATGCCGGCTGACCTGCATGGCTCAGTCCTCTTTGTAGATGCGCACCCAGTCGACCCGCATCTCGGCCGGGAAGGGCGTGCTGGCATCGGGGTTGCCGGGCCAATCGCCGCCGACGGCGAGATTGAGGATGACGAAGAAGGCACGCTCGAACACCCAGGGCACACCCGCGGGCAGGCCGGCCGGTGTGAGGCGATGGAACTCGACCCCGTCGACCAGCCAGATCAGCTCTTGCGGACGCTTGATCAGGGTGAAGACATGAAAGTCCTCGGACAGCGGCTTGGCGCTGATGAAGCGCTTGCCAATGCCCAGGGCACCCGAATAACCCGGGCCATGGACGGTGCCGTAGGCATGGAGCGGCTCCTTGCCGATGTTTTCCAGCACATCGATTTCTCCGGCCGCAGGCCAGGGCAGCTTGTCCTCACCCAAGGTCCAGAAGGCCGGCCAGATGCCGGGGCCACCGGGAATCTTGATGCGTGCTTCCAGCTTGCCGTAGCTGAAGCTGACCTTGCCGTCGCTGCGCAGGCGGCCCGAGCTGTACTCGCAAGGCTTGTCGTTCCAGCAAGGGCCGGCGTTGGCTTGCTTCTCGGCTCGCAGCAGCAGGTTGCCCTGGCCGTCGAGTGCCGCATTGCGGGCCGCCTGGGTGTAGTACTGCAGTTCGTGATTGCCCCAGCCATTGGCTTCCTTGTTGCCGAGGTCGTAGTTCCAGTGCTTGGCATCGGGCAGGGTGCCGGCTGCGCCTTCGAACTCATCAGCCCAGACCAGGGTCCAGCGATTGGAGGGTGCGGGAGTGGGGGCGGGGGACGGCGCTGGTGAGGGCGCCGGTGCTGGAGCCGGGGAGGGCGAGGCCGTCGCGCCGCCGCCGCCGCAGGCGACCATCAGCGAGGCCAGGGCGGCCATCAGCGGCCGGGTGGGGTGCAGGACAGGGTGCTTCATCGCGGCCGCCGCTCAGCCCTGGGCGCGCCACTGGCGCAGCAGGTCTTGGTACCAGAGCGCGCTGGCCTTGAGCGTGCGCGCCTGGGTTTCGTAGTCGACATGGACGATGCCGAAGCGCTTGGAGTAGCCAAAGCCCCATTCGAAGTTGTCCATCAGGCTCCACACCATATAACCGTCCACCCGCACGCCACGGCGGCGGGCCTCGGCGGTGGCGGCGATGTGGGTGCGCAGGTAGTCGAGCCGGTCCAGGTCGTGCACATGGCCGTCGACCAAGGTCTGGTCGGGGAAGGCTCCGCCGTTTTCGGTGATGTAGAGCGGCGGCATGTCGGGGTAGTCGGCGTGCATGCGGCAGAGGATGTCGGTCAGGCCCTCGGGGTAGACCTCCCAGTCCATGTCCGAGGCGGGCAGGCCGTGCTCGCGGGCGCTCCAGGGCTTGCCGTCGGCATTGACCACGTAGCGGGTGTAGTAGTTGATGCCCAGGTGGTCCATGGGCGCGCGCATGGCGGCCATGTCGCCGGCCTCGATCTTGGGGGCAGCGGCGCCCAGGTCGGCCAGGGCTTCGGCCGGGTACTCGCCCTTGAACAGCGGGTCGCTGTACCAGCGCCGGCTTTTTGCATCGGCCAGGCGGGCGGCGGCGATGTCGGCCGGGTGGGCCGTGGCGGGCACGCTGGGGCCCATGTTCAGCACGATGCCGAGGTTCTTGCAGCCGCCTTCGGTGCGCATGGCTTGCATGGCCAGGCCGTGGCTGAGCAGCAGGTGGTGCGAAACCTGGGCCGCCAGCGCGCGGTCGCGCAGGCCCGGCGCGTGCACGCCGGTGTCATGGCCCAGGGTGGCGGTGCACCAGGGTTCGTTGTGGGTGGACAGGGCGTAGAGCCGGTCGCCCAGATACTTTTGCACATGCCGGGCGTAGTCGACGAAGCGGTGCACCGTGTCGCGTGCGGCCCAGCCGCCTTGCTGGTCTTGCAGGGCTTGCGGCAGGTCCCAGTGGTAGAGCGTGGCGACCGGCTTGATGCCGCGCGCCAGCAGGCCGTCGACCAGGCGCTCGTAAAAGCCCAGGCCGGCGGCGTTCCACTCACCCCGGCCCGTGGGCTGGATGCGTGGCCAGGCCAGCGAGAAGCGGTAGCAGTTGACGCCCAGCGAGGCGATCAGGTCCAGGTCCTGCTCCAGGCGATCGAAATGCTCGCAGGCGATGTCGCCATTGCTGCCGTCGGAGATGGCGCCGGGCTGGCGGCAGAAGCGGTCCCAGATGGATTCGCCGCGGCCGTCGACCTGGGTCGCGCCCTCGATCTGAAAGCTGCTGGTGGCCACGCCGAACAGGAAGTCGGCCGGGAAGCTGGCGGGAACGTCAGCCGAGGAGGTGGGGATGTGAGTTGCAGCGGACATTATTTGACGGCGCCAGCGGTCAGACCGGCGATCAGTTGGCGGGATGAAATGACGAAGAGGACGATCAGGGGCAGGGTCGCAATGGCCGAACCGGCCATGATGGCGCCCCACTCGGTGTTGACGGTGGCCTGCAGGCTGCGCAGGGCCAGGGGCAGGGTGTAGCTCTCGGCCTGACGCAGCACCACCAGCGGGGCCATGAAGTTGTTCCAGGAGGCGATGAAGGTGATCAGGCCCAGGGTGCCCAGGGCCGGGCGCAGCAGGGGCAGGGCGATGCGCCAGTAGATGCCGAACTCGCTGCAGCCATCCATGCGCGCGGCCTTGAGCAGCTCCATGGGCACCGAGGCGGCCGCGAACTGCCGCACCAGGTAGATGCCGAAGGCGCCGGCCGCGCCGGGGATGTAGAGCGCGCGGTGGGTGTCCAGCCAGCCCAAGGCGTCCATGACCATGAAGTTGGGGATCATGGTCATGAAGGGGGGCACCAGCAGGGTGCCCATGACGAGCAGGAACAGCGGCTGCTTGAAGCGGAACTCCAGCATGGCAAAGGCATAGCCGGCCATGGAGCAGAACAGCAGGGTGAGCACCGTGGACATCAGCGCCACGTAGAGGCTCCAGCCCAGATTGCGCCAGAAGGGCAGGCGGGTGGTCAGGGTCTGCAGATTGCGGCCCAGTTCGCCGTCGAACCACAGCGGCGGCGGCACATTGAAGATGGCTGCGTTCGATTGGGTGGCGAACACGAACATGAAGTAGAAGGGCGCCAGCATCAGTAGGGCACCGCCACCGACCAGCAGATAGGCGGCCCCACGTGAGAGGGTTTTTGTCGACAGGCGGCTCATGGCTTGCGATCCTTGAAAGCGCGGTTGGTCAGCCAGGTCATGGTGGCCAGCAGGGCGAACAGCAGCCAGGAGATGGCGTTGGCGGCGCCGAAGTCGCTGAAGTCAAAGGCCAGGCGGTAGACGTAGATGGCCACCGTCATGGCGGCCTGGTCGGGGCCGCCGCGGCCGTTGGTCAGAATGAACGGTTCTTCGAAAAGCTGCATGCCACCGATGATGCTCAGGGTTATTCCAAACAGCATCATGGGCTTGAGCGCCGGCAGGGTGATGTAGCGGAAGCAGGACCAGGAGCCCGCGCCGTCCAGCTTGGCGGCTTGATACAGCTCGCGCGGGATGGTCTGCAAGGCGGCCAGGTAGAGCACCAGGTTGAAGCCGACATAGCGCCAGAACACCACCATGGCCACGGCCGGCTTGAGGGTCTGCGGCTGCCACAACCAGTTGATCGCCTCCATGCCAAAGGCCCACTTGAGCAGGGCGTTGATCAGGCCGTAGTCGGTGGACAGCAGGGAGGTGAACATCATGGCGATGGCCACCGTCGAGGTGATGTAAGGCAGGAAGTAGGCGGCCGCCACGCTGTGGCCGTGGCGCCCGAAAGCGCGGTTGATGAAGACCGCCAGCGGCAGGGCCACCAGATGCTGGGGCAGGCCCGAGAACACGGCCAGCCAGAGCGTGTTGCCCAGGGCTTTCCAGAACCAGGCATCACCCAGCACGAAGATGAAGTTCTCCAGGCCGGTGAAGCGCATGGCCTCCAGCCCGGCTGTGGGTTCCCAGCTCTGGAAGGCCATCCACAGCGAGAACAGCAGGGGGAACAAGCCGAAGATCGAGAACAGCGCCAGAAAGGGGCTGAGCAGCAGATAGGGCACCCAGGCGCGGGGCAGGCGAAATGACGGACGCGTCTTTTTCATCATCATCACCGCGTGGCCCTGTGAACCAGCAAGGCCTGGGCATCGGCCAGGGCCTTGGGAATGGACTTGCCGTAGATCAGCACGTTGTCGAGCTCGCCATTGACCACCTCCTCGGCGAACTTGTTCTGCCGGTGCAGGGGCCGTGCGGGGATGCGGCGGGCCGCGTCGCGCCACAACTGGCGGGCGCGTTGGCCGCCGAGGAAATCGACCGGTTCGTCAAAGAAGGGGTCGTCCTGGGCGCTGAGCAGGGCGGGGAAGGCGTCCTGGTTCTTGAAGGCGCTGAGCTGCAGCTCGCGGCTGAGAGTCAGGTGCTGGATCAGCGACCAGGCCAGGGCTTTGCGGCTGGGGTCGGAGCGGCGCGGGATGGCGTAGTAGCTGCCGCCCCAGCCGCCGAAGCTGCCGCCGGGCAGCTGGGCCGCGCGCCACAGGCCATGGGTGTTGGGCGCCACCGATTTGGCCATCTGGCTGGCCATCCAGGCGCCCGAGAGCTCGGTCGCCAGCTTGCCGCGGCGCAGGTGTTCGCTCCAGTCATTGCGCCAGGTGTCGACGATGGCGTCCAGACCCAGGCGCCGCACTTTTTGCGCCAGCTCGAAGGCACGCTGGAACAGCGGGCTGCTGATGCTGGGCCGGCCTTGGGCGTCGAAGTAAATGCTCTGGCCGGCCGGGGTGCTGGAGAACAGCACGATGTCCTTCAGGTAGCGTGCATGCGCCAGCAGGTAGGCGCCGGTGCGGGCCTTGATCTGCACGCCGGCCTGCACGTAGGCCTCCCAGCTTTCGCTCAGGTCCTTCAGGCCCAGGCCGGCGCGCTCCAGCACATCGGCGCGGTAGAACATCGAGCCCGGGCCGATGTCGGCGGGAATCGCCACCACCGCGCCCTCGCGGTTGCGCGCTTGCTCAAAGGCGAAGGGCACGAAGCGTTCGCGCAGGCCTTCGGCCAGATAGGGCGGAACAGACAAATCCTGCAGGCCGGCGCCCAGCGAGAAGCGGCCCATGTACATGGTTTCCAGCGCGATCACATCGGGCAGATGGCTGGCGCTGGCCGAAGACAGGGCCGTGGTCATGGCCGTGTGGTGGTCGTCGTACTGGCGGCTGATCACCTCGACCTGCACACCGCCATGGGCCTGGCTCCAGGCGGGCAGGGCTTGCTTGATGACCTGGTCCAGCAGCGGAAAGGCCGCCACCACCAAGCGTGGCGGTTCGCTCTGAGCCGGCGCGCTGTGGGCCAGAGGCGCGAGCGCCGCTGCAGCCAGCAACTGGCGCCGACGCGTGTCGGGGGACTTGTCTCGTGTCATTGTTTTTTGTTTGTTGACGCTTTGAAAGCGCTTTCACAATTCTGTGCCGGCAGGCCCGGCGCACCAAGCCGCGTAAACCCTAGTGGGACAAGCGCGGGGGGCGCGGCGTAGCCGTCCCTGGGGCCGCCTACACTGTCCAGCCCCCGTGGAAAGGACCGTCTGTGCAAGCCAAACCCGCAGCCAAGAAAGCGCCGTCAAGCCGAGCGGAGGGCGTGGTCACGCTCGAGCAGGTGGCGGCCCGGGCCGGGGTCTCGCCCAGCACGGTCTCGCGCATCCTCAATGGCACGGCCACGGTCAGCGAGCTCAAGCGGGCAGCGGTGGACGAGGCCATCCGCACCCTCGGTTTCCGCCCCAACCCGGTGGCGCGCGGCCTGGCCGGCGGGCGCACCATGAGCATCGGCGTGGTCACCCAGCGCATCAGCAGCCCGTTTTACGGCGAGGCGCTCAGCGGCATCGAGGTGGAGCTGGAGTCGGCCGGCTATGTGCCGCTGTTCGTCAGCGGCAACTGGAACGAGGCCGATGAGCGCAAGGCCATCGAGACCTTGCTGTCGCGCCGCGTGGACGGCGTCATTGTGTTGGCCGGTCGCCTGGACAACCGCGAGCTGGAGGCCTTGTCCGACAGCGTGCCCATGGTGGTGGTGGGGCGGCAGGTGGCGGGCGAGCGCCTGTTCAGCTTCAGTTTTGACAACCGCGCCGGCGCGCGCCTGGCCACCGAGCATCTGATCTCGCTGGGCCACCGCCGCATTGCGCTCTTGCTCGGCGATCTGATCCATGACGATGCCATCGATCGCCAGAACGGCTACTTCGATGCGCTGGCGGCGGCCGGCATTCCGGTCGAGCAGGAGCTGATCGTGCAGAGCGATTACACCGAGGCCGGCGGCATGCTGTCGGTCAGCCGCCTGATGGAGCGCGATGTGGCCTTCAGTGCCATCTTCAGCTCCAACGACCAGATGGCTTACGGTGCCATCCTGGGCCTGGCGCGGCGCAATCTGCGGGTGCCGGACGATGTCTCCATCGTCGGCTTTGATGACCTGATCATGTCGCGCTACACCATGCCGCCGCTCAGCACGGTGCGCCATTCCGTCTATGAAACCGGCGCCCAGGCGGCCGGTGCCATGCTCAGCCTCTTGCGCGGCGAGCGCCCGACGGTGCAGCTGGCGGCGCCGGAGCTGGTGCTGCGCGAATCGGTGCGCCGGGCCATCCGCTGATCCCGCAGCACCCTTGCGGCGGCTCGGGCGCGTGACTTTGCACTGAAACCGATTGCAGGCCGGTCAAGCTAGGGATTGGCGTTGCGAGGAGCGAGCAACCTAGGGTGTTGCCTAATTTGAAAGCGCTTGCAAATGCGCGATTCTTGACGGTAATGAAAGCGCTTTCAAGCGTTTCATTGGGCAGACCTTCAAAAAAAACCCCGGAGACAAGTTCATGAGAAATCCTCGACCCGTCACTCGTTTGTCCCGTTCGGCAAGCGCGGTGGGCTTGTTGGTGGCCAGCCTCGGCGCCCAAGCCCAGCAGGCCACGCCGCCCGCCGATACCAACAAGGCTCAGCTCGATGCCGTCGTCGTGACGGGTATTCGCCAGAGTCTGGAGACCTCCCTCAACCTGAAGCGCAATGCGCGCGGTTTGGTCGACGGCATCGTGGCCGAAGACATCGGCAAGTTCCCGGACGCCAACCTGGCCGAATCCATGCAGCGGATCTCGGGCGTGTCCATCGACCGCAGCAACGGCGAGGGCTCCAAGGTCACCGTGCGCGGCGTCGGCCCCGATTTCAATCTGGTGCTGCTCAACGGCCGCCAGATGCCGGCCTCCAGCATCGGTTCGACCTTTGCCTCCAATTCCCGCTCTTTCGACTTTGCCAACCTGGCGTCGGAAGGCGTGGCCGCCCTGGAGGTTTACAAGACCAGCCGGGCCGAGAGCCCCACGGGCGGCATCGGCGCCACCATCAACATCAAGACCGCCCGCCCGCTGGACAACAAGCAGCGCCTGGCCAGTGTCGGTGTGAAGCTGGTCAGCGACGACTCGAACAAGCGTCTGCCCGACAGCCTCAGCGGCAGCCAGCTGACGCCTGAGGTTTCGGGCATTTACAGCGACGTGTCGGCCGATGGTCGGTTTGGTATTGCCCTCGTCGGTAGCATCCAGAAGCGCAATGGCGGCTACAACCAGGCCGCAGTGGACGCCGGCTGGCGCACCTTCAAGGGCGATGAGCAGAACTGGGGCACCATTCCGCTGCCGGGTCAGCCGGGTGCCGACAAGATCACCAACCGCCCCAAGCCGACTGATCTGTATGTGGTGCCGCAGGAACTGCGTTACAGCCTGAACGCGTTTGAGCGCACCCGCACCAACGGCCAGCTCGTGCTGCAATTCCGCCCGGTGCAGGATGTGACCGCCACGGTGGACCACACCTACTCGGAAAACAAGATCCACTCCAAGCGCAGCGAGCTGTCGGCCTGGTTCAATTTCGGCCCGTCCTCGTCGTCCTGGACCAATGGCCCCATCGCTGCACCGCTGACGTACACCGAAACCTACCCCGCCAACGGCCCGGCTGATGTGGCGATGGCCGGCAGCATTTTCGGCACCAAGAACAAGAACCAGTCCACCGGTGTGAACCTGGCTTGGAAGGCCAGCCAAGCGCTGAGCCTGGAGTTCGATGCCCATCACTCCACGGCCACCTCGGGTGCCGACAGCCCCTTCGGCAGCAACTCGACCCTGGGCGTGTCGATGTACAACCGTGCCAGCGCCTCGGCCGACTTCTCGCAAAAGTTTCCAGTGCTGAGCATCGGTCTGGCCGGCGATCCCGCCGCCAGCCCCAGCCTGCTGCAAGTGACGGGTTCGTCCTTCCGCAACAGCTATATGCGCAATCAGATCGACCAGGCGCAGTTCAAGGGCAAGTATGTGCTGTCCGAGAGCTCCGGTCTGGATTTCGGCGTGGGCATGACCAAGGTCAAGAACCGCACCGCCTTTGCCAATGTCCAGCAGGACGACTGGGGTGGCCACAACAAGCCCAGTGACTATCCGGATACCCTCTGGCAAGCCGCGCAACTGCAAAGTTATTTCGGCCATTCGCTCGGCAGCAATGGCAGCAATCTGTTCAACAACTTCTACCTCTGGGACTTCAATGCCGTGCGTGCCGCGGCCATCAAGGCCGATGGCAGCGACAAGTGGTTCGTGCCTTCGTACAACTTCACCGACGATCGCCGCACGCAAGAGAAATCCAGCAGCGCCTTCATCCAGTACGGCAAGGACTGGGAGTGGGGCGTGCCCATGAACGCCACGATCGGACTGCGTTACGAGCGCACCGAGGTCAATTCCCAGGCCCTGGTGCCCAAGGTGACCGGCATCAATTGGGTGTCGGCCAACGAGTTCGCCCTGGTCAAGGGGGCGGCCGATTTCACCGCGCTTTCCGGCAAGTACAACTATGTGCTGCCCAGCATCGATTGGGAGGCTGAGCTCAGCGACAAGGTCAAGATTCGCGCCAGCTATGGCGAGACCATCGGCCGACCGGACTGGGGGGCAATCCAGGGTGGCATCACCTTGTCGGACTTCCGTGTCAACGGGGGGTCAGGCAGCCAGGGCAATCCGAGCCTGAAGCCGCTGCTGTCCAAGAATTTCGACTTCTCGGCTGAGTACTACTACGCCAAATCGAGCTACGCCTCGCTGTCGTTGTTCCGCAAGAACATCAGCAACTTCATTGGCACCAGCAGCTCTCAAGCCACACCGGCAGGCCTGACTTCGCCGATCGGCGGGGCGTTGTACAACGAAGCGGTCAGCAAGAACTGCCCGACCAAGGACGCTGCCTGCATCCGTAACTACATCCTCAACACCTACAACGGCAGCAAGGGCGTGGTGCGCACCGGCTTTGACGGCAATGGCAACCCGCTGGGTACCATCGCCGGCCAGGTTGGTGATCCGCAGGCCAGTTTCACCATCACCGCGCCGACCAACCAGCGCAGCGACTCCATCAAGGGCATGGAGTTCAACATCCAGCACGCTTTTGGCAAGTCGGGTTTTGGCCTGGCCGCCAACTATACCTGGGTGCGTTCGGGCCTGAAATACGACAACCTCAACCTGAAGGAGCAGAACGCACTGCTGGGACTGAGCAACTCGTCCAATTTGGTGGGTTTCTACGAGGACGACAAGTACAGCGCCCGCGTGGCCTACAACTGGCGTGGCGAGTTCCTGAGCAGCACCAGCGCCGATGTGTTCGGCAGTGCAGGTCCGGCTTATACCGAGGCTTACGGTCAGTGGGACCTCAGCTTGGGCTATAAGTTCAACAAAAAGCTCAGCTTCAACTTCGAAGCCCTGAACCTGAACGACGGTACCCAGCGCGTTCACGGGCGTGCCAAGGAGGAAACGCTGTACTTCACCCAGACCGGACGCCGCTACATGCTGGCCGCCCGCTACGCCTTCTGACCGACGGAGTGCTCCTCATGCGCCCAGTTCTGCTCGACAACGTCAACCATGCCGATCTGCGTCTGCAAACGCGGCTCGATGCCAGCTGGGGTGACGCCGCCAACGCCGTGCCCACGGTGCCGGCGGAGTTCCGGCAGATCCAGGCGCATTTCCCCATCGTGTTCCAGGAAAGCGGCGCCAATGCCGCGGCTCGTTTCCAGCCCGTGGCCTTGCTGGGCTTGTTCGAGCCGCACAACCGCTTTCTCGGCCCGCAGGGCTGGCGCGCCGGGCACCTGCCCTGGGCACTGGAGCGCCAGCCTTTTCTGGTCGGACGCGATGGGGAGGAATGGGTGGTTCATGTGGACCTGGACAGTCCACGCCTGAGCCGTGAGGCCGGGGAGCCCCTGTTCCTGCCGCAGGGCGGGCAGTCGGTCGTGCTCGAGCGCCGGCTGTCCGTGCTGCAGGCCTTGCACCAGGGCATGCTGGAGTTGCCTGATTTCATCGACGCCTTGCTGCGCCACCGCCTGTTGGAGCCGATGAATCTGGATGTCGAGCAGCCCGACGGACAGCTGCGCCGCATGTCCGGCTATTTCGTGATCGATGAAGACCGCTTGGCCGGCCTGTCCGGTGCGGCCGTGGCCGAGTTGCATGAGGCCGGCCACTGGCTGCCCATCGCCATGGCTCTGGCTTCGCTATCCCACCTGCCGGCCTTGATCCTGGCCGAGCAGGCGCAGGGCGTGCGGCTCCATGCTTGAAATCCAGGTGCCTGCCCCCGGGCAGGTGCCTTCCCTTGTGCTGAGCTTGGACGAGCCCTGCGTCCTGCGCGGGCTGGTCTCGCATTGGCCCGTGGTTCAGGCCGCGGGGCAGGGCGCTGATGCGGCGGCTGCGTGCATGCAAGGCCACTGGCGCGGCGCCACCGTCGGCGTCTTCCAGATGGCGCGCGAGACCGGCGGCCGTATCGCCTACACCGAGGACTTCAGCGGCTTCAACTTCAGTCGCCAGATCCTGCCTTTCGATCAGGTTCTGGCTCAGTTGCTGGCCGGGCAAGACCTGGCCCCCAGCCTCCGCCCCTATCTCTACATGGGTTCGACCACGGTCGAGACCTGCCTGCCGGGCTTTGCCGCCGAGCACATGCTGGCCATGGACACGCCGGAGGCGCCGCTGGCCAGCCTCTGGATGGGCAACCGCATCACCGTGCCCGCGCACCAGGACTGGCCGTCCAATATCGCCTGCTGCGTCGCAGGCCGCCGGCGCTTCACTCTGTTCCCGCCCGATGCGGTCGGGGATCTCTACGTCGGCCCGCTGGATCTCACGCCCGCCGGCCAGCCCATCAGCCTGGCCAACCCGTCCGCGCCCGATCTGCAGCGCTTTCCGCGCTTTGCCAAGGCCCTGGCGCGTGCCCAGGTGGTCGAGCTGGAGCCGGGCGATGCGATCTACATTCCCAGCCTGTGGTGGCACCAGGTCGAAGGGCTGGATGACCTCAATGTGCTGATCAACTACTGGTGGCGGCGCAGCCCGGACTGGTCCGATTCGCCCAACACCGCGCTCTGGCTGGCCCTGGCCACGGTGCGCGATCTGCCGCCGGCCGAGCGTGCGGCCTGGCGCGCTTTGTTCGACCATTACGTCTTTGAGGCCGATGCGCAGACGGCGGCCCACATTCCGGCGCCGGCACGCGGCCTGCTGGCGCCTTTCACCGAGCCGGGTATGCGCCGCATGCGCGCCTGGCTGCTCAAGAAACTCAATCGCTAGGTCCCCACCATGAGTGTCCAAACCTTGTATTCCGACGGCGCCCGTCCGGTGCGCCGCGTCGTCATCGCCGGCGGCGGCACCGCCGGCTGGATGGTGGCCGCCCTGATGGGCAAGCTGATGGGCAAGCTGCTCGACATCCGCCTGGTCGAGTCCGAGGAGATCGGCACCGTCGGCGTCGGCGAAGCCACCATCCCGGCCCTGCACACTTACCACGAGCTGCTGGGCCTGAACGAGGCGGAGTTCATGGCCGCCACGCAGGCGACCTTCAAGCTCGGCATCAAGTTCGAAGGCTGGAAGGCGCCGGGTGAGGACTACATCCACTCCTTCGGCCTGACCGGCAAAGACCACTGGAGCGCCGGCTTCCAGCATTTCTGGCTCAAGGGCCGCGAGCGCGGTCTGGCGGCGCCCTACGGCGACTACTGCCTGGAGCTGCGCGCCGCCGAAGAGCAGCGCTTTGCCCACCTGCCGAACAACGGCATGAACTACGCCTACCACCTGGATGCCACGCGTTACGCCCGCTTCCTGCGCGGCCTGGCCGAGGCTCATGGCGTGCGCCGCATCGAGGGCAAGATCGCCGCCGTGCTGCGCGAGCAGCCAGGTGAGGGCGATCTGACGGCCTTGCAGATGGAAGACGGCAGCCGCATCGAGGGCGATCTCTTTGTCGACTGCACCGGCTTCCGTGCCTTGCTGCTGGGCCAGACCCTGGGCGTCGGCTATGAGGACTGGAGCCATTGGCTGCCCTGCGACCGCGCCGTGGCGGTGCAGACGGCCTCGGTGCGCGAGGCGCCGCCCTACACCCGCTCGATCGCCCACCCCTTCGGCTGGCAATGGCGCATCCCCCTGCAGCACCGCGTGGGCAACGGCCTGGTCTACAGCAGCCGCGAGCTCTCGGACGCCGACGCGCCCGACATGCTGCGCCGCCATGTCGAGGGCGAGCTGATCACCGAGCCGCGCCTCTTGCGCTTCCAGCCGGGCCAGCGCCACGAGGTCTGGCACCGCAACTGCGTGGCCATGGGCCTGGCCAGCGGTTTCATCGAGCCGCTGGAATCCACCAGCATCCATCTGGTGCAGCGCGCCGCCATCCGACTGATGCGCTTGTTCCCGGCCGGTGGCATCCGCGAGGTGGATGTGCGCGAGTTCAACCAGCAGACCACGCAGGACCTGCAGCACATCCGCGACTTCATCATCCTGCACTACCACGTGACCGAGCGCGACGACTCGGCCCTGTGGCGCCATGTGCGCACCATGGCCGTGCCCGAGACCCTGCGCCACCGCATCGAGCTGTTCCGTGAGACGGCGCGCGTGTTCCGCCCGCTGGACGAGTTGTTTGCCGAAAACTCCTGGATCCAGGTCATGATGGGCCAGGGCATCAGCCCGCAGCATCACCACCCGGTGGCTGACTTGATGGGTGACGCCGAGCTCTCGCAATTCCTCAACAACATCCGCAGCCAGGTCAGCCGCCAGCTGGCTGGCCTGCCGCCCCACCAAGCCTATGTCGAGCGCCTGTGTGCGCCGTATCGCGCGGCCGCCTGAGCGCCGCGCTGTTTCCTTTTGCTGACTGACCACCTGCCATGTTGACTCCCGTTCCGAGCCCGGACACCTTCCCCCGCCTGCTGGCCGATATCGGCGGCACCAATGCCCGCTTTGCCTGGGTCGATGCGCCGGGCGCCCCGCTGCGCGCCTGCGCGATCTATCGCGGTGCCGAGCATGCCTCGCTGGCCGCAGCCGTCGAGGCCTATTTGCAGCAGCAGGGCCTGCCGCGGCCCCAGGCCCTGGCCATCGGCATCGCCTATCCGATCAGCGGCGATGAGGTGCGCATGACCAACGGCGCCTGGTCGTTTTCCATCAGCGGCCTGCAGCGCGAGCTGGGTCTCAAGCGCCTGACGGTGATCAACGACTTCGCCGCCCTGGCCTTGGGCATCCCGGATCTGCAAGCGGCGCAGCTGCATGCGCTGGGCCCCGGTGAGGCTGTGGCCGGCGCGCCGCTGGCCGTGATCGGCGCCGGCACCGGCCTCGGCGTGGCCGGCCTGATGCCGCTGCCCGGCGGCGGCTGGTGGCCGGTGTCGGGCGAGGGCGGCCATGCCACCCTGGCCGGCCTCGATGATTTCGAAGATGCCGTGATCGCCCGCCTGCGTGCTCGCTTCGGCCATGTCTCGGCTGAGCGTGCGCTCTCGGGCCCGGGCCTGGTCAATCTCTACCAAGCCTGCACCGAGCTGAACGGCCAGCCGGTCCTCAGCCTGGAGCCCGCCGAGGTGCTCGGCCGTTCCGAGGCCGGCGACGCCACCGCCGCCCAGGCCATTGCCCTGTTCTGCGGCTTCCTGGGCAGCATGGCCGGCAACGTCACCCTGACCCTGGGCGCCCGCGGCGGCGTCTACATCGGCGGCGGCATCGCCCCGCGCTTGCTGAAAGAGCTGCGCAGCTCCACCTTCCGCAGCCGCTTTGAGGGCAAGGGCCGCCTGTCCGGCTTCCTCACGCCGATCCCCTGCCACGTGATCGACGCGGCGGTGTCGCCCGCGCTGGAGGGGGCGTCGCGGGCGCTGGACTTGGGTTTGTAATTCTCGTCTCAGGCGGCTCCGGCGGCTCAGCCTCCCGCCCATGAAAAAAGCCGGCACCAGGCCGGCTTTGCGCATCTCAAGACACGATCAGGGCAGCACGACGATGCTGCCTTCGCGCTCGACCAGCGCAGCCAGTTCGCCGGTGAAGACCAGGGCCGTCGCGGCTTCGATGCTGGGGGCCAGGTAATGGTCGGTGGGCATGGCCGGGCTGGTCTTGCGCACCAGGGCGTGCACCTCTTCCAGCGCGGCCGAGCTCTTCAGCGGGCGCAGGAACTCGATGCCCTGAGCGGCGGCCAGCAGTTCGATGCCGATGATGTGGGCGGTGTTGTCCAGCATCTGCCCCAAGCGGCGCGCGCCGAAAGTGGCCATGGAGACATGGTCTTCCTGGTTGGCGCTGGTGGGCAGGCTGTCCACGCTGGCCGGGTGGGCCAGGCTCTTGTTCTCGCTGGCCAGGGCGGCGGCGGTGACGTGGGCGATCATGAAGCCCGAATTCAGGCCGGCGTTCTCGGTCAGGAAGGGCGGCAGGCGCGAGACGCTGGCGTCGATCAGCATGGCGATGCGGCGCTCGGCGATGGCGCCGACCTCGGCAATTGCGCAGGCCAGCGCGTCAGCGGCCAGGGCCACCGGCTCGGCGTGGAAGTTGCCGCCAGAGACCATATAGCTGCTGCCGTCCTCGCCGGCAAACACCAGCGGGTTGTCGGTCACGGCATTGGCTTCGCGGATCAGCACATCGCGGACATAACGCGCCTGGTCCAGGCATGCGCCCATGACCTGGGGCTGGCAGCGCAGGCAGTACGGGTCTTGCACGCGCTCGTCGCCTTCCTTGTGCGACTCGCGGATGGCGCTGCCGGCCAGGATCTGGCGGTAGGCGCGGGCCGCTTCGATCTGACCGGGCTGGCCGCGCACCTCGTGGATGCGCGGGTCAAACGGGCCGTCGCTGCCGCGAGCGGCGTCCAGGCTCAGCGCGCCCGAAACGAGGGCCGATGCGTAGACCTGCTCGAAACGGATCAGGCCTTCCAGCGCCAGGGCGGTGCTGGTCTGCGTGCCGTTGATCAGCGCCAGGCCTTCCTTGGCTTGCAGCACCAGGGGTGCGATGCCGTGCTTTTGCAGCTCGGGCAGGGCGGGCAGGCGCTTGCCATCGACCAGCATTTCTCCTTCGCCCAGCAGGGCCAGGGTCATGTGCGAGAGCGGGGCCAGGTCACCCGAGGCGCCGACCGAGCCTTGTGCCGGCACGTAAGGGATGAGGCCGGCATTGAAGACGTCGAGCAGGCTTTGCACCACCTCCGGGCGCACGCCCGAGTGGCCGCGGGCGAGCGAGGCGGCCTTGGTGGCCAGCATCAGGCGCACGACTTCGGGCTGCAGCGGCGCGCCGACGCCAACGCAGTGCGAGCGGATCAGATTGAACTGCAGCGTGGCCAGCTCTTCCTTGCTGATGCGCTTGGAGGCCAGCTTGCCGAAGCCGGTGTTGACACCGTAGACGGGGGCGTCGCCGGCGGCTGCGGCCTGCACCACGGCAGCGCTGCGGCGGATGATGGCGTCAGCGCTGGCGTGCAGGCTCAGAGTGATGCCGCCGCTGCGGATCTGGCGCAGCTGGGCCAGGGATAGCTGGCCAGGGGTGATTTCGATGTTCATGGGTCGGTCGTTTTCGGGTGTTTTTTATTGGTCCAACATGGGCATGTTCAGACCGCGCTCACGTGCCGTGGTCTTGGCGATCTCATAGCCGGCATCGGCATGGCGCATCACGCCGGTGCCGGGGTCGTTGTAGAGCACTCGCGAGAGGCGCTGGGCGGCGGCATCGGTGCCGTCGGCCACGATGACCACGCCGCTGTGCTGGCTGAAGCCCATGCCCACGCCGCCGCCGTGGTGCAGCGAGACCCAGGTGGCGCCACCGGCGGTGTTCAGCAGCGCGTTCAGCAGCGGCCAGTCGGACACGGCGTCCGAGCCGTCGGCCATGCTTTCGGTTTCGCGGTTGGGGCTGGCGACCGAGCCGCTGTCCAGGTGGTCGCGGCCGATGACGATGGGGGCCTTGAGCTCACCGTTCTTCACCATCTCATTGAAAGCCAGGCCGGCAATGTGACGCTCGCCCAGACCCAGCCAGCAGATGCGCGCCGGCAGGCCCTGGAAGGCGATGCGCTCCTTGGCCATGTCCAGCCAGCGATGCACATGGGCGTGGTGGGGGAAGAGTTCCTTGATCTTGGCGTCGGTCTTGTAGATGTCTTCCGGGTCGCCGGACAGTGCCACCCAGCGGAAGGGGCCGCGGCCTTCGCAGAACTGCGGGCGCACATAGGCGGGCACGAAGCCGGGGAAGTCGAAGGCGTTCTTGACGCCTTGCTCCAGCGCCACTTGGCGGATGTTGTTGCCGTAGTCCACGGTGGGGATGCCCATGGCCTGGAAGTCCAGCATGGCTTGCACATGGACAGCGCAGCCGCGCGCCGCAGCGGCCTTGAGGTCGGCATGCTGGGCGGGGTCGGCGGCGGCGGCCTTCCACTGCTCCACGGTCCAGCCGGCGGGCAGATAGCCGTTGATCAGGTCGTGAGCGCTGGTCTGGTCGGTCACCAGATCGGGCTTGATGGCGGTGCCAGCCTTGGCGCGGCGCACCAGCTCCGGCAGGATCTCGGCGGCATTGCCCAGCAGGGCGATGGAGATGGCCTTGCCTTCGGCGGTGTACTTGGCGATGCGGGCCAGGGCGTCGTCCAGATCGGTCGCTTGCTCGTCGACATAGCGGGTCTTCAGGCGGAAATCGATGCGCGATTGCTGGCACTCGATGTTCAGCGAGCAGGCGCCGGCAAACGTGGCGGCCAGGGGCTGGGCGCCGCCCATGCCGCCCAGGCCGGCGGTTAGCACCCAACGGCCAGTCAGCGAGCCACCATAGTGTTGGCGGCCGGCTTCGGCAAAGGTTTCATACGTGCCTTGCACGATGCCCTGGGTGCCGATGTAGATCCAGCTGCCGGCCGTCATTTGGCCGTACATCATCAGGCCCTTGCGGTCGAGCTCGTTGAAGTGTTCCCAGTTGGCCCAGTGCGGCACCAGATTGGAGTTGGCGATCAGCACGCGCGGTGCGTCCGCATGGGTCTTGAACACGCCAACCGGCTTGCCCGACTGCACCAGCAGGGTCTCGTCGGCTTCCAACTTCTTGAGCGATGCCAGGATGGCTTCGAAGCAGTCCCAATTGCGGGCGGCCTTGCCGATGCCGCCGTAGACGACCAGTGCGTCCGGGTTCTCGGCAACCACAGGGTCCAGATTGTTCTGGATCATGCGGAAGGCGGCCTCGGTCAGCCAGCTCTTGCAGCTGAGCTGGGTGCCGGTGGGCGCGCGCACGACGCGCGGCTGAGCAGAGGTCTTGGGCGTGGTCGACGGTGAGGACATGACGGGCTCCTATGGGGCTGCGGAATGTGGCGAACTCTAGTTGTCTATACAAGTAAAGTCAACTACGATCCGGCCATGGTCAGAAAATCGCCCGCCAGCCCGGAACCGCAGTACCTGAAGGTGCAGAACCATCTGCGCGAACGCATCGCTTCGGGCCACTGGGTGGCCGGTGATTTGCTGCCTTCCGAGGCCGAACTGGTGCAGACCTTTGGCGTCAGCCGCATGACGGTGAACCGTGCCCTGCGCGAGCTGCACCAGGAGGGATTGATCGAGAGGGTGCAGGGCGTGGGCACTTTTGTGGCCCAGCTGCACCGCATCTCTTCGACCCTGACCGTGCGCGATGTGCACGACGAGATCGCGGAGCGCGGCCACCGCCACGAGGCCGTGCTGCACCGCCTGGAGACGCTGAAGGCCACGGCCGAGCAGGCGGCCGAGTTCGAGCTGCCGGCCGGCGCTGAGCTCTTCCACAGCGTCATCGTGCACCTGGAAAACGGCGTGGCCATCCAGTGCGAAGACCGCCTGGTCAACCCGCTCTGCGCGCCGGACTACCTGGCCCAGGACTTCAGCCAGAGCACGCCCACCCACTACTTGTTACAAGTTGCCCCCCTCAGCGAGGCCCGCTACACCATCGAATCGACGTTGCCGAGCGAATCCGAGGCTAAGCTTCTGGGCATTTCGCGGCGCGACCCCTGTCTGGTGGTCAAGCGCAGCACCCTGAGCCGCGGGCGCATCGTCACCACCGTCCGTTTGACCCACCCCGGCTCGCGTTATCTGTTGCAGGGGAGCTTTCAAGCATGAGTTGGAGTGTGATCAGCGCGGAAGATTTGGCGCCGCAGCCATGGAAAAACGGCGGCGGCCAGACCCGCGAGCTGTTGGCCTGGCCACATCCCAGCGACTGGATCGTGCGCCTGAGCGTGGCCGATATCGAGCGCGACGGGCCGTTCTCGGCCTTCGAAGGCATCCAGCGCTGGTTCGCCGTGCTGCGCGGCGATGGCGTGCGCTTGTATGAGTACGAGCTGCGCGTCGGCGACGAGTTGCTGAGTTTCGATGGCGCCCTGGCGCCTGAGTGCAGCCTGATCGGCGGCGCCACCCGCGACTTCAATCTGATGCACCGGCGCAGCCGCGGCCGCCTGCTGGTGCAGCCGGCCGATCACCCCTTTCTGCCCGAGGCGGGCAACAGTCGCTGGTTCGGCTTGTTCACCGCCGGCGGAGGCCTGCTCAGCCATGGCGCGCGTGCCATGCCGCTGCGCCCCTTGAGCCTGGCCTGGTGCGAAAGCCCGGCGCGGCAGAGCTGCATTTTTGACGGCGAAGGTGCCGCCTGGTGGATGGCCTGGAGCGAGGCAGAGGACGCCGGCGACTGACGATGCAACAAGCAGGAGCTCAATGACCATGAAGACGCAGCTGTGGACCGGTGGCCGTTTGGCCACGCTGGCGGGTGACACCGCCTGGGGTTGGGTGGAGCAGGGCGCGGTGCTGACCCAGGGCGAGCACATCCTCTGGGTCGGCGCCACCGCCGACCTGACGCCCGAGCTGCGCGCCACCGTGGCCCAGACCCACGACCTCGGCGGCGCCGTGGTCACGCCGGGCTTGATCGACTGCCACACCCATCTGGTCTACGGCGGCCAGCGCGCGCGCGAGTTCGAGCTGCGCCTGCAGGGTGCCAGTTATGAAGAGATTGCCAAGGCTGGTGGCGGCATCCGCTCCAGCGTTGCTGCCACGCGCCAGGCCACCGAGCACCAGCTCTACGCCCAGGCCGCCCACCGGCTGCTGAACCTGTTGAAAGAAGGCGTCACCACGGTCGAGGTGAAATCGGGCTATGGCCTGAGCCAGGCCTCGGAAGCCAAGATGCTGCGTGTGGCGCGGCGCCTGGCCGGCCTCGGTGTCGATGTGCGCACCACCTACCTGGGTGCCCATGCCCTGCCGCCGGAGTTCGACGGCCGGGCGGACGAGTACGTGCAAGCCGTCTGCGACTGGCTGCCCCTGCTGCAGCGCGAGGGCCTGGTCGATGCCGTCGATGCCTTCTGCGAGGGCATCGGCTTCACGCCGGCGCAGACGCGCAAGATCTTTGAGGCCGCGCGCGCCGCTGGCCTGCCGGTCAAGCTGCATGCCGAACAGCTCAGCGACCAGGGCGGCAGCCAGCTGGCGGCCGAATTCAAGGCCTTGTCCTGCGATCACCTGGAGTACCTGAGTGCCGAGGGTGTGGCCGCCATGGCGGCCGCTGGCACCGTGGCCGTGCTGCTGCCGGGCGCCTACTACTTCCTGCGCGAGACGAAACTGCCGCCGGTGCAGGCGCTGCGCGAGGCCGGTGTGCCCATCGCCATCTCCACCGATCACAACCCCGGTACCTCGCCGACGCTGTCCCTGCTGCTGATGCTGAACATGGCCTGCACCCTGTTCCGCCTGACGCCGGAAGAGGCGCTGCGCGGCGTGACCGTCAACGCGGCCCGCGCCCTGGGCCTGGCCGACCGCGGCCAGCTGGCCCCGGGCCAGCGCGCTGATTTCTGCCTCTGGGATGTCGAGCATCCCAATGAGCTGGCCTATTACTTCGGCCGCAACCCGCTGCGCCAGGTGGTGCGTGGCGCCAAGTTGCGCGGCTGAGCGAACCTGAAACTGTTGTCTGCCCCATCATGAGTCCTGTTTTCCAGCTGCGGCAGGGCCGCACGCCCTTGCTGATCAGCATGCCCCATGTGGGCCATCAGATCCCTGCGGACCAGCAGGCCCGCTACCAGCCCCGCGCGCTGGACAGCGAGGACACCGACTGGCATCTGGAGTGCCTCTACGGCGGCATCGCCGAAGAGCTGGGCGCCAGCCTGATCGTGCCGAGCTACTCGCGCTATCTGATCGACCTGAACCGCCCGCCCGAAGACACGCCCATGTATCCGGGTGCGTCCAACACCGAGCTCTGCCCGACCCGCTTCTTCACCGGCGAGCCGCTCTACCTGGCCGGCCAGGAGCCCGATGAGGCCGAGAAGCTGCGCCGCCGCCAGCTCTACTGGCTGCCCTATCACCGTGCGCTCAACGCCGAGCTGCAGCGGCTCAAGAACCTGTTTGGTTACGCCTTGCTCTTCGACGCGCACAGCATCCGCTCCGAGCTGCCCTGGCTGTTCGAGGGCCGCCTGCCCGATCTGAACCTGGGCACGGTCGAGGGTCGCTCCTGCGCGCCCGAGATCACCGCCGCCCTGGGCCAGGTGCAGGCCAGCCAGAGCGCATACACCCAGGTGGTCAATGGCCGCTTCAAGGGCGGCTACATCACCCGCCACTATGGCCAGCCTGCCGAGCAGATTCATGCCGTGCAGCTGGAGATGTGCCAGCGCTGCTATATGAGCGAACAGCCGCCCTATGCCTACGACCCCGAGCTGGCCGCCCAGGTGCAGCCCTTGATCCGCCAGTTGCTGAGCGCCTTGCTGCAGTGGCAGCCCCAGAACCCCAAGGCCTGAGCATGAACGCGATCAACAAGAAGTTCTGGGCGGCGCAAGCCTGGGTCGAAGGGCGCTGGCAGCACGATGTGCTGCTGGAGGTGGGTGCCGATGGCCATTGGCTGCACGTGCAGGCCGGCCAAGCCTGCCCCGAGGGTGCCGCGCGCCTGGAGGGCCCGGTCATCCCCAGCCTGGTCGACACCCACAGCCATGCCTTCCAGCGCGCCTTTGCCGGCCTGGCCGAGCGGCGCGAGGCGGGCGACGACGATTTCTGGTCCTGGCGCGACCGCATGTACGGCCTGGCCTTGCGCGTCACGCCCGAGCAACTGCGTGACATCGGCGCCCAGCTCTATCTGGAGCTGCTGCAGGGCGGCTACACCCAGGTCTGCGAGTTCCACTATCTGCAGCATCAGGAAGATGGCAGCGCCTATCCCGACGAGCTGGCCATGAGCTGGGCCCTGGCCGACGCGGCCGCCGAAGTGGGCTTGGGCCTGACCTTGCTGCCGGTGCTGTACGCCCATGCGGGCTTTGCCGAGCCGGCCCTGCGCCGCGACCAGCGCCGCTTCGCCACCGATGCGGCCTGGGTCTGGCGCGCCAGCGAACGCATCCGCGCCGCCGGCCGGCCGCTGCTCCATGCCGGCGTGGCCCTGCATTCCCTGCGCGCTGCCCATGCCGGCGACATCCAGGAGCTGCAGGCCCTGGTCGGCGAGACCGACATCCCGATCCACATCCACATCTCCGAGCAGCAGCAGGAGGTGCGCGACTGCCTGGCCGCCACCGGCCAGCGGCCCATGCAGCTGCTCTGCAATGACTTCCAGCCCGACCGGCGCTGGCACCTGGTGCACGCCACCCACAGCACGCCCGAGGAGATCGCCCAGGTGGCGGCCACGGGCGCTTCGGTGGTGATCTGCCCCGGCACCGAGGGCAATCTCGGCGATGGCCTGTGCGATCTTTCCGGCTGGCTGGAGGCCGGCGTGCCCATCAGCATCGGCTCGGACAGCCACGTCACCCGCAACTGGGTGGAAGAGCTGCGCTGGTTGGAGTACGGCCAGCGCCTGAGCCTGCAGCAGCGCAATGTGGCGGCGGCCCCGGGCCGTGAGGCCAGCACGGCGGCGCGTTTGTTTGAAGCCGTGCGTGCCGGCAGCGCAGCGCCGGCCGGCTTCCAGCATTGGGGGCTGGAGGCCGGCGCCCGGGCAGACTTCCTGGTGCTGGACCCCTTGGCCAGCGGCGTCGCCGGTCTGCCCGATTCGGCCGTGCTGGACGGCCTGGTGTTTGCGTCCCAGGGTCAGGTCTTGCTGGAGGTCTATGTGGCCGGCCAGCGGCGCCTGCACCAGGGCCAGCATGAGGCACGCGCCGAGATTGGCGCCCGCTTCCTGAAGACCATGGCGGCCCTGGCCTGAGCGCCCGCGCCGGGGGGTTCGGGCGCCCGGCAGGCCATGCCGGATGTTGCGAATTGGTAGATTTCCCGCGCGCTTTTCTTGAGTGTGCGATTGGCGTTTCGAATATGCTCTGCGGGCAAAGGGTTTTTCACCTTTGGGAGCTGACGATGCTGAATCTCCAGGATTTCACGGTGCGCGCTCGTTTGTATGCCTTGGCGGCCGTGTCCATGTGCATGCTCTTGCTGGTTGGTGGGGCCGGCCTCTATAGCCTCAATGAGGCCAAGCAATCCTTCAAGCACTTTGTCGATAACGACAACCAGTCTTTGGTCCACGTCTCCAAAATGCGCGCCGAGGCGGGCAATTTGCGGCGCTACGAGAAGGACCTGGTGATCAATCTCGACGACGCTGCCGCCGTCGACAAATACCGTGCTGATTGGCGCCGAGCCTACGATGCCTTCTTCGCAGCGCAGAAACAATTGGCTGCCCTGAGCATCTCGCCTTCCGAGCGTGCGGTGATTCAGTCCATCGAAGAGGGGCTGAGGCAGTACCAGGCCGAGATGGACCCCTTCATGAACAAGCTGGGTCAAAAGGAGTTCCCGGATTCGGCCGCGGCCAACAAGGCCCTGGGCGCCGCCAAGAAGGCGATTCGTCCGGTTGAAGACAAGATGGCCGAATTGGTCAAGCTGATCGATCAGGATGCCGAAGAGGGTGTGGCCGAAATCGCCCGCCATGAGCAGCGCACGCGCATGACCCTGATCACCATCCTGGTCATCAGCCTGACCCTGATCGGCTTCTACACCTTCTTCAATCTGCGCTCCATCCTCGAGCCCCTGAGCGAAGTCAAGCAGTCGGCCGAGCGCATCGCCGGCCAGGATCTGAGCGAACGCATTCAGGTCAGCGGCCGTTCCGAGACTTCGGACCTGATGCGCGGCGTGCAAGCCATGCAAGAGTCCTTGCGCGAGGTCGTGGCCAAGGTGCGCAGCGCCACCGACAACATTGCCAATGCTTCGGCCGAGGTAGCGCTGGGCGGCAATGACCTCAGTCAGCGTACCGAGCAGGCGGCCTCGAACCTGGAGGAAACCGCTTCGGCCATGGAGCAGCTCACCGCCAGTGTCAAGCACAACGCCGAGTCGGCCCGCCAGGCCAACCAGATGGCGGCCGAAGCCGCCGGCGTGGCCCAGCGTGGCGGTGAGGTGGTGGGCGAGGTGGTCAGCACCATGAGCCGCATCAGCGCTTCGTCCAGCAAGATCAGCGACATCATCTCCACCATCGACGGCATCGCCTTCCAGACCAATATCCTGGCCTTGAATGCTGCCGTGGAAGCCGCCCGCGCCGGCGAGCAGGGGCGCGGCTTTGCGGTGGTGGCCAGCGAGGTGCGCTCCCTGGCGCAACGCAGCGCCGAGGCCGCCAAGGAGATCAAGGGTTTGATCACCGCCAGCAGCGAAAGCGTGGAGGCCGGGGCCGCCCTGGTCGAGCGCGCCGGCGGCACCATGCAGGATGTCATCGCCTCGATCGGGCGGGTCGGCAGCATCGTCGCCGAAATCAGCCATGCCACCGCCGAGCAAAGCACTGGCATTGGTCAGATCGGCCAGGCCATCAGCCAGCTTGACACCATGACCCAGCAGAACGCGGCGCTGGTCGAGGAGTCGGCTGCCGCAGCGCAGAGCTTGCAGACCCAGGCCGACGAGCTCGCGCGCGCGGTGGCGGTGTTCCGCCTCTGAGCCTCGGCCGCAAGCGCCGCACAGGCCCTGCCGTCCCGACGGACAGGGCCTTTTCTTTGGAGCCTCAGCGGCCCGTGTCTGCGCCGCCGCGCACGAACTCACGCAGCTCCTGCGCCATGCGCTCCAGCGAAGGCGGGTGGATGTACATCATGTGCCCGGCCTCGAAATAGCTGACCTGGATCTTGCCGTGCAGGCTGCCGTGCAGGCCCAGGTGGCTGAGCGTGTAGTCGCCCGCTGCGTGCGGCGTGGCCAGGTCGTAGTAGCCGCTGGCCACGTAGATGCGCATGTCCGGGTTGGCGTGCATGGCACGGCGCAGGCTGTCGCCGACATTGACGTACTTGCCCTCGAAGCCTTTCCAGGCCCAGGTGTTCCAGAGCGGCGCGATCACCAGATAGGGCTCGTCGCGCTCGTATTTGAGCTGCTCGCGCAGCACCCGGTTGATGCCCACGGCATAGGCACCGACCAGATTGTTCATGCCGGCATCGTCCTCGGGGTGCTCGCCGGCATCGTCGCGGTCCAGGCCCAGGAAGCGGCTGTCCAGCCGGCCCACGGTCTGGCCGCGCTCGCGCAGCAGCTCCTTGAAGAAGCGGAACTCGGTCGGCCGCAGATCGCAACGCAGCAGATAGGCCACGCTCAGGCCGCTGTAGGTCGAGAGGGTCTCGGCCACCTTCTGGCGCCGTTCGGGGCTCAGGCGTGAGCCCTGCATCAAGGCCAGCCAGTACTCGCCGTTGGCGAACTCCTCGGCCTCGCTGACGACTTGCTTCAGCGGCTTCTTCAGCTGCGCCGGTTTCAAGGCCTTGTGGTACCAGGCGGTGGCGGCGTAAGTGGGCAGGAAGAGCGGGAAGGGCAGTTCATTGCCGTGATCGAAACCCAGGGTCTGGAAATCCACGGCCATGGACACCAGCATCAGGCCGTTGAGGTGGATGTTGTGCTTGTCCTGCAGATGGCGCGACAGGCCGGCGGCGCGGGTCGTGCCGTAGCTCTCGCCGATCAGGTACTTGGGGCTGGCCCAGCGAGCGTTGCGCGTCAGGTAGAGGCGGATGAACTCGCCCACGGCGTCGAGATCGCGCTGGTACTCGTGGTACTCGGCCAGCTTCTCGCCTTCGGCCACGCGCGAGTGGCCGGTGCCCACCGGGTCGATGAAGACCAGGTCGGAGTCGCTCAGCAGGCTGAACTCGTTGTCGGTGAGGGCGTAGGGCGGGGCGCCGCATTGGCCCATCTCATCGGTGGGCACACGCTGGGGCCCTAGCAGCCCCAGATGCAGCCAGACGCTGGATGAACCCGGGCCACCGTTGAAACTGAAGGTCAGGGGGCGCTCTGAGGCCGAGGGGGCCTTCTTGCCCTCGCGCTTCAGCGTGTAGGCGATGAAGAACACGCTGGCGCGTGTCTTGTGCCCCTTGAACTGGCCTTTCTGGGCGCCTTCGGCTTCGCTGTGCACCTCTTGCAGCAAGAGCGTGCCGCAGGTGGCGGTGTATTCCAGCGTGCGCTTGCCCAGCACCAGCTTGTGTTCGGTGACCACCAGGTGTTCGACAGGCGGCTTGTGGTGGCTGTCGCTGACAGGGGATGAAGCGGGTTGTTCGGCCGAGGACATGGCTTTCCTTTGTGGGGTGGGCGTGGCGGGGCGATTAGAGTGTGGCCCATGCACTCTAGCGCGCCCTTGGCCTCGTCCGACTCCCCCTTGCTGGGGCTTGATTTCAGCAGCGCACCGACGCGCCGCAAGCCCATCACCGTGGCCCAGGGCCGCCGCCAGGGTCAGGTCTTGCGCCTGGATGGTCTGCTGGCTTTTGAGACCCTGGCTCAGCTGTCCGAGTTCCTGAGCCGGCCCGAACCCTGGCTGGGTGGCTTTGACTTTCCCTTCGGCCTGCCGCGCGAGCTGGTGCAGGCTCTGGGCTGGCCGCAGGAATGGCGGGCCTTGATGGCGCATTACAGCGGCCTGAGCCGCGCCGAAATCCGCGCCACCTTTGCTGCATTCTGTGACGCCCGTCCGGCTGGCCAGAAGTTCGCCCACCGAGCCTGCGACCTGCCGGCCGGCTCTTCGCCCAGCATGAAGTGGGTGAACCCTCCGGTGGCCTATATGCTTCACGCGGGTGTGCCTGTGCTGCTGCAGGCCGGCGTGCACCTGCCGGGTCTGTGTGAGGGCGACCGCCAACGCGTGGCACTGGAGGCCTACCCGGGCTTGCTGGCGCGTGAGTTTCTCGGCCGACGCAGCTACAAAAGCGACGAGCGCGCCAAGCAGACACCGGAGCGCCTGATCGCCCGCAAAGACTTGATCGATGCCCTGGAGCAGGGCCGCAGCCGCCTGGGTCTGCGCCTCAAGCTCAGCCACAGCCAGCGCGAGGCCTTGATCGACGATGCCAGCGGCGACCGGCTGGACGCTGTCCTGTGCCTGATGCAGGCCGGCTGGGCGCAGACCCAGCCCGGATACGGCTTGCCGGCGGCAATGGACCCGCTGGAAGGTTGGATCCTCAGCGCCTGATTTGAAACAAATTCGAACAGCTGCACCCAGCCGCGATGACAACCCGGTCCAGAGCGCCCGCGTTGCCAAGGCCAGGGACGCTAGAAAATCCACCATCGAGAGGGACGTTTGTGAAACGACAGCGCTTTGTACGAATGATGGGCGCCGCCTTGTGTCTGGGCGCCTTGCCTGCGGCTCGGGCACGCGACCGTGATTCCTGGGATGAGGGCGATTACCTGATCCTCCATGCCCGATACGGCACGGCGCAGAATCATGTCGACGTCAGCGCGCAGCTGCGTCGCCTCGCTCGCCGGGATGGTCATTTCCAGGTCAACAACGAGGTGCTGGGTGTGGACCCCGATCCCGGCGAACGCAAGACCTTGCGCATCATGACCCGCGATCGGGACGGGCAGCGGCGCCTGTTCGAGTATGCCGAGTACAGCCTGGTCGATGGCAGCCACTTCATCGGCTGGCGTCAGGGCGACTGGGGGCACGCCGAGGGTGGCAGCTGGGATTACATCGAGCACCGCGATCCGGGTTCACACGGCGGTGGACGTGGTCACGATGATGGGCGTTATGAGATCGTGCGCGCGCTCTATGGCACCGAACGCCATCAGATCGATGTGACGCAGGAGCTGCGCCGCGTAGCACGGCGCGACCGGCGCGTGCGGGTGGTCAACGACTTGTTCGGCGGCGCCGATCCGGCGCCCGGGCGACGCAAGACCTTGTGGCTGGACACGCGCACGCCCAGCGGCCGCCAGCGCCGCTTCGAGTATGAGGAAGGCAGCTGGATCGACGGCGAGATGTTCCTGGGCTGGGGCTCGGGTGGCCCTTGGCGCGAGGACGACAGCGGCCCGCCGCGGCCGGGATATCGGCCCCTGCGCATCATCAGCGCGCGCTACGGCGAGGGTGGCCGCAGCGCCGACGTCAGCGATCTGCTGCGCGCCCGGATTCAGCGCAACAGCCTGCGCCTGCGGGTGGACAACGGCTCCATGGGCGGTGATCCCTCACCGGGCCGGCGCAAGCAGCTGACGCTGACCTACGCCTTCGAGGGCGAGGACATCCGCCAGCTGCGTGTGGATGAAGGCGAGTGGCTGAGCCTGCCCTGAAGACGGGACTCAAGCGAAACGCAGAATCTCTGCCAGTGGTTTGCGCGGCTTCTGCGGCCAGTTGCCTTCGGCGGAGTAGCCGACCGGCAGCAGCATCACCGGCAGGACCTCAGGCGCCAAGCCAAAAGCCAGGCTCAGTCCTTGGGCATCGAAGCCGCTCATGGGGCAGGACGCCAGCCCCATCCCCTCGGCGGCCAGCATCAAGGTCATGGCCGCCAGGGAGGCGGAGCGAATCGCCTCGTCGCGTTGCGCCTGCGCTTGCTGCTCCAGCGCGGCGGTGGCCATCTGCTGCCAGCTCTGGCTGACGGTGGCTGGCAACTGCCCGGCAGCGACCATGGGCTCCAGAGTCTGCGCCAGCTGGCGGTGGGCGTTCAGGGTGCCACAGATGATGAAGGTGACAGCGGCGTCTTCGACCTTGTGCTGGCCATAGGCCAGCTTCGCTAGCCGGGCCTTGGCCTCGACGGTCTGCACGGCGATGAACTGCCAGTTTTGCAAATGAAAGGCCGAGGGCGCCCGCCCGGCCAAGCTGGCCAGCAACTCGATCTGGGCAGGGCTCAAGCTGCGATGTCGATCAAAGTGGTTGCTGGAGGCGCGTTGTTCAATCAAGGTCTGGATGTTCATGGCATGTGTGGGGCTTTGAGCCGGGAGTGAGAAAGTAGACATGGAAGGAGCTTGCGTTGCACATCGCCGTCAAGCCTTGGTGCCAGGTGCTGCGCTGCTCAGGCTGGCGCGCTGAACCAACGCGATGCTGATCAGCACGCCCAGAAAACCCAGCGCGCCGATCGGGCTGAGGCCTTGATCCAACCAGAGCCAGCCCAGCAGCACGGCGCACAGCGGGCTCAGCAAGCCCAGGGATGCCACCGAAACGGGTGGCAGCAAGCGCAGGCCGCGGAACCACAGGGCGTAGCTCAGCAAGGTGCCGATCAAGCTGAGGTAGAGGTAGGCGCCGGCTTCGCTCGCGCTGATCTGCGTCAGCGCCGGGTCCAGCCAGAGCGCCAAGGGCAGCAACATCAAGCCACCGAGCAGCAGCTGCCAGCCCGTCAGAGGCAGCACCGGCAAATCGATGCGCCAGTGTCGTGACAGAAACGTGCCTGCCGCCATGCAGGCGGCGCCAGCCAGGGCTGCGCTCACACCCATGGCATCCCAGGCCGCCCCGGGTGCCAGCAGCAAGGCGGCCATGCTCAGCACTCCGCCCGTGCCGGCTGCCAGGGCCAGGCGGCGCGGCCTCCGGCCATCCATCGCCCAGGCCATGGCCATCACCAAGAGTGGCTGGATGGCGCCCAACACCGCCGCCACGCCGCCGGGCAGGCGGTAGGCGGCCACGAAGAGCAAGGCCTGGAAGGCGCCGATATTGAGCGCTGAAAGCAGGGCCAGCGGACCCCAGTCTTGGCGTCTCGGCCACTGGCGAAAGCACAGCAGCAGCAAGAGCCCCGCTGGCAGGCAGCGCAGGGCGGCGGCGGTGAAGGGGCGGCCGGCTGGCAGCCATTCACTGGTCACCAGATAGGTCGTGCCCCAAATGAGAGGGGCGATAGCGGTCAGCAAGAGCTGCGTGCCGAGCGGCGTGTTTGTCGCGTTTGGTTTCATGAATTTATCTTGAATTCAAGATAAATATCGCAGGAGATAATCTTGAAGTCAAGATAATTTGGAGACCAGGCCATGGCACGAGAGACAAGCGCTGGCGCGGAGGACGCAGTCGATCGCATCCTGAAGCAGTGGCGGTTAGAGCGGCCGGATCTGGCACTGGAAGCCATGGCCACGATTGGCCGCTTGAAGCGTTGCGCACAACTGCTGCAGCGCCGGCTGGAGGCTAGGTTCGAGCAGTTCGGCTTGAGTGCCTGGGAGTTCGATGTCCTGGCCACTTTGCGGCGCTCCGGCGAGCCCTATTGCCTCTCGCCCTCGGCTCTGCTCAATTCCCTGATGGTGAGCTCGGGCACCATGACCCATCGCATGCAGCGCCTGGAATCCGCCGGCTGGGTAGAGCGGGTACCTAACCCGGAAGATGCACGCAGCCTGCTGCTGCGCCTGTCACCTCAGGGTTTGGCCCTGATCGATCAGGCGGTGGAGGCTCATGTCGCCAACGAAGAGGCGATTCTGGCGCCGCTCAAGAGCAGCGAGTGGCGCGCCCTGGATGCTGGCTTGGTGGCCTTGCTGGCGACACTGGAGCCTGCGGCCTCCTGATTGGCCTGTAGGGCACCTGAGGCGCCGATTCGGCGGTGCTCGCATCCCGCGGCGCCGCCGAGTCCCGGTCGATCAGCCTTACTTACTTGCGCATGAGGGTGGATTTGCCGAAGAGAGATTCGATCAAATCCACCGCCACCTTGGCCGTCTTGTTCTGCAGGTCCAGCGCCGGGTTCAGCTCCATCACGTCCAGCGAGGCCAGGAAGCCGGTGTCGGCGATCATTTCCATGCAGAGCTGGGCTTCGCGGTAGGTCGGGCCGCCGGGCACGGTGGTGCCCACGCCGGGGGCGATGTCGGGGTCGAGGAAGTCGACGTCGAAGCTGACATGCAGATGGGTGTTGGCGTCCAGCGTGGCCAGGGCCAGCTCCATGGTGTGGCGCATGCCCATCTCGTCGATGTAGCGCATGTCGAAGACTTCCAGCTCCTGCTCGTTGACGAAGCGCTTTTCGCCGGCGTCCACGCTGCGGATGCCGATCTGACGCACCCACTTGGGGCTGATGGCCGGCACCTTGCCGCCGATCTCGATCAGCTGCTGCGGTCCAAAGCCGCACAGGCAGGCGACCGGCATGCCGTGGATGTTGCCGCTGGGCGTGAGGGCGCTGGTGTTGAAGTCGGCGTGGGCGTCCAGCCAGAGCACGCGCAGCTTCTTGCCCACATCGCGGCAGTGCCGTGCCACGGCGCTGATCGAGCCCAGACCCAGGCAGTGGTCACCGCCGAGCAGGATGGGCATGCGGCCGGTCTTGAGCTCGGCATAGACTGCATCGTGCACGGTCTGGTTCCAGGCCGTCACCTCGTTCAGATGGCGGTAACCATCGACCGGCGGCAGCCAGGGGTTGGACGGGCCGCTGAGGTTGCCACGGTCCAGCACATCGACGCCGTGGCTCTGCAGCGCCGCGGCCAGGTCGGCCACGCGCAGGGCTTCCGGGCCCATGCTGGCACCGCGTGCACCCGCACCGATGTCGGTGGGCGCGCCGATCAGGGAGACGGATCGAAGTGTGGTCATGTCAGTGGTCCTGTGTTGTTATGTGTGGGGTGGGTCGGGGAAGACGGTGTCAGTCGGCCGCGTCGCAGTCGAGCGCCCCGGGGTTCATGTCGTATTCCGATTCGAGCAGGGCCCAGGCTTCCTCGGCGCTCTCGACGAAATGGAAGAGCTTCTCGTCGCCAGGGCTGATCATGCCGGTCTCGACCAGCCAGTCGAAATTGATCAAACGGGTCCAGAACTCGCGGCCGAACATCAGGATGGGCCGGCGCCGGCTCTTGCCCGTCTGGATCAGCGTCATGGTCTCGAACAGCTCGTCCAGCGTGCCAAAGCCGCCGGGGAAGCAGACCAGGGCCACCGAGCGCATCAGGAAATGCATCTTGCGCAGGGCGAAGTAGTGGAAGCGGAAGCACAGCTCCGGCGTGATGTAGGGGTTGGGGTGCTGCTCGTGTGGCAGCACGATGTTCAGGCCGATGCTCTTGCCGCCCACCTCGTAGGCGCCGCGGTTGCCCGCTTCCATGATGCCGGGGCCGCCGCCAGTGACCACATAGATCGGGTTGTGGCGCTGGGTGGAGACGGTGGTGACCAGGCTCGCAAAGCGCCGCGCTTCCTCGTAGTAATGGCTCATGGTGAGCTGCATCTCGGCGCGTTTGAGCGCCTCGGCGTCGTTGCTCTGGCGGGCTTGTTCGACCTTCTGCTCGGCCGCTTCGCGCGGCAGGATGCGGGCGCTGCCGAACATCACGATGGTGGACTTGATGCCCAGCTCCTGCTGGATCAGCTCGGGCTTGAGCAGCTCCAGCTGCATGCGCACCGGGCGCAGATCGTCGCGCAGCAGGAACTCGTTGTCGTCAAAGGCCAGGCGGTAGGC